>DXDG01000004.1 GCA_019115605.1 Candidatus Alistipes faecigallinarum
TGATGTGGGTTGCTCTCCGGATATTGTCTGGCGCGCCTATCGAAAGCCGTACGGAGAGATTCTGGACGAAGGAGGAGGCAAGGCTTCGGAGTGGAGCGTTCGTGCCGTTCACAAGTTCTGACCGGAAGCAAGATACCCGGAGGTCCCGGCATCTTTCCTTGTTCGGCTCTGATCAATGCGGAGATCCGTCTGTCGTTACGGCGGGAATCTTATCGAATCATCTTTTCCTTAGGTCCCGGGGCTGGTTCGCCGGCCTCGGGCGTTTCTGCGAAATAGCGCCACAGGGGTGCTGCCATCAGCGCCTGCCGGATGCGGTCCGTGCGGAGCAGTTCGCGCACTTCGTCGCGCGAGAAGAGGTGCACGCGGATATCCTCCGTGGCATCGAGCTGCTGCTCTCCGATCCGTTCGACGCCCGTGGCGAGGAAGCAGTGCGTGAGGTTGTTCTGCGTCGCGGGGTTGGCCGAGATGCTGGTCAGCAGGCGCCATTCTCCGCCGCCGTAGCCGGTCTCTTCGCGCAGCTCGCGCCGCGCGGCGTCGAGCAGCGATGCATCCGACGGCTCCACCACGCCGGCCGGAATCTCGTACGAGGTTTCGCCGAGGCCGTGGCGGTACTGGTCGATCATGACGAACCTTCCTTCACGGTCGATGGCCGTGATATTGACCCATTCGGGGTATTCGAAGACGTAGTAGTCGGGAATCGTGCGCCCGTCGGGCAGCGCGAGGCTTTCGTGGCGTACGGTAAACCAGGGCTTGCGGGCGAGGTATTCGCTGTGCAGAACCCGCCATTTGCGGTTTTTGGGATTTTCCATCGTCGATATTGCAGCTTCGGGGCAAAAGTAGCGAAATTTTCGTATCTTTGTTTTCCGAAAAAACCAGCCTGCCTATGGAACCCCGAATGATACCTCCCGAGGAGCGTGCACGGATCATTGCGCTGATCCGGCGAGAAGTCGTACCCGCTATCGGCTGTACCGAGCCGATTGCCGTGGCCCTGTGTGTGGCGCGTGCCGCCGAGACGCTGGGCTGCCGTCCCGAGACGATTGCGGTGCGTTTGAGTGCCAATATCCTCAAGAATGCCATGGGGGTCGGCATCCCCGGAACGGGTATGATCGGATTGCCGATTGCCGTGGCACTCGGCGCGCTGATCGGCCGTTCGGAGTACCAGCTCGAAGTCCTGCGCGACGTAACGCCCGAGGCCGTGGAGGAGGGGCGCCGCTATATCGACGAAAAGCGCATTTCGATTGCGCTGAAGGAGGCGATCGAGGAGAAACTCTACATCGAGGTGGAGGCTGCGGCCGCAGGGCATCGTGCCGTGGCGGTCATTGCCGGCGGCCACACGCGCTTCGTTTACGTTGAGCGCGACGGCGAGGTGCTGCTCGACCGGCGCAGCCCTTCGTCCGACGAGAAGGAGGAGGGCGAGGTGCCTCTGACGCTGCGCCGTGTCTGGGATTTTGCCCTCACGGCACCGCTGGACGAAATCCGCTTCATCCTTGAGACAAGCCGGTTGAACAAGGCGGCCGCCGAGCAGGCCTTTGCCGGTGATTTCGGCCATTGCGTGGGCCGCACGCTGCGCTGCGACCGTGAGCGGAAGATTATGGGCGACAGCATCTTTACGCGGGTGCTCTCCTATACCTCCGCGGCGTGCGACGCCCGCATGGCGGGAGCGATGATCCCCGTGATGAGCAACTCGGGAAGCGGCAACCAGGGTATCGCCGCGACGCTGCCCGTTACGGTCTTCGCCGAGGAGACCCATGCCACGGAGGAGCAGACGATCCGCGCCCTGACGTTGAGCCACCTGACGGTCGTCTACATCAAGCAGAGCCTCGGGCGCCTGTCGGCCCTGTGCGGCTGCGTGGTGGCGGCCACGGGTTCGAGCTGCGGCGTTACCTACCTCATGGGCGGCGGCTATGCCGAGATTGCCGCAGCGGTGAAGAACATGATTGCCAACCTTACGGGCATGATCTGCGACGGAGCGAAGCCGAGTTGTGCGATGAAGCTCACGAGCGGCGTCTCGACGGCGATGCTCTCGGCGATGATGGCCATGGACGGCCATTGCGTAACGCCGGTCGAGGGGATCATCGAGGAGGATGTGGACAAGTGCATCCGCAACCTCACGGCCATCGGCCGCGACGGCATGAACGAAACCGACCGCCTCGTGCTGAATATCATGACCCACAAATCCTGATTATGAACCTCCGATCGTTGAATCTGTGGCTGCCGGCCCTTGCCGTGCTGGCGGCCGGAAGCGTTGCGGCGCAGACCGCGCCCGAAGAGATTGCCGCCAACCCCGAGCGCTCGGCCGGGGTCTACCACTCCTATGAATACCTTCCTTCGGAGGAGGTCCCCGTTCCGAAAGGCTACCATCCCTTCTATATCAGCCATTACGGACGTCATGGCAGCCGGTATCACTACGCCGAGGAGCTCTATACGGCGCCGCTCGTTCCGCTGCGGGCCGCTGCTGCGGCGGATGCCCTCACACCGCTGGGCCGCACGGTTCTGGCGAAGGGCGAGGCGCTTGCCGCCGATGCCGTGGGACGTTACGGCGATCTGACGCCGCGGGGCGTGGAGGAACATCGCGCCATTGCCGAGCGCATGTTCCGGTCGTGGCCCGAGGTCTTCTCCACGCGTCACGGTCGTGAATGCCTTGTCGAGAGCCGATCGACGCTTGTTCCCCGTTGTATCTTGAGCATGGCGGCCTTCAACGAGCGGCTGAAGGAGCTCAACCCCCGGATCCGTACGACCCGTGAGTCGAGCGCCCGCTATATGGACTATCTGGCCAGCGTCCCTGCCATGGGCGAGCTGGGACCCCGCTCCCACGCCGTCGCGGACAGTGTCAAGCGGGCGTGGCTGCATCCCGAGCGGCTGGTAGCGAGTCTCTTTACGGAGGCGGCTCCCGAACTTGCGGATCCGCAAGGGTTCATGTACGATCTTTTCATGCTGACGTCGATCGCCCAGGATGTCTCGCGTCCCGACCTTGCCTTCTACGACGCCTTCACCTCCGAAGAGCTCAATGCCCTGTGGGCCACGCTGAATGCCTATTGCTACTATACGATGGGGCCTTCGAGCCGCTTCGGCGATCCGATCGTCGCCTCGGCCCGCCCGCTGCTCCGCAACATCGTCGAGACGGCGCGCGAGGTGATCGACGGCGAGCGGAACCTCGCGGCTTCGCTCCGTTTCGGCCATGATGTCTACTTGATTCCGCTGGCCTCGCTGCTGCAGGCCTCCGTCTCCGCCGCCCGGATCTCGGATGCCGATTCGATCCGCAGCTGCTGGAGCATCGAAAAGGTCTCGCCGATGGCCGCCAATATCCAGTTTATCTTCTTCCGCCACGAGCGGACGGGCAATGTCCGCGTTCGGGTGCTCTGCAACGAGCGTGATGCGCTACTGCCGATCGACGGCGGCCCCTACTATCCGTGGGAGACGTTCCGGAGCTATTGCGAAGGGCTTTGTGCGGAATAAACGGTTTTGCCCGAACAACAGCGGCGGAGGCATTTTCGAAAATGCCTCCGCCGTGTTTTTTGCTCCTTCCCGAACGGCTCCTTACTGCTGGAAGATCGTGCGGACGATGATTCCCGTTGCGCCCTGGTGCCGGGTCGTGTAGTCGCGGGCGATGCGGCTGGTCTTTGCCAGGAACTCCTCGTTGTCGCGCAGCGGGGTAAACCAGGCCTTGAGCTCGTCGTAGTTGCTGATCGAGTGGGCCGCTTCGAGTGTTACGAGATCACGGGCCTCCTTGAATTTCTGATAGTTGGGGCCGAATGCCACGGGCAGTCCGAACGTCGCGGCCTCAAGCGTGTTGTGGATGCCGACGCCGAATCCGCCGCCGATATAGCCCCACGTCGCATAGCCGTATACCGAAGCGAGGATGCCTACGGTGTCGAGGATGAGCAGCTGTTTCGATCCGAAGGGGGTGTGCGGCGTGCACTGCGTATAGCGGAGGGCTCCGCCGCGGGTTTCGGTGATCAGCCGTTCGATGCGGCTCTCGTCCATTTCGTGCGGGGCGATGACGAACTTGATCTGCGGGTTGTCGTTCATCAGCCGAATGAGCAGCTCCTCGTCGGGGCCCCAGGTGGAGCCGGCCACGAAGAGCCGTGCGTCGCCCTTGAACCGGTCGATCAGATCGATGCGCCTGGCGGCCCGGGCGATCTCGGCCACGCGGTCGAAGCGGGTGTCTCCGGCCACCAGCACGTTGTCGAATCCGAGTGTGGCCAGCAGTTTCTTCGACTCTTCGTTCTGTACGAACATCGTGTCGAACGCCTCGAGTGCCTGCCGCCACATGCCGCCGTAGGGGCGGAAGAAGACCGAGTTGCGGCGGAAGATGGCCGAGACGACGTAGGTGCGGACCTTCCGGCGCTTGAGTTCGGCGAGCAGGTTGAGCCAGAATTCGTATTTCACGAAGATGGCGATTTCGGGGTGGGCGATGTCGAGGAACGTCCGGGCATTGCGCGGCGTATCGATGGGCAGGTAGAAGATATACTCCGCTCCGGGGTAGTTCTTGCGGATCTCGTATCCCGAGGGGGAGAAGAAGGTGAGCAGGATCTTGAATTCGGGATGCAACCTGCGGATCTGCTCGATAATGGGACGTCCCTGCTCGAACTCTCCGAGCGATGCGACATGTATCCAGATAATCCGTGCTTCGGGATCGATGGCGCGGCGCATGCGTTCGAAAAGCGCCTTGCGGCCGTCGGTCCACAGGCGGGCTTTCGGGTAGCGGGGGGCTACGAGACGCACGATCCATGCGTAGAGTGTCAGCCCGAAATTATAGAGCCACATCTGTGTTTGCTGGTATTGAAGTTTTTCCGTATTCCCGGAGCTGCATGCCGGAGGCCGTTCCGTGCTCCAGGAGCTTGTTTTTCAAGCTGCAAAAATAATCAATTTTGCCGTATTTGCAAAATTACCAGTGGGATTCCATGGCCTCTTCCACGAGCTCGACCCGGAATGTTCCGTCCTTGCGGCAAATAACGCTCGCCAGGTCGAACTGCACCTCTCCCGGCCAGTGCGTGAGGGCCAGGTAGTGGACGGCGGCACGTTTCAGGGCGAGGAACTTCCGCCGTGTGGCCGCGGCCGACGGCGGGGTGAGCGATGCCTCCCGGCGGGTCTTGACCTCCACGAAGTGCAGCACATCGCCTTTGCGTGCCACGATGTCGAGCTCATAGGGTCCCGAGCGCCAGTTCGTGTCGCAGATCCCGTATCCCGCTTCGCGCAGGAACTCCCGTGCGGCCGCCTCGCCGGCCCGTCCCGTTTCCGCCCGGTCCATCAGTGCAGGATGCGTTGTATCGAGTTGGCTCTCCGGATGGCTTCGGCAAGACCTTCGGCGTCGTCGCGTTCGATCATGCGGCGCAGCACCTGCAGCTGGTGGATGTGCTCGCGCAGCACGTCCAGGATGTTGTACTTGTTGCGCAGCAGGATGGGCACCCAGGTCGAAGCGGAACTCTTGGCCAGCCGCACGGTACTCTCGAATCCGCCGCCCGCCAGATCGAAGATGTGGCGCTCCTCGCGCTCCTTTTCGAGGACGGTAAGAGCCAGCGCAAACGACGTAACGTGCGAAATGTGCGAGACATAGGCAGCGTGCAGGTCGTGCTCTTCGGGATCCATGTAGACGAGCGGGCACCCCAGCGTGCGGAAGATGCGCTCGACGAGCGCCACGGCATCTGGGTCGCTGTGCTCCGTATCGCACAACACGGCGTTGCGGCCCGTGAAGGCGCCCCGTTGGGCCGCCTTCGGACCGCTGTACTCCGTGCCCCACATTGGGTGTGCGGCCACGAAACGTCCGCGGTGCGCGTGCATGGCGATCGCCTCGCACAACTCGCCCTTGATCGAACCGGTATCCATGACGGTCTGGTGCTCTCCGACGCGGTTGAGCGCCTTGATGGCCAGCAGCGGCAGCGTGTCCACGGGGGTGGCCAGCACGATGAGGTCCGCCTCGGCAATCCCCTCCTCGAAGCCGACGATGCGGTCCGCGAGCCCGATCGCCAGGGCCTCCTGTGCCGTCTCGGGGCTGCGCTCGACGCCGAGAATCTCCTCCGCGAGGGCGTGGTCGCGCAGCGCAAGGGCAAACGAGCCTCCGATGAGGCCCAGTCCCACAATCATTGCCTTCATCGCCGCACCTTATAATAAGAACGAGAGGTCGTCGCCCGGCTGCACCTCGTAGGGCGTGATTCCCTTCTTGAAGATCCGCATCGGACGTTTGCCGAGCAGTTCGAGCCGTCCCTCCACGTAGCGGAGCATGCATCCCTCGCGCAGGCCGACCACCCAGCGGCGCGGATTGGCCTCGATGTACTCGAGAATGCGCTGCTCGCGGGTCTCGCCGGCATGCCCCTCGGGGTTGGCGTCGAGGTAGTGGGGGTTGATCTGGAACTTCACGGCGCCGATGGCCCGGAACGATTCGGGCTGCACGATCGGCATGTCGTTTGTGGTGCAGATCGTCGGGCAGCATACGTTGCTGCCGGCCGACCAGCCGACGTAGGGCGTTCCGGCCTTCACCTTGCGGAGAATGGCCTGCATGAGCCCCTGCTGCTGCATCTTGCGGGCCAGGGCGAAGGTGTTCCCGCCGCCGACGCAGATCGCCTCGGCACGGCGGATGAAGGCTGCGGGGTCCTTCTCCCGGTGTACCGAGCGGACACGGATTCCGAGCTCCGAGAAACGGGCCTGCACCTTGCGTTCGTAGTCGGCATAGGAGAACGTGACGGCGGCATAGGGTACGAAGGCGACCTCGCGGACCCCCTGCAGGAACCGCCCGATTTCGGGCAGCGGATAACGCAGATATTCCTCTCCGGCGTTGGTTGAATTGGAGATGAGAAGCAATTTCATAAGCGTTTGGATTTTAATATTTTGATAAATTTTTTGTGCTAAATGTCGAAAATTTTGTGAATAAAAAATCGGGCCGTTTTGTCAAAAGTAATAAAAAAAGTGTTACTTTTGCGCAAAATTACGCTGGAAATATAATTACTGTTTCCAAATAATTGTTTAACTAAAAACTTAAAGTTATGGCAGATGTTCAATCTAAAGTTGTCGAGATCATCGTCGACAAGCTGGGTGTTAAGGAGTCGGAGGTAGTGCCCGAAGCAAGCTTCACCAACCACCTGGGAGCGGATTCGCTCGACACCGTTGAGCTGATCATGGAGTTCGAGAAGGCTTTCGACATCCAGATCCCCGATGAGGACGCCGAGAAGATCACGACCGTAGGTGACGCGATCAAATACATCGAAGAGCACAAGAAATAATTTCTACAATATCAGTTTTGTTTCACGGCAAGAAGCCTTAAATTTATGACAGGAAGAAGAGTAGTAGTTACGGGCATCGGTACGATCAACCCGCTCGGCAATAATATTGAAGAGTATTTTTCGAATTTGGAGAAGGGCGTAAGCGGTGCCGCACCCATTACTCATTTCAACGCTGAAAAATTTAAGACGCGCTTCGCTTGTGAAGTGAAGAATTACGACCCGTCCCAGCATTTCGACCGCAAGGAGGTTCGCAAGTACGACCTCTTCACGCAATATGCTCTGATCGCCGCTACGCAGGCCGTAGAGGACTCGGGCCTTGACCTGGAGAAGATCGACAAGGAGCAGGTCGGCGTAATCTGGAGCTCGGGTATCGGAGGACTCAAATCGTTCTTCGACGAGTGTCTGGGCTATGCCGCCGGGGATGGAACCCCGCGGTTTAGCCCCTTCTTCATTCCCCGCATGATTGCCGACATTGCCGCCGGCTTCATCTCGATGAAATACGGATTCATGGGCCCGAACTACTGTACGGTTTCGGCCTGTGCATCGTCGAACCACGGTATGGTTGCCGCCATGGAGGCCATTCGCTACGGCAAGGCCGACGTCATGGTGGCCGGAGGTTCGGAGGCTGCCGTAAACGAGCCGTCGGTCGGCGGTTTCAACTCCATGCAGGCGCTTTCGACGCGCAACGACGACCCGCAGCACGCTTCGCGTCCCTTTGACAAGGACCGCGACGGCTTCGTGATCGGCGAGGGTGCCGGAGCGCTGATTCTCGAGGAGCTGGAGCATGCCAAGGCCCGCGGAGCGAAGATCTATTGCGAGATTATCGGCGGCGGCGCTTCGGCCGATGCCTACCACTTCACGGCGCCCCATCCCGAAGGAAAGGGAGCCATGAAGGCGATGCGCGACGCCATCAAGGATGCCGGCATCACGCCCGAGGAGATCGACTATGTGAACGTGCACGGCACCTCGACGCCTGCCGGAGACCTTCCCGAGCTGAAGGCCGTTGCGGGTGTGCTGGGCGATCATGTCTACAAGGTCAATATCTCCTCGACGAAGTCCATGACGGGACACCTGCTCGGCGCTGCCGGCGCCGTCGAGGCCTTGGCCTGCATCTTTGCCCTGACGCACGGAGTCATTCCTCCGACGATCAACTGCGAGAACCTTGATCCCGAAATCGACCCGAATTTGAACCTGACGCTCAACAAGGCACAGAAGCGTGACGTCAAGTGCGCCCTGAGCAACACGTTCGGCTTCGGCGGACACAACTCGACGGTCATCTTCCGCAAGTACTAATACCAAGGATCCTGCGTCGTGATCGATTTCCTGCTGCGTCCGTGGAGACGTCATTTCGGGCCCGACAAGGCGTATTACAGGATCATCGATGACATGTTCGGGTTTGTCCCGCACAACATCGAACTTTACAAGCTGGCTTTGATTCACAAGTCAGCTTCTTTGGTTTTGGAGGATGGCCGGTCGATCAACAACGAACGGCTCGAATACCTCGGTGATGCCGTGATCGAGGCCGTAACGTCGGATTATATCTTCATCGAGTATCCCGATCGGGACGAGGGTTTCATGACCCAGCTGCGTTCGAAGATCGTGTCGCGACAGTCGCTCAATGCGCTTGCCGAGCGGCTGGGACTCGACCAGCAGGTCATAGCAACGCACGGAGCGGGCATTTCGCAGAAGCATATCTACGGAGATGCTTTCGAGGCGATGATGGGAGCCATCTATCTCGATCAGGGGTACGATTTCGTCAATCGGCTGCTCATCAACCGTATCTATGCCCGTCTCCTCGATCTGGAGGCCCTGACCCGCTCCGAAACCGACTTCAAGAGCCGTCTGATCGAGTGGTGCCAGAAAAATCACTACCAGGTGCTTTTCCGGACGGGACCCGAGAAGGATGCGTCGGCTCCGAATCATCCGGTCTTCTATTGTACGGTGCTTGTGGACGGCATGGAGGTCGGCCACGGCATCGGCGATTCGAAGAAGGAGGCCGAGCAGCATGCGGCCTTCTCCGTTTCGCAGTACATGACCGACGAGCAGTGCGCGTCGCTGCTCGATCGGATGGATCGGCTGACCCGCCGGTCGGCCGATCGTTGATCCGTCGGTGCGGGTTCATGCCCCGGATCCGCCCGGCCGTGATCCGGGTCCGCTGCCCGTTGTGTTTTCCGTCTGAACAAAATCCGACCCTATGACAACCATAGCCCAGAAGATGGCCGCGCGCGGTGTCGAATCGCTGACCGACCGGGAGTTGCTGACGCTGCTCACCGAAGAGGAGCGCTATGCCGATGCGCTGCTGGATGCCTGCGGCGGATCGCTGGCGCGCATTGCCGCGCAGGGCGAATCGCGCCTTCGCATGATCGGCGGACTGGGCCTGCGCCGGGCCCGTCTGCTGCGGGCTGCCGCGGAGTTCGGGCGTCGGACTGCCTCCGAACTTGCGACCGATGCGGAGTGCATCGCTTCGAGCGACGATGTGGTCCGGCTCTTTCGGCCCCGGCTCGAAAATCTTCCCTATGAAGAGTGCTGGGCGGTCTATCTCACTTCCTCGAACCGCATCATCGAGCGGCAGCGGGTGAGCCAGGGCGGTGTTTCGGGTACGGTGGTCGATCATCGGCTTGTCATCAAGCGAGCCCTCGAACTGCTCGCCTCGCAACTTATCCTCATCCACAACCATCCCTCCGGTGCCGCCGAGGCGAGTCCGCAGGACCGTGTGCTCACGGAGAAGGTGGCCCGGGCCGCAGCCCTGTTCGACATCCGTCTGCTGGACCATCTGATCCTCTCGCGCGAGGGCGACTTCTCGTTCCGCCGTGAGGGGCTGTTGCATTAGCTGTCGCCGCGGTGGCGACGGCGACGGTGCGTCGGCTCCTTTCGTCTGCCCGCGTGCGGCTGTTTCCTTCGGAGGCGGAGCGGATTCTTTTTTCGCGGGCCGCAGAAATAAAAGGGTTTCGCAGTCTGCGAAATCCTAATTTATTTTGTACTTTTGCAATCCGGAAAAATCTGTAAAAAACAAGAATACGATGACGCAGGAAGAACTTTTCAAGAAGCTGGTCGCCCACTGCAAGGAGTACGGATTCGTCTTTCCTTCGAGCGAGATCTACGACGGCCTTGCCGCTGTCTACGACTACGGACAGAACGGCGTGGAGCTGAAGAACAACATCAAGCGCTACTGGTGGGACTCGATGGTCAAGCTGCACGAGAATATCGTGGGCCTCGATGCCGCCATTTTCATGCATCCCAAGACCTGGGAGGCCTCGGGCCATGTGTCGGCCTTCAACGACCCGCTGATCGACAACCGGGATTCGAAGAAGCGTTATCGTGCCGACGTGCTGATCGAGGACTGGATCGCCAAGCAGGACGAGAAGATCGAGAAGGAGGTCGAGAAGGCGCGCAAGCGCTTCGGCGACTCCTTTGACGAACAGAAGTACCGCGAGACATCGCCTCGTGTGGTCGAGACCCTCGCCCGCCGCAACGCCGTCCATGAGCGTTATACGGAGGCGATGAATGCCAACGACCTCAAGGAGCTGCGCCAGATCATCCTCGATTGCGAGATCGTCTGCCCGATTTCGGGTACGCGCAACTGGACCGAGGTGCGTCAGTTCAACCTGATGTTCTCGACGCAGATGGGTTCGACGGCCGAGGGAGCCTCGACGATCTACCTGCGTCCGGAGACGGCCCAGGGTATCTTCGTCAATTTCCTCAATGTCCAGAAGACGGGCCGCATGAAGATCCCGTTCGGCATCGCGCAGATCGGCAAGGCCTTCCGCAACGAAATCGTCGCCCGTCAGTTCATCTTCCGCATGCGCGAGTTCGAGCAGATGGAGATGCAGTTCTTCGTGCGCCCGGGCACCGAGATGGAGTGGTGGAACCGCTGGAAGGAGACCCGCATGGCCTGGCACCGGGCTCTGGGCTTCGGCGACGACAACTACCGCTTCCATGACCACGAGAAGCTGGCGCACTACGCCAATGCCGCCACGGATATCGAGTACAACTTCCCGTTCGGCTTCAAGGAGGTCGAGGGCATCCACTCGCGTACGGACTTCGACCTGGGCAACCACCAGAAGTTCTCGGGCCGGAAGATCCAGTATTTCGATCCCGAGACGGGCGAGAGCTATGTTCCCTATGTCGTGGAGACCTCGATCGGCGTGGACCGCATGTTCCTGCAGGTGATGTCGGCGGCTTATACCGAAGAGCAGCTCGAAGGCGGCGAGTCGCGTGTCGTGCTGCGCCTTCCCGCCGCGCTGGCTCCGGTCAAGGTGGCCGTTCTGCCGCTGGTCAAGAAGGACGGCATGCCGGAGGTGGCCCAGCGGATCGTCGATGAGCTGAAGTACGACTATAACGTCGTTTACGATGAGAAGGACTCCGTGGGCAAGCGTTACCGCCGTCAGGATGCCATCGGTACACCCTTCTGCGTTACCGTGGACGGACAGACGCTCGAAGACGGGACGGTTACGGTGCGCCACCGCGATTCGATGCAGCAGGAGCGTGTGCTGATTGAGGCGCTGCATGCGCTGGTTGAGGAGGAGTGCTCCTACCGCAAGCTCTTCAAGAAGCTGAACCTGTAGGATCAACCGCACCGAGCGCTGCCGCTGACACATGGGACGGATCCTGGCCATAGACTACGGAACGAAACGTACGGGAATCGCCGTGAGCGATCCCCTGCGGTTGATTGCCGGAGGCCTTGAAACCGTGCCGACGAAGGATCTGGAGCGCTGGCTTGCGGACTACTTCGCCCGGGAGGAGGTCTCGACGATCGTCCTCGGGAAACCGTCGCACATGGACGGCACGCCGTCTGATACGTGGCGCTTCATCGAGCCGCTTGCCGGCCGCCTGCGCCGCGCCTGGCCCGACAAGGAGGTGGTCTTCTACGACGAGCGTTTTACATCGGTGCTGGCGCACCGGGCGATGCTCGACGGCGGTCTGGGACGCATGGCCCGCCGCGACCGGGCATTGGTGGACAAGATCTCGGCGACGATCATCCTGCAGGGATACATGGAGTATGTGTCGGGACGTTGATACCCGGGAATCGGCCCGATCCGGCGGCGGATCAGCGGCATTCCCGGTATGTGGAACAGATATTAAAAAACAACGATATGATCTATCCGATTGTTATTTTCGGGGATGAGGTGTTGCGCAAGCACTGCCGGGAGATTACGCCCGATTACCCCGAGGTAAAGAAACTGGTCGAGGACATGTTCCTCACGTTGGAGGAGGCCGAAGGGGTTGGCCTTGCCGCTCCGCAGATCGGCAAGGCGATCCGCCTGTTCATCGTGGACTGCACGCCGTGGGCCGAGGAGGATCCCTCGTGCGCCGACTACAAGCGGGCCTTCATCAACCCGGAGATCTATGCCTATTCCGAGGAGAAGAAGGCCTACAACGAAGGATGCCTCTCCTTCCCGGGAATCCGCGCCGACGTGCAGCGTTCGCTGTCGATCCGCATGCGCTATCTCGATATGGACTTTGTCGAGCATGACGAGGAGTTTACGGGCCTCAAGGCGTGGGTCATCCAGCACGAGTACGACCATATCGAGGGGGTGGTCTTCACGGACCGTGTGGCTCCCCTGCGCCGCCAGCTGCTCAAGGGCAAGCTGCTCAATCTGGCCAAGGGCAAGTACAGCTGCGGCTACAAGACGCGGTAGCGGCACTGCAGCGCTTGCGTATCATAAGAAAAACCCCGGAATCTCGAAGGATTCCGGGGTTTTACGTGTTTGCGGAAGTGTTTCCGATCAGAATTTGTAGGCTGCACCGATGCTGATGACTACCGGATTGGGCCGATCGTCGAACATGGGCTGCCATTTCAGCCCGGCCGTAATGTCCCAGTTGGAGGTAATCTTGCAGTCGAAGCCGCCTCCGATGTTCAGACCGGCGGCCCAGCGGCCGATTTCATTGACCGTGAGACCGACGGCGGGATAGAGATCCCACTGATCGGCGACATGGAATACATACTGGGCATCGCAACTGATGTCGATCGAGCAGAAGTCGTGGAGCAGGGCCGTGAGCGAGGGTTCGATGCGCCAGTTGTCGTCGAAGCTGTAGCGGGCAAAAGCACCCAGACCGACCACGGCATCGCCCGTGTTGGTATAGATGTTCATGCGGGGGCCGACGGCCCAGTTTCCGGCCTGTTGAGCCGATGCTGCCGTCGAAATGAACAGAGCGGCCATGACCGCAAGAATGATTTTTTTCATACGCATTCTGTTTTTGAGTTGAACAAAGACCTTGTTGAAACAAATGTAGCGAAAAATAGTTTTGCACGCAAATAAAATCAACGAACAGGCCTTATTGAACCATAAAAAAGAGATCCGCGACAGTCATGTCGCGGATCTCCCGTTTCTTGCCCGGATATTCGGGCCGGATCGCTACTTCTCGTTGAGGGCTGCGTGGGCGGCTGCCAGACGTGCGATGGGCACGCGGAAGGGCGAGCAGCTCACATAGTTCAGACCGGCGTAGTGGCAGAACTCTACCGACGAAGGCTCACCGCCGTGCTCGCCGCAGATGCCGCACTTGAGCGTCGGACGCGTGCCGCGGCCCTTGAATACGGCTTCGCGGATAAGCTGGCCCACGCCGTTGCGGTCGAGGATCTGGAACGGGTCGTTCTTCAGGATACCCTTCTCGAGGTATACGGGCAGGAACTTGCCGATATCGTCGCGCGAGAATCCGAGGGTCATCTGCGTCAGGTCGTTCGTACCGAACGAGAAGAACTCGGCCACTTCGGCGATCTGGTTGGCCGTCACGGCGGCGCGCGGCACCTCGATCATCGTGCCGACCATATACTCGATCTTGTCGTTGCGCTCCGAGAATACCTGGTCGGCCGTCGAGTCGATGATCTGCTTCTGGTAACGGAGCTCCTTGTGGTTGCCCACCAGCGGCACCATGATCTCGACATGCACGGGGATTCCGGTAGCCTTGACATTCATGGCCGCCTCGATGATGGCACGGGTCTGCATCTCGGTGATTTCGGGATAGGTGTTTCCGAGACGGCAGCCGCGGTGTCCCAGCATGGGGTTGAACTCGGCGAGCGACTCGACCTTGGCAACGATCTTCTGCAGGGGTACGTTCATCTCCTCGGCCATCTCCTTCTGACCCTTCTCATCGTGGGGCACGAACTCGTGCAGAGGGGGATCGAGCAGGCGGACCGTTACGGGATATCCGTTCATGGCCTTGAACAGACCCTCGAAGTCCCCGCGCTGCATGGGCAGCAGCTTGGCCAGGGCCACGCGGCGTCCGGCCTCGTCGTCCGCGAGGATCATCTCACGGATGGCCTTGATGCGGTCGCCCTCGAAGAACATGTGCTCCGTGCGGCAGAGACCGATACCCTCGGCACCGAATTCGAAGGCCTGCTTGGCATCCTTCGGCGTGTCGGCGTTGGCGCGCACCTTCAGTACGGAGTATTTGCTGGCCAGCTCCATGAGCTTGCCGAAGTCTCCGCTCAGGTCGGCGGCCTTCGTGGCCACCTGTCCGAGGTAAACCTCACCCGTCGAACCGTTGAGCGAGATCCAGTCTCCCTCCTTGACGGTAAATCCGTTCACCTTGATCGTGCGGGCCTTGTAGTCGATTTCGAGTTCACCGGCACCCGATACGCAGCACTTGCCCATACCGCGGGCCACGACGGCTGCGTGCGAGGTCATACCGCCGCGTGCGGTGAGGATACCGGCTGCGTCGAGCATACCCTTCAGGTCCTCGGGCGAGGTCTCGATGCGTACGAGGATGGCCTTCTGGCCGGTCGATGCAAATACCTTCTCGGCATCCTCGGCGAAGAATACCACGGGGCCCGTTGCGGCGCCCGGCGATGCGGGCAGACCCTTCGTGATGACCTGTGCCGTGGCGATGGCCTTCTTGTCGAATACGGGGTGGAGCAGTTCGTCGAGCTTTGCGGGCTCGCAACGCAGTACGGCGGTCTTCTCGTCGATCAGGCCTTCGCGGAGCATGTCCATGGCGATCTTGACCATGGCGGCACCCGTACGCTTGCCGTTGCGGCACTGGAGCATCCAGAGTTTGCCGTCCTGGATCGTGAACTCGATGTCCTGCATGTCGGTGAAGTACTGCTCGAGGTGGTGCTGGATCTCGTTGAGCTCGGCATATACCTCGGGCATCACCTCTTCGAGCGAGGGGTACTTCGTCTTGCGCTCCTCCTCGGAGATGTTCTGTGCCTTGGCCCAGCGCTTCGAACCCTCGATGGTGATCTGCTGCGGGGTGCGGATGCCGGCCACGACATCCTCGCCCTGGGCGTTGATCAGATACTCGCCGTTGAAGATGTTCTCACCCGTTGCGGCGTCGCGCGAGAAGGCTACGCCCGTTGCGGAGTTCTCACCCATGTTGCCGAATACCATGGCCTGTACCGACACGGCGGTTCCCCACTCTGCGGGGATGTTGTTGAGCTTGCGGTAGAGGATGGCGCGCTCGTTCATCCACGATCCGAATACGGCGCAGATGGCACCCCAGAGCTGATCCCAGGGGTTGGTCGGGAAGTCCTCGCCGGTCTGCTTCTTCACGGCCTCCTTGAAGCTCTTGACGAGCTCCTTCAGGTCGTCGGTCGTCAGGTCGGTGTCGTTCTTCACACCGCGCTTGGCCTTCAGCGAGTCGATGATCTCCTCGAAGGGATCGTGATCCTCCTTCGATGCGGGCTTCATGCCGAGCACCA
Source organism: Candidatus Alistipes faecigallinarum (assembly GCA_019115605.1). Lineage (GTDB taxonomy): Bacteria > Bacteroidota > Bacteroidia > Bacteroidales > Rikenellaceae > Alistipes > Alistipes faecigallinarum. The sequence continues at coordinate 15,856 of DXDG01000004.1, forward strand.
CGTCGCCGTACATCTGTACGAAGCGGCGGTAGGAGTCCCATGCGAAGCGGGGATTTCCCGTGCGCTTGGCCACGGCCTCCACGGCCTGGTCGTTCATACCGAGGTTGAGGATCGTATCCATCATGCCGGGCATCGAAGCGCGGGCACCCGAGCGCACCGATACGAGCAGGGGCATCTCCTTGTCGCCGAACTTCATGCCCGTGAGGCGCTCGATGTTCTTCATCGCCTTCTCGACTTCGGGCTTGAGCATTTCGATCACGGCCTGCTTGCCGTGCTTGTAGTACTCGGCGCACACCTCCGTGGTGATGGTGAATCCCGGGGGTACGGGGATGCCGATCAGATTCATCTCGGCGAGGTTGGCACCCTTGCCGCCGAGCAACTCACGCATTTTGCCGTTTCCTTCGGCCTCCTTGTTGCCGAAGGTGTAGACACGTTTCACGTCTGCCATAGAAATAGATGTTGTTATGTATTTGAATTAAAAAAATTTCAAATCTCCTTTGCCGGGGACGGAAAAAATTGCGGCGACATCTTCCGTCTCCGCATCCGATCACACCAGCCTCTCCAAAGGGAATGCGAATATAGAAAAACTTTTCGGAAATTCCAAAAAAATCAACGGATATAGACGAATACCGGCAAGGAATAGCCGTAACCGCCGCAATAGACTCTTCCCTTGAAGGTTGCGAGCGGGCTTCCGCTGCGGGGATCGATCAGGAAACGGCGCGCGAAGACATCCGCCGCGACCGTCTCCAGAAGGGTGTCCACCAGGATGCGGTCGCGCATCGTCCAACGCCCGCGGCCGTGGATGGTTCCCCGTCCGGCACGCTCGGCACGGGCTGTGGCCTCGTACAGTCCGTAACGGGTGGGATTCGTCATACCGCTGCGTCCCAGGACGACGAGCCGGGCCGCCGGGCGCTCTTCGCGCAGGTCGCCGACGACCCATTCGGCCATGCGGTTTTCGGCGCAGAGGACCAGCCCGACGGTATCGCGTCCGAGCGTCCCCTCGACATAGAGGTAGCGGCGTCCCGGTTCGACATAGTGCGGGAAGAAGCGGTCGCCGTAGTAGAGCAGGGCGAAGTCCATGCCGTCGAGCGTGTTGAGCGTGCGGTGGATGTAGGAGTAGTCGCCGCGGCAGGACGTTACGAGGTCACGCACGACCGCCTCGTTCTCCACGCCCCACAGGGCGACGATTTCGAGGCCCATCGAGTCGATCACCGCCGCCGTATTGCGGATCTTGCGCCGGTAGCGCTCCGTATCCCAGTGCCTGCGTCCTTGGGGCGTGTACTCTTCGTCGTCGTAGAAGAGTGCCGGCAGGGTGTCGTAGATACGGTCCACATCGTAGAAGGCAATCCCGGTCTGCACCCGGCGGTCGCCAGTCTGCGGGCGGATACCCGTTCGGGGCCGCTGTGCCGCAGCCGTCAGAAACACGCCCGCTGCGAGAAGCGTGCCTATGATTCGATGCACGGACATGGCAGCAGCTGTTTCAGAGCGGTTTTTCGGGCAGGAAGTCGCGCGGCGAGCAATTGAGGTAGCGGGCGATCTTGTTCAGATGGTTGAGATTGTATTTCGACGGGCTTTTCGGGCTCTCCACCTGGGAGATGAATCCGTCGCTCACTCCGATTTCGAAGGCCAGGTCGGCTTGCGTAACATCTTTCGCAATCCGCATTTTTCGGACTGCGCTGCTGACGTACAGGTCGAATTGGCTCTTCGGTTTCACAAACATCTTTTTGATGTTGTAAAACTAAATATTATGCCAACGCGGAAATTTAGCTATAGCTGGAATAATTCTATGTATAGGTTAAGAATACTCCATGGCCGGATTTTCGTCCGCCCCAGCCCCCCCCGTGGGGCGGACGACGGATCACCATGTGATCCGTATGCGTGAGATCCATTCTTGAGGATCATGTACGACGTATAGTTGCGTTTCTTGAAGGTTGCGAACGCAGCAGTGGACTTTGAAAATTCCGGCTTTTTTATCCGCCGGTCGGTTTTTGCGCCGCTTTTTGCCGACCCAAAAAGCGGCAAAGGGTTCAGCGTTTGTGGGCCCCTTGTTACGCCTCGATCACGCCCGATCCGACCAGCTCCTCGCCGTCGTACCATGCCGCAAACTGCCCCGGGGTGATACCCCGTTGTGGGGTGTCGAAGAGCAGATAGGCGCCCGATTCGCGCATCACGAGCCGTGCCCCCTGCAGCGGCTGCCGGTAGCGGATGCGGATGTCGAAACGGCGGCTCTCGCCCGGAAGCAGCCGCTTTGCGGGATCGACCCAATGGATCTCTCCGGGCAGGATCCGCAGGGCCGGACGCCACAGGCCCGGATGGGCATCCCCCTCGCCGACGTAGATGACATTCTGCACGACGTCCGTGGCCAGGATGAAGAGCGACTCCTTGCGGCCGCCGATGCCGAGCCCCTTGCGCTGCCCGATCGTGTAGAAATGGGCGCCGTTGTGCTCGCCGATCTTTTTGCCGTCGCGCACGGTGTAGTGCCACGGTGCAGCCAGTGCGGCCAGCTCCTCGTCCGATGCGCTGCCGATATCCTCCGGCGTCTCCCGTGGGGTGTACCCGGGCCACGTCGGCAGAATCTCATGCACGTTGCCGCGCTTCGCGGCGAGTTTCTGCTGCAGGAAGAGCGGCAGATCGACCTTGCCCACGAAGCAGATGCCCTGCGAGTCCTTGCGTTTGGCCGTGGCGAGCCCCTGCTCGGTGGCGATGCGCCGCACCTCGGGCTTCAGCAGCCCGCCCACGGGGAAAAGCGCCCGGCTCAACTGCTCCTGCGAGAGCTGGCAGAGGAAGTAACTCTGGTCCTTGTTCGGGTCGCTGCCGGCCAGCAGCCGGTAGAGGGGTGCACCGTCCTCGCCCGCCGCAACCTCCTTGCGGCAGTAGTGCCCCGTGGCGACATAGTCGGCCCCGAGTTTGAACGCCTCGCGCAGGAAGACGTCGAACTTGATCTCGCGGTTGCACAGCACGTCGGGGTTGGGCGTGCGGCCCCGCGCGTACTCGGCGAACATGTAATCGACCACGCGCGTGCGGTACTCCTTCGAAAGATCGATGACATGCAGCGGAATGTCGAGTTTCTTGGCCACCAGCTCGGCGAAGAGCCGGTCGTCGTGCCACGGACAGTCGCCTTCGAGCGTGCCGGTGGTGTCGTGCCAGTTGATCATGAAGAGGCCGATGACCTCGTGCCCCTGCTCCTTGAGGAGCCAGGCGGCCACCGAGGAATCGACGCCTCCCGAGAGTCCTATCACTACGCGTGCCATCTGTTCGTTGTTGTTTCGTGTCGGTCGTTTGATCCCCTTCTGCAGGCCCTCTATTCAAGATCGAGCAATCCCTCGGGCAGGACAAAGTGGATCCGCCGTCGCTCAAAGTCGATGTGGGCGATGAACTCCTCGACGGCGGGGATCAGTACCTGACGTCCGTCGATCTCCAGTTCGAAAAGCGGGTTTGTGTCGCTGTCGTAGTAGTCCGTGAGGGTTCCGCAGACCCTCTTCTCCGTTCCCGTCTCCCCGGCCTCGACCGTGAATCCGATGAGGTCTTCGAGGTAGAACTCGTCATCGTCCTCCTCCTCCTCCTCCTCGTGCAGCCCGATGCGGAACTCCAGCCCGATGAGCTCCTGCGCCCGGCGGTCGGTGTCGAAGTCGGCAAAGGTCGCCGTGGCGCCCGTGGCTCCGCGACGTTCGAAACGCTCGCAGTAGAGCGGAACTTCGAGTCCGTCGATGGTTGCCAGAAGCGGCATGTCGGTGTCGAATGCCTCGGGGAAAGCGGGGTAGAGCGAGAGCATCACGCCGCCGTCCGTGCCGAAGAGTTTGTTGATGCGTCCTGCGGGAGTTGTCATTGCAAGGGGATTTATCCGGCGTAAAAGTACGATTTTTTCCGGAGTCCGCAATGCCGGGCCCTGCTTTCTTGACACCGTGCAGATCATCCCGCGGGATGGGCCGCACGGCTTACAGCTCCAGCACGCGGTGCAGGATCGCGGGTTTTCCTACGGCGTCGTTCTCTTCACCATCGGAGGCGCTGCCGCTAACGGCGCCGGTTTCATCCCCGCTGCCATACAGGACGCCTTCGATGCGGACATCATAGTGGGAAGGATCGTCGGCCGTGTAGAACTCGATGCGGGCCGTACCCTGCGGCGATATGTCGAGTGCCGGGGTCCAGTAGAGCGTCGTGCGCAGATCCCGCTCGGGAGCGTTCCGCTGTCTGGCCGTCTCGTACTTCGGGGCATAAAATTCCGCCGGAGTCTGATAACCTCGCGGTGTAACGATCTGCATGTGAAGCCGATCCAGATCCCTCGTCTTATCCCGTTCCTGAAGCAACTCCGATCCGTTTTTGGTCGTAATCGAGATAATCGAACTTCCCAAACTTTCCGTATCCAGCTTGTTGTAACTTGCCAATGCCGTATTGACCGACGGGATGATATCGACCTTCTTGATCATCTCCACCG
>DXDG01000019.1 GCA_019115605.1 Candidatus Alistipes faecigallinarum
TTGCGGATAACCTCTTGATGGCTACCGCAAAGTTACTGATGTTCTAATCGAAAAATTTTCTAATGCTTGTAACTTATTGATGTTTAATAATTAAAACATTGTCGAAGAATTTTTCTCCGGACACTAGTGAATTCAAAGTAATATGCAAAAATTTTTCGGATTGATGTTGCTATGCGCAACTACCGTTTGTCTAACGTCTTGTTTAGGTAGCAACTCTTCGCGTCCACGAGTAGAGGATGACAAATATTTGGAGTCGCTTGATCGAGAGCGAGCATTGAAAGATGCAGGAATGGATGATGCAGCTGCTATTGAGCGTAATGCTCGTAGAGAGTATATGAAAGGAGGGGGATATACGGCTCCGGATGGTAGTAAGCAGGTGCACTACAATGGTTCAAAAGAACAAGAGTCTGATTTAGAAATGATTGATGCTTATTTCAACGAGCACGGTTGGGATTGAATAATGTTAGTTTTTTTAATATTCGAGATTAATTTATGCACTTTAAAGATTTGGGTGCAATGGATAGAAGATAATGTCGTTAAGCGAAAAATAAATCTCGCTTCAGACCTCACAGAAACCGCGTTGTAGATATCTGCAACGCGGTTTTCGTTTCGGGGTGATCGCGAGCCTGCCCAAATTGTTGCCTGCCTGTCAAAATGTTTCTTGAGAAGAGTCAGTCCGGGTGCGGCAGGCCGGCATGTATGTATTATGTATATGGATACATCGACCAGCCGGCTCTTCTTTTCTGTTTCTGTACCGGGCCCCTGAAATGTCCTGTTTTGTTACCGTGGTAAATTTTACCGCGGTAACAAAACAGGGTGATCGGCCGGAATTCGGATTCCCGGTTGTGGATGCTTCCTCGTAGTTTCCCACAAACGGCAATTGCCGACTTTTGGCGCCGGCCTCTGCCAGCTGTTCGTTTGGCGCCGGTGTCTGCCAGCTGTTCGTTTGGCGCCGGCCTCTGCCAGCTGTTCGTTTGGTGCCGGTGTCTGCCGACTGTTTGCGTGGCGCCGGTGCCGACCGTCAGATCGTTTGGCGTCAGCCTCTGTTGTCTGATGTCCCGGCCGGGCTCCTTCGGGTGATCCTCTCCGGGGCGGAGTCCGCTGTATCGGGCCCCTCATGTTTCGTATTGAAACGACCCTCCTCCGAGAGGCAATTTGTTCATGAAGCCGGACGGTGTTTGGGAGCGATCTGCCGAAGGTGGATGGCGAAAATGAAAAATATGACTATAAAAATGTAAGCAGGGAGTTTTTAAAAAATTATTTTACTCTATTTGGTCCGAATTGTGATTTATTTTATGATCATTTCCTGTCAAATTATATCCTTTTATTGGGCGGCTGCCGGCGACGGCGCGCTTTCGAACGATTCGCCGGTCTCGCCCGCATCCCAATTATAAATAGGTATGGCTCCGGATAGCTCCACTCCGGACAAGACGGTCGCAGAACCGATCCGATTCTCCCGCCCGGAAATACATTGTTGATATACAATGGATTATAAACTGACCGAATCTCCGATCCCGTCTTCCGGGCACAACCGGCCCGTGGTCTTCCGGCGGCTGCGGAGCGAAGTTCGGCCCCTTGCGGCGCCGGCGCCGTGCCCGTCTGAAAGCCGCTCGCAGGGAGAGCTCTCTCCGTCAGCGGATCCCGCTCCCCGGGCGGCCGTCCGGGGCCGGCTGCGGACCGTCCCGGCGGTTTTGTTATTCAAAAATAAATAAATTATGTTCTTTTTTTGCTTTTTTTTTGATAAAATATAAAAAAAGTACTACTTTTGTGTTACAATTATACACTTGACCCGATAGTGGCGGATAATGCACATGTTTTTTGGACGCAAGACCACGAGTCTTTTGCCGATGACCCTATGTTCATCATCGCGGATGATGTGGCAGTCCTCGCGGGAGGTATCCGCCCTTTCGACCGTTGTTCCCCGCGGTTTGGGGGCCCGCTCCCTGTGCGGGCATTCGTTCCGGGCACCCTTCGGGGCTCTGCGTCCCTGCGGGGCCGCCGACCGCTCTCCCATCGGAAACATCCCCTTCGAACCTTTTGCCGTTTTTCCGGACTGCCGGCCCGTATCCCGGGAGGAACAGTGCTCCTGCGGTCCCGGATTTACATATTTTTTGATGTTTCCGTCGGTGGAGCGGAGGTGCATGGATTCGTTCCGACCGACAAGCCTTAACCCTATCTGCCTATAAGAGACCACGACTTCATCTGAACATTGAACCGAAATCGGATCCCGGACATCCGCCGGGAAGACAAACACACCACTTAAATTTTTTAACCAAACAAACCAAACTATGAGGAAATCTATTCTATCCGTACTGACGACATGCTGGTGCGCCTTGTTCCTGTTTGTGGGGGCATCGATCGCCACGGCTCCGGCAGCCTTCGCGCAGCAGGCCGAGGAACAGGTCGTCAGTGGATCGGTCAAGGATGCTTTCGGTCCCGTTGTCGGTGCGACCGTAACCATCAAGGACACCACCATCGGAACCACTACCAACATCGATGGAACCTTTGAACTGTCCGGCGTCAACCAGGGCGACATCATCGTGATCTCGTTCGTGGGTTACGATGCGCAGGAGATCGTCTTCGCCGGTCAGACCTTCCTGGAGATCACGCTCAAGGAGTCCACTTCGGAGATCGAATCGGTGGTCGTAACGGCCATGGGTATCAAGCGCCAGGAGAAGGCCCTGTCGTACAACGTACAGCAGGTCAAGGCCGAGGAGATAACCGCCGTGAAGGACGCCAACTTCATGAACTCGCTCGTCGGCAAGGTGGCCGGCGTGCAGATCAACGCCGGTGCCAACGGCGCCGGAGGTGCTTCGCGTGTCGTGATGCGCGGTACGAAGTCGCTGACGGGTTCGAACCTCGCACTCTACGTGATCGACGGTATCCCGATGTTCAACCTCTCGAACACGGTGGACGGCTCGAACATGTCGGACCAGCCCGGTACCGACGGTGTAGCGGATATCAACCCCGACGACATCGAGTCGATCACGATGCTGACGGGTCCGTCGGCCGCCGCCCTCTACGGTAACGCCGCCGCCAGCGGCGTCGTGCTCATCACGACCAAGAAGGGTCAGGTGGACAAGACGACCGTTACGGTATCGAACAGCACGACCTTCTCGACGGTCTACATGATGCCCGAGATGCAGAGCAAGTACGGCAACGCCATCGGTCAGGTGGTCAGCTGGGGCAACGTGGTCAATTCGGACTACAATCCGCGCGACTTCTTCAACACGGGTGCGAACGTCATCAACACGGTATCGCTCTCGACGGGTACGCAGCGCAACCAGACCTACGCTTCGGTATCGACGACCAACACGACGGGTATTCTGCCCAACACGGCCTATGACCGTTACAACTTCACGGCCCGCAACACGACGTCGCTCGTCAAGGACAAGCTGACGCTCGACGTGGGCGGCAGCTTCATCAAGCAGTACGACCGCAACATGACTTCGCAGGGTCTCTACTACAACGCCCTTCCGGGTCTCTACCTCTTCCCGCGCGGCGAGGACTTCGACGAGGTCCGCATGTACGAGCGTTACGACTCGGCGCTGGGCTACAGCACGGTTTACTGGCCCTACGGCAACAACAGTGTGGGTATGCAGAACCCCTACTGGGTGCAGAACCGCGAGCTGCGCGAGAACTCCAAGAAGCGTTACATGGCCAACGCGTCGCTCAAGTGGCAGATCACCGACTGGCTCGACGTTACGGGACGTGTGAAGATCGACAACTACGACAACCGCCTCACCTACAAGCTCTATGCTTCGACCGACCGTCTGTGGGCCGGTGAAAACGGCGCCTACCGCGACATCCGCACCAACTCGAACAACACCTATGCCGACGTGATCGCCACGGTGAACAAGTACTTCGGCGAGGACTGGTCGCTGAACGTGAACTTCGGTGCCTCGATCAACGACACGAAGTACGAGCAGCTGGGCTACAATGGACAGCTCTCCTCGCTGCCGAACTTCTTCGCCATCCACAACCTCGACTACGAGACGAAGTTCAAACCTGAGCAGTCGGGCTACCACGATCAGTCGCAGGCGATCTTCGCCAACGTCGAGGTGGGCTGGAAGTCGATGCTCTACCTGACGCTGACGGGCCGCAACGACTGGGAGTCGCAGCTGGCCTTCTCGAACTACACGTCGTTCTTCTATCCTTCGGTGGGTCTTTCGGCCGTGATCACCAACATGATCAATGCTCCGAAGTGGCTGAGCTTCCTGAAGGTCCGCGGATCGTACACCGAGGTGGGTAACTCCTACGACCGTTTCATGACGACGATCTCCTATCCGTTCGACGGCGAGTCGAAGTCGTGGTCCACATCGACGGACTACCCGAACCTCGACCTGAAGCCCGAGCGTACGAAGTCGTGGGAGGTGGGTGTCAATGCCCGGTTCCTCAACCACATCAACTTCGACCTGACCTACTACCGTTCGCACACCTTCAACCAGACCTTCTACGCATCGCTGCCGCAGGGTGCCGGTTATTCGCGCGTTCCCGTTCAGAGCGGCGACGTGATGAACCAGGGTATCGAGATGGCCGTAGGCTACAGCAACGAGTGGGGCGACTTCCGCTTCTCGACCAACTACACGCTGACGTGGAACGAGAACAAGATCGTCGAGCTCGTCGATAACGTGATGAACCCCTTCACGGGCGAGCCGGTGGACATGTCCACGGTGAACCTCGACATGGGAACGTTCGGCGGTCTGGACTCCAAGATCATCCTCAAGAAGGACGGATCGATGGGTGATGTTTACGCCCAGCACCTGCTCAAGCGCGACTTTAACGGCTATATCTACGACGATCCTTCGGCCGGTCTGACGATGGAGACCAAGGAGACCTTCCTGGGCTCGATCTTCCCGAAGGCCAACATGGGATGGAACACGCACTTCGGCTGGAAGGGCCTCGATCTGGGCATGACCTTCGCCGCCCGTCTGGGAGGTATCGTCATGAGCGCCACGGAGTCCTACCTCGACCAGTACGGCGTATCGGCCCGTTCGGCAAGCCTGCGTGATGCGGGAGGCGTGAAGATCAACCAGGGTACGGTATCGGCCCAGGAGTATCTGACGACCATCACGGGTAACGCCGCCTACTACACCTATGACGCCACGAACATCCGTCTGCAGGAGTTGAGCCTCAACTACACGCTGCCGTCGAAGTGGTTCCGCGACAAGGTGAAGATGACCGTGGGCTTCGTGGCCAAGAACCTCTGGATGATCTACTGCAAGGCTCCGTTCGATCCCGAGCTTTCGGCTGCGGTATCCTCGACCTTCTACCAGGGCTTCGACGCCTTCATGCTTCCGAGCACCCGGAACATCGGTTTCAATGTCAAACTCCAATTCTAATCAGAACGCAGAAATATTATGAAAATATATAAATTCATACTGGGCATAGCGATGCTGGGTACGGTTGCAGGCTGTACCGGCAACTTCGAGGAGTACAATACGAACCCCTACGAGCCCTCGACCTTGCCCGTGTCGGAGTTTTTCCCTGCAATGATCGACTGCCTGGCCTCTCCCGAGGAGAACCCCTGCCAGCGCAACAACACCTTCTGGGCTTGCTTCGGCGGTTATGTTACGGCCCCGAACTCGTGGAACCGTTCCACGCTCTATGCAACCTACAATATCGATGACGAGTGGAACAAGTGGACTGTGGACTGGTACTTCGAGCACTTCTACACGTCGTGGTTCAGCGTACAGCGTCTGACCGGCGGTGAAGGCTACTACTATCAGATGGCCCAGCTGCTGCGTGTCTACACGATGCAGATGGTTGCCTCGCTGCAGGGCCCGCTGCCCTATTCGCAGATCGCCGACGGCGAGTTCTACGTTCCCTACGACAACGAGCAGGATGCCTGGCACAAGATGTTCGACGATCTGGACGCAGCTATCGCCGAGATCCAGTCGGCCGCCATTGCGGGTTCGACGCCGCTGGCTTCCGTAGACCGTGTCTATGCCGGCGACAACAACAAGTGGCTCAAGTTCGCCAACACGCTGAAGCTGCGCATGGCGATGCGTATCAGCAACGCCGATCCGGAGTATGCGCGCCAGAAGGCCGAGGAGGCCGTGGCCGGCGGTGTGATGACCGCAGCGAGCGACAGCGCTTACGACCTGCTCAACGGCCGTTATCCGAACGGCTACTACCAGGTTGGTTTTGGCTGGCAGGGTGAGGTGAAGGCCAATGCCTGCATCGTCTCCTACATGAACGGCTACAACGACCCGCGCCGTGAGAAGTACTTCACGGCCCAGACGGCTGCCGAGGACGGCCCGACCTATATGGGCGTGCGCTCGGGTATCCAGAATGTCGTAAAGAACGACTACCTCACCTACTCGGGCCTGATTTACGAGAACGAGTCGCAGAAGACGGCTCCCATGCCTATCATGCTGGCTTCGGAGGCCGCGTTCCTGCGTGCCGAGGGTGCCCTGAAGGGCTGGGACATGGGCGATACGGCCAAGAACCTCTACGAGCAGGGCATCACCCTCTCGTTCGAGGAGTGGGGCGCTTCGGGTGCCGCCGACTACATCGCCAACTCGACGCTCAAACCCGCGAACTATACGGATGCCGTCGATTCGTCGAACAGCATTACGAACAAGTCGACGGTAACGATCGCCTGGGACGATTCGGCCTCGGACGAGCAGAAGCTCGAGCGCATCATCACCCAGAAGTGGATCGCCGGCTATCCCAACGGACTCGAAGGCTGGAGCGACTTCCGCCGCACGGGTTATCCCTACCTCTTCCCGCCGAAGAACAACCTCTCGCCGTGGGGCTGCACCGACGACCGCGGCCAGCGCCGCCTGCGCTTCTCGATCGACGAGTACAGCACCAACGCGGCCAACGTGACGGCCGCCGTGCAGATGCTCTCCAACGGCACCGACGGCGACAACACCGATCTGTGGTGGGCACTCAAGTCGGGCAGCAAGTATTAACCAAACCGAAAACACACATCCAACATGAAAAAGATAATCAAGACAGGATTGATTGCTCTGCTGGTCATCCCGGCCTTTGTTCGCTGCAGCGACTGGACCGAGGCTGAAGCACTGGATTATGATCCGAACAAGACCGAGTCGAACCACGGCGAGGAGTATTACGCCAACCTCCGGGCCTACAAACAGCGCAAGGACCATCCGGTAGCCTTTGCGTGGTACAGCGACTGGACCGGTGTGGGTACCGACATGAACGCACAGCTGATGGGCATGCCCGATTCGATGGACTTCGTCTCGATGTGGGGCAACTGGTACGGTTTGAGCGACGAGAAGAAGGAGGACCTGCGCAAGGTTCAGCAGATCAAGGGTACGCGCGTGCTGATGTGCTTCATCGTCGATGACATCGGCGCCCAGACTACGCCTCCGGCCATTTCGGAGAGCCTGACGGTCAATGGCGTACAGTATGAGACGCGCGGCGAGGCCCTCGGCGCCTTCTGGGGCTGGTACCAGGAGGGTTATTCGGGCACGGTCTACAAGAGCGACCCGAACCTGAGCGACGACGAGGCCATGGACAAGGCCATCCGCAAGTATGCGCAATCGCTCCTTGACACGATCAACAAGTACAACTGGGACGGTTTCGACCTCGACCTGGAGCCGCATTACGGTCACGGCGGCAATCTGGCCAGCTATCCGGATCGTCTGTCGATCCTTCTCAACGAGCTCTCCAAGGAGCTGGGTCCCCAGTCGGGCACGAGCAAGATGCTGTGCGTGGACGGCGAGCCCGAGTGGCTCAACGGCGAGGACGGCAAGCTGCTCGACTACTTCATCCTCCAGGCCTACAACGACTCGTCGGTTTCGTCGATCGACTCGCGCATCAACCGCCTGCTGGCCACTTACCAGGAGCACATGACCCCCGAGCAGATTGTCGGCATGACGATCCTCACCTCGAACTTTGAGTCCTACGGCTCGACGGGCGGTCCGACGTTCCTTCAGCGCGACGGTTCGACGACCAACCAGCTCAGCGGATATGCCGCCTACAGCTACCCCGGAGTGGATGCCCGGATCGGAGGCATCGGCGCATTCCGAATCGTATTCGATACCAATTACCAGTATCTGCGTAAGGCAATCGGCATCATGAACCCGGCCATTTTATAACCATTCAGAAGTTCAAAAGCGATGAAATACAATAAAATCATAACGGCTGTTGCATGCTGCCTGGGGGTCGCGGCCCTCTGCGGATGCAACGATGCGAAGTACGATGAAATCGAAAATCGCATCTATATCAGCGAAGCGGCCCCTTCGTCTACCTTTAACCAGCAGACCGTGAACCTGACCGTAACGGGCGACATGACCACTACGCTCCATGTCCGTGTGGCCCAGCCTGTTTCCCAGGATATCCAGGTAACGCTCGCCTATGCTCCGGAGGCGCTTGCCACCTACAACGAGCGCAACGGCGCCAGCTATGTTCAACTGGATTCGAAGTATGTCGAGTTCTCGGCTACGACGGTGATTCCCGCCGGATCGCTTTCGTCCGATCCCGTGGAGATCAACATTACGGAGTTCCCCACCGACAGCGGCGAGTCGTTCTGTATTCCGATCAAGATCGCATCGGTCGAAGGTCCGGTTTCCGTGGCTCGTACCACGGGCCACCTGCTCTATCTGCTTTCGACGCCGCTGCGTCAGATCGTTCCGATGATGAACACGAACACCTTCCCCGAGGGTTCGGGCGACTGGGGCATCACGACCAGCGAGTGGACGCTTGAGGGCTGGATCTGGCTGGATTCGTTCTCGATCAACAACCAGGCGATCTTCAATGCGGCCGTTTCGCAGGGTACGGAGATCTACATCCGTTTCGGTGACGCCGACCTGGCCTACGACAAGCTCCAGATCAAGACGGGCGGTTCGCAGTTCAACAGCAACCAGTCGTTTGCCCCGAACACCTGGTACCACGTAGCCTTCACCTATTCGAACGGCAAGTGTACGATGTACATCAACGGTATCGAGGATTCGTCGAAGGAGTTTGCCGCCACGAACTACGTCATCAACAACCTGCAGCTCTGCTCTTCGGGCAGCTACTTCCGTGCCAATGCACAGATGGCCCAGGTTCGCTTCTGGAAGAAGGCCCTGTCGGCCAGCGCCATCAAGGATGCCATGAGCCGTCTGGTTGCCGCCGATTCCGACGGACTGTTCGGATACTGGAAGCTCGACGAGGGTACGGGCAGCGTCTACCACGACTCGACGAGCAACGGGTATGACCTCACCTGCCGTACGGAACCCGTCTGGGGCACCGAGGAGATCGACTTCTCCGATCCCAACAAATAATATGGACGATCAGATTAAACACAGACAATGAAGATGAAAAACATATTGAAGTTTGCGGCACTCTTCAGCTTCGCCCTGCTGGCGTTCACCGGCTGTGAGCATCCCGACACGACGGAAGAGCTGCCCTATTACTACTACGAGCCGATCGCCTATCTGGAGAACGTCAATACGCGCGTGGCGGTTTACCACTCTCCCGACGGCATCGTCAACCAGGATATCACGATGCCCGTCACCGTCGGATTGTCGAAGGCCATGACGGGAGCCTGCACGGTCCGCGTGGAGTGCACGGTCGAGGGCGAGGGATTCTCGGCCCAGAACGTGACGCTGCCCGACAACGGCGTGGTTACGATTCCGGCCGGCGAGCGTTCGGCCTCCTTCACGATGTCGATCGGCGACTGGAGCTTCTGCTCCGGTGTCGCCGACGCCCGGAGCTATACGATTTCGCTGAAGATCGTCGAGGCCTCGGCACGCATCTCCACGAACTCCAACAGTGTGGTCTACGTGCTGGACAAGACGCGTGAGTCGTACACCTCGACCGCGGCGCCCACCGAGGGTTCGCAGGTCGCTACCGACGCCTATACCGTTTCGTACAATGTGAAGGCCGACACCTGGACGCCCATTGAGATCGGTACCAGCGGCCGCTATTCGCGCTATCTCTACTACAGCAGCTACATCGGCCTGCAGTGGGATCTGGGCAGCACGAAGACGGTAACGGCCGTGGCCAACGTATGCTATCCCTATTATACGAGCTACAATACGGCCGTTTACACCATCATGACCAGCACCGACGGCCAGAAGTGGACGACCTATGACGAGGGGCTGGATCTGGCTCAGTCGGAACCGCAGTATGTATCGTTCTACACCCCCGTTGAGGCTCGTTATGTACGTCTTCTCATGCGTGGAGTTACGGCGTTCAGCAACGGAGCACTGATCTACGCGAAATAGCATCTTCTCCGGGCCGCTTCCGCAGCGGAGCGGCCCGGGGTTGTTTGCGACCGAGTAATTGCATTGCGGAGGCTATCGGATGATAGTCCCCGCAATGTGTTTATCCCAACGTAATCTCTCTTCTTCATGAAAAGCATTTCACGTTTCATCATTCTGTCTCTGTGTCTGGCACTCCTCGCCCCGGCGGCGGTCCGTGCCCAGGTGACCCTCGTCCGCAAGGGGGCCGCGCAGGGCCGGATCCTCGCACCTGCGGGGGCTGCCGAGCAGCAGGCCGCGGAGCTGCTGCGCGACTTTGTCCACCGCATCAGCGGTGCCGACCTTCCGGTCGTTGCCGCCGATGCCAGGCCCCGCCGCGGGGATATCATCCTCGAAGGGGTGGTCCCGACGCCGGGCCTTACCGAAGACGGCTTCCGCCTGCGGGAGTCCGACGGGCGGCTCTATCTCCGCTCGGGCGGCGACAAGGGCTCGATCTACGGCGTCGTAACGCTGCTCGAGGAGTACCTCGGGGTGCATTACTGGGCTTCGAACGAGTATTCGCTCACTCCGTCGTCGGAGATCACCCTCCCGGCGGGCATCGACCGGACGGAGAATCCCGCCTTCCGCCACCGGCAGACGCAGTGCTACGCCATCGGCGAGGACCCGGTCTACAAGCTGTGGTTCCGCCTGGAGGATCCTTCGGAGGTCTTCGCGGGCAACCTCTGGGTCCACACCTTCAACCGGCTGCTGCCTGCCGCCCGCTTCGGCGGGGCGCATCCCGAGTGGTACTCGTGGATCAACGGCGAGCGCCGCACGGGCCGTGCGAGCCAGTGGTGCCTGACCAACGACGAGGTTTTCGAGGCGGCCTGCACGCAGCTCGACTCGATCTTCCGCGCCCATCCCGACCGGCGGCTCATCTCCGTGAGCCAGAACGACGGCAACGACACCTACTGCCACTGTCCGTCGTGCATGCGCGTCATCGAGGAGGAAGGTGCCGTCTCGGGTCTCTACATCCGCTTCCTGAACCGCCTGGCCGAGCGTTTTCCCGACAAGGAGTTCTCGACGCTGGCCTACCTCTTCACGATGCACCCGCCCAAGCATGTCCGGCCGCACCGGAACGTCAATATCATGCTGTGCGACATCGACTGCGACCGCGAGGTGCCGCTTACGGAGAACGCCTCAGGCCGCGAGTTCATGCGGGCGCTGGAGGGCTGGTCGGCCATCTCGGACAACATCTTCGTCTGGGACTACGGCATCAACTTCGACAACATGGTCGCCCCGTTCCCCAACTTCCACATCCTGCAGCCCAACATCCGGCAGTTCCTCGACCACCATGCGACGATGCACTTCTCGCAGATCGGCGGCTCGAAGGGCGGCGACTTCTCGGAGATGCGCGCCTACGTCGTCTCGAAGCTGATGTGGAATCCGCAGCAGCGGGTCGATTCGCTCATGCGGAGCTTCACCGACGGCTACTACGGTGCCGCAGGCCCCTTCATCTACGACTATGAGCGGACGCTCGAGGGGGCGCTGCTCGCCAGCGGACAGCGGCTGTGGATCTACGATTCGCCGGTGTCGCACAAGGACGGCATGCTCAATGCGGCGTGCCGCAAGCGCTACAACGTCCTCTTCGACGCTGCCGAGCGTGCCGTAGCCGGCGATACGACCCTGCTGCGGCGCGTGCGCCGTGCGCGTCTGCCGCTGCAGTATGCCGAACTGGAGATCGCCCGGGCCGAGGGGTGGCAGGACAAGGAGCAGTTGCGCGGGATGCTCGACCTGTTCGAGCGGCGCACGGCCGAATTTGGCGTGCGGACGCTCAACGAGCGCAACAACTCCCCGGCCGACTACTGCGCGCTCTACCGGAGCCGCTACCTTGCGGAGCGCCCGGCCAACCTGGCCTCCGAAGCGACGGTGCAGTGGATCCTGCCGCCGCACGAACGCTACCGGGCACTCGGCGAGCGGGCGCTGACCGACGGCTGTTTCGGCGGCTCGACCTTCGTGGAGAACTGGGTCGGCTGGGAAGGCTGCGACGGCGCCTTCGTCCTGGACCTGGGCCGCGAATGTGCGGTCCGCTCCATCGAAACCGACTTCCTGCACCAGCTGGGGGCCTGGATCCTCCTGCCGCGGCGGGTTCGCTACGCCACGTCGGTCGACAACGAACGTTTCGTTCCCTTCGGCGAACGGCGGCTGGAGGAGGACCAGTCCGTCGAGGTGAAGTTCGTCGGCGTGAAGTTCGAGGCCCCGACACCCGTCCGCGCCCGCTACATCCGCGTGGAGATCGAGGGTTCGAAGGTCTGCCCCTCGTGGCACTATGGCGTGGGCCAGCCCTCGTGGTTCTTCATCGACGAGATCGGGGTTCACTGACGACCCCGCGGGACATCCGCGCCGCACGGCGGCCCGCCCGGCAAACAAACAATCCCGCCCGGAATCGTCCGGGCGGGATTGTTTTGTTGTTTCAGTGCCTGGCATCTGGACGGAATCGTCGCAGGGCCGAGTCCCGTGCAGGAGGCTTCGGATCCGGCCGTGCGTAGGACCGGTATGCCGGCCCTCGGGTCAGGCGAGCGTGTATTCCGTGTCGGTTTTGCGGATGCGGCCCTGGGCGAGGGTCCGCGAGAGCGACGGACGCGCCACACCCAGGATGAAGGCCGTCTGCTGGAGGTTGCGGATCTCGTGGTTGTCCTTCAGGTAGCCCAGCACCCGCGAGGAGAGGTTCTGCAGGACAAATTCGTGGAGCTTGCGGCTCAGGTAGAGGCTGTGGTCCGAGAGGTCGCGGAGGAAGTTGCGCAGGATGGCCGTATCCCGTTCGAGGAGCTTGAGGATGTGGCTGCGGTCGATGATCCACAGCCGGCAGTCGCTTTGGGCGAGGATCGTCACGGGGTAGATGTTCTCGGTGGCGAAGATGAAGGGCGAGGCCACGATGTCGGGGGCCGTGAGGGGGTTAAGGGTGAACTCCCGCCCCTCGCGGCTGGTCATCCGGGCATAGACGCTCCCTTCGCACAGCAGCATCAGCGTCCGGCAAACCTCGTTCTGCCGGGCGATCGTCTCCCCCTTGCGGTAGTATCTCATCCGGCTGTTCGACCGGTCCATCACCTCCTTCACGATCGCGGGATCGGCCCCCGCAAAGAGGGGCATGTCGTATGTCAGGCCATCCATGGTTTCGCTTTTTGACGGATTTTTGTCCGGATGCTGCGTTTTCGGGCGGTCCGGGCGGCAGCGTGCAGCGGGTCCGTGCCGCAAAATTAGCGATTTACCCCCGTTCGGTCAATGGCCGTGCGGTTTTTTTCTGTGCGGTTTCGGGTCGCGGCGCCCGGTTTTCGGGGGAGCGTAACCCATGTTACCGAAAATCCCGTTCCGGGAGGCTACTTTTGCGCCCGAATTGGGGTGCGCGCCTCCGTGCGGCGGAAAATACGCGCACGGGCGGGCGCCCCGGCGACAAAACGGCAAACATGCAACCGATCAAGCGAATCATTATCCTGTTATTGGGGAGCCTGCTGCCGCTGGCATCCTCCTGTACGCACGACGTGTGGTCCGATTCCGGGCTTCCGGAGACCCCCTCGGGGGCGCTTTTCCGCCTCTGTGGCGCGGAGTACGACGATGCGGAGAGCCGGTCGGGCCTTCGTGAAGGCGGCTACGACCGGGTGGAGTTCTGCGTCGTGGACGCCTCGGGCGAGGCGGTTCCCAACCTCAAGGGGCGCTACGACTCCGCCACCTCGGAACTGCGGATCGAGGGGCTTCACGAGGGCGACTACCGCCTGCTTGTCCTGGGCATCCGGGGCGATGCGGCGGCCGACGGCGTTACCGTCCGTCCGATCCGCCACCTCGACGAGGAGTGGCTCACCTTTCCCGAAACGCTCGACAGCCCCCTTGCGGCGGAGTATTTCTACTCGCAGACCCCCTTTGAGGTGGTCGTGCACGAGGGTGCCGACGGGCACACGGAGGAGGTGATCCTCGCCGGGGAGGTCGTGCAGCGCCGCATTGTCGGACGCGTGGACTTCTCGCTCTCGTTCCGCAACCCCTATGTCGGCGCGGCCTTCGTCAGCTCGCAGGTGGCGATCGAACCGTGCCGCATCCGCACGGGGCTGACCGGCGGCGGCGAGCTGACGGGCGAAGGCACCGTGCAGCTCCGGACGCTCGCTCCCGGACGCGAAACCGCGTGGCTCCTGCCTCCGACGGTCGGGGATACGGGACTGCAGGGCGAGGTTGAGGTCCGTACGCGCAGCTACCTCGGCGCGGATGTCTCCCGCCGCTTCGCCTTCGACCTGCCGGCCGTCGAGCCGAACCGCATTGCGCGGCTCCGCACCGAGGTCGTGCATCCCGACGACGAGTCGGCGACGCTCTTTCTCACCGAGGAGGCCTACGCCGCGGGCCGCCACGGCCTGATCCTCCAGGACGACGAGCCGAAGGAGGTCTACACCGACCCCGCGCAGCGGCGGTTCAACACCGCGGCGCCGCTGCAGGTCGCCGCGACCGACGCCGGCGAGCTGCACGTGCGCTTCTACTCGCCGCGCGAGCTGACGGGCGTGCTGATCCGCGCCCGTATCCCAGCCGTCGATGCGGAGCTCCTCGACGTGGCCTGGTTCGACCGCATTCCGGCCTTTGCGGATTTCCGCGCGACGCTGCCCTTCACCGAACGGGCCTGCATGGCCCGCACGGAGTCGGGACGTTGGGTGCGGATTCCCCGCCTGGAGCCCGCGGCGCTCGACGGCATCGAGTTCCGCATCGAGTCGGAGGATCCCTACTGGGAGAAGCTCTGTGCCATCCGGCACGGCTGGACGATCGCCTTCAGCCTCTTCGGCGGCGATCCCGAGCGCGAGGACGGCGGCCCTTCGGGCAACTGGATGGGCATTCGTCCGGTGCACTGCCGCGAGGTGGTGGCGCTGTTTCTCAACTTCACCTACATGATCGACATGCCCGAGCACGAGGAGATCCTCCGCGCCAACGAGGACCGGCTCTACGGCAACGGCGGCGTGAACGACAAGGTTACGGCCGAGACCGTGCTGCGGCAGATGCGGCAGTCGCGGACGCTCAACGTCGGGCTGGTCTATCCGGGCAACGGAATTGTCGGCCTGGGCGGCGGCTCGACCTTCGGGGCCTACCAGCAGGCGTGGCTCCAGCACTATTTCAACACCTATTCGTGCGAGATCATGTTCCACGAGCTGGGCCACGTCATGGGCTACAGCCACAGCAGTTCGTTCACCTACGGACCCTGGGCCCAGGAGCTCATGAACCGCTTCTATGTCGAGCATATCTCCCAGATGCCGATCGACTCGCCCCACTATCTGAACAGCAGCACGAATCCCAATCTGTACAAGTAAGCGATGAACGCAATTTCCAGCATATCCGCCGTGGCAGCCGTTGCTGCCCTCCTGCTTGCGGGGTGCCGCCGCGAGGATGCGGCGGCACCCTCCGGGGAGACCCGTACCCTCGGGATCCGCTTCACGACCGAACAGCCCCTGTCCGACGACGGGGAGGCGGTCGGTCCGGTCCTCGCCCTCCGTTTCGAGGAGGGAACCCTCCGCGAGGTGCTTGCGGGGACCCTCACGGCCGAAACGGGCCTCCATCTCTTTCCGCTGACCCGCGCGGCGGGCGAGCTGCGCTTCGTGGCCAACGGCGCGGATTTCGCCGCGTCGGGGCTTCCCGAGCCGGGTGCGCCGCTCGGGGAGCTTCTGGACCGGGTGCTGCCGCTCGACGGGATGACCTCCGGGGGGCTGCTTCTCACCGGGTCGCTGCCGCTCGACGGACGGACGGCCCTTACGCCGGAGGTGGCGCTGCGGCGCAGCGTCGCGCGGGTCGATCTCTGGACGCCCGACCGGGGCGTGCGGGTCCATGCCCTCACGCTCCGCGGTGTGGCCGACCGGGGTTACGTCTTCGAGCGCGGGGCGGCGGAGACGGCTCCCGACGCCGTGGCGACGGAGTTTTCGCGCGACTACGGCGCGGCGCCGCTCGAAAACGGCCGCGAGCGGCTTCTCTACCTCTGCGAGCAGGCCGGGGAGCCGATCGAGGCCGAGGTGCTTGCCGAGCCCGTCGTCGAGGTCCGCGTGCAGACGCCGCTGCGCATGCCCGGAACCGTCGAGGAGTACATCTCACTCGATCTGCTCCGCGAGGAGGTCGCCCTGGGGCGTGTGGTGCTCCGGTTTGCTCCCAATCCGCTCGGGATCGAGGGTTCGCTGCGCTTCGACGACGACGGCGTGTGCGACTACGGGCGCTATGTCGAGGGGGAGCTGGCCCGCCTGACGCTTCCGGCCGGGAGGACGCTCCGCCTGGAGTTCGACGGCGGCGAGTCCTCGTGGATGAAGCTCTCGCCCGACGGCGGCGCCTGGCGCCTGCTGGGCGGCTGGCGCCCCAACGATCCGACGGCCACGGGCCGCGTGCAGGAGGGGGCGCTCGTCATCTCGGATGCCGACGGCGGCCATGCCGAGCGCTATGTCGTGCGCCGGCGCAACTGGGGCCTTCCGGTGGTCCGCATCGGGGATACATGGTGGTGCAAGTACAACCTGCGGGGCGATGCGACGCGCTTCGAGGATCAGATCACCGCGGCGGACGATCCGGCGGCGGATGCGGAGCTGGCCGACTACCTCGCCTCGTGCGACGATGCGGAGCTGCTGCGCCTTCTGGGCGACCAGTACCAGGGCGGCAACGTGCAGGGCCTGCCGCTGCACCACGACGGCGAAGCCTTCCATTACGAGGTCATGGCCTCCGCGGGCGGCAACTTCGGAACGCTCGACCCGGCGTCGATGGCCCCCGAGGGGTACCGCGTCCCGGGTTATGACGACTACGCCTTCCTTGCCGGCAGCGAGAACTTCAACCTCGGCGGCGTGGGCGAGCGCACCTACCGCAATGCGGCCGGCGAGGAGCTTACGGTGCGGATTCTCGAACGGCAGGCCGCCTTCCTGGGCCACGACTACGGGCCCGTGGCGCTCTACGAATTCCGCCACGGCGGTGCGGCCTGGGTGCTGTGCGGCCTGGGGCATCAGTGGGACACCACGCCGGGCAATATCTCGGGCATGATGCTGCTGCTGGCCACCTGGGGCAACGGCTCGAAGACCTGGATCATGGAGGGCTATTCGCAGCAGGCGCGGCCCGGGCAGAACTGGCTCAAGCATGTGGCCAACAACACGACGAAGACCCGTACGCTGCGCTGCGTGAAGACCCCCGTGGAGTACGAATACGAATAACGGACAGAGTAACAGAAAAAACCGAAACAACGAATTTTTGCAACGATGAAAACGACCATGAACGTACGAACGAAGACGAATCTGATGATCGGAAGCCTCCTGCTGGCGGGGCTCCTGTCGGGAGCCTGCTCCCGTGAGGAGGCGCCGCAGCTGCCGCCCGCTGCAACCCCGGGTGTGCCGCCCGTCGTGTCGGTGCGCCTGGCCGACTACCACCAGTCGGGCTCCTCGCTTGCCGGCGAGAACGAGCTGACCGATCTGGGCGCCTGCCTCTTCGAGGAGGGTGTGCTGACCCGCATCTACGAGGCCCCCGACCCCGCGGGCGGCAGCTGGAACCTCGAACTGGACAGCTACGGGGGGGACGCTCTATCTGGTGGCCAACGTCGCCGGGCAGATCGACCTTTCCGAAGCCCTGGAGCAGAGGATGACCGAGACCGAATGGCAGCAGCGCACCGTGTCGGTTGTCGGCGAGCGGCCGCAGCATTTCTTCTCGGGCCGGGTGAACCTCGAGGAGGCCGCCGCAACCCCCGGGCAGCTCTCCGCGACGCTCACGCGCGGCGTGGCCCGTTTTGACCTGCGGATCCGCGCGGCGGGTGTCGCCGAGGTGCGGAGCATCACCCTGACCAATGCGGCCCGGTCGGCCTACCTCTTCCCCGTGTCCGAAAGCCTCTCGCCTGCCGACGTGTCGCTCGGGGATGCGTCGGTGCGTTTCGACGCGCCGCTGACAGCCGACACGCCGGGCGTGCTCTACCTCTTCGAGCAGGAGAACCACAACCTGGAGGTGCGCATCGAGGCCCGGATCGACGGCCGTGAGAAGACCCTGACGGGCCGTTTCGAGGGCGGCGTCGAGCGCAACCGCATCTATACGCTGACCCTTACGAAGGATACGATCGACATCCAGCTCGACCTCTCGATCGACGAGTGGCAGCCCGGCAGCGACACGGAGCTGGTTCCCTGATTAAACTTGCCAGATGATGATGTTGAGAAACCCTTTCAGGCGTCTGTTCCTTCCGCTGGCGGCAGCCGCCGCGCTCCTTGCGGCGTGCGGGGAGACCCTCGATCCGCAGGGAGCCCCCGCGGCCCCGCAGCCTCTGTTCCGCTTCGATACGGCGCCCTTCCCGGGCGATGAGACCTCCGGTGCCGGCGATAGTGGCCTTTCGGGGGTGATCCGCGCCTGCCGTTTCGAACAGGGGCGGCTTGCCGAGCAGTTCGGGCCCCTGACGGCGGGCTCTGCGGCCGGGCTGCGCCTCGCGCGCATGGAGGGCACGCTCTATGTCGTGGCGGGTCCCGAGGCTCTGCTGCCCGAGGTGGCTCCGGGATTTTCGGAGTCGGAGTGGCTCGATCTCACCGCCGCCTCCGCAACGGGCCTTGCGGAGCCCTTTGCCACCGGGCAGTGCGACCTCGGGGAGCTTGAGCCGGGCACGGCGGTGGTTCCGCTGACGCTCACGCGCGGCGTGGCCCGCCTTGACCTGCGGCTGCGCGTCGCCGGGCAGGCGACCGTCGAGCGGATCACGCTCCGGGGGCTGGCCGGCGCGGGATACCTCTTCCCCTCCGATGCGCCGCGCACCCCTTCCGATGCTTCGCGGGTCGATGCGGTGTGTGTCGAGGATGCCGCGCTGACGACCGACACGCCGGCCATTGCCTGCCTCTACGAGCAGGAGGGCGCCGACCTCGAAGTGTCGGTCGAGGCGGTGATCGACGGTGTGCGGCGCACGCTGGAGGCACCGCTGCCCCAAACGATCGAACGCAACCGGATCTATACGGTAACCCTCCGCAAGGGGGTTGTCGATACGGAGCTCCGGCTGACGGTCGAGGCGTGGGGCGACGGCGGCGAGTCGCCGCTGCAGCCCGATCTGGCGGGGCGGCTGACGGTCGATGCGGGGCGTTCGGAGTTCCCTGCCGACGTACGGATCACCGGCGACGGCGCGGCCCTCGAACTGCCCTATGCCGCCACGGAGCTGCTGCTGGCCGTGCACAGCGACATGGAGCTCGAACTGGAGCCCCTCTCGGAGCCGTTGCTGACGGTCGAGGCCGAGCCCTTCGCGGCGGGCGACGTTGCCGGCATGAACCGCTTCCGCATCCGCAAGGTGCTTGCGGCTCCCGAGGTGGCCGCGCGCGAGGTGCGGCTCCGCTTCCGCCGCAAGGGGCTTGCGGAGCTCTACGACGAGGACCGCATCACGCTCCATCTGGAGGCCAACCCCACGCGCATGGAGGGGTTGATGGCCTTTGCCGACGGGGAGAGCACCTGCGACTTCGGCCGCTACGTGGACAACGAGCTGGGGCGTCTGACCCTTCCCGAGGGAAAGGAGCTCTCCGTGGAGTTCGACGCCGGGGAGGATCCCTGGCTGAAGGTCGAGCCGGCAGAGACGGGGAGCCGCATCTGGCGCGTCGTGGGCGGCTGGCGCCCGAACGATCGGAAGGCCGACGGCCGGCAGCAGCAGGCCCGGCTGGTGATCCGCTCCGCGGAGGGCGGCAGCCGCGAGGAGTACACCCTCGTGCGCCGCAACTGGGGGCTTCCCGTAACGTGGTTCCACGGCGTTTGGTGGTGCAAGTACAACGCCCGGGGGCGGTCGCGGAGTTTCGAGGATCAGATCCTCGTGCCGCAGGATCCCGCCGCGGCTGCGGGGCAGAGCGTCCAGGAGTATCTGATGGGCTGCTCCGCGGAGGAGTTCCGCGCCCTGTGGGGCTGGGCCTACCAGGGCGACAGCGGCGTGGGCATGCCGGTTGTCGAGCGCGACGGCATCCCCGTGCTGGAGGGCTTTGCGACCGGCAGCACGACGCACATCAACAAGCTCCCGGCCGACGCGCTGGCTCCCGACGGCTACGAGCTCCCCTCGATGGAGGAGTTCAACCGCCTGTTCGACGCCACGGACTATGTCTGGATGATGTGGAGCGGCACGCACAAGCTGCGCAACCCCTGGGAGGGGCATGCCGACGTGCGCCGCACGCAGACGCGCCGCAACGGCATCGCCGTGGGGTCGCTCGTGCTCAACGACCTGCTGGTGGTGGCCCTGTCGAGCCCCGACTTCCCCGAGCATGAGCCCCTGACGTGGTACGGCCCCGGGGCGCAGTGGAACAATGCGGGCATCGTGCACTCGAACCACTGCAACAACATCCTTTTCGCGGTCCATTCGCCCGAGGGCTCCGGATGGTACATCAACGGCGGCATGGCGAACCTCTACATGGTCCGCAACGGCGCGGGCAACAACGACACGCGCATCGTGCGCTTCAAGAAGAGTCCCGTGTAGTATGTCTACTGACCTGCTTCCGCGCGGCATGCAACGAAAAAACGGGATCCGGTTCGTCCGGATCCCGTTTTTTCATGGCTGCGGAGGTGCGTCAGCGTCACTCGCCCGCTTCGAGCAGGAAGACGGCGCTGTCGTAGATGCGCGAGAAGTTGGGGTTGATGCCCGCGTTTTCGAGCAGCTCGCCGCTGAAGCTGCGCCCCTCGAACCAGTAGCGCGGCTTGTCGACGTTCACCTCGCGGATCGTGTAGTGCGTCGCGGCGTCGAGCCCCGGGATGCGGAATTCGGGCACCGTGCGGCTCTGGTAGCGCAGGCAGTAGGCGAAGACCACGGCGCGGCGCTTGTCCTTTGCAACGTAGGCGATGGCGTAGCTGCCCTCCTCGTCGTAGGGGCTGCCGATGCGGTAGAGGTCGCCCTGCATGACGATGTCGCGGTAACCCTTGTAGGCCTCGATGGCGCGGCGTGCCTCGGCGCGCTCCTCCTCGGTCATGTGCTTGGGCTGCAGCTCCATGCCCATGCGGCCCGCGCAGGCGATGTCGAAGCGGAACTTCAGGGGCGTAACGTTGCCCGTCTGGAGGTTGGGCGTTACGGAGACGTGCGAGGCCATGACCAGCGCCGGGTAGAAGAGGCTCGTGCCGTACTGGATGCGGGCCCGCGTGAGGGCCTCCGTGTTGTCGCTCGTCCACACCTCGTCGAAGTACTTCAGGGCGCCGTACTCCACGCGGCCGCCGCCCGAGGCGCAGGCCTGGATCAGCACGTCGGGATACTTCGCGCGGATGCGCTCCATGACCTTGTAGAGCCCCTGCGTGTATTCGATCCAGAAGTGGGCCTGCTCGTCATCGGCCTGGTAGGCCGAGCCGATGCTGTTGGCGCAGCGGTTGGCGTCCCACTTGATGTAGTCGATATGCTTGGAGAGCTGCATCGTGCGGTCGAAGACCCCGAAGACGAAATCCTGCACGGCGGGATTCGAGAGGTCCAGCAGCAGCTGGTTGCGCGTGAGCGGCGCCTCGCGCTTGGGCGTGCGCACGATCCAGTCGGGATGCTTCTCGGCCAGCTCGCTTTTCGGATTGACCATCTCGGGCTCGATCCAGATGCCGAACTTGAGCCCCTTGTCGTGGGCGTACGAGGCGATGTAGTCGATTCCCTCGGGGAGCTTCTCGCGGTTCACCTCCCAGTCGCCCAGACCCGCCTTGTCGTTGTTGCGCGGGTACTTGTTGCCGAACCAGCCGTCGTCGAGGACGAACATTTCGAGCCCCATCGCGGCGGCATCGTCGATCATGTCGGTGAGGATTTTGGCATTGAAGCGGAAGGCGGCACCCTCCCAGCTGTTGAGCAGCGTGGGCGCCGGCGTGTGTCCGTTCCAGATGCCGTAGTTGCGGCCCCAGTCGTGGAGGTTGCGGCTGGCGCCTCCGGCCCCTTCGAACGAGTGGGTGTAGATCATCTCCGGGGTGGTGAACGTCTCGCCGCGGTGCAGGCGGTACTCCGAGCCCTGGGGGTTGATGCCCGCCAGGATGTTGAGCACCTGGCACTCGTCCACCTCGAAGTTCAGGCGGAAGTTGCCGCTCCAGGCCAGCGTGCCGGCCACGACCTCTCCCGACGCCTCGTCGAAGCGGTCGCTGCCCAGCGTGAGCATGAACGAGGGGTTCTCGGCATGCGTCGTGCGCACGCCGCGGATCGACGCGATGCTCTTCGAGCCGTGCGTGAGCAGCGTGTGCTCGACCTGTGCCTCGTGTGTCCAGGCGCCGTGGAGGTGCGTGAGCAGGTATTTCTCGGCCCGCAGGGGCAGTGCCGAGGAGTAGAAGCTGTGCAGGACGACGGTGCCCTTCTCGCGGTTGCAGATCTCGGCGTGCGTCGTGATGACGTTCTCGCGGGCGTAGGCCGTGTAGACCAGATCGACGTCGAGCGCCTGCACGGTGTCGCTCGTATGGATGACCGTGCGCGTAACGTTGTTGTCCGCGAGCTGCTGCGTCTCGTGCGAGAGGTAGGTCAGCTCGGTATTCAGGTCGCCGTCGGCGTGGGTTACGCGGAGTGCCGCCTCGTGGTAGTTGCGGCCTCCGAAGGTCGGGTAGGCGACATCCTCGGTGTTGTGGTTCGGATTGCGGTAGCTCTCGTAGGCCGCAAGGGGTGCAGGCTCTTCGATGCGGCCGCCGAAGTGGAGCAGCTGCACCTCCTCGCCCGGCGCGGCGCGGAGGATGAGCGAGAGGTCATCGGTGTGGATGTCGATGATTTGTCGTTGCGCGGCGGCATCCGTCGCGCCGGCCGTCCAGACGGCACAGAGCAGGAAAAGTAGTTTTTTCATGGGAGGTTTCGAAAAATGCGTCTCAAAGATAGGAAAAAGCCGGCAGAAAACGAAAGATTTTCCCTTTCGGAACGATATCAGCCGGCATGTCGGGGCAAGCGACGTGCCGCGGGAGAGCCTTCTGTCTTCTGCCGGCCCGCCGCCGCCATGCGGTGCCGGCAACCCTTTGGGCGGGGCTTTCGTGCGTGCGGGCCGATCTCCTTCTTCGGGCGGGGCGGAAAAACGAAAGGAGCGGCAGCATGGGGCTCCGGCAACCCTCCCGGGGCCCCGAAACGAAAGGGGCGGCGCCATGCGGCACCGCCCCTGAACGTGCAGATCCTGTAAGCCGGGTTCTGTTCCCGGAGCGAGCCCCGGGCCCCTGTCATTTATCTAGGACGACGGTCTCCCGCCGCCTCAAGCAACCTACCCCCCGACATCGGACGAGCAGCCCTTGACTGTCGGTATACATGGTCTTGCAACCCGCGGGACGTACGGCCGGATGACATCACTGCCTCCGCGGTGGGCTCTTACCCCGCCTTTTCACCCTTACCCGCCGGATGTTCCGCCGACCGCACCCGCCGTCTCAAAAGACGCGCGGGGGATCGCGGCCCGCACGCGGGCGGTTATTTTCTGTTACGCTCCCACAACCTCACGGCTGTCAAGTCATTAGCTTGCGCAGTGCTCTGTGTTGCCCGGACTTTCCTCCCCCGGACGGAGCCGGCGGCGACAAGGCGGACCTGCGGGGGCAAAGATAGGCAATTCGCCGCGAAAAACCGCCGGCCGCGGAGGGAAATTTGCTCCGTGGGGCCGATTTCGGGCTTCGGGCGGCCTGCGGCGGCGCCGTCAGAGGATGTGCCTGACCCAGCGGAACATGCGGTAGGGCATGTAGCGGAACGGCAGATCGATCCACGTCGGGGTTTCGAGCACCGCGCGGCGGTGCGAGAAGGCGTCGAAGCTCTCGCGTCCGTGGTAGCGGCCCATGCCCGAGTTGCCCACGCCGCCGAAGGGCAGCGCCTCGCTGACGATGTGCATGATCGTGTCGTTGAGGCAGGCGCCGCCCGACGAGGTGTGCGCCAGGATCTCGCGGCCCTGCTTCTCGGGCCCGAAGTAGTAGAGCGCCAGCGGCTTTTCGCGCGCGGTGATGAAGTCGACGATCTCGCTCTGCTCGCGGAAGGGGATCATCGGCAGCACGGGGCCGAAAATCTCCTCGCGCATGACCGGCGCCGCGGGGTCGACCTTCGTCAGCAGCGTCGGCTCGATGTAGCGCTCCGCGCGGTCGCTCTCTCCGCCCACCCGCACGGTGCCCTGCCCGAGGTAGGAGGCCACGCGGTCGAAGGCGCGGTCGTTGACCAGCCGGGCATAGTGGCGGCTCTGCCGCGGGTCGTCGCCCAGCAGGCGCCGCACCGCGTCGCGGAAGGCGTCGATGAACTCCTCGGCAAGCTCCTCGCGGATGAGCAGGTAGTCCGGAGCGATGCAGGTCTGCCCGGCGTTGAGGCACTTGCCCCAGGCGATGCGGCGTGCGGCGACCGGGATGTCGGCGCCGCGGTCGACGATGCAGGGGCTCTTGCCGCCCAGCTCGAGGACAACGGGCGTGAGGTGGCGCGCGGCGGACTCCATGACGACGCGTCCCAGTTCGGGGCTGCCCGTGAAGAAGATCAGGTCCCACCGCTCGCCGAGCAGGAGCGTATTGACCTCGCGATGGCCCTCGACGACGGCGATGTACTCCTCGTCGTAGATCTCGGCGATCATCGCGTGCAGCGTCGCCGAGACGTACGGCGTGTAGGGCGAGGGCTTCAGCACGGCGGTGCAGCCGGCCGAGATGGCCCCCACCAGGGGGTTGAGCAGCAGCTGCACGGGGTAGTTCCACGGCGCGATGATGAGCGCCGTGCCGAGCGGCTCGGAGAGGATGCGGCTCGTCGAGGGCTGCAGCTTCAGGGGCGTCGGGCGCCGCTCGGGGCGCATCCAGCGTCCGAGGTGGCGCAGGTGGTTGCGCACCTCGCCGCGGACGATGCTCAACTCGGTGAGAACGGCCTCCTCGGGCGATTTGTGCAGGTCCTCCCACAGGGCGTCGCACAGGCGCCGCTCCCACTGTCCGAGGGCTTGGTCGAGGCGGCGGAGCATCGTGCGGCGGAAGCGCTCGCCGAGCGTCGCGCCGCTGCGGAAATAGGCTTTCTGGGCGGCGCGTATCGCGGTGATACGCTCCGCAGGGGTGTTTTCACAGGTCATGGCTCACGATTTTTCCCGGGATTGGAAGATTACTTCCCGTCGGGACGCCTCCTGTTCTCGCGGAAGATGTTCAGGTGCGCCAGCAGCGGGTTGCGGCGGTCGAGCAGCAGGAATTCGGCCAGCAGCAGCACGAGGGCCGCGAGGAGCAGGTACTGGTACTGTTCGTTGTACTCCTCGAAACGGACGGTCGAGAGCTCGGACTGCTCCATGGAGTTGATCTCGCGGACCACCTCGTCGAGGCCGATGTCCTGCTTCGTGGCGCGGACGTAGGCGCCGCCCGTCGCCTCGGCGATCTGCATGAGCATCTGCTCGTTGAGCTTCGAGACGACCATCTCGCCCCGCTCGTCCTTGATGAACTCGCCGCCGATCTGGATCGGGGCTCCCTCGGGGGTGCCGATGCCGATCGTGTAGATGCGGATGCCCTGCTGGGCCGCGCGCTGCGCGGCGGCCAGGGCGTCATCCTCGTGGTTCTCGCCGTCGGTGATCAGCACGATGACGCGGCTGCGGCTCTCTTCGGTCTGGCCCGAGAAGGAGAGCAGCGCCTGTTCGAGGGCCTTGCCGATGGCCGTGCCCTGCACGGGAATCTGCGAGGGGTCGATCCTGCGGGCAAAGGCCCGGGCCATGCGGTAGTCCGAGGTGATCGGCAGCTGCACCTTGGGCTCCCCGGCGAAGGTGATCAGTCCGACGCGGTCCTGGTGCAGCCCCTCGAAGAGCTTGCCGATGGCGTATTTGGTCCTTTCGAGGCGGTTGGGTTCGAAATCCTCGGCGAGCATCGAGTTCGAGACGTCCACGACGAGCATCATCTCGATGCCCCGGGCCTTCTCCTCGCGAAGCTTCGAACCCAGCTGTGGGCGTGCGGCGGCCAGCGCGAGCAGCGCCACGACCAGGCACAGGAGGATGAACTTGAGGCGTACGCGCCCGAGGGATACTTCGGGCATGAGCTCTTCGAGGGTCTCAAGCCGCCCGAAGCGGGCGAGGCGCACCTTCCGGCGGCGCATCGCGATCCAGAAGAGCACGACGAGCACCGGAACGGCCGCGAGGAGCCAGAGGTATTGCGGATTGGCGAATCGGAACATGTCAGCGGTTGTTTACGGTATGCGTTTGAACACGAGGTTCGCGAGGAGCATCTCCGCGAGGAGCGCCGCGAGGGCCGCCACGACCCAGAGGAGGAACTCCTCGTGGTAGGCGACGCGCTCGGTAACCTCGACCTTGCTTTTTTCGAGTTGGTTGATCTCGTCGTAGATCTCCTTGAGCTTGGCGTTGTCCGTGGCGCGGAAGTAGCGGCCGCCGGTGCGTTCGGCGATGGCGCCGAGCGTCTTCTCGTCGATCTCGACCGGGGCCATGACCGTGCCGCCGGTGGGCTGTCCGTAGATGTCCACGGCGGGATAGGGTGCCGAGCCCCGCGTGCCGACGCCGATCGTGTAGACGCGGATGCCCTGTGCGCGGGCGATCTCCGCGGCGGTCAGCGGGGCGATCTGCCCGCGGTTGTTCACGCCGTCGGTCAGCAGGATGATGACCTTCGACTTGGCCTCGCTCTCGCGCAGGCGGTTGATGGCCGTGGCCAGTCCGGTGCCGATGGCCGTGCCGCTGTCGTCGATCACGCCGCTGCGGACCCGCGAGAGGAGGGTCTGGAGCGTGCTCTGGTCGGTGGTCAGCGGGCTCTGCGTGAAGGCTTCGGCGGCGAAGACCACCAGACCGATGCGGTCGCCGTAGCGGTCGGCGATGAACGACCCGGCGACCTGCTTGGCCGCGGTGATGCGGTCGGGCTGGAAGTCGCGGGCGAGCATCGAGGCCGAGACGTCGATGGCCATCACGATGTCGATACCCTCGCTTGAGGTGTGGACGTTCTGCTCGATGCGCTGCGGACGCGCCAGGGCCACGACGAGCAGCGCGAAGGCTGCGGCGCGCAGCACGAAGGGCAGGTGCCGCAGGTAGTAGCGCAGGCTCTTCGGTGCGCGGACAAGCCCCGCGACCGACGAGATCCGGATCGCGGCGCCCCCCTGCAGCGTGCGCCAGACGTAGTAGGCGGTCATCGGCACGAGCAGCGTGAGCAGCCACAGATAATGGGGTGATGCGAAATGCATGTTCGTAAATGTTTTTTACCAGTTCTTCCGGCTGCGGACCACGGCGCCCTGCTTCTCCTTGAGCTTCTCCTGCGTCTTGTCCTCCTGGGCCTGGATGGCGTCGAGAATCTGCTCCTGCTCCTGGGTCGAGATGCCGCCCTGCTGCTCCTGCGGCGAACCCTCCCCGTCGCCCTGCTTCGGCTGGTCGGGGTTCTGCTGCCCCTGACCCTGCTGCTCCTGCGGCGGGTTCTGGCCCTGCTGATCCTTGTTCTGCGGATTCTGCTGGTCCTGACCCTGCTGGTTCTGGTTCTGCTGCTGGTTCTGCTGCTGCTGGTTTTGCTGATTCTGCTGCTGGTTCTGATCCTGGTTCTGCTGGTTCTGACCGCCGCCGCCGTTCTGGTCCTGGTTCTGGTCGAGCAGCCGCTTGGTGTAGGCGTAGTTGTACTTGGCCTCCATGTCCGAGGGAACCAGACGCAGCGACTGCTTGTAGCTTTCGAGCGCCTCCTTGTACTTCTTCTGCTTGAACTGGGCGTTGCCCAGGTTGTAGAAGGCTTCGGCGCGCTCCGCATCGCTGCGCAGCGTGTCGGCGGCCGCCTGCGTGAGGGTCTGCTCCGCGCGGTCGAAACGCTCGGCCTTGTAGAGGGCGTTTCCGAGGTTGTAGGTCGCCTCGTAAAGGCCCGGCGCCGCCTTGAGCGCCTCCTCGTAGCGGCCGATCGACTCCTCGTAGTTGCCCTTGTTGTACTGCCGGTTTCCCTTGCGCACCAGGCTCCGTTCGGGCAGCTGCTGCGCCCCGGCCTCCGTGGCGGCAACGAGGAAGAGGAGTATGAAGAGTAGTTTCTGCATCGCTTTGCGGTTTAGTTGTCCATCGCGTCGGGGCCCTCCGTGGGGGTGTTCTCCTCGACGAGTTTCGTCTCCTCGACGAAGTAGTAGGCCTTCAGGTAGTCGGCCTCGTTCTCCTCGGCCGGGGGCGTCGCCTTGGCGAACTTCACCAGGTCGCCGTCGCGCAGGATCGCTGTGAGGTCCATGCGCGCCTTGTCGGGCAGCTCCACGGGGCGCATCGCGGCGATGATCTCGTCGGAGGTCATCTCCATGGCGCCGATGCCCCAGCGTGCGGCGATGTAGGTGCGCAGGATATCCGTCAGGCCCGAATAGTACTGCTTGTGGCGGTTGTTTTGCCAGAGCTTCTGGTTGTGGAGCGCCTCAAGGGCCCGGATGGCCGCGACGTGCGGCGGCAGGGGCGGCGCGGGCTTGAAGAGGTCGCCGAGGCGCTTGCCGCGGCTGCGGAGCCACCGCACGAGGGCGTAGAGCGCCGCCGCGAGGAGCAGCAGCGCCGCGGCACCCCAGAGCAGGTAGGTGCGGATCTCGGCCAGGCGGAACGGCAGGGTGCGCTGCCCCTTCAGGTCGTAGATCGACTGCGAGGTGGAGTCGATCTGGAAGGTCGTAACCTCGAGGTAGAGCGAGTCGCGCGTCGTGAGGGTGTCGATAATGTTCTTGTCGGCGTAGAGCACGCTGGCCGTGCCGAGGTTGTAGCGCCCCTCGTCGAAGGCGGCCAGGCGGTAGCGCTTGCGGAGCTTCAGGTGGCGTCCGTCGCGTTCGAGCGTATCGACCGGGAGGCTCTCGACAAACTCGATCCGTCCGTCGCGGTTCTCGAACTCGGGGAACTCCACCACCTGCACGAGGTCCTTCTCCACGTCGATGACCAGGTCGAAGCGGTCGCCGATCAGGATGCTGTCGGGCTCAATGTGCGCCGTAACCTTCGGGATCTCCTGCCCTGCCGCGGCGCCCCACGTCAGGAGCGGGGTCAATGCCAGAAAGAGACGTTTCATCGCTGTTTGAAGAGTTTCATCAGTTCGGCGACGTAGTCTCCGTCGGTGGAGACGGTCGCCGTGTCGATCCGGTTGTGTTTGAGCGTGGCTTCGATGCCGGCGCTGCGCTGCCGCCACGCCTCGGCGTAGTATTCGCGCGTGGCGCGCGAGGAGGTGTCGACCCAGACCTTGCGGCCCGTCTCGGCGTCGCGCAGCTCGACGATGCCCACGTCGGGGAGCTCCGCCTCGCGGGGATCGACGACGCGGATGCCCACCAGGTCGTGCTTGCCGCCGGCGATCTTCAGCGCGTCGTCGAGGGCCTCGCGGTCGTCCGACGTGTCGAGGAAGTCCGAGAGAATGAAGGTCGTGCAGCGCTTCTTGTTCACGTTGGTCAGGAAGCGCACGGGTTCCGAGAGCTTCGTGCCGGCGGACCGGGGCCGGAAGCCGATCAGTTCGCGGATGATCATCAGGATGTGGCTGCGCCCCTTCTTCGGGGGGATGAACTTCTCGACGCGGTCCGAGAAGAAGATGCAGCCCACCTTGTCGTTGTTCTCGGCGGCCGAGAAGGCCAGCACGGCGGCGATTTCGGTGATGATGTTCTTCTTCAGGCGTCCGGTCGAGCCGAACAGGCGCGAGGCGGAGACGTCCACCAGGAGCATCATCGTCAGCTCGCGCTCCTCCTCGTAGACCTTGATGTGGGGCTTGCGCGAGCGTGCCGTGACGTTCCAGTCGATGTCGCGCACGTCGTCGCCGGCGCGGTACTCCCTCACCTCGGAAAACGACATGCCCCGTCCGCGGAAAGCCGTATGGTACTTTCCGGCGAAGATCTCGTTCGACAGACCGCGGGTCTTGATCTCGATCTTGCGGACGCGTTTGAGAATATCGTTCTCGTTCTCCTGCATCGTTAGGGCACGATTACGTTGTTCAGAATGTCGGTGATGATCTCCTCGGTGGTGATGTTCTCGGCCTCGGCCTCGTAGGTGAGTCCGATACGGTGGCGCAGCACGTCGTGGCAGACGGCGCGCACGTCCTCGGGGATGACGTATCCGCGGCGGCGGATGAAGGCGTAGGCGCGGGCGGCCTTCGCCAGCGAGATCGAGGCACGGGGCGAGCCTCCGTAGGCGATCAGGTTCTGCAGCTTCTGGAGGTTGTACTCGGCCGGTTCGCGCGTGGCGAAGATGATGTCGATGATGTATTTCTCGATCTTCTCGTCCATGTAGACGTCCTCGACCACCGAGCGGGCCTTGACGATATCCTCGGGCGAGATGACCTTGTTGACCGTGGCCTTCGAGAGTCCTGCGAGGTTCATGCGCACGATGTCGCGCTCCTCCTGCTTGTTGGGATAGGAGATCTTGGCCTTGAGCATGAAACGGTCGACCTGCGCCTCGGGCAGCGGGTAGGTGCCCTCCTGTTCGAGGGGGTTCTGCGTGGCCAGTACGAGGAAGGGCTGCGGCAGCGGGTAGGTCTTCTCACCGATGGTTACCTGACGCTCCTGCATCGCCTCGAGCAGTGCCGACTGCACCTTGGCCGGCGAACGGTTGATCTCGTCGGCGAGGACGAAGTTGGCGAAGATCGGGCCCTTGCGGACGAGGAAGTCCTCGCTCTTCTGCGAATAGATCAGCGTACCGATCAGGTCGGCAGGCAGCAGGTCGGGGGTGAACTGGATGCGCGAGAACTCGGCGTCCACGGCCTTGGCCAGCGCGGTGATGGCCAGCGTCTTGGCCAGTCCCGGGACACCCTCCAGAAGGATGTGTCCGTTCGAGAGCAGACCGATCAGCAGCGTATCGACCAGATGGCTCTGGCCGACGATGACCTTGCCCATTTCCGTGCGCAGCGTATCGACGAAGACCGATTCGCGTTCGATGCGCTCGTTGAGTTCCTTGATGTTGATGACTTCGCTCATGGTTTATGGTTTGATTGTATTGTTGTCTACCTTGATTTTTAACGTCCGGGATGCAAAGTTATTATTTTCCGCCGAAAAATGTTCCTCAAATTCTTATTAACTTTGCCCGCATGGAATCCAACGAATCGAAAATCCTCCGGGGGCTGAATCCGGCCCAGCGCGAGGCCGTCATAAACTACGAGTCGCCGTCGCTGATCATCGCCGGCGCCGGCTCGGGCAAGACGCGCGTGCTGACCTCGCGCATCGCCTACATGATCGAATGCGGGGTCGACCCCCGGCAGATCCTCGCCCTCACCTTCACGAACAAGGCCGCCGAGCAGATGCGCGAGCGCATTGCGCAGATGCTTCCCGACCGTCGCAGCCGCTACATCCGCATGGGCACCTTCCACTCGGTCTTCGCGCGCATCCTGCGTGCGCAAGCCGACCGGATCGGCTATCCCGAATCCTATACGATCTACGAGCCGTCGGACGTGCGCAACCTGCTGAAGACGATTCTGCGCGAGCAGGGCCTTCCCGACGACCGATACAAGCCCAACATGCTGGCCTCCCGCATATCCTATGCCAAAAACTGCCTCATCACGCCCGGGGCCTACCTGGCCAACGCGACCTTTGCGGCCGAGGACCGGCAGGCGCAGATCCCCGAGTTCGGCAACATCTACAACCTCTACTGCCAGCGCTGCAGGCACAACGGCGCCATGGACTTCGACGACCTGCTGCTGCAGACGAACATCCTGCTGCGCGACTGTCCCGACGTGCTGGCCCTCTACCAGGAGCAGTTCCGCTACATCCTGGTCGACGAGTACCAGGATACGAACTACGCGCAGTATGTCATCATCCGGCGCCTCTCGCAGCACCATTCGCGCGTCTGCGTCGTGGGCGACGACGCGCAGTCGATCTACTCGTTCCGCGGGGCGAAGATCGAGAACATCCTCTCCTTCCAGAAGGACTATCCCGCGGCGCGGGTCTTCAAGCTCGAACAGAACTACCGCTCGACGCGCACGATCGTCGATGCGGCCAACTCGGTCATCGAGCACAACGCGCGCCGCATGGAGAAGCACTGCTTCTCGGCGGGTGCCGAGGGGGAGAAGATCCGCATCCTGAAGGCCTACACGGACCGCGAGGAGGCCGAGATGGTGGTCTCGGACCTGCGCGAGAAGATCCGCTCGACGGGCGACGCCTGGTCCGAGGCGGTGATCCTCTACCGCACGAACAACCAGTCGGCGGTCCTCGAGGACAACCTCCGGCGGCGCGGCATTCCCTACCGCATCTACAAGGGCTCGTCGTTCTACGACCACAAGGAGATCAAGGACTTGCTGGCCTACATCCGGCTGGTGATCAACCCGCGCGACGACGAGGCCTTCCGCCGCATCGTGAACTGCCCGGCGCGCGGCATCGGCGATACGACCGTGGGCCGCATCGCGCAGCTGGCCGCCGATCGGGGCGTCTCGATGTGGGAGGCGGTCGATGCGCTGGTCGCCGAGCCGGCGGCCGACGCCACGCAGCGCGCCATCGTGCGCAAGGTCTCGGAGTTCGTGGCGATGATCCGCGCACTGTCGCTCGCGCGCCACGACAAGGGCCTTTACGACTTCGGT
Organism: Candidatus Alistipes faecigallinarum; assembly: GCA_019115605.1. GTDB lineage: Bacteria > Bacteroidota > Bacteroidia > Bacteroidales > Rikenellaceae > Alistipes > Alistipes faecigallinarum. The sequence continues at coordinate 32,442 of DXDG01000019.1, forward strand.
CTGGAGATCGCCTCGCGCTCGGGCCTGCTGGCCGCCTACCGTGCGGAGAACACCCCCGAGGCGGCTTCGGCGCTCGACAACATCGAGGAGCTGCTCAACATGATGCAGGAGTTCAAGGAGCGCTGCGACGCCGAGATCCGCGGCGGGGAGCGCAAACTCGAGGAGGAGGCGACCATCGAGGAGTGGCTGCAGCAGATGATGCTGCAGACCGACATGGACCAGGAGCACCCCGGCGAGAACGACAAGGTAACGCTCATGACCGTCCACTCGGCCAAGGGCCTCGAATACAAATATGTCTATATCGTGGGCATGGAGGAGAACCTCTTCCCCTCGCAGCGGGCCCTGGAGTCGGCCGACGGCATCGAGGAGGAGCGGCGCCTGTTCTACGTCGCCCTCACGCGCGCGAAGGTCGCGGCGACGCTCTCCTATGCCGAGATGCGCTTCCGCTGGGGGAACATGGAGTTTTCGCGTCCGAGCTGCTTCTTGAGCGAGATCGACCCCCGCTACGTCGAGACGGAGGTGGACCTCGGGCAGGAGCGGCGGCAGCGCCGCGACGGCGGGGAGGGCCCCGCGGCCATCGACGAGCTGCGCCGCCGCTTCGACTACCGCTTCCAGCAGCAGCGGCAGGGCGGCAGCGGTGCCGCCTCCGCAGCACGTTCTGCAGGCTACGGCACGGGCGGCGGCAGCCGCTTCGGGCGCCCCGCCGACGGCGAATCGGGCATCGCCCGCCGCTATCCGCGCACGGCGCAGCCGGGTGCCGCGCAGACCGGACCGTCCCGCCCGCCGCATTTCGGCGCGCAGCCTGCGGCGCGTCCCGTCGAGGCGGTGCGCGTCCCGCAGCCCTCGACCGAAGGCATGCGCCGCCTCGGCGTCCGTCCCGCGACGCTCTCCGCGGGTGCAGGAGCGACTTCCTCCGCGGCAGCGGCACCCTCCGCACACCCCGCGGCCGCATCCGCCGCAGCCTCTGCGGCTTCGGCGGGAGGCTATGCCGTCGGAGACCGCGTCGGGCACGCCACGTTCGGTGCGGGCGTCATCCGCCGCATCGAGCAGCTCAACGGCGACCAGAAGCTCGTCGTCGAGTTCGACAGTGCCGGCGTGAAGACGCTGCTGGCAAAATTCGCGAAACTCACCAAACTCGGATAACGATGCAAACACCCCTCGTCTCGGTCTGCATGACCACCTACAACCACGCGCCCTACCTGCGGGAGGCGATCGAAGGGGTCCTCGCGCAGCAGACCGGCTTCGATGTCGAGCTGGTGCTGGGCGAGGACTGCAGCACGGACTCCACGCGGGCGATCTGCGAGGAGTACGCCGCGCGTTTCCCGGAGCGGGTGCGGCTGGTCTGCGGTGTGGAGAACATCGGCTGGCGGGCCAACTACCTGCGCACGTTCGAGGCGTGCCGCGGCCGCTATGTCGCCTACTGCGACGGCGACGACTGGTGGTGCGATCCGCAGAAGCTGCAGCGGCAGGTCGCCTGGCTCGAAGCGCACCCCGACTGCGGGATGTGCTACACGCGTGCCGAGAGCTACTACCAGGCCACGGGACGCCGTGAGCCGGACGAGGAGCACCACTACACCGATTTCGAACACCTGCTGCTGCGCCTGACGATCTGCAACTGCACGACCGTGGCGCGCCGCGAGCTGATCGCCCGCTACTACCGTGAGATCCGCCCCGCGGAGCATCCCGAATGGCTCACGGACGATGCGCCGATGTGGCTCTGGTTCGCCGCCTGCAGCCGCGTGGCCTTCCTCCCGGAGTTCACGGCCGTGCACCGGCGGCTGCCGCAGAGCGTGAGCCACGATACGCAGTACCGCCGGCGGATCGCCTTCTGCGACTCGCTCATGGAGATCTCCCTCTGGTTCGACGCCCGCTACGGCGGCGGGCGGCAGCGCTTCCGCCTGCGGCGCAAGCAGAGTTCCGATGCGCTGTGGGTCCTCTCGTACAACGGCCCCGTGCGCGAATACCTCGCGCGGTGGCTCCGTGACGTGCGGCGCACGCCGCGCCTGGCGCTCTGCCCCGAGGGGGCGGGGCTGCTCGTGAAGAAGATCCTCTTCCGCCGAAACCCCGAAAAACAGCAACGATGACTACCCAGGAGCGTTACGAAGGCGTGATCGCCTGGTTCTCGGAGCACATGCCCGCGGCCGAGAGCGAACTGCACTACGAGAATCCCTTTCAGCTGTTGGTGGCCGTGGTCCTCTCGGCCCAGTGCACCGACAAGCGGGTCAATATGACCACGCCGGCGCTCTTCGCAGCCTTTCCGACGCCGCAGGCGATGGCGCAGGCCTCGGCCGAGGAGATCTTCCCCTACATCCGGAGCATCTCCTACCCGAACAACAAGGCGCGGCACCTGGCCTCGATGGCCCGCATGCTCTGCGAGGAGTTCGGCGGGGAGGTCCCGACCGATCTGGAGCAGCTGCAGCGCCTTCCCGGCGTGGGCCGCAAGACGGCCAACGTGCTGGGCGCCGTGCTGTGGCAGCGCGAGGTGATGCCCGTCGATACGCACGTCTTCCGCGTGGCGGAGCGCATCGGGCTGACAACCCGCTCGAAGACGCCGCTGCAGACCGAGCTGCGCCTCGAAAAGGGCTTCCCGGGCCACCTGCTGCCCATCGCGCACCACTGGCTGATCCTCCACGGCCGCTACGTCTGCACGGCCCGCGCCCCGAAGTGCGACGCCTGCGGCATCGCCCCTTGGTGCCGCAAGCATGCCTCCGACCTCCGGGCTGCCGAACGGGGAGAGACCGCCGCACGGACAACCGGCTCCCGAACTTCGACAACCGGCTCCGGACCTTCGGCCGCCGGGGGGCACCCCGCCCGAAAGAGCCGCGGAAGCCGCCGCGGAAAGTGATCCCTGCCGCGGCCGCACGACCCCGGAGGCGTGATTCCGCCGGGCGGTTTGCGATCTGCGGAGTTTTTTCGTATCTTTGTCCGAATCAAGATCGAAACAAGAGAAGCGTAGCGCATGGAGTTATCTGAAAAGCATATCGTATCGCTGCGGGAGCTGCTCGCGCAGCCCCGGCTGCGGATCGTGGTCGTCTCCCACACCAATCCCGACGGGGATGCCGTCGGATCGTCGCTCGCCTGGGCCGAGGTGCTGCGCTCGCTCGGCCACGAGGTGCTGTGCATCGTGCCGAACAAATACCCCTATTTCCTCGACTGGATGCCCGGCATCGACGAGGTGGTGATCTTCAAGAACGACGCCGAGGGGCGCGCGCGGCAGGCCGTCGAGGCGGCCGACGTGATCTTCTGCCTCGACTTCAACGCCATCTCGCGCCTGGAGAACCTCAGCGAGACGATCGCCGCGAACACCACGGCGTGCCGCGTGCTGATCGACCACCACCTGCAGCCCGACGAGGGTTTCGACATCGCCTTCTCGCATCCCGAGTCGTCGAGCACCTGCTACCTGGTCTACCGCCTCGTCGAGGCGCTCTACGGCCGGGAGGCCATCACGCGCCGCATGGCCGAGCTGCTCTACGTCGGCATGATGACCGACACGGGGAACTTCGCCTTCTCGCACCTCACACCCGACCTGTTCCGCGCCGTGGCCGACCTGGTCGAGAAGGGCATCTCGATCCCCGAGATCCACAACAACGTCTACAACGCCTACACCGAGGGGCGCGCCCGCCTGTTCGGCTATGCGATCAACCGCAAGATGGAGCTCATCGAGGACGGCACGGTGGCCTACATGTCGCTCAAGGAGAACGAGATGCGCCGTTTCCAGTTCCAGCAGGGCGACAGCGAGGGATTTGTCAACTACGCGCTGACGATCCGCAAGGTCAAGATGTCGGCCATGTTCCTCGCGCACCGCAAATTCATCCGCATCTCGCTGCGCTCGCGCGGCGACGTGGATGTCAATCTCTTCGCGCGCCGCTACTTCAACGGCGGGGGACACAAGAACGCCGCGGGCGGCAAGTCCTTCCTGACGATGCAGGAGACCATCGACCACTACATCCGTTCCGTGCGGGAGTTTGCCGCGGAGGGACACCTCGGCTGATTCCGATGGACGATTTCCGACTCACCGTATTCATCACGGCGGCGCGCACGCTGAGCTTCACGCGCACCGCCGAGCGCCTCGGCATCTCGCAGCCGGCCGTCAGCCGCCACGTCGGCGAGCTGGAGGCGCGCTACCGCGTGCCGTTGTTCGTGCGCCGCGGGGGCGGTCTGGAGCTTACCGAGGCGGGTTGCGTGCTGCTTGATGCCGCCGAGCGCGTCTCGGACGACTACCGCCGCCTGGAGTACGAGATGGGCTTCTGCACGAGCCAGACCGAGGGCGAGCTGCGCCTCGGGGCCAGCACGACCGTCGCGCAGTACCTGCTGCCGGTGATTCTGGCGCACTTCACGACCCGCTTCCCGGGCGTGCGCGTCTCGATGCTCTCGGGCAACAGCGGCCGCATCGAGCAGGCCCTCGCCGACCGTGAGATCGACCTGGGACTGGTCGAGAGCGTCAGCCGCCGCCAGGGGCTCCACTACACGCTTTTCCGCCCCGACGAGCTGGTTCTCGTCGCCCGCACGGGCGGCGCCTGGGCCGCTACCGAGTCGGTAACGCCCGCCGAGCTGTGCCGCATTCCGCTCGTGCTGCGCGAGAGCGGCTCGGGAACCCTTGAGGTGATCGCCGCGGCCCTCGCGGGCGTCGGCATCCGCCTCCAGCAGCTGCGCGTGGCCCTGCGCCTGGGCACCACCGAGGGGATCAAGTCCTTCGTCCGCCACAGCGACGCCATGGCCATCCTTTCGGTCATCTCGGTCGTCGAGGAGCTGCGGCGCGGCACGCTGCGCATCATCGACATCGAGGGGCTGACCCTCACGCGCGACTTCTCGTTCGTGCACCTGGCCGCCGAACCCGTACCCCTGGCCCGACAGTTCGAGGAGTTCGCCCGCGCCGAGCACTGATTCTCCGGGCCGCACGCCCTCTTGGCGGAAATCCCCTCGCATCCATCCTCCGCCGCTTCCTTCTGTGCGCTTCCGTCTCTTTTTCGTCCGGGTTATAACCTGCCGTTATCCCGCATAACCTGCCTTTGTTGCCGTTTTGCCGAAAAGGCGCGAATTTTGTCCCCCGAAAAAACGGTAACACGGAAAATCCATGCTTGAAAAAGGTAACAGAGCCAATACGCTGCACGGTATTCTGCTCATTGCGCTCTTCTCGTTTGCGGCGTTCTACATCGCCGGGTTCCCCCTGATGAAACGTCTTTCGCTCAGCCCGCTGATCATCGGCATCGTGCTGGGCATGCTCTATGCCAACAGCCTGCGCAACCGCCTGCCCGAGACGTGGGTCCCGGGCATCCGCTTCTGCACGAAGCAGGTGCTGCGCTGGGGCATCATCCTCTACGGATTCCGCCTGACGCTGGCGCAGGTGGCCGCCGTGGGCCTTCCGGCCGTGACGGTCGATCTGATCATCGTCGTGGGTACGATTCTCGGAGGCATTGCCGTGGGGCGGCTGCTGAAGATCGACCGCGACACGGCGCTGATGACCTCGACGGGCAGCGCGATCTGCGGTGCGGCGGCCGTGCTGGGTGCCGAGCCGGTCGTGCGCTGCGAGGGCTACAAGACGGCGATCGCCGTCTCGACGGTGGTGATCTTCGGTACGCTCTCGATGTTCCTCTACCCGGTGATGTACCGCACGGGGGTGCTCGACGGCATGAGCCCCACGGAGGTGGCCGTCTATACGGGCAGCACGCTCCACGAGGTGGCCCATGTGGCCGGCGCGGGCAACGCCATGGACCCGACCGACGGGCTGGGCATCGCCGCGACGGCGACCATCACGAAGATGATCCGCGTGATGATGCTCGCTCCGGTGCTGGTGGTCATGAGCCTGCTGCTGGCACGCCGCCGCCGGACGGAGACGGCCGCCGCGGGTGAGAAGAGCCGCATCACGATTCCGTGGTTCGCCTTCGGGTTCCTCGGGGTGATCTGCCTCAATTCGCTGCTGCAGTACCTGCTCGGCGTGGAGAGCGTGCGCGAGATCCCGCTCAACGGCGCCATCGAGTACCTCGACACCTTCCTGCTGACGATGGCCATGACGGCCCTCGGCACCGAGACGAGCCTCGACAAATTCCGTCAGGCCGGTGCCAAGCCCTTCCTGCTGGCCGGCGTGCTCTACGTGTGGCTGGTCGTGGGCGGTTACTTCGTAACGAAGGGGGTGGTGGGCCTCTTCTGATGCGGCACGGCGTCATGCCAGGCGGGGAGTTCCTTTCATAAGGAGCTCCCCGCCTGGCGTTGTGTACCGCTTCTGCGGCTATGGAATCCGCGGAAGCGTCGGCTGCCGGTGTTCGGTGTAGTGGAGGACGACGCGGCGCACGAAGTCGGCAAGCCGGCGGGCCTCCTCCTGTTCGAGCGGGGCGGGATATCCCATCAGCACGAGGCGGTGCGGCTCGAAGGGGCGGCTGTACGAGGGGTGGACATAGGGCAGCGGGGAGTCGTGGAATCCCAGACGGCGGTAGAATCCCAGGCGGCGTGTCGAGATCTCGTCCCGCGGGGGGTCGATTTCGAGGATCACCCGCTCTCCGCGGCAGAAGGATTCGAAGAGCGCGGAGCCGAGGTTCCGGCCCCGCAGATCGGGCCGTATGGCCAGGTGTTCGACGTAGCGGAACGAGGGGCCCTGCCACCAGTAGAGCAGGCCGATGAATTCGTCGCCGCAGCGGACGGCCTCGGCGTGGAAGCGCGGGTCGGCGAGCGCCCGGAGGTGATCCGCCTCCGCGCGCCGCTCCTTCGCGGGGAAGGCCTGGAGGTAGAGCTCCCATGCGGCCGTCCAGTCCCGGTCGGCGGGTGACGTGAGGGGTATGAACTGCATGTTGTTGTCTGCCATGTTCGGAAGGTTTTGCCGCAAGATAGCACAAAAAACCGAAATCTCCTAATGTGCGCTGCGGGACTGTCCGGCGGCGGGTATCGGCCGGAGTGTGCGGGAGGCGGCTCTCCCGGCGGGATACGAAAAAAGGAGGCGCTTTCGCTGCCTCCTTTTCGAGCCGAAACCGAGATTTGAACTCGGGACCCCTTCATTACGAGTGAAGTGCTCTACCGCTGAGCTATTTCGGCCTGTGGGAATCTTCGTTGCTCTGGTGCCTCATTGCCCCGTTGCCATTCTGCCCCGTTGCTCTGTTGCCTCATTGCTCCGTTGTCCCTCTGCGCTGCGGGTGTTGCGGGCGATTGCCCCCCCCCATCTCTTGTCTTGCGCATCCGGAACCCCTGATTCCTTCCCTTTCGGGACTGCAAATATCTGAAAAAAAAAATTCCCACGCAACAATTTCCGGAAAAATATCGCAAATTCTTTTTATCTTCGCACAAAAACTAGCCCGAAAATGATTACTTTCCTGATCTGTCTGGCCCTGCTTGTCACGGCCTATTTTACCTATGGGCGTTATCTGGAGCGGGTTGCACGGGCCGACTCCGGAGCCGAAACACCCTGCCGAAGGCTTTATGACGGTGTGGATTACGTGCCGCTGCCGCGCTGGCGGGTTTTCCTGATCCAGCTGCTCAACATTGCCGGTACGGGCCCGATCTTCGGAGCCATCCTCGGCGCCTGCTTCGGTCCCGTGGCCTTTCTGTGGATCACCTTCGGGGGCATCTTCATGGGGGCCATGCACGACTATCTTTCGGGCATGATGCTCGTACGCAACGACGGATTGAGCATTCCCGAGGTTGTCGGGCGCTATCTCGGCGGCGGCATGCGCCAGTTCATGCGTGTCTTCTCGGTGCTGCTGCTCGTGCTGGTGGGTGCGGTCTTCGTGCTCAGCCCCGCGCAGCTGCTTCACGAGATCACGCCGGGCATCTCCTGTCCCGCATGGGTCTGGATCATCCTGATCTACTACTTTGTCGCCACGCTGCTGCCCATCGACAAGATCATCGGCCGCATCTACCCGATCTTCGGCGTGGCGTTGGTGGCCATGGCCGTGGGGCTGCTGGGCGTGCTGCTTCTGGGCGACTACCGGATTCCCGAGATGACGACCTTCGCCAATTTCCAGCTCAACCCTCACGCCGTACCCATCATCCCGACGCTCTTCATCACGATCGCCTGCGGCGCGATCTCGGGCTTCCATGCCACGCAGTCGCCGCTCATGGCCCGCTGCGTGGGCAACGAGCGCGAATGCCGCTCGGTCTTCTACGGGGCGATGATCTCCGAGTCGATCATCGCGCTGATCTGGGCCGCCGTGTCGATGGCCTTCTTCGGTGGCGCCGGGGAGCTCGCCGAGGCTCTCGGGGCCCACGGCAACAGCGCCGCGTGGGCCGTGGATACGATTTCGAACGGCACGCTGGGTGTCGTGGGCGGCATCCTGGCCCTGCTGGGCGTCGTCGCCGCACCGATCACCTCGGGCGATACGGCCTTCCGCTCGGCGCGTCTGATCATCGCCGACATGCTGCATCTCGAACAGCGGAGCAAGCGGAAGCGTTTCTATATCTGTATTCCGCTCTTTGTCGTCGGATACGCCATCACGCAGGTCGATTTCGACGTCGTGTGGCGCTACTTCGCCTGGACGAACCAGACGCTGGCGACCATCGTGCTGTGGGCGATCGTCGTCTACCTGGCCCGCCGGCAGGCAAACCGCTGGGTGGCGCTGCTCCCGGCACTCTTCATGACCTTCATCTGTGCGTCGTTCGTCTTCGTGTCGGGGCAGTTCTTCGGCATGGAGAATCGCACGGCGGCCTACCTGCTGGGCGGCGCGACGACGCTGCTGGTTCTGCTTGTCATGATCTTCAAACTGCGACGCGATGATGCGCAAAGCCACGCTTAACCCCACGCCCGACCAGACTTTCGAGGTCATTGGCGAGGGCCCCTACGATTTCGCCGAGGTGCTGCGGCGTACGCGGAAGATGCAGGAGGCCGGAGATGTCGAGGGGGCCTGCAACGAACGTTTCCAGGCCTTCCAGCGCCTTGCCGAACTCATCCCCGAGGACGAGGAGGTCAATCTCGAATGGACGCACCGCAACTCGCGGGCGGCGCTGGAGCTGATCCGCGCCTCGGCCATCGACCACTTTCTGATCAACGACTTCGAGATGTCGGCGGCGCTGCTCGAAATGCTGCTCGAACTCGACCCCGAGGACCATCTCGAAGGGAGCGAGCTGCTGGCCTTCGACTACCTGGCCATGGACGAGCAGGAGCTCTTCGACGAGGTGATCAACGACGTCTCGGACAAATACGCCAGCCGCGAGGTGCTGCTGCTCTGGTCGGCCTTCCGGCGCGACGGACGCCTCCCCGAGGGGGAGCTCAAGCGTTTCCGGAGCCATTTTGCCCCCTACTTTGCGGAGTTCACCGCTGCGGAGCATCCGGCCGACGAGGCCTACCTGCGCGATATCGAGAGCGAACACCCCACGCCGGCGGCCCAGGCCCGCGAGCTGTGGCTGCAGACCGAGAACCTCTGGGTGCTCTGGCCCGGCTTCATCGAGGCGCTGAAGGCCCGCCGCACGGAGGTGTAGCGCCTTTTGCGGGCGGGGCGGGGGTGCAGCGGCGGCAGCCCTCCGGCAGGGGCCCCGTTTCCGACCGCCCACCTCTTCGCTGCGACATGAAAATCCCGGGATCTGAAGCAGGTCCCGGGATTTTTTTCGTGAGGCGGCCGCTATTGCTCCGGCTCCGGCTATTGTTTCGGCTGCTGCTCCGGCTCCGGCTATTGCTCCGGCTGTTGTTCCGGTTCCGGCTGTTGTTCCGGTTCCGGCTTGCGGTTGCGCACGAGTTCGCGGAAGCAGTGGCGGCAGATCGGCTCGTAGCTGTCCTGGGCGCCGAGCATCACCTGCTTCTCGTCGTCGGTCAGACGGTGGGAGTGGTGGGCGAGGTTGCCGCAGCGCACGCAGATGGCGTGGACCTTCGTAACGTACTCGGCCGTGGCCATGAGCGCCGGCATCGGCCCGAAGGGCTTGCCGGTGTAGTCCATGTCGAGGCCCGCGACGATCACGCGCACGCCGCTGTCGGCCAGCTGCCGGCATACGTCCACGATGCTCTCGTCGAAGAACTGCGCCTCGTCGATGCCGACGACATCGACGTCGGAGGTCATCAGCAGGATGTTCTGCGGCGACTCGACCGGCGTGGAGCGTATGGCGTTGGCATCGTGTGAGACGACCTCCTCCTCGGAGTAGCGCACGTCGATGCGGGGTTTGAAGATTTCGACCTTCTGGTGGGCGAACTGTGCCCGTTTGAGGCGGCGGATAAGCTCCTCGGTCTTGCCCGAGAACATCGAGCCGCAGACCACTTCGATCCAGCCCTTGCGGCTGGCATTTTCCAAAAACATAGGTTACGTTGTCAAAAAAATCGGTTCACTGCAGCCGGATACGCTCCGGCAGGGCGGTTTTCGGGAGTGCTTCCCGTGTTGCGGACCGCAGCGGCGGCCCGGCGCATCCCCGGCGGCGGCATTTGCCGGGGAGTCAGGGCGCTTGCGGGCCCCTCACCGACACTCCCACTCCTCTCCCGTCGGGGTCAGAGGCACTCGTCGAGGCGCTCGATGCGGGCGCCGAGGGCATTCAGACGGCCGTCGATATCCTTGTACCCGCGGTCGATCTGCTCGATGTTCTGGATCGTCGAGACCCCTTCGGCCGACATGGCGGCGATGAGCAGCGCCACGCCCGCGCGGATGTCGGGCGAGGTCATGCGCGTGGCGCGCAGCTGCATCCGGTGGTCGTGTCCGATGACCGTGGCGCGGTGGGGGTCGCAGAGGATGATCTGCGCACCCATGTCGATGAGCTTGTCGACGAAGAAGAGGCGGCTTTCGAACATCTTCTGGTGGATCAGCACGGCGCCCTTGGCCTGCGTGGCCACGACGAGGAAGATCGACAGCAGGTCGGGCGTGAGGCCCGGCCAGGGGGCGTCGGCGATGGTCATGATCGACCCGTCGAGGAACGTCTCGATGCTGTAGTGCTCCTGGCAGGGGATGTAGATATCGTCGTTCCGCTGCTCGAAGCGGATGCCCATGCGGGCGAACTGCGCGGGGATGATGCCGAGGTTCTCGTACGAGACGTTGCGGATGGTCAGCTCCGAGCGGGTCATGGCGGCCATGCCGATGAAGCTGCCCACCTCGATCATGTCGGGGAGCAGCGCATGTTCGGTGCCGCCGAGCGCCTCGACGCCCTCGATGGTGAGCAGGTTCGAGGCGATGCCCGAGATGCGGGCGCCCATGCGGTTGAGCATGCGGCAGAGCTGCTGGATGTAGGGTTCGCAGGCGGCGTTGTAGATCGTCGTGATGCCCCTGGCGAGCACGGCGGCCATGATGATGTTGGCCGTGCCCGTTACGGAGGCTTCGTCGAGGAGCATGTAGGTGCCGCGCAGCTCGCGTCCCTCGACCGTGAAGAAGTCGTCGGCGACGTCGAAGTTGAACTTCGCGCCGAGCTTCTGGAAGCCGAGGAAGTGGGTGTCCAGGCGCCGGCGTCCGATCTTGTCGCCGCCCGGCTTGGGGATGTAGCCCACGCCGAAGCGGGCGAGCATCGGGCCGATGAGCATCACCGAGCCGCGCAGGCGGGCGCAGCGGCGTCGGTAGTCGTCCGTGCGCAGGTAGTCGAAGTCGATCTCGCGGGCGCGGAACGAGTAGGTGTCCTCCGCCAGGCGCTCGATCTCCACGCCCATGGCGCCGAGCAGTTCGATGAGCTGCATGACGTCGAGAATCTGGGGGATGTTGCGGATGGTAACCCGCTCGGGCGTGAGCAGCGTGGCGCAGATAACCTGCAGCGCTTCATTCTTGGCCCCCTGGGGGGTGATGGATCCGTGGAGGCGGTAACCTCCTTCGACTTTGAATACTGCCATGGTGCGGTCTGTTTTCGGACCCCGCGGCGGGGGTCGCATGCTCTACAAAGTTAAAAAGATTTCCCCCTTTTCGGGGAGAATTTGAAATATTTTCGCGAAAAATTTTTGAAGATCACTTTTTTGTTGTACTTTTGCAATCCGTAAAAAAGTCTGAAACAACATAAATTATACAGCTATGGCAATGAAGAGAACTTACCAGCCTTCGCGTCGCAAGCGTATCAACAAGCACGGTTTCCGCGCTCGTATGGCTACGGCTAACGGTCGCAAGGTGCTGGCCGCCCGTCGTGCGAAGGGCCGCAAGAAGCTGACCGTATCGGACGAGTCCACGTTCAAATACGCTTAATCTTTTTTGCGGAGAAGAGATTGGGTCGGCCGGGTGCCGGCCTTTTTTCTTTTCCCCTTTTCAGTGCATGAAGATGGAAGAATTGCAGACACCGCGGCTGTTGCTGCGCCCCTGGCGTGCGGAGGATGCTCCGGCGCTCTACGCCCTGGCTTCGGATCGGAGGGTCGGCCCGGCGGCGGGCTGGCCGCCGCACCGCAGCGAGGCTGAAAGCCTCGACGTGATCCGTACGATCTTCGCCGCTCCGGAGACCTATGCCGTCGTGCTGCGGGCCGACGAACGTCTGATCGGGTGTGTGGGGCTGTTGGATGCCGCGCACAGCCACTTCCCGATCGGAGCGTCGGATGCCGAGGTGGGTTATTGGCTCGGGGTGCCCTGGTGGGGGCAGGGGCTGATGACCGAAACCCTCGGGGCGCTTGTGCGCCGTGCTTTCCTTACGCTCGGACGGGAGACGCTGTGGGGCAGCCACTTCCGGGAGAATGTCGCCTCACACCGAGTGATGGTGAAATGCGGATTCCGCCCGGTACGAGATGGCGTGGTGCTGGGCCACAATGCCGACGGAAGCGAACGACTTGGGGAGATCCTTTCGCTGACACGCGCGGCGTGGCATGCGACACAGGGTGTTGAGGTGCGCCGCGTCACGGAGGAGGCCATCGGGCAGATCCGCGCCGTGGCCGCCGTGGCCTTTCCGGCCACCTACCGCGAGCTGCTCACCCCCGCGCAGCTCGACTACATGATGGAGTGGATGTACTCCGAGGAGAGCCTCCGCGAACAGTTCCGCGCGGGGCATGTCTGGTTTATGGCCTTCGCCGGCGGTGTTCCGTGCGGCTATGTCTCGGTCGAGCGGCAGGGTGAGGACCTTTTCCACCTGCAGAAGATCTATGTGCTGCCCCGCTGTCAGGGGATGGGCATCGGCGCCCGCCTCTTCCGGCAGGCGGTTGCGCATGTCCGCGCCGAGCATCCGGGACGCAGCCTGATGGAGCTTAACGTGAACCGCCGCAACCCGGCGCTGCACTTCTACGAGCGGATGGGCATGCGCCGCCTGCGCGAGGGGGATTTCCCGATCGGCGGGGGCTTCTACATGAACGACTACATCATGGGGCTCGATATTGAGTAGCCTCCGGGGCCGGCAGGGCCTTCGGGGCTTCGGGCTTTTGGGTCGCCGGGGCCGGCGGGACCGCTGCGGAAAGCGCCCGGCAAGAGTGGGGCAGACTGGGATACGGCTGACGGGCACGGCCGGCAGGAGCGAGGTGGACCGGGGCGCGGCCTTCGGGAGGTGTCGGCCGGAGATAGGACAAGGGGCGGAATCCGATCGTCGGATTCCGCCCCTTGTGTTGCGTCTGCTACTCCTTTTCGTACTGGAAGAGGTCGATCTCGCCGTTTTCGACCTTGCGGTAGAGGTCGGCCAGCTCGGCGATGACCGGCGAGATGAATTCGAGCGTGTCGCTGACGGCCGACTTGTTGCCCTCGCCCTTGATGCGGTAGAGCATCGCGGCGTAGAGGGCGCGGAAGCAGAGCTCCGTGTCGTTGATCCCGGGGTTGCCCAGCACGGCGCGCAGGCGCGGCAGCTCGGGCTCCAGGCGGGCGTAGGTGGCCCGGTAGTGCTCGCCCACGGGCAGTTTCATGAGCTGCAGGTGCAGGTCGTGCAGGTCGCGGATCAGGTGGAGCGTATGTTCCAGGTGGCCCTTCTCCTCCTTGCCCTCCTGCCGCAGCAGGTTGGCCAGGTCCATGTACCAGAGCAGGAACACGGACTTCTGCTCCTCGGCGATATCCTTGCGCGGGGCGATGAGCGTCGAGTAGATCGCCTCGGGGCTGAACTGCAGCGCCCGCAGCAGATCCTCCAGCTGCCACAGGTAGAGGATATACTCGGCGATGTTCTCCTTGCGTTTGGCTTTGGCTATGTCCATGAAAGCGTGATTTTCCGTATCTGCCCGCGCCCTACTGCTTGATCCACACGCGCGGTTCGTTGCGGTGCTTGAGGAAGTACTGCTGCGACTTGAGCAGGTTGCGCGACTGGAGCACCATGTTCTTCGTCTCGTTGAGGATCGTCAGGTAGAGCATCGAGGCCTTGGTGTTCGACCGCGAGGCGTTGATGCGCGTGAGCTCCGACTTGATCGCCTCGGCGATCGACTCGAAGAGCTGGTCGCGGAGCGAGAGCACCTCCTCGATCTCGGAGAAGTCCCCCTCGCGGAGCATCTGGTTGATGCGGCGGTAGATGGTCTCCACGTCGTCGTTGATCGACATCAGGTCGCGCGTCTGCTCCATCGAGAGACCCTCGTGGTTGTTGTCGATATGCTCGAAGGCCGGGCGGGTGATGTGCATCAGCGCCTTGGTCATCTCGTTGAGGTAGTCGACGACCTGCACGTAGTAGTGGGCCGTATTGACGTCGCTGCCCTGGAGTCTGCGGAGCGTCGGCATGAGCGAGTATTTGCGTTCGCGCGACTGGTAGAAGAGGTCGTTCGACTCCTTGACCATGTCGCGCAGCACCTTGCGGTTCTCCTTGAAGACGGCGATGAGCGTGCGGTCGTAGATGCGCGTGGCGCTCTCCATCGTGCTGCAGACCTCGTCGCGCAGGTCGGCAATGATGTCCTCGTTGCTCTCGGCGCGGTGGCGCGACTCGGTCTGGGTCTTGCTCTTCTTGGAGAAGTTGCTGTGGACGAGCATGTATCCGCAGAGCAGCGTGACGATGACGAAGGCCGGGATGCCGCCGTAGATGAGCGCGAGGCCCACGACGAAGGCGATGAGGAATCCGCCCAGTGCCGTGACGAACCATCCGGCGACGACGGTCATGACGCCCGAGATGCGGTAGACGGCGCTCTCGCGGCCCCAGGCGCGGTCGGCGAGCGACGAACCCATGGCGACCATGAAGCTGACGTAGGTGGTCGAGAGGGGGAGCTTGAGCGATGTGGCCAGGGCGATGAGCAGGGCCGAGGTGGTGAGGTTCACCGTGGCGCGGATCATGTCGTAGGGGGCGCCGCTGTGTTCGATATCCTCGACCTCGAAGCGGCGCGAGATGGCCGTGCGCACCCGCTCGGGGATCATGCGTTCGATACCGGTGTTGATGTTGAGCGCCGCGCGGACGATCGTGCGCGAGAAGAGCGACGAGCCGTACTGCTGCTCGGAGCCCTCGTCGCTCTGCGTCGAGAGCGAGAGCTCGGTGGCCGAGACGTGCATCGACTTCTTGGAGGTCCAGAGCGTGAGGATCATGATGGCGCCGGCGGCGAGCAGCACGAGGAAGTTGGCCGGGACATTTTCGTTCAGGGCGCCCATGAGCATCGAGGCGTCGCCCGAGTGGCGGGCGATCGAGAAGGCGTCGAAGCCGGCGACGGGCACGCCGATGAAGTTCACCAGGTCGTTGCCGGCGAAGGCGAGGGCCAGGGCGAAGGTTCCCGAGAGGATCGTGATGCGCAGGATGTTGATCCGGAAGCGCTGGATGATGTAGAGCAGCAGCGAGCAGACTCCCCAGCAGACGGCCAGTGCGGCGAGCAGGTTCTCGTCCACGAAACGGATGAAGGCGTGTCCGGCGAGGACCGACTTGAGCCCCTTGAAGACGGCGAAGTAGATGATCGCCGTGAGCGAAGCACCGCACCAGAGGGCGCCGTAGCGGTTGAAGGGGACCGTATAGCGGAACGAGAAGATCACGCGCGAGATGTACATGACGACCGTACCGCAGGTGAAGGCGATGACCACCGAGAGGAGGATCGCCGAGACGATACCCATGGCCCGCGAGGTGTTGATGTACTGTCCGAGCGAGGCGACGCCCTGTGCGGGGTCTGCGGCGATCTTGTAGATCGACACGGCGATGGCCGAGCCGAGCAGGCAGAAGATCAGCGAGACGGTGGTCGAGGTGGGGAGTC
This sequence comes from Candidatus Alistipes faecigallinarum, assembly GCA_019115605.1. Taxonomy (GTDB): domain Bacteria; phylum Bacteroidota; class Bacteroidia; order Bacteroidales; family Rikenellaceae; genus Alistipes; species Alistipes faecigallinarum. The sequence goes on from DXDG01000019.1 coordinate 48,346, forward strand.
CCCAGGAGTTGTAGAGGTCCAGCAGGATGATGTTGGCGAACATGACGCCGAGGTAGAGCATCATCACTTCGTGGAAGGTGAAGAGCCCGGGGTCGAACATCCCGCTGCGTGCGACCTCCATCATGCCCGACGAGGTGATGACGCCGATGAGGATGCCCACGGAGGCTACGGTGAGGATGACGCGCATCGAGGCGGCCTTGGAGCCGATGGCCGAGTTGAGGAAGTTTACGGCATCGTTCGTAACGCCGACGAAGAGTCCCGAAACGGCCAGGATGCCCAGGATGCCGACGATGACGGTGTAGATTTCGCTCATGCTTGATTCCGTGCAAATTCTGAACAAATTTACGCAGAAAATGCGGATGAAACCGGTTTGTCGCACAATATTAACGTTAATTTAACGTACGCGCGCCTCCGGCGGCGGCCCTTCGTCCGGGTATGAAGAGCGCCGCCGCGGAGCTTCGAGCTTCGCGGCGGCGCGGCGTTCTTCGCGGCGGGGATTACTCCTCGTCGGTGTCGGTGTAGGCCTTGAGCAGCTTCTCCTGCACGTCGGCGGGCACCTGTTCGTAGGAGGAGAACTTCATCGTGTAGGTGGCCGATCCGGAGGTGAGCGACGAGAGTGTCGTCGAGTAGCGGTAGAGTTCGGCCAGCGGCACGAGGGCGTTCAGGCGGTCGAAGCCCTTGTCGGACTCCATGCCGGCGATCATCGCGCGGCGGTTCTGCAGGTCGCTCATCACGGCGCCCATGTACTCCGAGGGCACGAGGACCTCGACGTTGTAGATCGGCTCCATGATCTTGGGTCCGGCGTTGCGGAAGGCCTCCTTGAAGGCGTTGCGTGCGGCGAGCTTGAACGAGATTTCGTTCGAATCCACCGGGTGCATCTTGCCGTCGTAGACCACCACGCGGATGTCGCGGGCGTAGGATCCCGTCAGCGGGCCCTCGTCCATCTTCTCCATGATGCCCTTGAGGATCGCCGGCATGAAGCGTGCGTCGATGGCGCCGCCGACGATCGCCGAGTAGAACTGCAGCTTGCCGCCCCACGGCAGGTCGTACTCCTCCTTCGACTTGATGTTCACGACCATGTCGCCCTTGCCGGGAACCTTGTAGTTCTTCGGCTCGGCGATGCCCTCGTAGTAGGGCTCGACGATCATGTGCACCTCGCCGAACTGTCCGGCGCCGCCCGACTGCTTCTTGTGGCGGTAGTCGGCCTGGGCGACCTTCGTGATGGTCTCGCGGTAGGGGATCTTCGGGGCGATGTAGTCGTAGGAGATCTTGTTCTCCTTCTCGATGCGCGAGCGGAGGATGTTCAGATGGTGCTCGCCCTGGCCCTGGATGATCGTCTGCTTGAGCTCCTTGGAGTACTCGACCAGGATCGTCGGGTCTTCGAACTTCGCGTCGTTGAGGATCTTGCCCAGCTTCTCCTCGTCGCTCTGCTCCTTGCACTTGATGGCGGCGCGGTAGCGCGGCTCGGGGAAGACGATCGGCTCGACCGTGACGGGTGCCGAGGCGGCCGCGAGCGTGTCGTTCGTGCGCGTGCCCTTGAGCTTGACGGTGCAGCCGATGTCGCCGGCCGAGAGCTCCGTAACCTTGATGCGGTTCTTGCCCGCCACGGCGAAGAGCTGCGAGAGCTTCTCCTTGTTGCCCGTGCGGGTGTTCACCAGCTCGGTGCCCTCGGTGATCTTGCCGCGGATGACGCGGAAGTAGGTGATCTCGCCGATATGCTGCTCGACCTGGCTCTTGAAGACGAAGGCCACGGCGGGCGCCGTCTCGTCGGCCACAAGCTCCTCACCCTCGGTCGAGAGGAAGGCCGGGGCCTTGAGCGGTCCGGGCGCCACGTTGATGATGAACTCCATGAGGCGCTTGGTGCCGATGTCGTACTTGCCGCTGGTGCAGAAGACGGGCATCACCTCGCGTTTCGCCACGCCGATCTTCAGGCCGGCGCGGATGTCGTCCTGCGTGAGGGTTCCCTTGTCGAAGTAGAGCTCCATGAGGGCCTCGTCGTGCTCGGCGGCCATCTCGACGAGCTCCTTGTTGAGCTCCTGGGCGCGCTCCATCTCCTCGGCGGGGATTTCGAGCTCCTCGCGGTGTCCGTCGTGGTCCTTGAAGCGGTACATCTTCATCATCAGCACGTCGATGAAGGCGTCGAATCCCGCACCCTGGTTGACGGGGTACTGCACCAGCACGGGCTTCACGCGCGAGGCGGCGCGGATCGACTCGAAGGCGGCCTCGAAGTTGGCCTTGTCGGCATCGAGCTGGTTGATCACGCCGATTACGGGTTTCTTGAGCAGCCGGGCGTAGCGGGCCTGGATCTCGCTGCCGACCTCCCAGCCGTTCTGGGCGTTGAAGAGGAAGACGCCGACGTCGCCGACCTTGAAGGCCGAGAAGAGGTTTCCGCAGAAGTCGTCCGACCCCGGGCAGTCGATGATGTTCAGCTTGCGGTCCATGAATTCCGTGAAGAGGATCGTGGAGTAGATCGAGCGCTTGTATTCGTGCTCGATGTCCGTGTTGTCCGAGAGCGTGTTGTTCGTCTCGATACTACCCCTGCGGTCGATGACCTTACCCTCATAGGCCATCGCTTCGGCAAGGGTAGTTTTTCCCGAGCCGGGCGCGCCGATGAGTACGATGTTCTTGATCTCTTTTGCTGAATAGTTTTTCATATTCGACTATGGTTTTAAGGTTGATTTTCGTTTAGCCGACTATAAATATACGAAAAAATCGGGATAAACAAGCTCCGGGGCGCTTTTTTTGCCTTTCGGGGCGAAACTTTTCCCGGTTTCGGGGTTGTCTCCCGCGGCCGGAACCTGAATTTTCGGAATGCTCCCGCGGCGGGCGGCCTCCGGAAAAACGACAGGCGCCCGGAGTCGATCGCTCCGGGCACCCTGTCGTGGCGGCAGATGTGCCGCGGCTATTTGCCGACGACGGCTTCGAGTTCCTCGACCGTGCGGGGGATGCGCTTGTTGCCGAGCATCCGGCTGCCGCTCTCCGTCAGGAGGATGTCGTCCTCGATGCGGATGCCGCCGAAGTCGCGGTAGGCATCCAGGGCGTCGTAGTCGACGATCCCCTTGTAGAGCCCTTCGGCGCGGCACTTGTCGATGAGCGCCGGGATGAAGTAGAGTCCCGGCTCGTCGGTCATCACCGTGCCGGGCTCAAGCCGCCAGGCGGCGCGGTAGACGCACGTTGCCGAGCGGGCCGCGCGGTCGGCGATCGACGCGAAGTCGAACGACCGTTCGCCCATCGCCTCGCAGTCGTGCACGTCCATGCCCAGTCCGTGGCCCAGTCCGTGGGGCATGAACATCGTCATGGCTCCCGAGGCCACGGCGTCGGCCGCCGTGCCGTGCAGCAGTCCGAGGGCGACGAGCCCTTCGGCCAGCGTGAGGTAGGCGGCGTTGTGGATCTCGGTGTACATCATGTGGGGCTTGACGATGCGGGCCACGTGGTCGTGGGCCGCGAGGACGATGTTGTAGATATCCTTCTGCTTCTGCGTGAAGCGTCCGCTGACGGGGTAGGTGCGCGTGTGGTCCGAGCAGTAGTTGTTCACCGTCTCGGCGCCGGCGTCGCACAGCAGCAGGCGGCCCTCCTCGAGCACGCCGTCGCAGTGCAGGTTGTGGAGCGTCTCGCCGTGCTGCGAAACGATCGAGGGGAACGAGAGGCCCGAGCCGTAGGACTTGGCCACGCCCTCGATGGCGCCGGCGATCTCACGCTCGACGACGCCCGGGCGGCACATCTGCATGGCCAGCGTATGCATGCGGTATCCGATTTCGAAGGCGCGCTCCATCTCCTCGATCTCCTCGGCGCTCTTCTTCTCGCGCATCTCGGCCACGGCGAACATCAGCTCCACCGACTTGTAGTCGTGCAGCAGTGCGGGCTTGATGCCCAGCAGGGCCGAGAGCTGGAGTTTCGTCTCTCCGCGGTAGGGGGGCAGGTAGTGGATGCGGCGTCCGAGGGCGATGGCCTTGCGCAGGCGTGCTTCGAGGGTGGCCATCGGGAAGGTCGCGGCGACACCCGCCTCGGCGCCCATCTCGCGCAGCGTGGGCTGGGGACCGGTCCAGATGATGTCCTCGACGGTGAAGTCGTCGCCGTAGAGGGCCTCCTCGCCCGTGTCGGCGTCAATCACGCCGACGAGCGCCGGGACGTTCAGACCGAAGTAGTAGAGGAACGACGAATCCTGACGGAAATAGTAGGCGTTGTTGGGATAGTTGTTCGGGGCGAGCCCGTTTCCGGGGAGCAGGATGATGCCCTGCCCGATCTTCGTGCGCAGCTCGCGGCGGCGCGCGGTATAGGTTTTTGCTGAGAACATAACGTTGCGGTTTTCCACAAAAATAGGGAAAAATCCCGGAATCCGCACCCGCGGCGTGCGATTTTTCGTCACGCCGAACCCCTCCCGAACCCCTCCGAATCCCTTCGCGCCTCCACCGGGCCCCCGCAGGGGTGCTTTGTCGGCGGTTGCCGGCGGCTGTCGGGCGGCTGCCGGAACCTGGTCGGAGCCTCCGCCGGGTCCTTGCCGGGAGCCTTGTCGGGCGGCTGCCGGTCCCTTGACGCGCTTCCTCCGCGCCTCTGCCGGGCCTATCGGAAGAGCAGCGAGGCGCCCTGCGTGCCGACGCTTACCGTAACCTCGCGCCCGAGGTAGAGGGAGAGGTTGGGGTCTTCGTGCCCGGCCGGGAAGCCGTAGATCACCGGAATGCCCAGCGGGCGCAGGTAGGCGTCCAGCACCTCGCAGGGATCCTCCGCGCCGAAGCGCTCGCAGCCCATGATGTCGGTGAAGTGGCCCACGACGACGGCCCGCAGCGTGCGGAGCCTGCCGCTGCGTTCGAGGCTCTGCATCATGCGGTCGATGCGGAAGAGGAATTCGCCGACCTCCTCGATGAAGAGGACCGTCGGGGTGTCGGTCCGAAGCTCCTCGGGGGTTCCCGCGGCGGCGCAGATCACGGCCAGGTTGCCGCCCGCAAGGCGCCCCGACGCCTCGCCGGGGATGTTGCAGGGGTGGGGCGGCAGGTCGATGCGCTCCAGCTCGCCGAAGAGTGCGCGGCGGAGTGCCTCGGACGAGGCGGCCTCCTCCTTCGCGTCGTCGTCGAAGCGGAAGGCGGCGGGCATCTGCCCGTGGATGCTCTCGATGCCGAGGCGCCGCAGGGCGAGGTGCAGCGTGGTGATGTCGCTGAATCCCGCGATCCACTTCGGGTCTTCGCGCAGCGGGGTGAGGTCAAGCAGCGGGAGCAGCCGCACCGAGCCGTATCCGCCGCGGAAGGCGAGGATCGCCCGCACCGAAGGATCGTCGATCGCCCGCTGCAGGTCGGCGGCGCGCTCGGCGTCGCTTCCGGCGAAGTAGGGGCGCGTGCGGTCGGCGTAGTGCTCCCCGAACTTCACATGCAGGCCCCACGATTCGAGCCGTTGGCGGATCTTCGCCGTGTCGCATTTGCGGGCCATGCGGCCTGCCGGGGAGACGACGGCGATCGTGTCGCCCGCCTGCAGGTAGCGGGGCCGCAGGAAGGGCAGCGTGTCTGCCGTGCGGTCGCAGTCGAGGGTTCCGGCTTCGAGCGGGATGCTGTCGGTGCGCGGCAGCTCCATTGCGGGCAGCACACCCGCAGGGCCCGTGGCGAGGCGGTCCGCCCGCGGCGGGTTCTCCGTCCGGGCGCCGGCCGGGGCGGTTGCGGCGAGGAGGAGGCAGAGCAGGGTGCAGGAGAGGGTGCGGCGCATCATGGTTCAGGCGTGGTGTTTGTGGCGTTCGAGCCCCTCGGGCAGCGGCAGCGAGAGGCGTGAGAAGCTGATGGCGGCCCCCGCGAAGGCGAAGCATCCGGCGAGCATCAGGGCCGTGTGGGTGCTGTTCTCGGGGACGATGTGGAAGAGCAGGGCCATCAGCGCGGCGCCGGTGGTCTGCCCCACGAGGCGGGCCGTGGCGAGCATGCCGCTGGCCGATCCGCTGCGCTCGGGGGGTGCCGAGGCGATGAGGATGCTGTTGTTGGGCGACTGGAAGAGTCCGAAGCCGGCGCCGCAGAGCACCAGGCGCCAGACGATCTCGAAGTCGGTGGGGTGCTCGGGCAAGAAGGCCAGCAGGAAGAGCCCTGCGGTCATGGCCAGCAGTCCCACGCCGCCGAGCAGTCCGGCGTGCACCCTTTCGATGAGCATGCCGGCCACGGGGGCGACGACCATGATGACGGCGGGCCATGCCGTGAGCAGCAGTCCGGTGCTCACGTCGTCGTAGCCGCAGGCGTGCTGCAGGTAGAAGGGCAGGGCGACCAGGGCGAGCATCTGCCCGAGGAACGAGCAGATCGACGTGGCCACCGAGACCGAGAAGATCGGGATGCGCAGCAGGTCGAACGGCAGGATGGGATACTCCTCGCGCAGCTGGCGGCGGATGAAGAGGTAGCCGATCAGGAGCAGCGCCGCGACGCCTGCGGCGATGATGCGCAGATCCACGCCGTGGGAGTATCCCTCGACGGAGGCCATGAGCAGTCCGAAGGTGAGGGCGTTCATCACGGCGTCGCGCCAGTCGAAGCGGTGGTCGCGCACGCGGACGGGATTCTGGGGCAGGTGGCGGTAGCTCAACACGAGGGCCGTGATTCCCACGGGGATGTTCACGGCGAAGAGCCACGGCCAGTCGGCCGCGGCGAGCACGCCGGCGGCGAGTGTCGGCCCGGCGACCGACGAGACGGCGACGACGGTGGCGTTGATGCCCATGCCGCGGCCGAGCTGGCTGCGGGGGTAGATCACGCGGATGAGGGTGGTGTTTACCGACGTTACGGCGGCGGCGCCGAAGCCCTGGAAGATGCGGCCGGCGACGAGTGTTCCGAGCGACTGCGAGAGGGCGCAGCCCACCGAGGCGGCGGTGAAGAGCGCCAGACCGCCGATGTAGACCTTGCGGTAGCCGATCAGGTCGCCCAGGGCCGAGAAGGAGAGCAGCGAGACCATGATGGCCAGCTGGTAGGCATTGACGATCCAGATCGAGTCGGCCGAGGAGATGCCGAGGGCGCGGGAGATGGTCGGCAGGGCGACGTTGGCGATTGTCGAGTCGATGACCGAGAGCGAGACGCCGAACGCCACGGCCAGAATGGCCCAGAGCCGGCGGGGCATCGGTATGCCGTCGGCGACGGGTATGTGCGGGGTTGCGGGCATGGCGGCGCAAAGATACGAAAAAAACGGGAACCCGAGAAATCGGGTCCCCGCCACACAACTATTGTCGGGAGGTGCCGGCGGCCGGTAAGAGAGCCTCCGGGTCTCCGCGCGGTTGAACTTTTTATTTTAAAGGTTGTGGGTTCTCGCTCTCATTGACATCCGTCCGTTTTCTTCCCGACCCGCACAGGACTCCCGTGCAGAGCAGCAGCAGCCAGACCGGCAGGCTTCCGGTCATCCCGGCTTCGGGGAAGAGCAGCCGCGAGGCCACATGCAAGCCGAGGGCGAACGCTGCGAGGACGAGTGCCAGCGTATGCAGGAGGGTTTCGATTTTCATGTCAAAAGTCGGGTTTTCGTTCGGGTATTGCAAAGATAAGCGGAAAAAATCCGAGAAACAAATATTTTTTGTTGTTTTTCGATAAAATATTTTCGTAATACGTTTTAGCAGGCTCGCGCACAGGGGCATGTGGCCCGGTGAAGGGGCGGTTCGGTCCGAAAGCCGGCCGGCGGGGGCGCCGTTTCGAACGGAAGCAGCGGGGCCCGGAAACGGGCCCCGCTGCAGGTATGGCGGAATTGCGTGCGGTCAGACCTTGAGGTAGATCCGCTGCCGGTCGAGGAAGCGGAGCAGCAGCCAGCAGCAGGCGATGTAGCCGATGCTCAGCACGACGGCCCCCGCCTCGGGCGGGAGTTTGGCGGCGAGGCCTCCGACGAAAAACTTCGAGGTGTAGGAGAAGCTGATGATCTGCTGTCCGAGGTAGATGGTGATCGAATTGACGCCGATGACCTTGAAGAAATAGGTCCAGCGGCGCCACTGCCTTACGTCGATCAGGTAGTAGAACAGGGCGAACATGCCGAGCGAGTAGCCGCCGGCGGCGCAGACGAAGGAGCCGTTCCAGAGGCTCTTGTTGATCGGCTGCCAGCAGTTCCAGAGCAGCGCCGCGAGGACGAGCAGCACGGCGGCGCCGGCCATCGTGAGGGCCTTGCGCGCACCGCTCGTGCGCGGCTCCTCGCGGCGGACGTAGGCGCCGGTGAACATGCCCAGCAGGGCGGTTACGATGGCCGGGAGGGTGCTCAAAATCCCCTCCGGATCGAAACCGTCGAGATAGAGGTGCGCGGGCATGATCGAACGGTCGATATAACCCACGATGTTGCCCTCGATGGTCAGCGGTCCGGCTCCTGCGGCGTCGGGCGCCGGGACGAACTGCAGCACGAGGCTGTATGCGGCCAGCAGCACCACGGCCGCGGCGATGCGTACGCGGCAGCTGCCGTAGGTGTAGATCAGCGCGGCGAACATCCACGCCAGGCCGATGCGCCCCAGCACGCTCGGCAGCCGCAGCGTGTCGAAATGGAGCTGGAAGAGTCCGTTGTAGACCAGTCCGAGCAGGACGAGCGTGAGGCCGCGGCGGATGACCTTCGCGGTGATGCGCGCGTCGGAGAGCCCCCGGGCGCGCTGCTTGGCCAGCGAGAAGGGGAACGAGACGCCGGCGATGAAGAGGAAGAGCGGGAAGATCGTGTCATGGTGGAAGAATCCGTCCCACTCGGCGTGTCCCATCTGTGCGGCCATCCAGTCGGAGAAGGCTCCGGGCCAGAGGCGGCAGAAGGCCGCGACGAGCCCGGCGAAGCCCATGATGAAGAACATGTCGAAGCCGCGCAGCGTGTCGAGCGAGAGCAGGCGCTGCGGCGCTGCGGCGGAGGTTTCCGGGGCGGTGTTTCGGTCGGTGCGGTTCATGGCGTATCTATTCGGTTTGGGTGTTCTGCGGGGTGGCCTCGACGAACTTGCAGAGCTGGTCGCCGCGGCGTACGATGCCCGGGGTGCGGATGGCGCAGAGCTGGCCCTGGAGCACCTGCTGCGTCGGGTTTCCGTCGGGGCCGTGCAGCTCATCGAGACGCTGCTCGGCGACGCCCGTCGTGGGGCCCAGGAAGAAGATCTCCTCGCCGACGGACAGCGGCGCCGCCTCGACGAGCACTTCGGCGACCGAGATCTTGCGGTAGAAGTTCGTAACCTTGCCCACGTAGACCTTGCGGCGCGTGGCCGAGGAGCCGTAGGCGGGGCTGTGCTCGACCGTCTGCCGCCCGGCGTAGTATCCCTCCCAGAATCCGCGGTTGAAGACCGTGCGGAGGCGCTCCTTGAGCGACGCGGCCAGCTCGGGCGTGTAGCGCCCTTCGGCGAGGGCGCGCAGCGCCTCGTCGTAGCTCTCGACGACGCGCTTGACATACTCCGCGCCGCGGGCGCGTCCCTCGATCTTGAGCACCCGCACGCCGGCGCCGACCATCCGGTCCAGGAAGTCGATCGTGCAGAGATCCTTCGGCGAGAGGACATACTGTCCGTCGATGTCGAGCTCGGCGCCCGTATCCTTGTCGCGCAGCGTATATTTGCGGCGGCACAGCTGGCGGCAGGCGCCGCGGTTGGCCGAGCAGCCCGTCTCGTGGAGCGAGAGGTAGCACTTGCCCGAGATCGACATGCAGAGCGCGCCGTGGGCGAACATCTCGATCTGCACGAGCTCGCCGCGCGGCCCGCGGATGTCGTTCTCGACGATGCGGCGGTGGATTTCGGCGACCTGTTCGAGCGAGAGCTCGCGCGCCAGGACCACCGTGTCGGCCCACTGGGCGTAGAACTTCACCGCCTCGGAGTTCGAGATGTTGCTCTGTGTGGAGATGTGGACCTCCTGCCCGATGCGCCGGGCGTAGAGAATGGCGGCCATGTCGGTGGCGATGATGGCATCGACGCCCTCCTCCCTGGCGCGGTCGATGACGGCGTGCACCTCGGAGAGCTCGTCCTCATAGACCACCGTATTGACGGTCAGGTAGGTGCGGACTCCCGCGGCATGGGCCGTGGCGACGATCCGCGCCAGGTCGTCGAGCGTAAAGTTGGCTGCCGAGGCCGAGCGCATGTTGAGTTTCCCGACGCCGAAGTAGACGGCGTCGGCCCCGGCCTGGATGGCCGCGGCGAGCGATTCGTAGGAGCCCACGGGGGCCATGATCTCGATGTCGGAACGTTGCATGGTGCGGCTCCCCCTATTTCTTGCGGCCCATCAGGCTCTCGGCATAGGCGCGCAGCTGCTGCGTGCGGGAGGTATCGACCGAGAGCGTGTCGAGAATCCCCAGCGCGCGGTCGAAGCGCAGCGAGATCTGCTGTTCGGTCAGGTGCCGGACGTCGAGCCGGTCGTAGACCTCCTTCACGGCGGCGATCTTCTCCGCGTCGGAGAGCGTGTCGTTGCGGTAGGTGTGGCGCAGGATCTCGCGCGTGGCCTCGTCGGCGCGGCTCATGGCCGTAACCATCAGGTAGGTCTGCTTGCCTTCGAGGATGTCGCCGCCGATGGCCTTTCCGAGCTCCGCCGCGTCGCCGTAGCTGTCCAGCAGGTCGTCCTGCAGCTGGAACGCGAGGCCCAGTTCGAGGGCGAAGCGCCGCAGCTTGCGGCAGTCCTCGTCCGAAGCGCCGCCGATCGTCGCGCCGATCGTCGCGGCACCGGCCAGCAGCACCGAGGTCTTCAGCTCGATCATGTGCATGTAGTCCACGACCGAGACCTTGCGGCGGTGTTCGAAATCCATGTCGTACTGCTGTCCCTCGCAGACGCCGAGCGCCATCTCGTTGAAGAGGGTCATCACCTGCGGCAGCAGGTGCGCCGGGACGCCGCCGAGCAGGCGGTAGGCGCAGATCAGCATGGCGTCGCCCGAGAGAATGGCCACGTTCTGCCCCCAGCGTGCGAAGACCGAGGGCTTGCCGCGCCGCACGGCCGCGTTGTCCATGATGTCGTCGTGCAGCAGGGTGAAGTTGTGGAACATCTCGATGGCGGCGGCGGCCGGCAGGGCTTGCTGCAGGTCGTCGGTGAACAGGCCGCACGCGAGCATCACGAGCATCGGTCTCAGCCGCTTGCCGCCCCCGGAGAGCGAGTAGCCGATGGGTGCGTAGAGCCGTTCGGGTTCAGCCGGGAGTTCGGTCTGCGCCAGGTAATTCTCAATGACGGAGAGGAGTTGCTCGTTGTTCTGCATGTTTGTCTGGATGTGTTTTGGTCCGAATATGTCCCAAAAGTAGGAAAAAACTTTGGAGTGGCCGAATTTTCCATTAACTTTGACAGATAAATTTTAACTTTTAACCTGAAACCTGCTATGAAAAAACTTGCTATCGGCGTGGATATCGGCGGCATCAATACCGCTTTCGGTATGGTGGACGAAAACGGCGATCTTTATGCCGAGTCGGTCATCTCGACCAAGAAATACCCCTATGTGGACGACTATCCGGCCTATGTGCAGGATCTGTGCGACGCCATGAAGGCCATGGCCCAGAGCCTCTCGTTCGACTACGAGCTGACGGGCATCGGCATCGGCGCGCCGAATGCCAACTACCACAAGGGTACGGTCGAGAATCCCGCCAACCTCTGGAAGTTCCGCGAAGGGGATACCAATACGGACGAGTCGCGCCGCATCTTCCCGCTGGCCGACGATATTTCGAAGTGCTTCGGCGGTGTGAAGACGCTCATCACGAACGACGCCAACGCCGCGACGATCGGCGAGATGATCTACGGCAACGCCCGCGGCATGAAGGACTTCATCATGATCACGCTCGGCACGGGTCTCGGCTCGGGTTTCGTGGCCAACGGCGAGATGATCTACGGACACGACGGCTTCGCCGGCGAATTCGGCCACATCATCGTCGAGCGCAACGGCCGCGAGTGCGGCTGCGGACGCCGCGGCTGTCTGGAGGCCTATGTCTCGGCAACGGGTATCAAGCGTACGGCCTTCGAGCTGATGGCCCGCATGACGGCCCCGAGCCGCCTGCGCAGCATCGCCTACGACGACTTCGACGCGTCGATGGTCTCGGCCGCTGCCGAGCAGGGCGATCCCGTGGCTCTCGAAGCCTTCCGCTTCACGGGCGAGATGCTCGGACGGGCGCTGGCCGACATCGTTACGGTAACCTCTCCGGAGGCGATCTTCCTCTTCGGCGGTCTGGCCAAGGCCGGCAAGCTGCTCTTCGAGCCCACGCAGTGGTACATGGAGGAGAACATGCTCTTCGTCTTCAAGAACAAGGTCAAGCTGCTGCCGAGCGGCATCCAGAACAAGAACGCCGCCATCCTCGGTGCCTCGGCGCTGATCTGGCAGGACACGAAATAGCCCTTTCCGCGAGGGCCGTCGGGCCTTCGGAAATCGAAAAAGGAGCGCTCCCCTGCGGGAGCGCTCCTTTTTTCGTGCCGTTGCGCGAGCCGTTGCGGCAGGCAGCCGGGCGGTTGCTATTTGAGCCGCTTCATCCGGCCGTCGTCGGCCGTGGCCTCGCGGATCGAGAGGGCGAAACCGCCGCCGCAGGCCATCGTGATGTCGAGCGTCGTGCGGGACGACACGCGGCCCGTGCGGATCTCGTAGGCCTCGGGGTTGGTCCGGTAGTCGGCGTCGGGGGCGTCGGCGTAGAGCGTGGCCACATAGCTCTTTTCGGGATCGAGGAAGTCGAGCGCAACGCTGACCGTACGGCGGTTTTCGTCCGTTACGCCGCCCACGAACCACGCTCCGGACTCCTTGGCGCGGCGTGCCGCGACGATCACGTCGCCCGGCTCGGCCGTCAGGTAGCGGCTCTCGTCCCACGCCACGGCCACGTCCCGGATGAACTGGAAGGCGTCGCTGTACTGCTCGTAGTGCTCGGGGAGGTCGGCGGCCATCTGCAGCGGCGAGTAGAGCGTAACGTAGAGCGCCAGCTGGTTGGCCAGCGTCGCCTGAACGTGCGAATGGTTCTCGGGGTTGAGCTTCGAGACATCCATCGAGAAGATGCCGGGCGTGTAGTCCATCGGTCCGCCCTGCAGCCGGGTGAAGGGGAGCAGCGTAACGTGGAAGGGCTTCGTGCCGCCGAAGGCCTGGTACTCCGTGCCGCGTGCCGACTCGTTGCCGATCAGGTTGGGCCAGGTGCGGCACAGTCCCGTGGGGCGCACCGCCTCGTGGGCATTGACCATGATGTGGTGCCGGGCGGCCAGCTTCACGGCATGCAGGTAGTGGTTGACCATCCACTGTCCGTAGTGGTGTTCGCCTCGGGGCAGGATGTCGCCCACGTAGCCGCTCTTCACGGCGTTGTATCCGTAGCGGTTCATCAGCGCGTAGGCGGCCTCCAGGTGGCGTTCGTAGTTGCGCACCGACGAGGAGGTCTCGTGGTGCATCATCAGCCGCACGCCCTTCCGGTGCGCGTAGTCGTTCAGCGCCTCGATGTCGAAGTCGGGATAGGGGGTTACGAAGTCGAAGACATAGTCCTTCGTGTGTCCGAACCAGTCCTCCCAGCCGACGTTCCACCCCTCGACGAGCACCTGGTCGAAGCCGTTCCCGGCGGCGAAGTCGATGTAGCGCTTCACGTTGTCGTTGTTGGCCGCATGGCGGCCGCTGGGCTTCACGTTGTCGTAGTCCGTTACGCCGAGCTGCACGGAGGGCAGCTCGCGCGTGTAGGCCCAGTCGCTCTTGCCGGTGATCATCTCCCACCAGACACCCACGTACTTCACGGGGTGGATCCACGACGTATCCTCGATGGCGCAGGGATCGTTGAGGTTGAGGATCAGGCGCGAGGCGAGGATCTCGCGGGCGTCGTCCGTAACCATCACCGTGCGCCAGGGGGTGTGGCACGGGGCCTGGAGATAGCCCTTCCACCCCTGGGCATCGGGGGTCAGGTGCGAGGTGAAGACCATCGTCTCGTCATCCAGGTCGAGGTGCATGCAGGCGTAGTCGACCAGCGCGGCCTCGTGGATGTTGATGTAGAGCCCGTCGTCGCTCTTCATCTGCAGGGCGGTCTGCACGCCCGTGGGCGAGAAGGGGGTCTGCGACGAGTTGGGGGTGATGGCCTGCTCCATCAGAGAGCGGATCTGCGAGAGGCGCGACTCGGTGTAGTCGTACTCCTGGGTGTCGTAGTCGCCGGGAATCCAGAAGGCCGTGTGGTCGCCCGTCATGGCGAACTGCGTCCGCTCCTCGCGGATGGTGAAGTAGGTGAGCTGCTCCTGCTCGGGGAACTCGTAACGGAATCCGAGCCCCTCGTCGTAGAGGCGGAAGCGGATGATCATCTCGCGGCCCGATTCCGCCTGGCGGAGCGTTACGGCCATCTCGTTGTAGTGGTTGCGGATCGAGGACTCCTCGCCCCAGACGGGCTGCCACGTCTCGTCGAACGAGGAGCGTTCGACGCCGCACTCTTCGAAGCGGTCGTAGAGCGATACGGGGGCGCCGTATCCGCCCTTGCGGATCTCCGCGCCGAACTCCAGGGCGGGGGCGTCGCCGCGCAGCTCGAGGCCCATGCCGCTGGGCAGTATGGCGGGGCGTCCCCGGAAGTCGAGGGCATAGGTCGGGGCTCCCGTGTCGGAGAGGTGGAACGTGAGTTTGAGATCGCCGTCGGGCGAGAGCAGGGTCTCCTGCGCCGCGGCTCCGGCGGCGGCAGTCAGCGTGGCAAGCAGCAAAAGTATTCTTTTCATCGGTATGGATGCGGTTTATCGGTTCGAAGAGCGTTTGAATTCGACGACAAGGGCCTGGCGGGGGCCTACGACGGTTTGGTCATCCGGCTCGCAGGCCTCGCCGGTGAGGACGTTGCGGCCCTCGCGGAGGCCGTCTGCGATCTCGGCGTAGTGCGACCAGGGGATCTGCTTCCGGCCGCGCGAGTTGTTGATGAAGATGAATACCGCGTCGGTGTCGTCGTAACGGAAGTAGGCGTAGGTGTTGTCGCGCGAGAGGAAGTGCATCGTGCGGCCGTTGTGGATCACGGGCTTGGTCCGGCGCCACTGGAAGAGCCGCTGTGCATGGTCGAAGAGCTCCTTGTCGAGCCCCGTGCGACCCTCGGCCGTGAAGAGGTTACGCTCGTCGCCGGCCCAGCCGCCCGGGAAATCGACGCGCAGACCGCCGTGTCCCTGCGAGAGGTCCTTCGAGGTGAACATCATCTCGTCGCCGGCGAAGACCTGCGGGATGCCGCGCATCGTGGCGAGCATCGTCATGACGAGCTTCAGCCGCTCGGGATTCTTGCGCACGACGTCGCCGATGCGCTCCGTGTCGTGGTTTCCGGCGAAGATCATCATCTTCGAGAGGTCGTGGTAGACGAAGTCGTGCGACAGACAGTCGTAGATGCGCGTCATCCCCTCGCCCCAGCGGAGCGAGTCGGTCGGCAGCGCGCGGCAGATGGCCTCCTGCAGCGGGAAGTCCATGATCGACGGGAGGTGCGAGTCGAAGCCGTCCTTGTTTTCGTTGCCGCCCTGCCAGTAGGCCAGCTGCGGGATCGACGAGGTCCAGCACTCGCCCACGATGTTCAGCCCGGGGTACTCGCGCAGTACGGCGGCGCACCACTCGCTCATCGGGCCCTTCTCGTTATAGGGATAGGTATCGACGCGGAATCCGTCCAGGCCGGCATACTCGGTCCACCAGACGGCCCACTGCTGGAAGTAGCGCAGCACATAGGGGTTGTCGAGGTTCATGTCGGGCATCGAGGGGACGAACCAGCCGCTCTCCTGCAGGTTGAGGTCGTATTTCGAGGCGTTGGGGTCCATGTTCGTCGAGAAGCAGACGTTCGTGGCGGTGTACTCGGGGAACTGGTGGATCCAGTCCTCGAAGGGCAGGTCGCGCATCCACCAGTGGGCCGTGCCGCAGTGGTTGGTTACGACGTCCATGATCACCTTCAGCCCCTTTTCGTGGGCCTCGGCGACAAGGTCGCGGTACTCCTCGTTCGATCCGAAGCGGGGGTCGATGCGGTAGTAGTCGGCGCAGGCGTAGCCGTGGTACGATCCTTCGGGCTCGTCGTCAAGCAGCAGGGGCGTGGGCCAGATGACCGTGGCACCCAGGTCGGCGATGTAGTCCAGATGGTCGCGGATGCCCTGTATGTCGCCTCCGTGGCGGCCGAAGAAGGCCGTGCGGTCGGCCTTCTCCTGCGTGTCGGGGGTGGAGTCGTTGTCGGGGTTGCCGTTGGCGAAGCGGTCGGGCATGAGGAGGTAGATCATGTCCGCGGTCGAGAAGCTGCCGCGCTGTGCCGACCCTTCGCGGCGTGCCGCGATCTCGTAGGGCATCTTGAACTCCCGCCCCTCCTTCGAGAAGACGAGGTAGTAGGTGCCCGGTGCGGCCGCGGCGTCGATCTGCACGTCGACGAAGAGGTAGTTGGGGCTGTCGGCCCGGTGGACGGCCGTAGCCTTCACGCCGCGGCCGCCCTCGATGCGGACGTCGTAGTCGGCGATCGCCTCCCCGGCGACGAGCAGTTGGAGCGGGGTGCGCATTTGCGTCCACCACGAGAGGGGTTCGATACGGGTGATCTCCCCCGAGGCGTCGGCTACCGACGCGGGGTCGAAGGCCGGTTGGGTTGCACAGGAGAGCAATCCGGCAGCTGCGAGTGTCATCAGAATTCGGTTCAAAGCGTATTTGTTGATAAAGTTAGCAATAAATTACATGGGTTGTGCGGCCGTCGATTGCTGCGGCTGTGCGGCCGCTTCCTGCCCGGAGGTGAAGAGCGCCCAGCCCCAGGCCGGCAGGGTGATCCGCTCGCCCGGCGCAAGGCGCTTCCCGGAGAAGTATTCGCTCCGCGGCTCCTGCAGCGCGGGGTCGCACACCGCCTCGCGGTTGGAGAGGTTGGCCACGACGAGCACCTCGTCCGCACCCTTGCGGCGCGTGAATCCGACAACCCCTTCGGGCAGCGTCCCGGCCTCCATCCAGACGGTTTCGCCGCCCCGCTCCCCGGCCGCGAGGGCCTCGTGGTCGTGGCGCAGGCGGATCAGCTGCCGGTAGAAGCCGGTCAGGTCGTTCTCGACCCACTGCGGGACGGGATCCTTCTCGAAGAAGGCGAAGCGGTGGTCGTAGCCCATCTCCTGCCCGGTGTAGATGAGCGGCTGCCCCTTGGGCAGGGTGAAGGTGAGCAGCGCCATCACGCGGGCGGCGGGGCCCATGCGCTCGAACTCCGTTCCGGCCCAGGAGTTCTCGTCGTGGTTCGAGGTGAACATCAGGCGGAAAGCCTCGGGCGGAGTCGTCGAATCCTCCTTCTCGACCTGGCGCTGCAGCTCGGCGGGACTCTTCTCGCCCCGGGCGATGGCGTTCATCAGGTGGTGCAGCTCCCAGGCGTAGGAGGCGTCGAAAGCCTCCTCGTGCAGCGCGGGATCCTCCCCTTCGGCCAGCAGGTAGATGCCCGGGTAGTCGCGCCGCAGGGCGGGCAGCGTCGTGCGCCAGAAGTCGATCGGCACCTCGCAGGCCATGTCGCAGCGGAATCCGTCGATGCCGCGGTCGAGCCAGAAGCGCATCGCCTGCTCCATGGCCGCACGCATGTCGGCGTTGCCGTAGTTGAGTTTGGCGATGTCGGTCCAGTCGTACTGCACGATCGTGCGGCCCAGCGAGTCGCGGACGTACCAGTCGGCGGGCTGCTCGCGGATCCACCGGGCGTCGGGCGAGGTGTGGTTGGCCACCCAGTCGAGGATGACGCGCAGGCCGAGCCGGTGGGCTTCGGCGAGGAAGCGGTCGAAATCCTCCATCGTCCCGAATTCGGGATTCACGGCCGTGTAGTCCGAGATGGCGTAGTAGGAGCCGAGGGTTCCCTTGCGCTCCAGCACGCCGATCGGGTAGATCGGCATGAGCCACACCACGTCGATGCCCAGCTTTTGGAGCCGGGGCAGCTCGCGCATGGCGGCACGGAGGGTCCCTTCGGGGGTGTACTGGCGGACGTTCATCTCATAGATGACCGACCGGTAGCTCCACCCGGGGTGTGCGGAGGTTGCGGCGGGTTCGGCCGGCGTGTTCTGGCAGGCCGTCATAGCCGCAAGCAGGGTCAGCAGAAGAAGCAGTCGTTTCATGGCGTATGTTTTGGTTTCAGAGCAGGTATACGACCGAGGAGTAGCCTTCGAGGATCAGGACGGTCTGCCCCTCCTCGCTCCGCTGGCGCACCGAGCCCGAGACACCGACGGCCTTGACGGGCTTGTCCTCAAGGGTCAGGGTCTGTGTCGAGGCCGAGAAGTTGTGGACGACGAGCATCTTCTCGCTGTCGCTCTCGCGGTACCAGACGGCCACGGCCTCCTGCGCGTCGTTGTTTTCGTTGTAGGTGGGGTGCTTGACCATTCGGCCCTCGGCCAGCGCGGGGTAGGTGTTGCGCAGCCGCGCGAAGGTGCGGTAGAGGTTCAGCAGCGAACCCTCCTCGGTCTCCTGGGCCTCTACCGAGATCGACTCCGTGAGCATCGCGCGGTCGATCTTGCCCGAGAGGGATCCTGCGGCGAGCTCCCGCCCGGCCCGGTCCCAGAGAATCGGCGTGCGGACATATTCGTCGCCGTTCTGCTTCGTGCCCCAATAGCCGAGCTCCTCGCCCTGGTAGATGTAGGGCGCGCCCTGTGCCGTGAGCAGTACGGCCGCGGCGACCCGCAGACGCCCCTCCACGCGCCCGAGCGTCGAGGCCGTGCGGTCCTCGTCGTGGTTCGAGAGCTTCGTGGCCTCGATATAGTCGGCGCGGTACTGTGCGTAGGCGGGCTGGTATTCGAGGATGTCCTTGACAAAGTAGCGGCCGATGCCGTTCTGCAGCGCCCACGAGAGCTTGTACCAGAACGAGAACTCGAACAGCGCCGGGAGCCCCCGATAGTAGGGGGCGGCCTTCTCCGCATCGTCGAGCATCTCACCCACCATGTAGAAGTCTCCCGTACCGCCCCGGGCGTGGTAGGAGTCGTTCATGCGGTCGTAGAACTTCCCGAAGAAGGTGGGGTTCTCGTCGTTGTAGGCGTTGTGGTAGATGTGCTTCACGGCGTCGAGGCGGAATCCGTCCACGCCCATCGCCACCCATTTGTCGGCCGCATCGGTCAGGGCCTTGAAGGCCGGCGACGTCTCGGCCTCGGCGGCCTTTCCGTAGTTGAGGTCGGCGAAGGCCGCCGTCCAGAAGTGCGAGTGGTACATCGTCGGCAGCGAGAACTGGATGTTGGCGGCCGAACTGCTCGACGTCATCGTGAAGGGTACGCCCATCTCGATGATGGTCCGGTTGTCGGGGGCCCCGAACTTCGTGCCGCCGTCCCACGAGGTGGTCGAGGTGCGGATGAGGAATCCCCAGTCGGAGTCGAAGTCGAGCGTCAGACGGTAGTGCGTATCGTCGGTGGCGTAGAAACGCGCCATCTGCGCATCGCCGTAGTAGAGGTACTTGCCGCCGGCCGAGGTGTCGGTATTCTTCGCATCGGGGGCGTCGGTCGTCTCGCTGACCGTGACGGTGGGTGCCGCGGGGTCGGTCCAGTCCAGCTCGAAGCGGAAGCGCCCCGCGGCTCCGGCCCCCGAGTCGGTCGGGAACCACTGCCCGCTGTCGTAGCCGGCCGCGCCCTCCGTGGCGATCTGGTCGATCCGCCCGGCGGCGATGTCGCCCTGCGGGTCCTTCGAGAAGATGTAGTAGTCGCGGTAGGGGCTCTGCTCCGAGGAGACGGCATCCCGGAACCAGGGATGCTCCCGCCCCGTGTGGTTGAGCACATAGTCCAGGTAAACCTTGATGCCGCGGGCATGGGCGGCGTCGATCAGGGCCTGCAGGTCGGCCTCCGTGCCGAAGGCGGGATTGACGGCCGTGTAGTCGAGCACGTCGTAGCCGTGGTACGACGAGGAGGGGTGGATCGGCGAGAGCCAGAGGGCCGCGACACCCATCCGGTCGAAGTAGTCGAGCCTTTCGATCAGGCCCTTTAGGTCGCCCTTCGTGTCGCCGTCGCCGTCGGCAAAGCTGTAGACGAGCACCTGGTAGGTGATCCCCGCCCGCTTGACGTTGTCCCAGGCGTCGGGCTCCGCCACGACGCTTTCGCTTCCGGCCGCCGCGTCGCCGCGCTGCGTGACGGTCAGCGGCACCGCTTCGCATCCCGGGGCCGTGAAGGTGAGCGTTACGCTGCGCTCCTCGCCTCCGTTGGCCTCGACGTTGATGTGGAACGAGGTCGAGGTGCGCCCTTCGCGCAGCTCGGGCGAGCACCATGCGCTTTGCGCCGGCTGCGTGAGGCTCCACGAGCCGGCCGTGGTGGTGAGCTCCACGAGCTGGCTTCCGGCCGCGGCGTCGAATTCGAGCTCTCCGGGCGTTACCTTCAGAAGCGCCGCTTCCGGGCCGGCGGTCTTGTCGTCGCTGCAGGCTCCGAAGGCGAACGTGAGGAGCGCCAGCAGCAGGTAGAGTATTCTTTTCATGTCGGGGAATCGTTTCGGTTCTCGTTGCTTGCGGCCGGCCGGCCGGTCAGGGGCGGCCGACCAAAACGGGACGGAGCCGCAGCGCTCCGTCCCGTGTCGGGGTTGTTATTGTACGTCGGCGGGGGTGCGTCCCTGGCTCATGACGTACACCGTGCTGTTCGCCAGGTCGAAGTAGATGTCGTAGGTTCCGTCGAGCTGGACCTTCATCTTCTGCGAGCCGCCGCTCGAGATGACCGCCACGGCCGTGTTGATGTCCACCGCGCCGCCCGAGGGGGTGCCGTAGTTGGCCGAGTCGTCCCAGGCGTTGTTGAAGCGGATCTTGAACTCGTCGGTGGTCTTCAGCACGACGCCCTTGCGGACGAAGTAGCCGCCCTGCTCGCTCATCGAGAAGTCGCCCAGGTCGCCCCATCCGGAGATGTTGCCCACCAGGCCCCACGTCTCGGCGACATATTCGGGTTTCTCACCGGCAGCCATGACGTAGGCGCGGCCGGCCTCGGGCAGCAGCCGGTAGTCGTAGGTTCCGGCCTCGGTGATGACAGCGTTGACCTTGTTGGCCGAGACGGCGAAGGCCGTGCCGATCGTGCAGGTGTACATGCCGTCGCCGCCGGCCAGCGAGGCGTCGGCGCCGATCCACTGCGTCTCGTCGCCGTTCTTGAAGAGGAACTGCGAGTTGGCCGCAACCTCGACGTTCGAGGCCCGGTAGGCGGAGATGTTGCCGCTGGCGCTCTCCATCGGGGTGCCGCCCCAGTCGGGCGTGGCCACGGTCTGTCCGTGGATGTACCAGTCTGCCTTCTCGGGCTCGGGCTCCTCGCCGCCGCCCTGGGACGTGCCGTAATCCTCGGCGTTGAGCTCGTAGGTCATTGCCGCGGAGTTGTTCAGATTGACGTAGATGCGGTACTTGCCGGCCGGCACCTTGATGTTGTCGCCGCTGTCGAGCATTCCCTCGGTTGCGGATCCGAACGAGGTGGTCCAGGCTCCGTCGAGGCGGAACTTCATTTCACCGGCGGTGAGCTCCACGTCGGCCCAGAATACCTGCTTCGAGGTGTCGAACTCCATGACCACGTCGTTGTCCCAGCTGCCCACGGCGTCGCCGACGATGCCCAGCTGGCTGAACGACAGGCTCTTGGTGAGCGTCAGCGTGCTGCGGTCGAAGGCGAAGCGGTAGAAGCGCTGCGAGTAGGCCGTGATGTTGCCCGATCCGCCGCTGGAGATCAGCGTGATCGAGGCGGCCTCGGCCTCGGGTGCGGCGGCGTTGCCGTCGGTGCCCCAGTTGCAGGAGTCGTCCCAGCCGCCGATACCGGTGATCTTGAATCCGTTGGCAGCCTTGTCGCCGAAGTCGATGACACCCTCGTAGTGGATCTCGTCGTCGAGGAAGCTGAAGAGGAACTGCGAGTTGCCGTGGTTCCAGCCGCAGTAGTCGCCGATGACCCAGACGGTCGGGTAGACCCGTTCGGCCTTCGTGGCGGTAACCGTTACGGCCACCGGCTCGGAGTAGTATTTCGCATAGTCGGTGCCGATCGTGGCGCTGACGTAGAAGTTGACGGTCGAGGGGGTGTCGGTGGGAACCTCCACATCGTAGACGAGCTTCGTGTTGATGCTCTCGTAGGGCTGTTCGGTCGAGGTGCCGGTCAGGTCGGCCAGAAGCACCTGGGGCTCTCCGTCGCCGTACGAGGCCTCGAGCGAGTAGTTGATCTGCGTGGAGACGCCGAAGTCGGCGGCGTCCCAGGTGAAGACGAGGGTCTCGCCCATGTTCTCCGCAGTAATGACCAGATT
Source organism: Candidatus Alistipes faecigallinarum (assembly GCA_019115605.1). Taxonomy (GTDB): domain Bacteria; phylum Bacteroidota; class Bacteroidia; order Bacteroidales; family Rikenellaceae; genus Alistipes; species Alistipes faecigallinarum. The sequence goes on from DXDG01000019.1 coordinate 70,297, forward strand.
CTCGGGCAGGGCGTGGAGCACGGGCGCCACCACATCCTCCGGAGCGTAGGTTTGGATTTGGTCGAGATCCTGGCAGGCGGTGAAGAGCCCTGCAGCTGCTGCCAGCATCATCGCATATCGTTTGATTTTCATGGTTCTTGAGGATTATTGGTTATTCTTCGGTGGAGGCGCCGGCACCGTATCCGGGGTTCTGGTGCAGCTCGGGGTTGGCGGCCAGCTCGGATGCCGGGATGGCGAAGATCTTCATGTGGTCGTCGAAGCCCTGGCCGCTGAACGAGCCGCCCTTGTAGGTCCACAGGAACGACGAGGAGGTGAACTTTCCGTAGCGGATCAGGTCCGTGCGGCGGTGTCCCTCCCACATCAGCTCGCGGGCGCGCTCTTCGAGCAGGTAGTCGGCCGTAATCGACGTCGGGGCCTGGACGCCGGCGCGTTCGCTCAACTCGCGGAGTTTGGGCATCGCCGTGTTGGCCTGTCCGAGGTTCATGCAGGCCTCGGCATAGATCAGGTAGATCTCGCCCAGACGGATCATCGGGAAGTCGATGTCGGCATAGGCCTTCGAGGCGGCCGTGGCGAGGAACGAGTCGTTGTCCATGTCGTGGGGAATGTTGTTGAACTTCAGGCAGCTCCACCCGTTGAGGAAGACGTAGAGCGCATCTTCCATCGACTCCGAGCGACCCTTGATGTAGAACATCTCGCCGCGTTTGTCGTTCACGTCGTAGGTGCCCGTGGTGTAGTCGGCGTTGCGGACGTTGAAATACTTCTCGACATACTCATACGGCACTCGGATACCGCCCCAGCCGTTGTTCACACCGTTAATCATCTGCGTCGAGGAGACGTCCGTAGCGGCGATGGACGCCAGCGTGAGGTAGCTCGTACCGCCGTAGGACTGCGTCTGCTCGGCATCGTAGGCTACGCCGAAGATGACCTCGTTCAGCACGTCGGGATTCTCGCCGTTATCGCCGCGGAACAGGTCGGCATAGTTCGGGCAGAGCGAATATCCCATCGTGAAGATGCGTTCGCAGGCATCCTTGGCCTCCTGCCACATGGGGGTACCGGTGTAGACTTCGGCGTTGAGGTACATGCGGGCCAGCAGACCCAGTACGGCGCCCTTGTCGGCCCGCGGGTAGTTCGAGCGTGCGGCCGGCATGGCGCTGTCGTCGGCGGCCAGTTCGGTCAGCTCCGTGATGCAGTAGTCGAAGACATCCTTGCGCGAAGCCTGCTTGGGGTTCACGCCGCCGCCGAAGGGCGAGTTCTCGGTCGTGAAGGGCACCTCGCCGAAGACGTCGAGGGCCATCCAGTAGAAGTAGGCGCGCAGGAACCGTGCCTCGGCGCGGAATCCCTGGATCTTGGCGGCCAGCTCGCTGCTCACGCCGCGGTCGGAGAGGCGGTCCGAGGCGGTCTGGCGCAGGTATTCGTTGGCATAGGCGATACCCTGGAGCGTGCGGACATAGACGGCATAGGTGGCGTCGTTGTCGGCGTCGGACCAGGTGTTGGTGTTCATGGCGCGAACCCAGGCGTCATTCTCCCAGGCGCACTTGCAGGCGTCGGAGGTAACCTCCTGCACGGTCCAGAAGGCGCGGGTCAGTTCCGATGCGCCCGCATCGCTGACCTGCAGGTCGGTGGTTTCGTTCGAAACGAAGCAGAAATAGAGTTTGGTCAGTCCGGCGACATATCCGCTCTCATTGGTGCCGTAGACCGTCTCGGAGGTCGAGTCGGAGGGATTCAGAGGCAGGGTGTCGAGGTCTCCGATACAGGCGGTGAAGAGCATCGAGGCCCCTGCGGCGATCCAGGCGATATGTTTCATGGTTGTTTTCATGGTTTTCGTTCGGTTTTTAGAAGTTGACGTTCAGACGCAGCGAGTAGGTGCGCGGACGGGGCCAGATCGAGCCGTCGATGCCGTTCACGCCCGGGATCTCGGGATCCACGCCGCTGTAGCCCGTGATGACGAAGACGTTCTGCACGCCGAAGGCCACGCGGATCGAACCCTTCCAGCTGCCGATCTTGTCGAAGGTGTAGCCGAGGTTCATGTCGTCCATGCGGAAGAAGGAGGCGTCCTCGAGGAAGTAGTCCGAATACCACTGTTCACCGCTGTTGGCCTTCGTGAAGCCGGTCTTCTCGACGAGCTTGGCGAAGTTGGGCAGGTTGCCGGCATTCAGGTCGAGGTTCGAGGTCGAGTTGGCCGAGGCGAAGTCGTTGAAGACCCAGTTGCCCACCGAGCCGTGGCCGTTGAATCCGAAGTCCCAGTTCTTGTACGAGAGCTTGAGGCTTATGCCGTAGAAGAAGTCGGGGTTGGGGCTCTTGTCGGTCATGTAGCGGTCGGCCTGCGTGATCTTGCCGTCCTTGTCGCGGTCCACCAGGGCGTTCTGGATCGGGTGTCCGTTCTCGTCGTACACCTGCTGGAAGCAGTAGAACGTATAGGGCGAGTAGCCGACCATGTGGCGCTGGAGCAGGTTGCCCGTACCCTTCGAGATGCCGCCCGTCTGGATGCTGTAGGTGGGGTCGTCCGTGTTGTTGAGCTTCGTGAACTCGGTCTTCTGGAACGTGCCGTTCAGGCCGATCGTGAGGTTCCAGTCCTTGGTCTGCACGGGGATGAGGTTCAGGTTGAACTCCACGCCGCGGTTCTCCATCGAGCCGATGTTCGTGAGCACGGTGTTGCCGAAGTTCGAACCCATCGGGGTGATGACGTTGTTGAGCAGGTCGTCCGTCTGGCGCAGGTACCAGTCCACGCTACCGTTGATGCGGCCGTCGAGGAATCCGAAGTCGAGGCCGACGTTGTAGGTCGTCGTGGTCTCCCACTTGATGTCGGGGTCGTAGGCCGCCGGGGTGAGGTAGAACGAGTAGCCGGCCGAACCCATGTTGTACTGCTTGTAGACGTCGGTGGACATCGAGTAGCGGGCCAGGTAGGGGTAGTTCTGGAAGATCTCCTGCTGTCCGGTCTGTCCGGCGCCGAGGCGGAGCTTGAGGGCCGAGACGGCGCGGACGTCGCGCAGGAACTCCTCCTGGGCGATGTTCCAGGCGAAGGCGGCCGAGGGGAAGAGACCCCAGCGGGTATCCTTCGAGAAGCGCGACGAGGCGTCGTCACGCAGCGTGAAGGTGAACAGGTAGCGCGAGTCGATCGAGTAGTTGATACGTCCGTAGAACGACAGCAGGTAGCTCTCCTGGCGGTTGAACGGATAGCGCGAATCCTCGCCCTTCTGCTCGTGGGTCTCGTTGAAGTAGGTTACCGTGTGGTCCGAGCTGTAGAAGTGCTGCCACGAGTAGCCGGCCATCACGTCGAGGCGGTGGATGCCCCACTCCTTGTTGAAGTTGGCGTAGAACTCGAGCAGCTGGTTGCGGCGGAAGTTCGTCGTCCACGAGTACTGTCCCCAGCCGCGGGCCTCGGTGTCGGTGTAGGCCTGGAACGATCCGGGGTTCACGCCGTCGTAGGTCTTCGCCGAGGAGATGTCCATACCGAGGTTGAGGTTGAAGCGCAGGGCCTCGAAGCCGTGCACCTTGTAGTCGATCTGGGCGTTGCCGATGAATCGCTTGGCGCGTGCCGTGTTGTCGCGGTCGTAGAGCTGCGAGAGGGGGCCGGCGCCCAGCAGCGTGTTGGGCGTGAACTCCTCGCCGCGGCCCGAGCCGTAGTTCCAGAATCCGTTGGTGGTCGTGTAGTCGATCGAGCCGTCCTCGTTGCGCCAGTAGGGGTCGATCGTCGGGTTGAAGAAGGCCGCCGAGCCGACCACGCCGCTCGAAGCGTAGCGCTGCGAGGTTACGACGCCCTTGGCGTTCATGTTGACCGTCAGGTGCTTGTCGAAGAAGTTGGGCGAGAGGCTCAGGTCGAGGGTTCCACGCTCGTACTTCGAGGTTTCGAGCGTACCCTGCTGGCCGGTGTAGCCCACCGAGGCGCGGTAGGGCATGCGGTCGTTGATGTTGCCCGTCAGGCTGACGTTGTGGTCGTGCGAGATGGCCGTACGGAAGACGAGGTCCTGCCAGTTGGTGTTCTTGTCGCCCATCATGGCGTGCACCTTGTCGCCGGTCGTGGTTCCCGCGGGGAAGACGCGGTCGACATAGCTGCGGAACTCGCCGGGGGTCATCACGGGAAGCTCGTCCGAGTTGGTCTGGACGCTCACGCTGCCGCTGTACGAGACGCTCGGGGTGTTGCCCTTGCCCTTCTTGGTCGTGATCATGATTACGCCGTTCGAGGCGCGGGATCCGTAGATGGCTGCCGCCGAGGCGTCCTTCAGTACGGTGAACGACTCGATGTCGTTAGGGTTGATCGTCTCGAGCGGGTTGGCCATGCCCGTACCGCCGTCCGAGGCGATGGGCACGCCGTCGATGACGATCAGCGGGTCATTGGAGGCGTTGAGCGACGCGGCACCGCGGATGCGGATCGTGGCGCTCGAGCCGGGACCGCCGTCGCCGGGGATGATGTGTACGCCCGGGACCTTACCCTTGAGCATGTCCTGCGTCGAGACGACGGCGCCGCGGTTGAATTCCTCGGCCTTGATGGCGACGACCGAACCGGTCATGTCGTTCTTCTTGACCGTACCGTAGCCGATGACCACCACGTCGTCGATGCCCATGGCATCCTCTTCGAGCGTGAGGTGCGCCAGCAGCGTCGAGGAGGCGACCAGCGCGACGCTCTTGTAGCCGACGTAGCTGATTTCGATCACCGACTCGGGCGATGCCACGCGGATGGCATAGTCGCCGTCGAGGCCGGTCGAAACACCGTTGGTGGTGCCCCTTTCGATCACGGTGGCACCCAGAATCGGCACTCCTGCCTTGTCCACGACAACACCCTTTACCTCATAACCTGCATTCTGCGCAAATGCAAGGGGGGGGGTAATCAGGCATGTCAGCAGGATGCCCACACACATGGTTAATAGTTTTTTCATAGGATCTGTTAGTTGGTTTGTATGTTTTTTACAGGTTTGGCTGTCGGGTGTCGCTTCCGTCGCGGACGAAGGCCACCGAGAGGGCGGCCAGCAGCATGAAGAGGGCTGCCAGGGCGAGCATCCAGGTGGCGTTGCTGTCGAAGCAGTACTTGACGATGGCGCCGCCGGTCAGTCCGATGACGATCTGCGGGATGGTGATCGTGAAGTTGAAGATGCCCATGTAGACCCCCATGTGGCGGGCTTCGACGGCGCGCGAGAGGATGGCGTAGGGCATGGCGAGGATGCCGGCCCAGGCGATGCCGATGCCGACCATCGGCAGCATGAGGGCATACTGGTCGCGCAACAGGCAGAGTCCGGCGAAGCCTGCGGCTCCGAGCAGCAGGCAGGCGGCGTAGACGGTTTTGTTGCCCCAGCGTGCGGCGATGCGCCCGAGGAAGAGGGCGGCGATGCAGGCCGGGATGGGGTAGGTTCCGTTCAGGACGCCGACCCAGGTCTGCGTGGCGCCGTCGGAGAGGACGGCTCCCGTCGCATGGTCGGTTACGACGCCCGTGATGGCGGGCTTGAGGTAGGTCCACATCAGGAAGAGCGCGGCCCAAGAGAAGAACTGCGTAACGCCCAACCGGACCATCGCCTGCGGGACGTTGCGCAGCAGGGTGATGAAGCCCGGGCGCGGTGCGGTCTCCTCTTCGGGGCGGATGTCGTTGTAGCGGGCGAACTCTTCGGGGGGATACTCGCGCGTGCGGAAGGCCGTTACGAGGACCGTGAGCAGCAGGATCCCGCCCCCGATATAATAGGAGTAGGCGATGTGGGGCGGGACGCTTCCCGGGGCGGCCTCGTCGGGGACGCCCATCCAGGTCATCAGCAGCGGCAGAATGGCGCCGACGACGGCTCCGAGGTTGATCAGAAAGGTCTGCACGACGTATCCGCGGGTCTTCTGCGAGTCGTCGAGCATGTCGGCAACCAGCGCGCGGAAGGGCTGCATCGTAACGTTGAACGAGAGGTCCATGAAGAGCAGGATGAAGGCTCCCATGGCCAGCGGGGCGAAGGCCAGCAGACGCGGGCAGTTGGGCATGAGCATCAGGGCGATCGTCGAGATGACCGCGCCGCCCAGGATGTAGGGGATGCGCCGCCCGAAGCGGGTCCAGGTGCCGTCGGAGAAGAGTCCGATGATCGGCTGCACGACCATGCCGGCCAGCGGTGCGGCGAGCCAGAAGTAGCTTAGGTGGCTCACGTCGGCACCCAGCGATTCGAAGATGCTCGACGTGTTGGAATTTTGCAGCGAGTATCCGATCTGGACGCCGAGAAAGCCGAAGCTGAGGTTCCAAATCTGCCAGAAGGAGAGTTTGGGCTTGTTCATTATCGGTTGTTCGGTTGGTTGTTTTTAGGTCAATACAAATTTTAATAAAAAAAACGACTTGCGAAACAACCGGGGGACGAGCGGACGAAGAAAGGGGATGAACGGTCGGATTTTTCCGACGAGCTGCAGCGCCGCGGATTTGGTTTTTCGGGGAAAAGTGCCTACCTTTATTAGGCAAAACGATCCGGTAGCGGGTCGGAAACCTCCACAAGCCATGCGGTCGCTCAAGGTCTCCGAAATCATCCATCTGTTCGCCGTGCTCCACGCGGCCGTGGCGCTGCTGTGCCGCCTGGCGGGGGTGAACGACGAGCTGGTGCTGACGCTTCTGACGATCGTGCTGATCGTGCTGATCTGCCTCCGCCGGGGGCTCAACGTCGAGCTGACGGCCGCAAGCGTCATTGTGGTCAATGTCATCGGCTACCTGCTGGGCACCGGCGGCGCACGGCTCATCGGGCACCTGCTTTCATCGCCGCTGGCCGTGCACGCCGTTTCGACCTTCCTGACGACCGAGATCCTCGGCTGGGGCATCGTCTGGTTCACCAAGATGTTCCGCCGCGGCGACGAGGCGCCCCGCCCGCAGCGGTGGAACCCCCGCATCTGGATGCTGCTCGCGGCCGTCGGGGTGATCTTTGTCCTGCGCCTGGCCTATGTCGAGCTGCTGGCCCTGCCCTCGTTCTCGGCCGACCGCCTCTACCGCGTCTACAACCTGCTGGCCTCGAACTCCGTGGCGCTGATTCTGCTGCTGTGCGTCAATGTCATCTTTGTCCGCCACATGCGCCGCCATCCCGAGTGGAGCGTCTCCTTCAAGGCGCTGGCGCTGGCGCTTTTCATCGTGCTGACCACCCTCGGGGTCTCGCTGCTGGCGGCGTTGCGCCTGCCCTTCGCCTTTGACCGGGGTTTCTCGGGGCAGGAGTTCTTCCAGCTCGCGATCATCACGCTGCTGGTCGAGATGACGCTCTACTCGATCATTTTCATGGCCGACTACGCGCTGGCGGCCCGCGCCGTGCTGCATGCCGAGCGCGGAAAGGTCCACCAGGCGCAGTTCCTCTACATGAAGCTCAAGCAGCAGGTCAATCCCCACTTTCTGTTCAATTCGCTCAACATCCTCGACTGCCTGGTCTGCGAGCAGCGCACCGAGCAGGCAAGCGCCTACATCCACAAGCTGGCGGGCATCTACCGCTACATGCTCCGCAACGAGGCCGAGACGCTCGTGCCGCTGAAGGAGGAGATGGCCTTCGTGGAGATGTACATCGACCTGCTGCAGGTCCGCTTCGGCGAGGGATTCCGCGTGCGGACCCGCATCGCCCCCGAGGCGCTCATGCGCCGGGTGGTTCCCTGCTCGATCCAGCTGCTGATCGAGAACGCCATCAAGCACAACGTGGTCGATGCCGCCGCGCCGCTCGAGATCCGCATCGAAACCGCGGACGGCACCGTGACGGTTGCGAACAACCTCCGTCCGAAGGTCTCCGCTCCGCCCTCCACGCACGTGGGTCTGAATTATATCCGCCAGCAGTATCTCGACCTCGCGGACAAACCGGTCGCCATCGTCCGCACCGAGGCGGAGTATCGTATAACCCTACCCCTGTTATGAACCCTATGCCTATGAGAGTATTGATCGTCGAGGACGAGATCATGGCCCGGCAGAGCCTGGCCCGGATCCTGCGGCAGGAGTTCTCCGACCTGCGGATCGTCGGCACGGCCGGCTCGGTCCGGGAGACCGTCGACTGGCTGCGCGCCGGGGAAAACACGGCCGACGTGATCTTCATGGATGTCGAGTTGTCGGACGGCAACTGTTTCGAGATCTTCCGCCAGGTCGAGATTGCGGCCCATGTCATCATGACCACGGCCTACGACAGCTATGCCGTGCGGGCCTTCGAGGTGAACAGCATCGACTACCTGCTCAAGCCGATCGATCCGGCGGCGCTGCGGCGGGCCGTGGAGCGCTGCCGTACGAGCCGCGAGCACCTCGATGCGAGCCGGCTGCTCGATGCCATCGGCCGCACGCGCGAATACAAGCAGCGCTACATCGTGCGCTTCAACGACCGGATCGTGCCGGTGCGGACCTCCGACATCGCCTACTTCTACTCCGAGGAGAAGAACACCTGGCTGGTTACGGCGGACAACAGCCGCTATGTGATGGACCTCTCGCTGGATATCCTCTCCGAGGAGCTCGACGCGCGGAGCTTCTTCCGCATCTCGCGCAACTGCATCGTCTCGATGGGGGCCATTACGAGCGTGGTGAAGCACCTGGGCAACCGCCTGAAGATCCAGGCCCGGCCGCAGCCCGGTTTCGAGATGATTGTGAGCCGGTCGCGGGTCGAGGATTTCCTCCGCTGGCTCGAGGGCGACTCCTGACGGTGTGAAGCGGCGGGAGCGAAATGACGGCGGGGAGGCATTCCGAATGGAAGCCTCCCCGCCGTCGTCTTCTGTCGCGGGCTATTGCCGGCCGCTGCAGGCGATCAGGTCCTGCAGCAGGGCGCTGAAGCCCTCTTCGGCGAGCAACTGTTCGAGCGTGAGGTGCATGCGGTAGCGCCAGTAGTAGCGCGGGATGGCCGGGACGTTGATCCGCTCGGCCTGCGGATCGGGCCGGCGGATGCGCTCGTCGAGCGCGAGCCAGTCCTGCAGGGGCAGGATGGCGAACATCGAGGGCGAGGCGAGGTGCATCTCGATGATGCGCCGCAGGATCCACGTCTCGCAGTGTGCGGGCGCGTCGCCGCCGCAGCCGAGCACCTCGTGGTAGAAGCGCTCCGTCGTGCCGCGATCCTCCTCCCACCAGGCCCGCAGCGGGGTCATGTCGTGCGTCGAGGTGGCGCAGACCGAGAGGTAGGGGTAGTGTGCGGGATCGGCGAAGAGCTTCCCGGGGGTCTTCGACATGCGCTGGATTTCGAGCGAGAGGATCTGCAGCTCGCGCATCGTCTCGGGAACGCAGTCGGGGATCATGCCCAGGTCCTCGCCGCAGGCCAGCATGCCCGTGGCTTCCAGCAGCGCCGGGAGCTTGCGCAGGGCCGACTCCTTCCAGAAGAGGTTGTGGCGGTGGTAGAAGAAGTCGTCGTAGAGCCAGTTGAAGGTGTTGCGGCGGGTGTCGTCGAGCGCCGCATAGGCGAAGGTCGAGTGGGCGGCGATGCGCGGGTGGTAGTAGCCTCTGCGGCGCGGGTCCTCGACGAAGAGCACCTCCTCGACCAGGCGCAGCAGCCCTTCGCGCATGCGGCGCTGCGGCTCCCCGTCGCCCGGGAACTGCTCGACGATGCGGCGCTGCGTGGCGAACTCGGGGCGCAGGCGTCCGTCGCGGAGGCAGCGGCTGCGCACCTCGTCGGCCCGTTCGCCGAAGAGCTCCCCGAGCACGTGGTCGTCGATGCGGGGCGTAACGTAGGCTCCTGCGGAGGTGTCGAAGCCCCATTGGCGCAGTTCGTCGGCCGAGTAGGGCAGTGCCGGGTTGAAGTGTCCCAGCAGGCCGTGCACGGCGTCGATGGGGATCTCCCAGATGCGGAAGAAGCCGAGGATGTGGTCGATGCGGAAGGCGTCGAAGTATTCGGCCATCTTGGCCAGACGGGCCCGCCACCAGGCATATCCGTCCTGCGACATGCGCTCCCAGTCGTAGGTCGGCAATCCCCAGTTCTGACCCGTTGCCGAGAAGGCGTCGGGCGGGGCTCCGGCCTGCGAGTCGAGGTGGAAGAGCTGCGGATGGAGCCAGGCATCGACGCTCGTGCGGCTGATGCCTATGGGCAGGTCGCCCTTGAGGATGATGCCGCGGCTGTGGGCATAGCGGCAGACCTCCGAGAGCTGGAGGTGCAGGTGGTACTGCACGAAGCAGTGGAAGGCGATCGTGCGGCTGTTGCGGCGGCAGTAGGCCTCCACGCGCGCCTTGTCGTAGCGGGCGTAGTCTCCCCAGCGCGAGAAGTCGGCCGTGCCGTATTCGTCGCGCAGCGTGCAGAAGGCCGCATAGGGGATCAGCCAGTGGGCGTTGTCGGCCGCAAAGCGCTTGTAGCCCTGGCGGCGCGCCGTGCGTCCGCCGTCGCGCTCGAAGGCCTTGCGGAGCAGCTCCCGCTTGGTGTTGTTCACCCGTTCGTAATCCACCTCCGGAAGGGCGTTCAGCTCGTCGCGCAGCTTGCGGTACTCCTCGTCCTCCTCGACGCCGGCCTCGGTCAGCCGCAGGAACTGCGGATGCAGGGCGAAGGTCGAGTTGGCGTTGTAGGGGTAGGAGTCCTCCCACGTGCCGGTCATCGTGGTGTCGTTGACCGGCAGCAGCTGGATCACCCGCTGCCGCGTGGCCGCGGCCCAGTCGACGAGCAGCTTCAGGTCCGCAAACTCACCGACGCCGAAGCTCTCGCGCGAGCGGAGCGAGAAGACCGGCACGGCCGTTCCGGCGCCCCGCCAGCGCCGCTCGGGGAAGCGGGCGACGACGGACGCCTCGATGAGGTACTCCTCCTCGGAGGTCGGGCCGTTCCAGACGCGGTTGGCCCCCTCCTCCCAGAGGATGGGTTCGAGCGTGGCGCGGTAGGCGATCAGCAGCTTGTATTCGCTCCCCTCGGGCAGGCGGAACGAGAGGTTCCACTCCGGGAAGCGGCTGTCGTCGAGCGGCACGATCCGCTGCCAGGCGTCGAGGCTGTCGGAGGCCAGGGCCAGCGTCTCGTCGGGGTAGAGCGCGGGGACGGTGAGGCGGAGCGTGGCATTCAGAAGAAGCGCCTGCCCCGATTTCGCCCGGCGCGGGCCGCTCTTTTTCTCCGCCTCCGGCCGGGTGAAGATGCCGCGGGTGAAGGCCGAGGAGTAGAACGAGGCGTCGGCGGGCATCTCCTGCCAGCGGTCCCGGATGCGGACGGTCCGGGCCCGGGTCTCCTCGGGCAGGCGGAGCGTGTGGGGCCGCCATTCGGTGCGGGTGCAGGCGCCGTCGCGTTCGACGGCATAGCGGTAGACGACGGGCGTGCGGTCGGTGTAGTGTTCGACGACGCCCCTCCAGATGCCGCCTTCGTTGTAATGCAGGGCGATGCGGCGGCGTCCGAAGAGCAGCACGAGCTGTTCGCCCCAGCGCGTGCGGTATTCGATCTCGAAAAGCAGTTTCATGTCGGGTTCTGGTTGCGTATCTACAAATTTACGAAAACCCGCGGTATTTCATACTTTTCGGCCGGATTTTTTTCGGGCTTCGCGGCCCGGTCCGTACAACGAAGCCGGGCGAAGCGTCGCTTCGCCCGGCTCTTTCGTTGCGGGATGCCGCTGCGGAGGTCCGACTACCGCATGGCGATGTCGGCCTGGCCGATCAGGCGCCCCTCGCAGTAGAGCTGCACCTTGTAGGTTCCGGCGGTGAATCCCGTGCTGGCGTAGAAGATGCCCACGTCGAGGTCCTGCGTGTTGTCGTACTGCACGGTGCGCTGGGCCGAGTAGCTCAGGCGCTCGCCCTCGAACTCGAAGGTCGGCATCGCCTCGGTGGTCAGCACATAGCCGTCGGGCGAGGTGATGCGCACGTAGACGGTCTTGTCGCCCGGGGCGGCCAGTTCGTTGGCCGAGATGGTGAAGTCCACGCGCAGGCGTGCGGCGTTCTTGATGCGCGAAACCTCGCGGCTGTTGGCGTTCAGCGCCAGGAGCGCGATGTCGCGGGCCCGCAGCACGGCGCCGATGCGTACCTTGTTGTCGAGCTCGGCGGCCTTCTCTTCGGCCATGTCGGCGCGCAGGTTGGCCGAGGAGATCTCCTTGCGGAAGCCGACGTTCTCCTTGATGAGCTTCTTGTTGAGCGTGTTCAGCGAGTCGATCTGGCGGACGTAGCCCCGCATGATCGTGCGCAGGGTGCCCACCTCCTTCTCGTACTGCTTGATCTTCGCGAGGTTCCACGAACGCTCCTTCTTCAGGCGCGTCATCAGCGAGTCGGCCCTTTCGCGTTCGATCGAGAGGTTCGCCGAGATCGAGTCGTTGGTGATCTGGAGGTTGTCGTAGTCCGTCATGAGGCGTCCCAGGTCGTTCTGGATCGAGTCGCGGTCGGCCTGCAGCAGCTCGTTGTCGATCATCTGCTGGCGGTGGATGCTGAAGTAGAGGATCGACAGCGCCACGAGGATCGCCGAGAGAATGATGATGACGATGCGGTAGCCGCGTATGGATTTTTCGGCGGCGGGCTGCTCCATCGGGTAGCCCTCTTCCTCTTCGAACTCCGAGGGATCGTATCCCTGTCTGTTTTCCATAGCCTTTCGGGTTTAGGGGCCGGGTGTGCGCCCGGCGGCGTTTGTCCGCTCCGCCGTTGCGGCCGGTTTGGACGGCGGCGGCCTGCGGAGCAGGTTACAAAAATAGTGATTTATTCGAAAAATCGAACATCCGGCCGCAGAAAAAGCGCTCCGGCCGTGCGCCGTTTATCGTTTCAGGTGCCGCCGGATGACCGGGCAGACCAGGTCGGCATAGCGCATCATGCCCAGGTCGGTGAAGTGCACGCCGTCCACCGTCGCCTCGGCGTCGTCGCCCAGCATCCGCTCGGAGGAGATCATGTAGATGTGCTTCTCGCCCTTCTTTTTCAGCTCGCCGAAGATGCGGTTTACGGTTTCGTTCTTGCTGCGCACCTCCTCGGCCATCCGCTTGTCGAAGCGTCCGTGGGGGTAGCGGGGATCCTCGATGAAGATCACCGGCGTGTCGGGGTGCCGCTCGCGCAGGATGCGGTAGAAGGCCTCCATGCGGTCGTTCATCTCCTCGACCGAGGCGTTGGGCACGAAGTCGAGGACGAAGACCGAGGCGTCGACCTCGGCCATCAGACGGGCGATTTCGAGGTCGAGCAGGGCGTTTCCGCTGAATCCGAGGTTGATGCACTCGCGGTTCAGGCGCCGCGAGATGATGTTCGTGTGGGCCATGCCGGGGCGGTTGGCGCAGCCGCCCTGGAGGATGCTCGTGCCGTAGAAGACCACGGGACGTTCGCGCTGCGGGAGATCGACGGCCGGCTGCTCGATGCGGGCCAGCGAGTCGATGCCGATCTCCAGGTCGGTCAGGCCGTCGTAGAGCGGGAGGTAGAGCATGTATTCCCGTTCGGCGGGCTCCATGTCGGTGATGATGACCGCCTCGTTCTGCTTCCCGGAGGGGCGTGCGCTGTTCACGAAGGTCCACGCTCCATCCTCCTGCAGGCAGTAGAGGTCCAGACCGCGGGTTCCGGTCTGTGTCTGGTGGTTCATCGTCCGGTCGAAGAGGGCCGTCCACCGGGCGGCGATGGTCGTCGAGTTGCTGCGGAAGCGCACGGCCAGTCCCGCGGAGCATTTGCCCAGTTCCCAGACCGGACCGCGCGAGATCTGCTTGTACTCGGCCGGGAGGCGTTCGTAACGGGTTTCGGTGCGCTCGGCGGCCTTTCCCAGCAGGGGGAAGTCGGCGGCATCGTAATAGGTGAGCTGTGCTTTTGCGGCCGGGACGGCCATCATCAGGCCCAGGGCCAGCAACCACTGTTTCGGTCGTACCATCTTTCGTTTTTTTGTTTGGGTGTTATTTGACGAGACTCTCCACGGGGTATTTGAGCCCCTTGTAGCCGGAGATGTAGGCGTTGATGCTGCCGATGCGCACGGGCGACTCGATGTAGAGCGGAATCTTGTTGCGGTCATCCGAGATCCAGATCGTGAAGACCGAGCCGTCGGTGAACGAATAGCCCTGCGAGGAGCCGAGCTGGCAGTTGAACTTCAGCGTGCGGAAGCGGCCCATGTTGCGGATCTTCTTGACCTCGCGCCCCAGGAAGCGGTAGCGCAGCACGCGCACCGTGTCCTCGAGAACCATCTCCAGCTTCCCGGGCTCCCCTTCGCGGAAGGCCTCGGCCGGGGCGCTGCGGAGGTTGAAGAAGAGCGAAATGGGGTCCATGCTTTCGGCCGTCAGGGGCATCTGCTTCTCCCGGTAGGGGCGTTTGCGGCTGCGCCAGCGCGTGTAGACCGTCGAGTCGGCCCAGTCGTAACGGTAGCGGCTGTCGAAGGTGTAGTCGCCTTCGCGGATGTCGCTCTCGAAGCAGACGGGACGCAGCGCCTCGCGATCGATCCATACCGTGTAGAGGTCCTCGAGGTTGAAGAACCAGCGGTAGGTGGGCAGCGTGCGCCCGTAGCCGGTAACCTTGTAGTGCTTCTCGCCGTTGAAGGTCTCCTCCGCGGTGGCGACCTCCACGGTGCCGACCTCCGTATTGGGGAACATCTTGGCCCGGTAGCTTACGCGGTACTGCAGCACTTCGCCCGGATGGTATAGTTGGGCGGCAAGGGGTGCGGCGGCCAGCAGGAGGCATATGCTGCAAATGAGTCTTTTCATGATTCGGGGTTTTTGACAATAGAACGCTTTTTTGCGGTATTTTGTTTTTTAAGAGTTTACGATATGCGTGAAAAGTCGATTTCGTCGCGTCCGGCGTAGCGGCGCCGCAGGGCTTCGAGCCCGCGGTTTTCGGGGCGTGCGAGCTGCGAGTCGTCGGCCAGGATCGCCGCCGCGGCCTCGCGTGTGAGGGTCAGGATCTGCACGTCGGCCGTCGGGTTGGCGATCTTCAGATCAAAGGCCATGCCGCTCTGCTGCGTGCCGTTGATGTCGCCCGCGCCGCGCAGCTTGAGGTCCAGCTCCGCGAGGCGGAAGCCGTCGTTCGTCTCGCACATGGCGTCGAGGCGCGCCCTCGCCTCGCGCGAGAGCTTCTCGCCCGACATGAGGATGCAGTAGGACTGCGCGGCGCCGCGGCCCACGCGTCCGCGCAGCTGGTGCAGCTGCGAGAGGCCGAAGCGCTCGGCCGACTCGATGACCATCACCGTGGCGTTCGGGACATCGACACCCACCTCGATGACCGACGTGGCGACGAGGATCTGCGCCTCGCCCTCCTTGAACTGGCGCATCGACTCCTCCTTGTCGGCGGGCTTCATCTTGCCGTGGCAGATCGCCGTAACGTATTCCGGGAGCGGGAAGTCGCGCGAGATGGCCTCGTAACCGTCCGTAAGGTCCTTGTAATCCATCGCCTCGGACTCCTTGATGAGCGGGTAGACGACATAGACCTGACGCCCCTCGCGGATCTGCTGCCGCATGAATCCGAAGAGCTTGAGGCGTGCGGCGTCGGTGTAGTGGAAGGTCCGTATCGGCCGGCGCCCGGGCGGAAGTTCGTCGATGACCGAGACATCCAGGTCGCCGTAGAGGGTCATGGCCAGCGTCCGCGGAATCGGCGTGGCGGTCATCACGAGGATATGGGGCGGGCGGGCGTTCTTGGTCCACATCCGGGCACGCTGCTCGACGCCGAAGCGGTGCTGTTCGTCGATGACCACGAGCCCGAGGTTCGCGAACTGCACGCGGTCCTCGATCAGGGCGTGCGTGCCGATGAGGATCTGCACTTCGCCCGAGGCGATGCCTTCGAGGGCTTCGCGGCGCTCGGCCGTCTTCGAGGCGCCGGTGAGTACGGCCACGCGGACCGCCATCGGGCCGAGCATGCGGCGGATCGTGGCGAGGTGCTGGCGCGCGAGGATCTCCGTGGGGGCCATCATGCAGGCCTGGAAGCCGTTGTCCACGGCCAGCAGCATCGACATGAGGGCCACGAGGGTCTTGCCGCTGCCGACGTCGCCCTGCAGCAGGCGGTTCATCTGGAAACCCGTCACGGTGTCCTGGCGGATCTCGCGGATCACGCGCTTCTGGGCTCCGGTGAGCGGGAAGGGGAGCTGCTCGCGGTAGAAGGTGTTGAACGCCTCGCCGACCTTCGGGAAGAGAAAGCCGTCCTGCCGCGAGAGGCGTGCCGTGCGGCGCGCCTGGATGTTGAGCTGCACGCCGAGCAGCTCGTCGAACTTGAGCCGGTACTGGGCCTGGCGCAGCAGCTCCTGCGACTGCGGAAAGTGGATGTTGTAGTAGGCCTCGCGCAGCGGCAGCAGCCCGTAGCGAGTGCGGAACGATTCGGTGAGGGGATCCTCGATGGCGTCGCGGACCAGCGGCCAGAGCTTGCAGACGATCTGGTACATGCCCTTCGTTCCCAGCTGGCTTGAGAGCTTCTCGGTCGAGGGGTAGATGCCCTGCATGCCGCTCTCGGGCCGCCGCGAGAGGGCCTGTTCGACGGTCTCGAGTTCGGGGTGGGCCATCGAGAGCATGCCGCGGTAGAATCCCGGGCGTCCGAAGATGAGGTACTCGCGCCCCTTCTCGATACGTTTCTCGATCCACTTGATGCCCTGGAACCAGACCAGCTCGGCCGTGCCCGTAGCGTCCTGCACCGAGACGGTGAAGCGGCGCCGGCGCCCTTCGCCGGCATAGGCCACGCCCATGACGCGGGCCCGGAACTGGACGTAGGCGAGCCCGGCCGCGTCGGTGATCTCGGCGATGCGGTAGATGCGCGTGCGGTCGATGTAGCGGAACGGGAAGTGGCGGAGCATGTCGCCGAGCGTACGGATCCCCAACTCCCTGTCGAGGAGCTTCGCCCGGGCTTCGCCGACCCCCGGGACATACTTGATATCGTTGTCGAGACGGTCCACCGGGCAAATATACGAAGTTTTCAGGGAAATGGTGAGCCTTCGGCCCGGGGTATCTCCTTCCGGAACGCATTTCCCGGCCTTCGGACGGGCTCCCGGGGCGGTGCGGGCGGTGCGGGCGGTGCGGACGGTGCGGGCGGTCGGATGGTGCGGACGGTGCGGATGGTGCGGACGGTGTGTATGGTGCGGGCGGTCGGATCTCCGGGATTGCCGGGATCGCCGGCGCGGACAGGGCACGGGCGGCACGGAAACCCCGCGCCGCCCGTGCGTTCCGTTTCCGGGAGCCGGCTATTCGTCCAGCGCGCCGCAGACGCGGCGGTTGATCGCGCGGATGCGCTCCGCGTCGACCTTCATCACCCGGCGGTCGTAGGTCATCAGGCCGTTCACTTCGGTCTCGACGTCGGTGGTCTGCGTGTAGACCGCCGCGGAGAAGTAGCGCAGGTGGTCGAGCAGCGACGAGGCGTAGCGCTCATACTCGTCGGTAACCTGCTGCGGGGTGTTGAAGCGCACATAGCCCCAGTTGCGGTCCTGCTCCCAGAGGTGCCCCTCGACGACCTGCCCGATGCCGCCGAACTCGCCGAGCACCGAGACGCGGTCGGCGTCGAAGATCAGCAGCCCCGGCATGGGGTAGTTGTGCTGGTCGAGCATGTCGCCCGCGCGGTAGTGGTTTCCGCCGCTGGCGGCATCGACCAGACGCGTCGGGTCGTAGGCCTTCGTCCAGGCCGCGATCTCGGGGGTCTTGAACTGTCCCCAGGTCTCGTTGAAGGGAATCCAGACGCCGATCGAGACGAACGGCCGCAGGCAGTCGATGATCTCGCGCCACTCCTTGCGGTAGCAGGCCTCCGACTCGGGCGAGCGCTGCCGCTCCTCACCCGTGAAGTAGCGGGTCATCTGCCACTGGGGATTGCCGAACGAGATGTCGCCGCTGGGCATGTCCTGCCAGACGATGATCCCCTCGCGGTCGCAGTGGTAGTACCAGCGGGCCGGTTCGACCTTCACGTGCTTGCGGATCATGTTGTAGCCCAGCTCCTTGGTCTTTACGATGTCGTAGCGCAGCGCCTCGTCCGAGGGGGCGGTGTAGAGCCCGTCGGGCCACCATCCCTGGTCGAGGGGCCCGAACTGGAAGAGGGGCCGGTTGTTGAGCATCAGGCGCGGGACGTTGTTGCGGTCGCGGCCTGTCGAGAACTTGCGCATGGCCGTGTAGCTCGCCACGCGGTCCACGACGCGGCCGTCGTGGCGCAGCGTAACCTGCAGGTCGTAGAGGAAGGGGCTTTCGGGGCTCCAAAGCTTCGGCTCGGCAACGGGAAGCTCCACGGAGGTGCTGGGCAGCGCCTCGGCCGTGGCGACCACCGTGCCGCCGTCCCGGAGCACGACCTCGATGCGGTCGCCCGGGGCCGCCTCCGAGAGGGGCACCTCGACCGTGAAGCGCATGTGGTCAAGGTCGGCCGTGGCCTGCACGCCGAGGATGTAGCGCTGCGGCACGGCTTCGAGCCAGACGGTCTGCCAGATGCCGCTCACGGACGAGTACCAGATGCCGCTCGGATTGTCCGACTGCTTGCCGCGGGGCTGGAAACCCTTTTCGGTGGGGTCCCAGACGCGGATGCGGAGCGTGTTGCCGCCCTTGCGCAGGGCCGGGGTGATATCGAAGCTGAAGGGGGTGAAGCCGCCGGTGTGCGAGCCGACCGTCGTGCCGTTCACCCAGACGTCGGTCTTCCAGTCCGAGGCGCCGATGTGGAGCAGGACGCGGTCGCCGCGCCACGAGGCCGGAACCGTGAAGCTGCGTTCGTACCAGAGGCAGCGGTCGGCGCCGGGGCGCTCGCCGACCCCCGAGAGGGCCGACTCCGCTGCGAAGGGGACGAGGATCTTGCCCTCGAACGTCTCGGGCGCGGCTTCGAGCGGGAGGATGGCGTAGTCCCAGAGTCCGTTGAGGTTTTGCCACTTCTCGCGCACGAGCTGCGGACGCGGGTATTCGGCTAGCACCTGCTGCGGGTCGAGTTTCTCACCCCACGGGGTGAGCAGGCGTACCTGGGCCGGCTGCCATTGGGCGGCGGCCGGCAGCGCGGCCAGGAGGGCCAGCGCCATGAGGAAGGTTCGTTTCATAGACGGTGAAGTTTGGATGGTCGTAATTGTTTGCGATTCTAAAATTACGCATATTTTCGGCGACGGCCAAACGACCCCGTCGGGGATGGATTCCGCTGTTTTTGTATACTCGGCTGTAAATCAGCACCACGATCGGTTTCTGGACCGAGTGTGGCCCGGGCTTTGTTGCGATATGACACTCTTTTGAGACGATAGTATACACCTAGGGGCGAAAGAAAATCTATTTTTGTTCAAAACGAAACGTCGTGTCGGAAAGAGCGACTCGGGTTTCGATACCACCTGACCTGCTACGAAAATGGATGACAGAACCCTGCTGACAGGAGTCGGGGCGCTGCTGGCACTCGGTGCTCCGGCTTCGGCGCAAAACATGCGCCCCAACGTGATCGTGATCTATACGGACGACCATGGTACGCTGGACATGAACTGTTACGGTGCCCGGGACCTCCGGACGCCTCACATGGATACGCTGGCGGCGCGGGGCGTACGTTTCACGCAATTCTATGCCGCCCCCGTGAGTTCGGCCTCCCGGGCGAGTCTGATGACCGGACAATTCACCGCCCGTGCGGGACTTACGGGGAATGCCGGGGACCGGGGCCTGCCGACGGACAAGGAGACGATTGCCGAGCGTCTGCGGGCAAACGGTTACCGGACAGCCTGTATCGGCAAGTGGCACCTGGGGTCGCTCAGGGAGTATGCTCCGAACAGTCGGGGATTCGATTATTTCTGGGGATTTCTGGGAGGCTGCATCGACAGCTATTCGCATTTCTACTATTGGGGAGGTCCGAACCGGCACGACCTCTGGTGCAACGATCGGGAGATCTATCGCGGCGGAACCTTTTTTGCCGAAGAGACGTTGCGCGAGGCCGAGCGGTTCATTACAAACGGGGACGAACGCCCCTTCTTTCTCTATTGGGCCGTCAATATCCCTCATTATCCGCTTCAGCCGTCGGAGAAGTGGCTGGAGTATTATGCCGATCTGCCCGAGCCGCGCCGTCAGTATGCGGCTTTTATCTCGACATTCGATGATTGTCTGGGCGGGTTGAGAGCCTTTCTTCGGGAGAATGGGCTGGAGGAGAACACAATTGTCATACTGCAGTCGGATAACGGCCACAGCACCGAGGTGAGAACCTTCGGTGGAGGGGGTTATTGCGGCGACTATCGAGGCGGGAAGTTCTCCCTTTTCGAAGGGGGAATCCGGGTGCCGGCCCTCATCTCCTGGCCCGGACATCTTCCGCAGGGGGCCGTCCGGGACCAGATGGCCATGAATATTGACTGGTTTCCGACGATTCTCGAACTTTGCGGAATTGATGCCGCGGGGTGTGACGTGGATGGGAAGAGTCTCGTGGGGGTGCTCCTCGACGGTTCGGCCCCGGCACCACATGAAACGCTGCATTTCGATTTCGAGCGCCAGTGGGCCGTACGTCACGGTGACTGGAAACTGCTTTTCAATGCCATCGATGTACGTCCCAATGACCGGAACGTGACCCTCGAAGGTCTCTTCCTGACCAACCTGAAGATGGATCCTTCGGAATCGCGGAATCTTCTCGAATCCTATCCGCAGCAGGCCGGCGAGTTGCTGGAGCTGCGTCTGCAGTATGTCGCCTCACTCTCCGGACCGAGAAAGTAATTCGTAAATCATGTGTCTGCAGGTTAGTGACATGCGTTCCGATGCCCGTGCGTGTTGAATCGATATGATACTCTTTTGGGACGATAGTACACACCTCGGCACGGAAGAAAACGTACCTTTGTTTACGAAAAACGAGACCCCATGCGCTATTCCGACAATCCGATTCTGACACCCCGCGACCTGCGGCCGAGCCGCGAAGGGATGAAAATCGAGTGCCTGCTCAATCCGGGCGCCTTCCGCTTTGACGGCCGCACGTGGCTGCTTGTCCGCGTGGCCGAGCGTCCCGAGCAGCACGACGGGGAGATCAGCTTCCCGATGCTCGACGCCGCGAACCGCATGACGATCATGCGCGTTCCGACCTCCTCGCCCGATCTGGACCTCTCGGACCCGCGGGTGATCACCTACCGGGGCGCCGATTACCTGACGACGATGTCGCACCTGCGGCTGGTGAGCAGCAGCGACGGCATCCACTTCCGCGAGGATCTGGCCTATGCGCCGCTCTTCGGCAGCGACGCCTACGAGGCCTACGGCGTGGAGGACTGCCGCGTAACGCAGCTCGAAGGGGCCTACTGCCTGACCTATACGGCCGTCTCGGCCAACGGCGTGGCGGTGCGCATGCGCCGCACGACGGACTGGCACCGTTTCGAGGATTACGGGCTGGTGCTGCCGCCCCACAACAAGGACTGCACGCTCTTCGATGCGAAGATCGGCGACCTATATTATATGCTGCACCGTCCGAGCAGCCCCGAGATCGGCGGCAACTACATCTGGATCGCCCAGAGTCCCGACCTGCGCCACTGGGGCAACCACCGCTGCGTGGCCCGCACGCGTCCGGGACGGTGGGACAGCGCCCGCATCGGCGCGGGGTGTGCGCCGATCCGCACCGACCGCGGCTGGCTGATGATCTACCACGGCGCCGACGAGGCGCACCGCTACTGCCTGGGTGCGATGCTGCTCGATGCGGAGGACCCCTCGAAGGTGCTGGCGCGCAGCGACCGCCCGATCCTGGAGCCCGAGGCGCCCTACGAGCAGACGGGATTCTTCGGCAACGTCGTCTTCTCGAACGGCCAGATCGTCGACGGCGACCGCATCGCGCTCTACTACGGCGCCTCGGACGAGGTGATCTGCCGCGCGGACTTCTCGGTGCGCGAGATCCTGCAAACCCTCGAATAACCCGAACCAAACGAAAAAACATAAAACCGACTTGAAACCCATGAAGAACCTTTTGACACACTGTTTCTGTCCGCTGCTGTGCCTGGCAGCCCTCACCGGTTGCGCAAACCAGGGTGCCGCGGGCTGCGACAGCCGCTCGACGGCGCTCGACGTCGATCTGACGAACCGTCTCTACCCCAAGGTGCAGACCCCGACCGAATCGCTCGTGGTGGTGAACCTCGCGAAGGACGACATCGAGGGCCAGGTGGCCGCCATCGGCCTGCAGGGCATCATCAACCGCGACAGCCGCGAGAAGGTCTATGTGATGAACAGCCGCTGCAAGGACAACCACGGCGGCTGGAAGATCGGCCCCACGGCGCAGGCGCAGATGGGGCAGTTCTGGCTCGACCGGGTCCTCACCGACATCCCGCAGCAGGTGCTGCCGCTCGATACCACGAAGCGCAATCCCGCCTTCCGGGCCCTTGTCGAGCGGTACCGCGACCGCATCAAGGGGGTGGTGATCTACGATCCCGAACTGGTCGAGGCGACGATCGAGGCGGCGACGACGATCGCCGCGCAGACCGACGCACTGATCCTCTCGCCGTCGCTCTACGAGGAGGTGAAATCCTGCGGATTCCCCGTTGTCGAGGATCTGCGGGGCCGTTTCCGCAGCAACATCGAGTGTCTGGACTGGCTCATGGAGCACTACTTCGAGGGGGCCTGCCACGACGTGGCCTTCACCTGGTCGCACATGACCCTCGACTTTGCCGAGAGCTGGGGCGCCGCCAACAAGGACTATGTGGTGGCCAACCGGCTGTTCACCTACTTCCTCGACATCCGGATTCCCGAGGAGTGCCACTACTACGAAAATATCGTGAAGCGCTATCCCGCCGGCACGCAGATCATGGGCTGGACCGACGAGCTGAAGGCCGACAAGCTCTTTGCCGACTACGGTTATGTGATGATCCCCTTCATCTCGGTGGAGAACATGACCGTCATGTCGTCGTTCCCCTCCGTGCAGGGCACGCCCATCGAGCCGCGCGCCTATGAGGCCGACCCGAACACGACCTATGTGGCGATGCTCGTGGCCGACGGCGACAACCTGCTCCACACGATGATCTACGAACCCTACACGATCGAGGAGTCGGAGCACTTCGGCGAGATTCCCCTGACGTGGGTCATCAACCCGGGCATCGTCGATCTGGCGCCGCGCGTCTTCACCTGGTACGACCGCGTGCTCAAGGGAGCCGGGCAGGAGATGGCCGCCATGATGGGCGACGGATCGCCCAATACGGACCGTTACAGCGGCTTCTCGTTCTACTGCGCCCTGACGCGCCACTACCTCGACCGGGCGGGCATCCTCACGATGAAGCAGATGATCGACGGCGAGTCGGTCGCCTGGAACGTGCAGCCCTACTGCATCGAGGGCGGCTATGCCGGCACGGACTGGCGCGGCATCGAGCCGCACGAGTACCACATGGACCACGGGACGTTCCACATCGGCACGACCAACTCGCGGCCCGAGTACCTCGACCGGGCGCTGGCCCGCACGCCCGAGGGCGAGCCCTACTTCCTCTCGGTGATGATCGGCACGGCCAGCGAGGATGCCCCGACCTACGCCCTGGAGGTGAAGCGCTACCTCGAATCGCGCAACGACGGCCGCCGCTACGTCTTCGTGCGCACGGCCGACCTGGCCGCGACCTATCGTGCCTGGAAGGGCCTTCCCGTGATGTAGCCCCGATCCCGGACCATACGAAAAAAGCTCTTCGGAACACACCCTCAGGGCGTGTTCCGCGGGGGCTGCTCACCGTCTGAAATTTCCGAAAAACAACCAACCAAACTTTAACAATCAAAAAACGCTATGAAAAGGAGCTTGCTCAAAATGGCTTTTGCGGCAATGATCGCGCTGCTCTGCGTCCCGTTCGCGGGGAGTCGCGCCGTTGCGCAGACCCGCAGCGTTGCGGGAACCGTCGTCGACGCGTCGGGTAATCCGGTTGTCGGCGCCGCCGTGGTCATCGAGGGAACCACGAAGGGAACCTCGACCGGTCTGGACGGTTCGTTCACGCTCGAAGGGGTGAAGGACGATACGCACCTGACCGTGTCGTACATCGGTTACAAGACCCTCACAACCCCCTCGCTCGGTTCGCAGACCTCGTTGACGATCACCCTCGAGGAGGATACGCAGATGCTGGACGACGTCGTGGTGATCGGCTACGGCGTGCAGCGCAAGAGCGACGTCACGGGGTCGATCACCTCGATCAAGGAGGATGCCCTGATCAACCGTTCGGTGGAGAACGTCCAGCAGGCCCTGCAGGGCAAGGCGGCTGGCGTATCGGTCTTCTCGGCTTCGGCAGCCCCGAACTCCTCGCCGTCGATCCGTATCCGCGGCTTCTCGTCGAACAGCGCCGGAGCCACCGACCCGCTCTACATCGTCGACGGTCTGAAGGTGAGCAACATCGGTTACCTGGATCCGTCGTCCGTAGAGTCGATGGAGATCCTCAAGGACGGCGCCTCGGCCGCCATCTACGGTGCCGAAGCCGGCAACGGCGTGGTGCTCATCACCACGAAGAAGGGCCGCAAGGGCGAGGCCCGCGCCTTCTACGACTTCACCTACGGCATCACCTCGCTGGCGCGCAAGGCCGACCTGATGAATGCCGAGCAGTATGTGGCCTATCAGTCGGCCGCCGGCAACAGCCAGCTCATGGAGCCCTGGGACGGTGTAACGGACACCGACTGGTTCGACGCCCTCTACGGTGACGGCGGATCGTTCCAGCGCCACACGGCGGGCTTCGAGTCGGCCAACGACAACGGCTCGGTCTACGCCTCGCTGTCGTACATGAACAACGACGGCATGTACTACGGCGACAAGGACTGGCTCAAGCGCATCACCTTCCAGCTCAACGGCGACTACAAGATCAAGGAGTGGCTCACCTTCACGACCAACAATACGGTCGAGAGCTCGCGGTGGCAGAGCCCCGGCGACGGCATCAACAAGGATTTCAACAGTTCGCCCTATCTCTACGACCCGCTGCTCAAGCCCTTCTACGACAAGGACAACCTGCCGACCTACATGCAGGAGCTCATTGCCACGCAGGGCGATGACATGATGATGAAGAACGAGGAGGGCGACTACGCCGGCGTTCCCTTCACGGCCAAGGACAAGACGAGCCCCATGACGTGGTACTACAGCGGCGAGGGGCACCACAAGAGCTTCGCCCTGCGCGGCGCCTCTTCGGTAATCCTCTCGCCCTTCAAGGGCTTTACCTTCACCTCGCGCGTAGGCTACCGCCTCGAATCGTCGAACTACGACTACTACGGCGTGCCCTTCTACGAGGCCGTCTCGTCGCGCACGACGCCCTACATCGAGGGCCGCACCGACATGACGCGCTTCTACCAGTGGGAGAACTTCGCCAACTACAACCGCACCTTCGGCAAGCACGCCGTCGTGGCGATGATCGGTATGTCGTGGCAGTACAACTGGTACAACTTTACCTCGGCCAACGCCAACGGCCTGACCAATACGGCCGACAACTTCCACTACCTGAACTTCGCCGCGGCCGATGCCGTGAAGGGTGTCGGCGGCGAGGTCGGCGAGACGGCCAGCCTGAGCTACTTCGGACGTGTGGGCTACACCTACGACGACCGTTACAGCGTGATGTTCAACTTCCGCGCCGACGCCTACGACCTCTCGAAGCTCTCGCGCGAGTCCCGCTGGGGCTACTTCCCCTCGGTTTCGGCCGGATGGACCGTCTCGAACGAGCCGTTCCTGCGCGAGGTGGATCCCCGGAGCCTCTCGTTCCTCAAGGTCCGCGCCTCGTACGGTGTGAACGGCAACGTCAACGTGCTGGGCGGCTACCGCTACCGTTCGTCGATGAACGTTACGGACTACTACCCGATGGGCGGGCAGCTGCTCCCGACCATCACCCCTTCGGACGTGCTGGCCAACCCCTCGCTCGAGTGGGAGGAGTCCAAGCAGGTCGATGTGGGTGTCGATGCCCGCTTCCTGAACAACCGCCTCTCGTTCACGATGGACTACTTCAACAAGAACACTACGGGCCAGCTCGTGACGATGACCTCCCCGATCTCGACGGGAACGACCTCGGTAACGCGTAACGTGGGTCTGGTGAACAACCACGGCTTCGAATTCGAACTCGGCTGGCAAGATCAGGTCGGCGAGTTCTCCTACAGCGTCAATGCCAACCTCTCGACGCTCAAGACGCGCGTCAAGGAGCTGGAGGGCGACCGCATCTGGAGCGGCGACATGGTGGTCTTCGACGTCGACAAGCCCGTATGGAGCTACTACGGCTGGAAATACCTGGGTGTGAATTCCGAGGACGGCAGCGCCATCTACTACGACAAGGACCGCAACGGCACGATCGACGACCAGGACAAGGTCTACCTCGGCACGCCGATTCCCGACTTCACCTACGGCATCACGGTGAACCTCGCCTGGAAGGGCTTCGACTTCACGCTCTTCGGCAGCGGCTCGCACGGCAACAAGCTGCTCTACTATGTGGGCACCACGCCGCAGGCCAACCGTCCCGCCGAGCTGTGGACCAAGTCGTGGGACGTTCTGGGCGCCGGTGCGAAGTATCCGCATCCCGACCCGAACGGCGACACGCACTTCTCGAAGTCGGACATGTACCTCAAGAGCGGTTCGTACTTCAAGATCAAGCAGCTGCAGCTGGGCTACACGCTGCCCGCGTCGCTGACGAAGAAGTTCGCCGTGTCGCGTCTGCGCGTCTATGTCTCGCTCGACAACTTCTTCTGCTTCTCGCCCTACTGGGGCATGGATCCCGAGGCGGTGAACGCCACCTCGGCCATGGGTGCCGACTACGGCAACTACCCGACGCCGAAGACGCTGACCTTCGGAGCCAACCTTTCGTTCTAATCCAATAACCTTACGACAACGATGAAAAAGCATATCATAGCATTTGCGGGACTGCTTGCCGGAGCGCTGATGTCGGTCTCCTGCTCGCAGGACCTGCTCGATTTCGAGCAGCACGGCGTCATGGAGGTCGACAAGACCTACGCCGAGGCCGACGATCAGACGGCCCAGCAGCTCATAGCCAACGTGTACGTGCGTGTGAAGTACCTGATGATGGGCGACTGGGGCGTACACTACATCGCCACGACGACGGCCAAGACGGCCGACTGCTGGCCGGGCGGTTCGGGCCCGAACGACGGCGTGGACTACCTGCGCATGGCCATGATGGTCGATGACCAGGAGAACTCCGCCTACAAGGAGATGTATTCGCGTCTGTACCAGATCATCTACAAGTGCAACATGATCGTCGACAAGCTCAACGACGGATCGGACGAGCGCCGGCGGGTGATCGGCGAGGCGAAGGCGTGGCGTGCCTGGGCCATGGCGCGTCTGACGCAGCTGTGGGGCTCGGCGCCGCTGGTGGACCATGTGCTCGACGGCATCAACTACTCGTTCTACCCCGGCAACTCGGATCCCGAGAAGAACTGGGAGTGGATCATGCGGCAGTTCGACGAGGCGGCCGAGGTGCTCCCCTCGAAGAGCGGTCTGGGCGGTCAGCGCGCCATCGGCGGCCGCTGGACGGCCGAGGCCTGCTATGCCTACAAGGCGCAGGGCTACATGTGGCGCGGCGACTACGCCAATGCCAAGACCGAGCTGGCGAAGGTCATCAACTCGGGCAAGTACGAACTGTGGACCGGCACGGCGACAATGGGTCCCTCGAGCTACGGACAGAACATGCAGCTCAACAAGTCGAAGAACGCCGCCACGTGGAAGGACGGCAGCGACGACTACGAATACCTGACCCTCTACCGGGCCGAGGCGGACTTCTGCGACGAGTTCCTGCTGGAGATAGACATCGACGGCGACGCCACGACGATCGAGAATACGGAGCCCTACTGGTTCCGCGCCTACATGAACTGGCGCTACGACGAGATCAACAAACCGGGCAACCTCACGCCGCAGGACGGCTGGGGCTTCATCACCCCGACGCGTTCGTTCGCCATGGCCTTCGCGCGCCACGACGGCAACAGCATCCGCCGGCGCGCCAACATCGCCACCTACAGCGAGGTGTACCACGACTTCCCCTATGAGAACGTCGACGTGCGCGGCGTGATGTCGTCGATGCTCTACGGCAACGAGGGTTACTTCCGCATGAAGTACTACGACTTCCTCGACGATGCCGAGCCGACGCGCTACGCCTCGGGCAACACGAAGGGCAACATGACCAACTTCCCGCTGATGCGTTACGCCGACGTGCTGCTCATGTACGCCGAGGCGTGCTGCCTCTCGGGCGAGGGCACGGCCAACATCTCGGGCCTCGAGGCGCTGAACAAGGTGCGCCGGCGCGCCGGGCTGACCGACGCCCCCGCACTCGACATGGACAACGACGAGTTCGGCATCAAGGCCGAGCGCCGTTTCGAGCTGTGGCTCGACGACTGCGACCGCTACGTCGATCTGATCCGCTGGGGCGACTACAAGGATTTCATCACCACGACCGACGAGTCGCTTTCCGACGCGGGCCACGGCGTAGGTCCCCACTGGGCCGTCGACTGCGCCTGGCTCGTGGGTCTGAAGGATCCCTCGGTGCGTACGGACGATCCGACGGACCTGAGCAACTACGAGGTGCGCTACGACCCGCAGTCCACGCGCGGAACGTGGAGCGACCGCCTCTACCTGTGGCCGTTCCCCTATGCCGAGCTGACGCAGAACCCCAACCTGGTGCAGAACGCGGGCTGGTAGCGGACGGGGCTTCGCGCGGAACCTCCGCGCGGGGCGCCGCAACGGTTTCCGGCGACGGCCGCGGGGTGTTCCGGCACTTCGTGCGGCCGTCGCCGTGCTTTCGATCCGGAGGCTCCTGACCGGGCCTTCGGGTGCAACATACAACCTGAAAAGATACGACGCAATGAAAAAATGGATCACAAGCTGCGTGCTCGGCCTGCTGCTGGCCGGCGCCGCGCAGGCACAGAACTATTCGGACCTGCTGTACCGTGACTGGGCGGGTCTTCGGGCCTATGCCCAGGTGAACCGGACGCTCACCGAGCGCCCCGAGGTGGTCTTCATGGGCAACTCGATCACCGAGGGGTGGTTCAACCAGCACCCCGACTTTTTCCGGAGGAACAACTTCGCCGGCCGCGGCATCGGCGGCCAGACCTCCTCGGAGATGCTCGTGCGTTTCCGTCAGGATGTCATCAACCTGCACCCCGAGGTGGTGGCGATCCTCTCGGGGACGAACGACATTGCGATGAACAACGGCTACATCGCGCTGGAGAACACCTTCCAGAACATCGTCTCGATGTGCGAACTGGCGCGTTTCAACAACATC
Source organism: Candidatus Alistipes faecigallinarum (assembly GCA_019115605.1). Taxonomy (GTDB): domain Bacteria; phylum Bacteroidota; class Bacteroidia; order Bacteroidales; family Rikenellaceae; genus Alistipes; species Alistipes faecigallinarum. The sequence continues at coordinate 99,114 of DXDG01000019.1, forward strand.
AAGGTGCTGCTCTGCTCGGTAACGCCCGCCACGGGCTTCGGATGGCGTCCGCAGGTCGATCCGCGGCCGCTCATTCCGCAGCTCAACAAGATGCTGCGCGAGTATGCCGAGGCGACCGACGGTGTGGAGTGGGTCGACTACTTCTCGGCGATGGCCGGTGCCGACAACGGCATGCGCGAGGGGCTTTCGCCCGAGGGGTGCCACCCCAACGGCGAGGGGTACAAGATCATGGAGCGGGTGCTGGTGAAGGCGCTGAAGCGGCTCACCGGCTCCGACCGCGACTATTTCGTCTATGAATAGGCCCCGGAAGCGTTCCGGAGTGCCGTGCTGATTATCTTTGCAACCACAAAACTGCTGACAATGACACACGCAAAACGACTTCTTTTTCTGTTGCTGGCGGGGCTGCTGCCCCTCCGGCTGCTGGCCGACGTGAAGCTCCCGGCCATCTTTACCGACAACATGGTGCTGCAGCGCGAAAGCGAGGTGAAGCTCTGGGGCACGGCGGCGCCCGAGCGCACCGTGCGGATCACCACCTCGTGGGACGGTGCCCGCCATGAGGTGCCCGCGGATGCCGCGGGACACTGGACTGTAACGGTCCGGACCCCCGAGGCGGGCGGCCCCCATACGATCACCTTCACCGACGGACGCCATCCCGTCACGTTGAGCAACGTACTCATCGGCGAGGTGTGGATCTGCTCCGGACAGTCGAACATGGAGATGCGCGTGGGCGACCGCGTAACGGGCATGGAGCAGGAGCTCGCCGAGGCCGAAGGCTACCCGGAGATCCGCCTGCTGCACATCGACAACACGACGAGCCCCGCGCCGCTCGCCGAGGCGAAGGTGCGCGACGGCGGCTGGCAGGTCTGCTCGGCGGATCACGTCCGCGACTTCTCGGCCACGGGCTACTTCTTCGGCAAGGAGCTGCACCGCGAACTCGGGGTTCCCGTGGGTCTGATCGAGACCTGCTGGGGCGGCACGCTGGCCGAGGCCTGGACCTCGGGTGATGCGCTCTGGGACATCCCGGCCTTCCGCGATCGCGTGGCCAAGGCGCGGACGCTGCCCGCCACGCCCGAGGAGCGCACGCGGATTTTCCACGAGGATCTCGACCGCTGGCGCGACGAGATGGCGGCCGTCGATCCGGGTTACCGTGACGGCAAACCCCTTTGGGCCGCGAGCACGTTCGACGACACGGCCTGGGGCGAGATCCAGGCACCGGGCTTCGTGCAGCACCAGGGTCTCGGCAGCTTCACCGGAGGTTTCCTGTGGATGCGCCGCACGGTGGAGATTCCCGCCGCGTGGGCCGGCAAGGAGCTGACGCTGGAGCTGGCGGTCATCGACGACAACGACTTCACCTATTTCGACGGCGTCGAGGTCGGGCACACCGAGGGGTGCATGGCCTTCCGCCGCTACACCGTGCCGGCCTCGCTCGTCCGCGCGGGCCGCGTGACGATCGCCGTGCGTGTCATGGATACGGGCGGTCTGGGCGGCATCTTCGGCGATCCGAAGAGCATGTCGCTCCGCACGGCCGACGGCGATGTGCTGCCGCTGGCCGGGACGTGGAAATACCACCTCGGACTGGGGCTGGGCGAGGCGCCCGAGCTGCCGGTCAATACCGCCACGGAGCCCAATTTCCCGTCGTTCCTCTACAATGCGATGATCCATCCGCTGGTGGGCTACGGCATCCGGGGTGCGATCTGGTACCAGGGCGAGGCCAACGTGGCGCGTGCCGCGCAGTACCGCGACCTGCTGCCGCTGATGATCCGCGACTGGCGCAGCCGCTGGGGATATGACTTCCCCTTCTACATTGTACAGCTGGCCAACTACATGAAGGTGCAGGAGGGTCCCGAGGAGTCGGAGTGGGCCGAGCTGCGCGAGGCCCAGACGGCGACGCTGCGTCTCGAAAACACGGGCATGGCCGTCATCATCGACATCGGCGAGGCGGACGACATCCACCCGAAGAACAAGCCCGAGGTGGGCCGGCGCCTGGCGCTGCAGGCCCTCGCGAAGAGCTACGGCCGGCCGGTTCTCTGCTCGGGTCCCGTGTATGCGGGCTGCACGCTTGGCGACGGAGAGATCCGCATCCGCTTCTCGCACACCGACGGCGGGCTGAAGACCGTGGACGGCGGCGTTGTGAAGGGCTTCTGCATCGCCGGAGGCGACCATCGCTTCCACATGGCCGAGGCGCGCATCGAGGGCGACGAGGTCATTGTCCGCTCGCCGGAGGTGGCCTATCCCGTGGCCGTGCGCTACGCCTGGGCGAACAACCCGGTCTGCAACCTGACAAACGGCACGGGACTTCCGGCCGGCCCGTTCCGCACGGACGACTGGACGGACGGCAAATAGCGGCCCTGCGGTTTCGCAATTGGGCCGAAAACCGCTATCTTTGTCGGACAACCGGCATTGGAAGAAGATGAAACGGATCCTGTGGATTTGGTGTGTGTTGCTGCTGCTCGCGGCCCCTGCCGGGGCCGCGGTGCGGCGCAACGTGCTTTCGAACGACAGCGGGCTGTCGAACAGTTCGGTAACCTGCATCCACCAGGATTCGCTCGGCGTGCTCTGGCTCGGCACGTGGGACGGCCTGAACCGTTACGACGGCTCGGAGTTCCGCGTCTACAAGTTCCAGCCCGACAATCCGAATACGATCTCGAACAACGTCATCCGCCGCATCGTCGAGGAGTCGTACGGCATCCTCTGGGTCGCCACCGACTACGGCATCAACCGCATCGACGTCCGCAACGACCGCATCGAACGCTTCTACCCGGGCTATGAGGCGAGCAGCCCCGTCGGGGAGCGCTCCTTTTCCGTGGCGGCGTCGCCCGACGGCGAGCTCTTCTGCTCGTCGCTGGGGTGGGGCATCGCCCGCTACGACGACAGCCGGGGGCAGTTTGCGGCCCTCAACGTGCCGCAGGTCAATACCTCGGCGGTGCGTATGCTCCGGGCTCCTGCTCCGGGACGGCTGCTGCTGCTCACCACATCGGGCGATCTGTTCGAGGTGCGCTGCGCCGTTGCGGCATCGGGAGAGCCCGAGGCGGTCGCGACGGCGCCGCTGCTTTCGGGGCAGCGGGTCGCGGCGCTCTTCGATACGCCGCAGCGGACCTACATCGCCACGGAGGAGTCCCTCCTCTGGGTCTACGACAACGCCTCGGGCAAGCTCTCGCTCTTCGTGCGCCTGCCGCTTCCGCCTGCCGCCAAGGAGCGGCTCTGCGCCGTTGCCGAAACCCCTTCGGGACGCCTCGTCTGCGCCTTTACGGGCTCCGACACCCGCCTCTTCGACCCCGCGACGGGGACCTTTTCGCCGCTCCGGGAGCTTGCCGGCGTTCCGGTGCTCTCGCTGCTGGAGGGCTCGCAGGAGATTCTCTGGGCGGGCAGCGACGGTCAGGGGGTGTTGAGCCTCTACGAGGATGACCTGGAGTTCAACCGCACGGACAACCAGCAGCTCTTCGACGGGAAGAGCGCCCCGGTGCGGGCCTTTTACGAGGATGCGCGCGGCAACCTCTACATCGCCACGAAGGGCAACGGCATCCGCGTGCTGCGGCCGGACGGACATGCGGGCGGGAGTTACGACCGTTCGAACGGCCTGGGCAGCGCCTCGGTTTACGCCCTGGCCGCGGGCGGCCACGACGATCTGTTCATCGGCCACGACGGCGAGGGGCTCAACGTCCTGTCGCTCGCCACGGGGCGCCTCACGACGCTCGATCCGCTGCCGGGGGGCCGCTTCGGTTCGGTCTACGCCATCCTGCGCGACACGGTGAACGACCGGCTGTGGCTCGGCACGAACGGATACGGACTCGTCGGACTGCGGCTGTGCCGCGCGGCCGACGGGCGTTACGAAATTCTCGACCAGCGGATCTACGTCAACGACAAGGAGGATGCGGCGTCGTTGAGCAACAACGGCGTCTTCGCGATCGCCCCGGCGGACAGCGGACGGCTGTGGCTCGGCACGCGCGGCGGAGGCCTGAACCGCTTCGACCCCGCGACGGGCCGTTTCGAGGTCCACACGACCGCCACGGACGCCCGTCCGATCAGCAGCAACGACATCCTTTCGCTCTATGTGTCCCGCGATTCGACACTCTGGATCGGCACCGGATACGGACTCAACCGGCTGATCCGGGAGCGGGACGGATCGATCTCCTTCCGCCGGTACACCGAGAGGGAGGGGCTTCCCAACAACACCGTCCACGGCATTCTGGAGGACGATGCGGGCGATCTGTGGCTGAGCACGAACAAGGGATTGGCGCGGCTCGACCCCGCGACGGGCCAGGTGGTCAGCTACTACCGTTTCAAGGGGCTGCAGGGCAACGAATTCTCCGACGGCGCCTACTACCGCACCCCTTCGGGCGAGATGTTCTTCGGCGGGGTGGAGGGCTTCAACCGCTTCGATCCCGACGACATCCATCTGCGCGACTATGCGCCCCGCGTGCTGCTGCAGGGCTTCACCGTGCGGCAGAATCCGCTGCCCGACTTCCACCCGGACCGGGAGATCGTCCTGGCGCACAACGAGAACTTCTTCACCGTGCGTTTCGCGGCCCTGGAGTACATCCGCAACGAGAGCTGCGAATATGCCTACATCCTGCGGGGCTTCAACGACGACTGGGTCTATACGGGTACGGACAACACGGCGGTCTTCACCAACGTGCCGCCCGGAAACTACACGTTTTCGGTGCGGGCGACCAACGGCGACAAGGTTTGGGGCGACTGCGAGACGACGCTGCACATCCGCGTGCGGCCGCCGTGGTGGAACACGACGCTGGCCTATGTGGCCTACCTGCTGCTGCTCGCCGGAGCGGTCTATGCGGTCTACTTCATCGCCAACGAACGCATCGAGCAGCGGCGCAGCCTGCTCATCGAGTCGATGAACCGTGCGCAGCAGCGCGAAAGCTACGAGGCGAAGCTGCGTTTCTTCACCTCCATCGCCCACGAGTTCTGCACGCCGCTGACGCTCATCTACGGCTCCGGGGAGCAGCTGCTCGGAAGCTACAGCCTCGCTCCGGAGGTGGTGCGCCACGTGCGGATCATCCGCAACAACGCGGCGCGCATGCAGCGTCTGATCGGCGAGCTGATGGACTTCCGCCGCGCCGATACGGGCCATTACAAGCCCCGTTATGCGGAGGTCGATGCCGCGGAGCTGCTTTCGTCGCTCGTCGACAACTTCAACGACGTGATCGAGCAGCGGCGCATCGACCTGCATCTGTCGCTGCCCGCGGCCGGGGCCGTGATCGTGAGCGACCGCGATGCCCTGGAGAAGATCTTCAGCAACCTGGTCTCCAACGCCTGCAAATATACGCCCGGCGGCGGCTGGATCTCGCTGACGCTCGAAACCGGGGTGTCGGGCACGCGGCTGCGGATCGCCAACTCGGGCAAGGGCATCAAACCCGAGGATATCGGCAACGTCTTCAACCGTTTCGAGATCCTCGACAACTTCGAACGTTCGGCCAGCGAGGGGCGCGTCATGCGCAACGGCATCGGGCTGGCGCTGGCCAAGAGCCTTGCGGAGGCGCTCGGCGGCACGCTCACGGTCATAAGCGAACCGGGAAAGAGCACGACCTTCACCCTCACGCTGCCCGTCGTCGAGCGGTCGCTGATTGCCGGAGAGCCGCCGACCCCGCCCTCCCCGCAGCCTGCGCACGCTTCGTACTCCCCGCAGCGGGAGGCCGAACCGCTCTCCGGTGCGGAGCAGACACTGCCGGTCCCCGGCCGCGAGACGGCTGAGGCGACGATCCTCATCGTCGATGACGAGCGACAGATGCGCGACCTGGTGGCCGAGATCCTCGGCACGTCGTACACGGTGCTCCAGGCGGCCGATGGTGAGGAGGCGATCGCGATTCTCAAGCGCCGCCGCCCGGATCTGATCTTGAGCGACGTGAACATGCCGCGCCTGGACGGTCTCGGACTGCTCCGCTACCTCAAGCAGAACGAGATCACGCGCTACATTCCCTTTGTCTTCCTGGCCTTCAAGACCGATGTCGAGCAGGAGATCCACGGTTACGAGCTGGGCGGCGACGGCTATATCGCCAAGCCGTTTCATCCCAAGCACCTGCAGGCCGTCGTGCAGCAGATCCTCACCAACCGCCGCTCGCTGCGCAGCTACTACAACTCGGCGATTTCCACGGCCGACGTCTACGAGGGCAACACGATCGACGCCGACGACAAGAAGTTCATCGTGCAGCTCACGCGGATCATCGAGGAGAACCTCACGGACGAGAACCTCTCGCTCAACTTCCTTTGCGACAAGATGTGCGTGAGCCGCATGAGCCTCTACCGCAAGATCAAGGAGATCACGCAGACGACGCCGAGCGAATACATCCGCAAGGTGAAGCTCCGCCACGCCACGCACCTGCTCCGCACGACGGGCATGACGATCCAGGAGGTGATGTTCTGCTCGGGCTTCAACAACAAGTCCTACTTCTACCGCGAATTTGCGAAGGAGTACCACATGTCGCCGCGCGAGATGCGCGAGCGGGGCGAATAGCGCTTCGCGGCGCCGTTTGATCACGTTACCATACGAAACGGATACAATAGTGTACTCCCGGCCGCCGGGGGTATGCTATCTTTGTTGTGCGATACCAAACTACTGACATGAAAGAAGCCACCGCCGCCAGGCCGAAGCACGGAGTGCTCTACCGGGCCCTGTCGGAATTCAGACACTTCGGCACCTATCCGTTCAACATGCGGATTCTGCTCCTGACGAACATGCTCTACGCCTTCGTCCTTCCGGTCGTCGAGCTCTTCGTCGGCACCTACATCATGCGCAACAGCTCGGAGCTCGCCTACGTCGTGGGCTACCAGCTGGCCGTCTACACGGGCATCCCGATCACGTTCCTCGTCAACGGATTCCTCATGCGCCGCATCCGCATCGCGCACCTCTACTCGTTCGGCATGCTGTTGAGCGGCGTCTCGATGGCGGTGATGATGTCGCTCGAGACGCTCGAACTGGGCGGAATCATCCTCGCGGGCCTCATCATGGGCCTCTCGTATGGATTCTTCTGGGCCAACCGCGACTTCCTGGCCCTGGCCTCGACCGACGACGGCAACCGCAACTACTACTACGGGCTGGAGAGCTTCTTCAATACGGTGGCCAGCGTCGTCGTGCCGGGCATGATCGGCGCCTTCCTTGGCGCCACGGCCGACCACGGCTGGTTTGCGGGCAACATCAACTTCGCCTATAAGCTCGTTACGCTCTTCGTCTTCGTGCTGACGATCGTCGCCTCGACGGTCGTCATGCGGGGCCGCTTCGCCGAGCCGAAGCACGATCGCTTCCTCTTCCGGCGCTTCGACACCCTCTGGTGGCGGATGATGCGCCTCGCCGTGCTGAAGGGCATCGCCCAGGGCTATATCGTTACGGCCCCCTCGATGCTCGTGATGACGCTCGTGGGCAACGAGACGACGCTCGGCACGCTGCAGTCCATCGGCGCCATCGTCTCGGCCGTGCTGCTCTACCTGCTGGGGCGCTTCACCACCTCGCACCACCGCGTGGCGATCTTCTCCGCCGGTCTGCTGCTCTTCGCCCTCGGCGGGGCCTTCAATGCCGCGCTCTACTCGGCCGCGGGGGTGATTGTCTTCATGCTCTGCCTCGTGCTCGGTCGGCCGCTGATGGATCTGGGCTACTTCCCGCTCCAGCTGCGCGTGATCGACTGCGTGAGCCGCCGCGAACACCGCAACTCCTACGCCTACATCTTCATCCACGAATTTGCGCTCTACCTGGGCCGTTTCTTCGGCTGCGGGCTCTTCATCGTCCTGACTCTTGCCGTTTCGGACACCTTCGCGATCCGCTATGCGCTGCTGATTATCGGCGTCATCCAGCTGATCTCGATTCCGATTGCCCGCGGAATTACCCATACGCTCGATCAATCGGAGCGTTGATGCACGCGATGCGGCGCCGGGTGCGGATTCCCGGCGTCTGCTCGCCGGACAGTTATCACATAGTTTAGGTTTTGGCAGAGGACGTCAGCGCCGTGAGGCAGCCGGCGTCTTCGTTTTTTGTGCGGGCATCTCCCGGGCGGGTTCCGGGGGCATCTTCCGGGCATCTTCCGGGTATCTTTCGGGCAGGTTTCGAACATGCCTCGGGCGGGTGCGGGCCGGAAAAAGAATCCGGGAGCCGCCCGCAGGCGCTCCCGGATCCGGAAGAAGGGTGTTTTTTCGAGTGGGTGTCAGAGTTTGCGGAGCTCGACCTTCCGCACGACGGGTTTGTTGATGCGGTAGATCTGGTCGATGAGCAGCTCCTGCTCCCGTTCGCGCGCCTCGCGTACGGCCGGGTGCATGAGCTTCGCGTAGTTGTCGCGCTGGGCGCCCACCCAGCCGTTCTTGCTCTTCTCGCGGTCGAGCACCTCGACGGCGTGGCGGTCGTTGGCGTCGAGCAGCCCGCGGTCCTGGAAGAAGTCGTACTGCATCCAGGCGTAGTCGCGGAAGTTGCGCTCGATCTCCCAGCGGTACTCGTTCAGGTACATCACCGCCTGGGCCTGCCGGTACTGCGGGGTCCAGGTGATCTGGGCGAGGTTGATGCCTTTGGCCAGCTCCTCGGCGCTCCACGAGCCGATCTGCTCGCCGTCGATGCAGACGGCATAGGTGCCCTTGAGCCCCTTGACCGTGAGCATCTCGCGGTTCATCTCCTCGACAAACGGGACGAGCTTGGCGGCATGGGCCTGTCCGCGCTTCATGCCCCAGCCGCGGGCCACGGTGTCCATCGGGTAGGGCAGGGCGTTGGCCAGGTAGTCGAACGAGAGGTTGCGGCCCGCCTTTTGAAGGTTCGTGATCCGGCAGTTCGAGGCCTTGAGGATCTCCCGCTTCGAGGCGTCGATGCAGACGTCGGCAACCTCCTTGCCGGCAAAGCCCTGGGCCTTGAGGAAGAGGTAGGCCATGACCATGTGGCCGTCGTTGTCGGGATGGACGCGGTCGCCGCCCGAGAGCGTGAAGCCCGGATCGGTGGCCTGCACGCGCTCGCCGAGTTCGGTCATCGGGGCGTTGTAGTCGATGAACTCCCAGCCGTGGGCCTCGGCCGACTCCTTCTGAAACTCCACGACACGCTGCATGACGGCGTTCTTGCCGTGGAAGGGCTCGTTGCCCTCGATCTTTGCCGTCTCGTCGTAGGGCGAGCTGCCGATCATCACCACGCGCACGCCGTCGAGCCCCTCAAGGCGCTGCTCCATCTTTTTGTAATTCTCCAGACACTCCTGGTAGCGGGCTTCGCCGAAGGCCTCGGCATTGTCGCCGTTGTACTCGAAGTAGCCCGTGTCGTTCATGCCGAAGGTTACGGTGAGCACCGTCGGACGCTTGCTGAAGACATCGCCGTCGAGACGCTTGTACATCATGCCGGCGGTCTCGCCGCCGATGCCGGCGTTGTACATCCGCAGGTTCATGTACGGGAAGCGGGTCATGTAGTAGAGCCAGATGTAGGAGTGGTAGTGTCCGCCGTCGGTGATGCTGTTGCCCAGGTAGACGACGCGGTCGCCCTCCTTGAAGGGTGCGATCGTCTGTGCCGCGGCGGAGCTGCCGAGCAGGGCCGCCGCAAGGATCCATGCGATTTTTTTCATTTTTCTATCGGTTTTTTAGGTCTGTTGTCATTCGTAGGAGGGGGGAAGCACCTCGCGCCCCCATTTTCCCGAGGGTTTTGCGGCCGTCGAGAAGTCGATTTCGGCGCCGTCGGCCAGCTCCTTCCAGTCGATCCACGCCCGGTTGATCGGCTGCCCGTCGAGGCGTACGCCCGTGGTGTAGATCCGGCTCTCGGAGCCGCCGCGGATCGTCAGGTCGCCGCCCTTGAGGTGCAGGGTGATCCGCTCGAAGAGGGGCGTGCTGAGCGTGAAGCCCCCGACACCCGGGATCATCGGGTAGAGTCCCGAGCAGGCGAAGACGTACCACGCGCCCATCGTCCCCAGGTCGTCGTTGCCCGGAAGGCCGTCCACGGCGCTCGAATACTCCGTGTCGAGCGTGCGGCGGATCACCTCCGAGGCCTTGTCGGGGCGTCCCACCCAGTTGTAGACCCACGGTATGTGGAAGCTGGGCTCGTTGCCCGCGGCGAACCACGGGTCGTTGTAGCCGGCGTCGAGGCGCACGAAGAACTCGTCGAGACGCCGCTCGGCCGCCTCCCTTCCGCCGATTGTCTCGATCAGCCCGCCCAGGTCGTAGGGCACCATCCAGAAGTAGTTCTTGTAGGTCGATTCGCGCCAGTCGTCGCCGAGCGGTTTCCAGCTGCCGTCGGCGTTGCGCGACTGCAGCCATCCCGTTTCGGGGTTGTAGAGGTTGCGCCACGAACGGGCGAAGTGGAAGTAGCGCCAGCTGGCGAACTCGTCGCCCACGGCATGCAGCGCGAACTGCCCGATGGCGAAGTCCGCGGAGGTGTATTCGAGCTGTTCGGAGGCGTTCCAGTACCCCTTGTCGAGATATTGCTGCAACCCGGGACGCTCCTCGACCTGCTGCGAGCGGGCGCCGGGCTTTTCGGCGTTCACGCGCATGATCTGGAAGAGCGGGTAGGGGTCGTAGTCCCGGGCTCCGAAGGCCCAGGCGTTTGCCACGAGGATCGGCGTGGGGTCGCCCTGCATGACGCCCGTCTCGATGTTGGCCATCACCCAGCGCGGGAAGGCGCCGCCCGACTGCTCGGCGAAGTCGCGGTGCGAGAGCACGACGTCCGACGCCACGTCGGGGAAGAGCATCGCCAGCAGTTGGATCTGCGTGCGGTAGGTGTCCCAGTTGCTGAAGGAGGTGTACTGGCGGCTGCGCGTGCGGTGGATGCGGAAGTCGGCACCCATGTACTCGCCGTTGACGTCGCTGCAGAGGTTCGGGTGGATCATCGCCCGGTAGAGGTGCGTGTAGAACTGCCCGATGCGGTCGGGGTTCGTGCCCTCGACCTCGATGCGGCCCAGCACATCGTTCCACGCCTGCTCGGCGGCCTGCTGCACGGCGGCGAAGTCCCACGAGGCGTTCTCCGTGCGGAGGTTCTCGCGGGCATTCTCCACCGAGACGTACGAGACGCCGATGCGGTACTGGATCGTGCGTCCCCGCTTCAGGTCGAAGGTGAAGTAGACGCCCGACTCGGCGCCCTCGGCAAAGCGGCCGCCGCGCGTGAGCGTGTCATCCTTCCAGATGCCCGTCTCGGCGGCTTCGGTGTCGAATTCGGCGACGAAGTAGACCTTGTAGGGGGTGCGGATGCCGCAGAAGTTGCCGCCCTCGGCATAGCCCTCGCAGCTTGCGGGGCCCGTGATGACGACGGCCGCGCGGTCGATCGGCGTCGCGGCGACGCCCGCGCCGATGATCACCGTGCCGAAGGCATCCTCCGCCGGGTATTCATAACGGGCCATGCCCGTGCGCGGGGTTACCGTGAGGTGCGCCCGGACGCGCTCCTCGACCGTGGCTTCGTAGTAGCCGGCATGTCCGGCCTCCTGCGAGACATCGACGCGGTGTTCGAGGATGTTGCCCGGCGAGACGTCGAGGCGTCCCGGCAGCGGGAAGGTGGGGAAGTTGCCCATGTGGGCGCAGCCTCCGCCGCTGAGCTGGTTGATGACGAAGCCGCCCCGCTTCGAAAAGTAGGTGGGGGTGAACTGCACCATGCCGAAGGGGTAGGTGGCTCCCGGGTAGAGGTATCCCGAGGTGAGGCCCACGCCCTGCGTGCCGGTGAAGACATTGACCTGCAGGGCGCGGTTCGGCGCCGGCTCCTGGGCCCGTGCGGGTCCTTGTGCCAGGAGCAGGCTGCCGGCGAGGGCTGCTGCGGCGGTTTTCAGTGTGCGTGCGAACATGGCGGTTGTCTTATTCGGGTTTCGAGAGCGAGAAGGGCGCCGCCTGCTTCGAGGTGCCGCGCTCAAGGTTGGGCTCCGGGCCCATCACCAGATGCAGCGTACCGCCGCGCGTGATCTCGTCGTAGGTGATCCAGTTGCGGTCGAGCGGCTCGCCGTTGAGCGTCGCCGACTGGATGTAGACATGGTCCGGGGCGTTGTTCTCGGCCTCGATGACGAACTGCCGGCCCTCCTCGGTGGTGATTGTCGCCTTGCCGAAGACGGGGCTGCCCAGGACATACTGGTCCGTGCCGGGGCAGACGCTGTAGATGCCCAGGGCGCTCAACACGTACCACGAGGACATGCCGCCCTGATCCTCGTCGCCCGGGAAGCCGCGCTCCGAGGAGTTGTAGAGTCGCGAGGTGATCTGCCGCGACCAGTACTGCGTCTTCCACGGCTGTCCGGCATAGCTGTAGAGGTAGATCATGTGCTGGATGGGCTGGTTGCCGTGGGCGTACTGGCCCATGCCGGCCAGCTGCATCTCCTTCATCTCGTGGATCATGCCTCCGTAGGTGCCGGGGTGGACCGTGTTGGGAAGCGTGAAGACCGAGTCGATCTTCTGCGTGAAGACCTCGTCGCTGCCGTAGAGGTTGATCAGCCCCTGCACGTCGTGGAAGACCGACCAGTTGTAGTGCCAGGCATTGCCCTCGCAGTAGGGACCGCCCCACTCGATGGGATCGAACGGTGCGAGCCACGAGCCGTCCTTGTGGCGGCCGCGCATGAAGCCCGTCTCGGCGTCGAAGACGTTGCGGTAGTTGTACATCACGCGGGCGAAGATCTCCTCGTAGAACTTGTTGCCGGTCATGCGGGCCAGCTGCCAGGCGCAGAAGTCGTCGTAGGCGTATTCGAGCGTCTGGGCCGTCGAACCCATCGACTCGGGGTAGGTAACGTAGCCCAGCTGCCAGTACTCCTTCCATCCGGCACGTCCGTTGGCACCGCCCCAGGGGCCCTTGTTCATCGCCTCGTGGGCGTAGGCCTCAAGAGCCTTCGCGGGGTCGAACGTGCGGATGCCCTTGACCCAGGCGTCCGTGAGCAGCGAGATCGAGTGGTTGCCGAGCATGCCGCCCGTCTCGCCCGGTGCGGACCAGGCCGGCAGCCAGCCGCACTGCTCCTGTGCGGCGAGCAGCGCCTGCATGTAGCGGCCCTGCATCGTGGGGTGGAGGATGTTCGTCAGCGGGAACTGCGAGCGGAACGTATCCCAGAAGCCGTTGTCGGTGTACATGTATCCCGCGTGCACCTTGCCGTCATAGGGGCTGTAGTAGTAGGGGTTGCCCTCGGCGTCGCGCTCGTAGAACTTGCGCGAGAAGAGGTTGGCGCGGAACAGGCACGAGTAGAAGGTGCGGATCTCCTCCTCCGAGGCGCCCTCGACGGCGACGCGGCCCAGCAGGGCGTTCCACGTCGCGGCGCCGCGCGCCTTCGTGGCCTCGAGGTTGCGGTCGGCGCCCAGCTCGCGTTCGAGCGTGATGCACGCCTGCTCGGGGCTGATGTAGGAGGATGCGGCCTTGGCCTGCACCTTCGTGCCGGCCTTGAAGCGGATGTAGGCGCCGCAACCGTCGCCCGCGGCCTCGGTCTGCCCGTCGGTGCGGGTATTCTGGCGGTTCTCCCAGGTGCCCCACTCTTCGAAGGGACGGTCGAAACGGATGACGAAGTAGCTGCGGAAGGTCTCCGGATGGTTCACGAAGCGGTAGTTGTTCACCCATCCCGAGATCTCGCGCCGCTCGGGGTCGATCTTCACCTCGCTCTGGGCCGTGTAGCCGTCGAGCACGAGGTAGGCCGCGCCGCCCTTGCGCGGGAAGCTGAAGCGCAGGTGCACGCCGCGCGTCGTGGGGGCCATTTCGGTGGTGATGCCGTTGTCGAACGTAACCTTGTAGTAGTGAGGCTTTGCCACCTCGTTCGCGTGGCTGAACTTCGCACCGCGCGTATCCTCGTCGAGGACAAGCTCCCCGACCTCGGGCATGAGCGAATAGACCGCATAGTCGCTCATCCAGGGGCTGCACTGGTGCGCCTGCTGGAAGCCGCGGATGCGGTCCACGAAGTACTGGTATTTCCACCCCTCGCCGTTGGGGCCGGTCTGCGCCGACCAGGTGTGCATGGCGTAGGGCATGGCCGTGGTGGCGAAGGTGTTGCCGTAGCTGAGTCCGAAGTGCGAGTCGGTTCCCTGGAGCGTATTGACATACTGGACGTAGTCGCGCTCCTGTGCCGTGGCCGAGAGGGCGAGGAGTGTCGCCGCGCAGGCCGTCAGGAGGCTCCGCAGCGGACGGATCCGCCGGAGCGATCGGTTGTCGTGATGGTTTGTCATGTTGTTTGCCGGTTTCAAGGTTTTACGTTTCGGAACGGATTACTCCGCAAGGCCCCAGGCCGTGTCGGGCTCGGGACCCATGAAGAGTTCGAGCGTGCCGCCTGCGGCGATCTGCGCGAAGTCGATGTGCGAGGCCGTGAGCTCCTCGCCGTTGAGGCGGGCCCGCTGGATGTAGATGTTTTCGGGCGAGTTGTCGTGCGCCACGACCGTGAAGCTGCCGCCCGCGGCGTATTGCGGGTCGAGGCGGAACTCGATGCGGTCGAACAGCGGGCTGGTGATCTCCATGCGCGTGTCGCCCGGGCAGGCGGGATGGATGCCCGCGGCGGCGAGGACGTACCAGGCCGACATCTGTCCGGCATCCTCGTTGCCGACGATGCCCTCGACGCGGTTGGCATAGGCCCTCTCGCAGATGCGGCGCGTCCACTTCTGGGTCTGCCACGGCTCCCCGAGGCGGTTGAAGAGGAACGGCACCAAGTGCACCGGCTCGTTGGCGTGGTTGTAGTAGGGGTTCCAGTGGAAATCTTCGGGGGTCTTCTCGAAGAACTCCTTGAGATCCGCCAGCACGGCGTCGCGCCCGCCCATCAGGGCCACCATCCCCTCGACGTCGTGCGGCACGAACCATCCCTGCTGATAGGGATCGGCCTCGATGCAGCCGTACCACTCGGTCGTGCGGGCGTTCTCGGGCCACGGAGCCCACCGTCCGTCGGCCTCGCGCGGCCGGAACCACCCCTTCTCCGGATCGAAGATGTTGCGGTAGGCCTGTCCCTTGCGGGTGAAGGCAGCGGCGTCCTCCGTTTTGCCGAGACGTTCGGCCAGCTGCGCGAGGCACCAGTCCGTATAGGCGTACTCGAGCGTGTGGGAGATGCAGAGCTCCGAGGGGGTGTATCCGAGCGAGTCGTTGCCGAAGAGCTGCGAGGTGCGCACGCCGTAGCGGTAGGCCTTCTCGACGTCGTAGCCCCGGATGCCCTTGGCGTAGGCGTCGGCCAGCACCGAGAGGGCCGGGTTGCCGAGCATGCAGCCCGAGTAGGCGTTGAGCAGTTCCCAGCGTTCGAAATAGCCGCGGCCGCTCTCGTCGGCCATCGTGATGAGCGAGGCGAGCAGGTCGTCCACCAGCCGCGGGTTGATGATCGTCTGCAGGGGCATCTGGCTGCGGAAGACGTCCCAGCCGCTGAAGATCGTGCGCTTGGTGAAGCGTCCGTCGGTCTGGTGGGGCTTGTGGTCGGCGCCCATGTAGCGGCCGTCGGCATCGGTGTAGATCCGCGGGTCGATCATCGTGTGGTAGAGCGCCGTGTAGAAGATCGTCCGCTCGTCCTCCGTGCCGCCCTCGATGCGGATGCGGCCCAGTTCGCGGTTCCACGAGGCGCGCGCCTCGTCGGCAACCCGGTCGAACGACTTGTCGGCGATCTCCGCCTCGAAGTTGCGCCGCGCCCCTTCGGCATCCACGAACGAGATGCCCGCCTTGAAGATCACCTGCTGCCCCTCGCGGGTCGGGAAGTCGGCGTAGAATCCGATGTGCTTGCCCTCGATCGAGCGCTCGCCCTTTGTCAGGGGTGCCTCGGCGACACGCTGCAGGTAGGCGGGGCTGACGACCTCGTCGCGCTTGCGCACCCAGTCGTCGGGAATGTCGGCGCTCCAGAAGCCGTAGTCGCGGATCGGCTCGCTCAACTGCCCGTAGAAGTAGACCGTGTAGTCGGCCTGTCCTTCGCCATTGCCCCAGCCGCCCGTCGCGGGCGTGCACTTCATCCAGCCGGCAATCGTATGGTCGTCGATCACCTCGATATACTCCCGCTCGGCGGTGCCGCCGACGCGGCGTGCCAGGTCGATCTGGATGCGCGACTGTTCGTGCTCGGGGAAGGTGAAGCGCAGAATGCCGCAGCGGGGCGTCGCCGACGTCTCGACACGGATGCCGTAGTCGGTGAGCTGCACGCTGTAATAACCCGCGCGGGCCGTTTCGGAGGCCTTGTCGTAGTGCGAACGGTATCCCTTGACCGTGCCGTCCTCCTTGCCGGCGATCTTCTGCAGCGGTCCGGTGGTCGGCATGACAAGCAGGTTGCCCAAGTCGCCGAACCACCCCACGCCGCTCATCTGCGTGAAGGCGAATCCCTCGATCGTCGTATGTTCGTAGCTGTAGCCGGGGCTGTTGTCGCCGCCGGTGATGGTGTTCGGGCTCACCTGGACCATGCCGTAGGGCGTCGTGGCCCCCGGGAAGGTCTTGCCCAGACCGTGGTAGACGCCCGCGGCGCTCGTGCTCGTGCTCGCCCCGATGAAGGGGTTCACATAGCGTGCGGCATCGAATGCCGCCGTGTCGTCCGCCGCGGCGCCGCAGCCGGTGAGGCCTGCGGCCGGGAGGGTCAGCGTGAGAAGCAGGGAGGTTCGTAGAAGGAGGTTATGCATGGGTTCGTTTTATTGGATCAGTCGCAGGGTTTTCACGCCGAAGCGCGGTATCGAGAGCTCGACCTCGGTGCCGTTGTCGCGGGTCCGTACGGCGGGCGATTCGAGGGGTTCGCCGCGCAGGTCTACCGCCTCGACGCGCGAAAAGCGCGTCCCGAAGCGGATGGTGCGCGGCGCGTCGTCGCCCGCGGCGTTGTAGAGGCGCAATACGAGCCCCCCGCCCTCGGGATAGGCCGCCGAAACCGCGTAGCCGCTTCCCGCGAGGTCGAGCCACGAGACCTCGTCGTCGGCGAACGTGCGTCCGACGGCGGCGTAAAGTGGTTCGTTCCAGCGGAGGTTCTCCTCCTGCACGCGGCCCTCGTCCCAGCGTCCCGCATGGGCGACCAGCGCGAAGCGCAGGTGCGTAGGCCCGTCGATCGGGTAGTCGCGGCCCCACAGCCCGGCGCCGGAGTACTGTACGGTAAGGCCGAGGGGCGTGTCGGCGCCCCAGGTGTAGGAGGTGGTATGGTCGGTCAGCAGGGCCAGACCCGCGCCGTCCGTTTCGGCGAGGTCCACCCAGTGCAGCACAATGTCGTGCTTGATCTGGTCCCAGGTCGAGAAATAGGTGCTCTCCTGGCGGCTTTCGCAGACGTCGAATGGGGCATCCTTCCACAGCCGCGGCGCCGCGAGGGTCGTGGGAAACCAGACATTGAGCTTGTAGCGGCCGTCGTAGCAGGCGCGGCGGTTCCGGGCAAAGACGTTCTGCTGGGCAAAGGCGCCGATGCCGACGTTGTGCCGCCAGTCGATACGGAGGTCGAAGTCGATCTTCGGGTCGCCCCGGCGCAGGGTGATCGTCTGCGTGAAGGGGTGCGAGGCGATGGTGCCGCGGATGCGGATGCGCTTTACAAGGTCGTTGTCGCAGAGCAGGACGACCTCGGCCGGGTGCTCCGTCGAGGAGCGGAAGCGTCGCTCGTCGTAGAAGTAGCCCCGTAGCTCGCCCAGCGCGTAGCTGCTTGCCGCATCGACCAGTTCCCGGTTGCCGAGCCGCCTGGCCACCAGGCTTGTGATGACGCCGCCCCGCGCCGGATCGATCTTCAGCCGGTAGAGGTCGTTCTCGACAACGAGCGGCTCTACGGTTGCGGCGGCTGTCGCCGTCTGCTCCACCTTCGTGCGACCCTCCGCAAGCGTATAGATCGTATGGCCGAACGGCGGAACCTCCGCCTCGAAGAGCAGCTCGCGCCCGCCATCTGCGGTGCGGAGCAGCGTACTTTCGACCTTGCGGCCCCGGGCATCCTTCACTACGATACCTTCGCAGGGAAATTCTTCGGGAAGAGCCACGGCGACCACCTCGCGGCGGGCCTCGCCGAGCGTATTTACGAGGCGTACGCGCCAGCGGCCCCGCTCCCTTGCCGGGGCGATGCTTCGCATGGCGCCGGCAGCGAGGCCGTCGCTGATCGAGTCGGTTGCGGCGGTCCAGCGGCGGATGTGGTCGGCCCAGGTGCCGCGGCCGTGCAGGCCGTTGTAGGGTACGATCCACGAGTCGTGGTGCTGCGCGAGCATCAGCGTGCGCCACGCCTCGTCGATGGCCGCGCGGTCGCAGCCGGCGCCGCTTGCCAACGCCGCGAGGGCGCAGAGCTTCTCGGCTCCCACGATGCTGTTTTCGGCATGCCGCACCTCGCGGGCGATGTGCTGCAGCACCTGGCTGCCCCACATGAGGCTGACGCGGACATCCTCCTGCGACATGCGGTAATCCTCGGGCTGCGAGTCCGGGGCGATGCGCTCGAAGTATTCACGCCAGGTAACATAGGTCGAGTGGTTGCGGATCGAGTCGCCCGAGCCGATCCAGGGGCCGTTGCGCCACCCGGCATCCTGGTAACACATGCCGATCGGGCGGGCGATGCCCTGCCGGGCGCAGGCTTCGAGGTACTCCGTGCTGTTGCCCCAGGCGGTCGTCTGCCAGACGGAACCCCGTTCGAGCGCCTCGCAGGCGTAGCGCGGCACGGCGCGGATCGAGCTTCCGTCGGGTGCGATCCAGTTGACGGTCTCCCCGCCGAAGGGGGCCATGTAGCCGCCCCAGCAGGTGTTCGGGCACTTGAGCGAGGCGTATCTGAATCCGAAGAGACGGAGGATCTGCGGCAGGCTGCTCGTGAAGCAGGGCTCCTCGACGGCGTAGGTCGTGAACTCCACGTCGGGGAAGTGGCTGCGGATCTTGCGCATACCGTAGTCGAACTGGCGGATGAGGCTCTCGCCCGAGATGTTGTAGCAGTAGGGCTGGGCGTAGGTCGGGTTGGTGAACTCCACGCGCGGGTCGGTGGCCAGCCGTTTGAATCGTGCGTAGTCGCGCGGCGTGCGCACGGCGACGGTGTCCCACGTCTCGGGCTCGATCTCCAGGCCGATGCACCACTCGGGATGGGCCTCCAGCTGGTCGCAGATGAAGCGGGTCTTCCACCGGACGGGATAGTGGCCGTAGATGCCGCCGTGGTATCCGTCGGCAAAGTAAGCCGGACGTTGCGCGGCAAGCGGATTTCCGAGGAGCAGCAGCGCTCCGAGGAGCATCTTTCTTCCGACGGCGGGAATCGACAGCCGGGTCGGTTTTCCGTTCGGTGTCTGGCAGGGACGAACGCGAAGCAGCGATGCTCCGGAGCAGATTGGTTTCATGGCGTCAGCAGTTGGTTTGTGGGGCGGATTCCGGCGGGATCCACTCATACAAAGAAACTCAATAAACCGCAAACCGCGGGACACCGTGTCGGCAAAGTAGGGGAAAAGTAAATGGCGTTTATCTACAAGAGTCTGAAATACAGATGTATGAGAGTGTGCTATGCCGCTGTTTTGGTAAACTACAATGAATCCTCCTGAAGGGTCGCCTGACCCAGTTTGCGGACCTCCTCCTCGAAGTGGACAACGCCCGGAAGGGCCTTGCCCTTGATTTTGCTTTTGTAGTTGTAGACCGTCTGGAGCGAGCAGCGGAGGAACTCCGCGACCTGGTTGACGTTCGTGATGCCGAGGCGCATGAGGGCGAAGATGCGCAGTTCGGTATTCAGCCGCCCCTCGGTCGTCTCGTAGCGCTCCTCGGGTTTGAGCAGGGCGTTGAAGTCGTGCACGAAGGTCGGATAGAGCTTCAGGAAGGCCTCGTCGAATTCGGCATACAGCTCGTCGAACTCCCGCTCCTGCTCCTTCGAGGAGATCTTGTAGAGGCGGTCGATCTGTCCGCTACGCAGCTTGTGGCTCACATCCTTGCGGTAGGCGTAGAGCTTGTTGATGTAGAGGGCGCACTGGTTCATGAAGTAGCCGATGTACTTCTCCTTGACGACGTTCGCCTCGTTGAGCGTGCGGTTCAGATCGGAGAGCTGGTGGTTCATCTTCGCCAGGTTCCGCCGGGCGCGGGCCATCATGCGCACCTGGACGCCGATGACGGCCAGTGCGCCGATGAGCAGGAGGATGACGACGCTCAGGAGGATCGTCGAGCGGCGCAGATTCTGCCGCTGGTTTTCGATGCGGTAGAGGTAGTTGCTCTCGATGATGGGCTGGATGCGGGCAATGACCGAGTTCTTCACGCGCGAGTTGTAGAAGTTGGCGTCGCTCAACGCCGCGCTGATGTAGTTGTACGACCGGTCGATGTCGCCCTGTTCGAAGAGATTCATCGCCAGGGTGAGCAGCGCTTCGTTCTCCTTGACCGCGAGACGCGTGTCGGCGAGGGCCGCGAGGGTCAGAAAGCGGTTCTCCTGCTCGCGTTCGCCCAGGTCGCGGTAGATCTTCGCGAGGCTCATGGCGGCCATGGCGTATCCGTGCGAGTCGTGCGGCTGGGTGTCGTAGATCCGGGTGAGGATCCCGAGTGCCTCCGTGCAGTTGCCTTCGGCCTGCAGCTGGAAGGCCTTCTCCTTGAGCCACATATCCGTACCCTCGGGAATCAGCTGCAGGATCCTGCCGCGCAGCTCCCTGATTTTGTCCAGATACGCCTCCGAAAGCTGCGGATCGTCCGTATAGCGGATCAGATTCTCGTAGTAGCGGATGGCGGTCCAGCAGAAGGAGAGCCGTTGCGAAGATGACAGGTGTTCGAAGTCGGTATCGCGCAGCAGCTCCGCGGCCTGCACGAACAGGCCCGAGAGCGAATAGGCGAAGGCCAGCTGCAGCCGGCTTTCGATGCGCATCTGCTCGCTGCCGAGGGCCTCGGCAATCGAGAGGTTGTCGTGGATGTAGTGCGTGGCCGAATCGCAGATGAACGAGGTGTAGTTGTTGATGATCTCGTTGTTGATCGCGTATCGTTTTTCGGGGTTGGTCTGTTCCGCACGCTGCTGCTTGAGTTCGCGCAGCAGCTCCTCCTTCTGCGCCGCAAAGCGGCTCCGCTCGGTGATGGCCCGGTCGAGCTCCATCAGCAGCGAGTCGGGTCCGTTACCGGCATGAAGCAGGGCTGTCGGGAGGAGCAGCATCGCAAGCATCGGGAGCAGAAGACGTTTCATGGTTCGGGTTGTTTTCGGTGGGTCTGTCGTGCGGAACCGCACTTTACAAAGATACGAAAAAAACCGACAAAAGGGGGATAGCGTCCTCTTTTTTTCCTCCCTGCGGCATCCGCTGCGGCCGATTCGGTCCGAAGTGCGTTCCCAAAGGCGGAAGGTGGCGCATCTCCCGTTTTTTTCGTATCTTTGCCCGGAGCGGTGCGGTGCCGCGGAGACGGGGCGCAAGTCCGGTGCCGTGGCGACGCCGTACCGCGGGATTCTAATCCGATTTTGCCATGAAACGCTTATTGATGACGCTGCTGCTCGCGGCCGTAACGGCTGCTGCCGAGGCCCGCGAGGTCTACCCGCTCGACGAAGGGTGGCGTTTTTATTTCAAGGAGGAGAATACGAGCGACAACGCCCGCCATGTTACGCTGCCCCACAGCTGGAACACCGATCCGCAGCGGCAGGGCTCGTGGCTCGAAACCACGGGAAACTACCGCAACGACATCTTCATTCCCGCAGGCTGGTCTTCACGCCGCCTCTTTCTGAAGTTCTACGGCGTGCAGTCGGTCGCCGACCTCTTCGTGAACGGCCGGCATGTCGGCACGCACCGCGGCGGTGCAGCGGCCTTTACCTTCGAGATTACCGACTACGTGCAGTTCGGGATGGACAATGCGCTGCTGGTGGTGGTGAGCAACAGCGCGCGGAACGACGTGCTGCCCACCTCGACGGAGATGAACCTCTACGGCGGCATCTACCGCGACGTCGAGCTGATCGTCACGGGACCTACGGCCGTCTCGCCCCTCTACCTCGGTTCGGACGGCGTGCTGGTCCATCCCCGGGAGATCGATTCGCTCCATGCCTCGGGCGAGGTCGAGGTGCATCTGACCTCGAACCGCGAGAGCTCCTGCACGCTGACGCTCGACATTACGGCGCCCGACGGCAGTACGGTCTTCACCCGTCGCCAGCGGGCCCGCCTCGACGGAAAACCGGTCGTTGTCCCCTTTGCCATCGACGCGCCCGAACTGTGGAGTCGTGAGACTCCCGCGCTCTATACCGTGACGGCCGCCATCGGCGAGGACAGCATCGTCGACTGCGTGCGTGTCCGTACGGGCTTCCGCTCCCTTGCGGCGACACCCGGCGGCGGGCTGCAGATCAACGGCAAGCGGGTTCCCGTGCACGGTGTAACCCTCTACCACGACAACCTCTCCTCGGGGGGAACGCTTACGAATGCGGACTACGAGGCCGATCTGGCCACGGTGCGCGATCTGGGAGCCAATGCGCTGCGCTCGGCCGTGATGCCCCATGCGCAGTATCTCTACGACCGCTGCGACGAGCAGGGCATCCTGGTCTGGGTCGATACGCCCCTGCAGAGCGCGCCCTTCCTGGGTGATATCGCCTACTATGCAACGCCGGACTTCGAGGAGAACGGCCTTATGCAGCTGCGCGAGATCATCGCCCAGAACATCAACCACCCCTCGGTGGTGATGTGGGGACTCTTCTCCTGCCTCCGGCCCCGGGGCGACGATGTGGTTCCCTACCTCGGCAAGCTCAACGAGACGGCCCATGCGATGGACGCATCGCGGCCGACGACGGCCTGCAGCGACCAGAACGGCGGGATCAACTTTGTCTCGGATCTGATTGTCTGGCGGCAGAACGTGGGTTGGGAGAAGGGTTCCACGAGCGACGTGGCCGTATGGCGCGACCAGCTGCGCAAGAACTGGTCGCATCTGCGTTCGGGCGTCAGCTACGGAGGCAGCGGCTTCATCGGCCACAAGAGCTACACGGAGTCTTCCGAACCCCGTTTGAATGCCAACTGGATGCCCGAGCGCAAGCAGACGCGCTTCCACGAGGAGTATGCCCGCAACCTGCAGGGGGATTCGCTCTTCTGGGGCGTGTGGATCAACAACCTCTTCGACTACGGTTCGTCGCGGCGTCCCTACGGCATCAACGGCGAGGGGCTCGTTACGCTGGACCGACGTCAGCGCAAGGATGCCTACTACCTTTACCGGGCTCTGTGGAACCGCGAAAGCTCGACGCTCTACATTTCGGACCGCCATCTGCGGCTGCGCGACGTCCCGCGCCAGGCCTTCCGCGTCTACTCTTCGGCGGGGATGCCGGTGCTGACCGTAGGGGCCGACACGGTGGCCATGACCGAGTATGCGGCGTGCCAGTATCAGTCCGATTCGGTGGAGCTGCGGGGTCGGGTCGAGGTGAAGGCCGTAGCGGGAGCGCTGCGCGACAGCATCACGCTTCTTGTCGGCAACGTGCTAAAACCGAAACGCTTCCAGGCCCCTCTGCGAAAAGCAGGTCCACAGCCGACAAATTAGCCGCGAAGGGCAGGCGGTCCGCAAAGACCTGAACATAGGGCTCGGCGATCAGCGCCGGGCCCTTTCTGTGTTTGTCGCGCAGGTCCCTGTCTTCGGGTGCGGCCTCCACATAGCGTTCCGAGAGCGTGGGCATCGGCAGATGCAGCGACGTACAGAGCGCGTCGAGCAGTTGCAGGTTGTAATCGACCAGAAAACGGTATTCGTTGTGGTAGAAGGGGGCGAAACGGTCGGCGTAATGGTCGAAATAGGGAGCGGATTTGTAGCAGGCCGTGAGGGCTCCCCAATGCTGGTGCTGCCAGCGCTTCGAGTAGTCGAGCAGCATGTCGCGCATCGGCTGCCGGGGCCGGTTGGCATGCTGTACGGGCACGGTGAGCTCCATCACGCCGTCGGGTGCCAGGATCCGCGCCCGGTTGCGCTCCGAGCGTTTGACGAAGTGCTCGCCCAGGTCGATGACACATCCGCCCTGTTTCAGGTGCCAGAGGTATTCGACCGAGGGGAGGTAGGCCAGCGGGAGGATCGTCATGGCTGCGCGTCGGGTTTGGTCCATCTGCCGTCGCGGCGGATCAGCTCCACAAGCCGGTCGAGCGCCTCCTCCTGGGGGATGTTGCGTTCGACGACCTCGCGGCCCCGGTAGAGGGTGATGCGCCCGGGGCCGGCCCCGACATAGCCGTAGTCGGCGTCGGCCATCTCGCCCGGGCCGTTGACGATGCAGCCCATGACGCCGATGCGGAGGTTCTTCAGGTGCGACGTGCGGGCCTTGATCTGCCCGAGCGTCTGCTCGATGTCGTAGAGCGTGCGCCCGCAGCTCGGGCAGGCGATGTATTCGGTGCGTGAGAAACGTACGCGCGCCGCCTGGAGGATCATCAGCTCGATCTCGTGCAACTCCGCGTCGCTGTGGCCCGGAGCGTCGATCCAGATGCCGTCGGCCAGACCGTCCAGCAGCAGCGGCCCGAGGTCTGCGGCGGCCTTCACGGCCAGCGTCGCGGTGTCAGGCTCCTCGTAGCGGCACTTGACCATCACGGGCACGTCGGCGGGCTCCAGATTGAGGATCGCGGCGCGCAGCTCGGCCGTGGGGTTGCCCGAACGGGCTTCGAGGATGCGGAAACCCTCGTGCGGCTCGTCGTGAACCACGGGGGCGGCCGTCGTGCGTTTGCGGTAGGCGGTCGGTGAATAGCGCTCAGGATGCCGGACCGGGAAGTGCCCGGGGCGTGCGGCAAAGTGCTCGACAAGCAGCTTCGCGACGGGAATCTCGTTCTCGGGCGCCTCGGTGAGCGATACGCGGATCGTGTCGCCGATGCCGTCGGCCAGCAGCGCTCCGATGCCCACGGCGCTCTTGATGCGTCCCTCGATTCCGTTTCCGGCCTCCGTAACGCCGAGGTGGATCGGGTAGTGCATATCCTCGGCATCCATGGCCTCGACAAGCAGCCGGTAGGCGGCGACCATCACGCGCGTGTTGCTCGACTTCATCGAAACGACCACCTGGTCGAACGCCTTTTCGCGGCAGATGCGCAGAAACTCCATGGCCGAAACAACCATCCCTTCGGGCGTGTCGCCCCAGCGGTCGAAGACCCGCTTGGCGAGCGATCCGTGGTTCACGCCGATGCGCAGGGCGACGCCGTGTTCGCGGCACTGCTCGATGAGCGCCTCGAATTCGCCGTGGTCGTTGCGGTAGTTGCCGGGGTTGATGCGCACCTTGTCCACATAACGTGCGGCGATCGACGCCACCTCTGGCACGAAGTGGATGTCGGCGACGATGGCCGCGGGGCAGCCGTCGTTGCGCAGCTCGCGGACAATGTCGGCGAGGTTCTCGCCTTCGCGGCGTCCCTGGGCCGTGAGGCGCACGATGGGGCCTCCGGCCTGCCAGATCCGTTCGATCTGGGCGACGCTGGCGGCCGTGTCGTTGGTGTCGGTGTTGGTCATCGACTGTACGGCGACGGGATTTCCGTTGCCGATTCGGACGCTGCCGATGCGCACACAGCAGGTGGGGCGGCGTGTGTAGTGTTCGAGATTCATGGTGTTTCTGTTTTGGAAGGCGGGTTTTTCCGGGCTTTTCCGGGCTTCTCCGGGCTTCTCCGGTCTCCGGGTTTCTCCGGGCTGCGGGCCCCGTCAGACAAAGATACAAAAAAAAGCAGACCGCAACAATTGTTGCGGTCTGCCGGGATTTTATTGTCTCCCGAATCCTCGGAGCGGATCCCGTTCCGAGAATCCGGAAGAGGAAGGGGAGAGAGTTCTAATTATTCAGCAGCCGGAGCCTCGGGAAGCAGGTCGACGGTTACAGTCTCCGTCAGAGTGCCCCACTTGTGCTTAACGGTTACCGGGATGAAGAGCTTAACGGCCTTCTCAACCTTTACACCCTTCACGTTCTTGAAGGTCAGCGTGCTGTTGTCAGCGTTGGCCGTGATGCAGTCTACTCCGAAGCGGTCCTCAGCCAGAATCTTGGCGGTCTCGGCGGTGATGGTCTCGTCAACCACGTAGTTGCCATTTTCCTGCTTGAGGTTGGTCTTTGCATTGGCAAGATCCCATACCGGAGCCTGTACGCCATAGTAAATGTAGAGGTCGGCCGCATACTTCTCCTTCTCGGAGTCACCCGTCGTAGTCTTTGCCACGATGTAGTCCTTGAAGTCGGTCATCGTGAAGGCCTTCGAGCAGTCGATCGTCGAACCGCTGATTACCTGGTCTACGAAGTATGCATCCTTCAGCTCGCTGTTGATATTCAGCGGCTCTACGAAGTATACGTTGAACGAGGTAACCTTGTAGGTGTTCTTATCGTTGATCGTAGCCCATACATCGAGCGTAGCCTGCTGGCCCAGGATGCCGATACCCTCGGCGTTGTTGATAACCTGTACCTGGATGTCGGATACTGCGGACTCATAGGTCTTATCAGCAGCCTCTACACCAGCGTACCAAGGTGTGCCAGCAGCGTAGTTGAGCTGAACGGCCGTGTTCATACCCTTAACCAGCGAGTGGCCTGCGGCATCTGCCGACGGAACCGTCACTGCGCCGGAAGCGTAGCCGTTAGCGGGCTGCGTCTTGGCGAACTGGATATCCCACTTGCCGCACTTGAGCATGTTCTTCACAACCTTGCTGTCAGCGAACAGACGGTCGAGCTCATAGCGGTATGCGCAAGTTGCGAGAGCGCCCGGCGTGTTGTACTGGATCGGGTAAACGTATGCCAGCGTGTAGTCGGTGAACCAGAATGCCGAGTCGTAACCGTAGATCTCGGGCAGCTCGGGCAGTGCAACCTTAACCTCGAATGCGAAGTTTACGGAGCCCTGGTAGCTGTTCTGGGCGGGGATCGTTACATTGACAACATACTTAACCTCCTTGTCAGCAAGCAGATCATCGATTACATCGCCAATCTGATCAACCGTCAGACGCCACGTGAAGGCGGCAGCGGACTCATCAAAGGGATCGTCGAAGTTGTATACGAACTCAACACCGTCAGCAAGTGCGGTAGCAACCGTACCGAGTTTATGGGTATAGTATTCCTCCGTATTCTTCTCAACCGTCGAGATCGTCGGAACAGTGTAGGTTGCGAGGAACTCATCCTGCGACATACCCGTATCACCGATCTTGGCAAGAACCTCGTTCACCATCTGATTCCAAAGGAACTTGCCCTGGAACTCGTTGCAACCAAGCGTGTATTCGAAGGTGTAGATTACGCCCAGGTCGATCGGAGCGATGGTCTTTCTTACCCACTGGATCTTGAAGTAACGAACGTCAACAACGGCATCCTTGTTGTTTACGTCTACGAGCTCAACGCGAACGACCGGAGTCTTGTCGATAGCAGCCTGGTTGTTCGTCGTGCCGTCGGGCAGCTTCGAGGTCATCGTGCTACCTGCGATCGTAGCGAACTGCTGCTGGTCGGTATCGTTCTCTCCCTTCACGAAGGGCTTCGTCGGAAGAGCAAAGCGGAACTCGAGACCTGCGGCGGTCAGCTCATCCTTCTTAATCTCGACAGCACCATCGGTAGCATCCACATAGCAGCCCGTTACGAGCGTGAGCAGATCGAGCTTGTCGTCGTATGCAACCTGCTTAACGGCAGCTGCAGCCTGAGCAGCCTCATAGCTCTCATAGTAGTGGTTGTGGCCATCCGGATCTTTGCAAACGAACTTGTCATTAACCAGAGCGGCGATCTTGGGCTCTACGGTCGTCTCGGCGAGTGCTACGAAGTCCGAGTAAACCACTTCGGGCTTGTTGGCATCGGTAAGCCACTTCTCGGCGATGGGCACGCCCAGAGCTGCGGTGTAAATATAGCCCTTGGCAAGCGTAATCTCCGTGCCGGAAGCCTTCTTAACATTTACGGTCAGGACACCGTCCTTTACGCTGTACGAATCAACGTTCAGCAGCTGCTCCTTAACGGCGCTGCGGGTCTCAGCCTTCTCGAATACGAAGCTGGGCTCCTGGATATCCTCGAACGTTACGGTCGTCGGGCTAACCAGGTAGCGGACAGCCGTTACATCCTGAGCCGTCGTCGAGGTAGCAGTACCCTGCTTAACCGTCTCAGCGGCAGCGCTCGAGGTTACGTTCCAAGCCGTATACTTGAACGACTTCAGCTCGATGGTCTCGATACCGTTTACATAGAGGTCGGGAACTACCTGCAGGCTGGTCAGACGGCCCGAAAGCTTTGCCGACATGGCGTCAACGGCAGCCTTGATCTGCTCGGCGATAGCCTGGTTGATGAAACCGTCCTCTTTCTCGACAGCGTCGGTCAGCAACTGCTTGATGTGAGCATCGTACTCCTTGAAGGCCTTGCCGATTTCGCTCGTAGGCTCCTCGGTAGCACCTGCGATTACGCTCTCAACAGCGGTCTTGAAAGCCTCTTCACAAGCCTTGCCGGCAGCCTCGATAGCCGACTGCTTGGCAGCGTCGATGGCAGCCTGGATGGCCTCGTCGGTCGTGAACTTGCCCAGAGCGTCCGTTACGGCCTTGATGGCGTTGCCGACATACTGGGTCGTAGCATACGAACCAAGCGTCGTCGTCAGGTAGTCCTTCGTAACGTAGTTGGCCTCAATGGCGTCGATGGCGTCCTGAAGCTTCTGCAGATCAGCATCGGTAACCTGAGCGTCCTCAAGGGCCTTGATACGGGTCTCCAGAGCCTGGAGGTTCTGGATCGTCGTCTGCATCGAGCTGATCTGCGACTCGATGTCTGCGATCTTGCCGGTCGTCAGCTCATCGAGACGATCGTTGATCTTGTTGATGTCGTCGTCGTAATCCTTACAACCGACACCCGCAAGCATTGTTCCTGTAACGAACAATGCAAGAAGATTTTTAAAAATTTTCTTCATAAGACAAAATAGAATTGAAATGGATTGGTAATTAATGTTCCTTTTTTCTGGTTCTTCTCTCCCTTTTTTATTTGTGTGAATAACCCGTTTACGGCATCCTATACGATACCAACGATGCAAATATATACATAAAAATTTGCACGGCAAAATTTTTGTCCAAATTTTTGAGGCCCTTCACCCCGTTGAACGAGCGTCGATTCGCGCCGCTTCCCGGGGCGGCGTGCGAACCCGCCGCGAGGGGCGTGAAAACCGCTTCCGGCGCGTTGTGGAGCACGAAAAGCGGGATCTTCGCGACCCTATGGAGCGATGCGGCTGCCTCCCGGTCCGCCCTCCGGTCCGAAACGACCACCAGGCAGGCCGTTCCGGAGGAGTCGGCGGCCAATTACATACCTATTTATTATTATAATCTCCGTCTGCCGTGCCCGCCGTGCCCGCCGTGCCCGCCGTGCCCGCCGTGCCCGCCCTGCCTGCCCGCCGTGCCTGCCGTGCTCGCCGTGCCTGCCGGGCGCCGATCCGGGGTATTTTTTTGGCGGTTCGTTCAAAAGTCGTATCTTTACGCACGAATTATTGCGCGGACCATGAACGTGATCGACCTTATTGTCTGCCTGGTGCTGGCGCTGGCCCTCTGGAACGGCTGGCGGCAGGGCTTCATCGTGCAGGTCTGCTCGCTGGCGGCCATCGTGCTGGGTATCTGGCTGGCTGCCAGGTACGGAGCGCAGGTCGGCGCCTGGCTGCGGCTCGACGCGCGGTTCGAGGCGGCCGGGGGCTTCGCGGCGGTGCTCGTAGCAACGGTGCTGGCGGTGGCCATTGCCGCACGCGTGCTCCGCAAGCTGTTCCACTTTGCGGGATTCGGCCTGCCGGACATCCTGCTGGGCATTGCGGTGTCTGTCGTGAAGTATCTGCTCGTGATGAGCGCCCTGGTGGCGGCGTTCGACCGCATCAATGCGGACCATACGCTCGTGGAGGCGCGTACGATCGAAAAATCAAGAAGTTACAAACCGCTGCTGCGACTCTCGGAGTCCCTCTTCCCCTTTCTGGAGTGGGTCGGCGAGCAGGTGCCGCAGCTTGATGCGAAGGATTCGGATGGAGAGTCGCTTTGAGGGAACGGTGATTCGCGCCACGGGCAGCTGGTACGACGTGCGGAACGCCGCGGGTGAGGTGGTCGCCTGCCGCATCCGGGGGCGGCTGCGCCTCGAAGGGCGCCGCTCGACGAATCCCGTCGTTGTGGGCGACCGCGTGGTCTGCGCCTGCGACGGGAGCGGCGACAGCCTCATCACGGAGATCCTCCCGCGGCGCAACTATGTGATCCGCCGCGCTTCGAACCTCTCGAAGGAGTCGCACATCATCGCCGCGAACATCGACCGGGCGCTGCTGGTCGTAACGCTGCGCGAGCCCGAGACGGCGCCGGAGTTCGTGGACCGTTTTCTGGTAACGTGCGAGGCCTACAAGGTGCCGGCGACGCTGCTGCTGTCGAAGATCGACCTGCAGGATGCGGAGGCCGTGGCGGCATTCCGCGCGGTCTATGAGGCGGTCGGCTACCGCGTGCTGGAGGCTGCGGCGCCGCAGGGCGAGGGAATCGAAGCGGTCCGGGAGCTGCTCGCGGGGCGCACGACGCTCGTGGCGGGAAACTCGGGTGTGGGGAAATCGACCCTGATCCGGGCGATCGACCCGTCGCTCGACATCCGCACGGGGGCGATCTCCGAGAGCCACCGCAAGGGACGCCACACGACGACCTTCTCGGCGATGTATCCCCTGGCCGGAGGCGGCGCGGTGATCGACACGCCGGGCATCAAGGGCTTCGGGCTGATTGACATCGACGGTGCCGAGCTGTGGCACTACTTCCCCGAGATGCTGCGCGAGGCGGGCGCCTGCCGTTTCTATAACTGTACGCACACGCACGAGCCGGGCTGCGCCGTCGTGGAGGCGGTCCGCGAGGGACGGATCGCCCTGTCGCGCTACGAAAGTTACCTGAAAATCCTCGACGAAGATGAGAAATACCGGAAATGAGCCGCAGGCCGCAGCCGCGGCGGATCCGTTCCTCACGACGGGACCCTATGCCGAGCGGATCGCCTTTCTGGCGGAGTTCATGCTCCCGGGACGTTACGAGGTGCTGCGACGCACGGTGGGCATGCGCACGCGCTACATGACCGTGCTGGCCGAGAACATGTACCACGGACAGAATGCCGCGGCGCTCGTGCGCCATTGCGATGCCTTCGGCATCAGTCAGATGCACACCGTCGAGACGCTCTGCCGTTTCGAGCCGAGTGCCGCCGTGGTGCGCGGCACGGACCGCTGGGTCGGGATCCGCAGGCACCGCACGACGGCCGAGGCGCTTGCGGCGCTCCGCCGCGAGGGCTACCGCATCGTGGCGACAACGCCCCACCGCGAGGACTCGACGCCCGAGACGTTCGACGTCGGACGCGGACCCTTTGCGCTGGTCTTCGGCACGGAGCATGCCGGCATCTCGGAGGAGGTGATCCGCTCCGCGGACGAGTTCTTGCGCATCCCGATGTGCGGGATGGTCGAGAGCCTGAATGTCTCGGCCTCGGCGGCCATCCTCATCTACCAGCTCTCGGAGCGGGTGCGCCACACGGTCGAAGGGTGGCGGATGAGCGCCGACGAGCAGGCCGGGGTGCTCTACGGCTGGATGCGGCGCAGCGTGAAGGACTCGGAGGAGATTCTCCGCCGCCGTTTCGGCGAGGGGGGCTATTGATCCCGGCGCCGGGCGCTTTTGCGGGGTACGGGGCGGACCGGTCCTTGCGGACCTCTCTTTCCGGAGCTGTCTTTCCGGGTCTCTCTTTTCGGGCATGCGCCGGCGGGGTGCCTTTCCGCGGCCCGTGCGGCGTGGCCGATCGGAAAAGAAGCGGCGCGGCTGTTTGAATGTCGAATATTTCTATTGTCAGTAAAGATGAATCATACCATTTTGCGGAAACAGTTTCTGGCCCATGTGGCCCAGACCTCTCCGGAGCCGATGCTCGTGGAGGTGGAGCGGGCCGAAGGGTCGTTTTTCTACACGCCCGAGGGCAAGCGTTACTACGATCTGGTGGCGGGCGTTTCGGTGAGCAACGTGGGGCACGCCAACCCCGAGGTGGTGCGGGCCGTGCAGGAGCAGGCCGCGCGCTATATGCATGTGATGGTCTACGGCGAGCTGGTCGAGACACCCCAGGTGGCCTACGCCGCGAAGATCGCCTCGCTGCTGCCGGCGCCGCTTGAAAGCGTCTACTTCGTCAATTCGGGCGCCGAGGCGGTCGAGGGGGCGCTCAAGCTGGCCAAACGCTATACCGGACGCACGGAGCTCATCTCCATGCGCCGGGCCTACCACGGCTCGACGCACGGGGCGATGACGATGATGGGCACGCCCGAGGGCGAGGAGTGGAAGGCCGCCTTCCGGCCGCTGCTGCCCGACGTGCAGGCCATCGAGTTCAACGATTTCGCGCAGCTCGGGCGCATCACGCGCCGCACGGCCTGCGTGCTGGTCGAGCCCGTGCAGGGCGAGGCGGGGGTGCGGCTCCCCGCGGCGGGATACCTGGAGGCGCTGCGGCGCCGCTGCGACGAGGTGGGGGCGCTGCTCGTCTTCGACGAGATCCAGACCGGCCTGGGACGCACGGGCGAGCTGTCCGCCATGCAGAAGTACGGCGTAACGCCCGACATCGTCTGCCTGGCCAAGGCCTTCGGCGGCGGCATGCCCCTCGGAGCCTTCATTTCGAGCCATGCGATCATGGATACGCTGCAGTCGAATCCCGTGCTGGGGCATATCACCACCTTCGGCGGCCATCCGGTCTGCTGTGCCGCGGGGCTTGCCGCGCTGAACTACCTGCTGGAGCACGACCTGGTCCGTCAGGTCGAGGCGAAGGGGGCCCTTTACGAGCAGTTGCTCGGCGCGCATCCCGCCGTGCGGGAGATCCGCCGCAGCGGCCTGCTGCTGGCTGTCGAGCTGGGCAGCTCGGAGCGTCTTTTCCGCATGATGGCGCTCTTCAAGGAGGAGGGGATCCTCAGCGACTGGTTCCTCTTCTGCGACACGGCCTTCCGCATCTCGCCGCCGCTGACCGTCTCCGAGGAGGAGGTGCGCGACAGCGCCGCGATCATCCTCCGCTGTCTGGATCGGTTGATTTTATAATTTAGCAATATGGAGAAAATTATGGAAAACGGTAACAACTACAAGATATTAAGAGAACAAATTGATAACGATATTGAGAAAGTTGATGCAGCATTAACAATGTTGTCTACCAAATTTAATAAAGAGGATCTTTTTGTAGAAAGAATAGAAAATGAGCTTGTTATACATTTGAATCAAGTCGATATGAAATATCTTGAGTCTGTTTCATGTGAGTTTCAGAATGAAATAGTTACTCGGATATATGAAAAAATAAATGCTATTAGAAGCTATACGCTTAAAGGCGGGAAACGGCAGTTCGTTGATTATAATGCGGAGCGGAAAGTTATTGGCAGAAAGGATAAGGAATCTAATCGAAGCCGATTTTATTATGTAGAGGGCAATGATTTTGTAAATAAAAACAATGAGTTTCCTTCAGAGTATCGGGACCGTGTTATATGTGCAGATAGTTTGGCTGTATTAAAAAAATTACCAGACAATTGTGTTGATATTATTGTAACATCCCCTCCGTATAATTTTGGATTATCTTATGACGAGCATGATGATACCTCGTTTTGGGATGATTATTATAAGATGCTGTATGCTATTTTCGATGAGTGCGTGCGGGTTCTTAAGTATGGTGGAAGAATAGTGGTTAATGTTCAGCCGTTGTATTCGGATTATATTCCTACTCATCACATTATATCTAACTATTTCATAAATAAGAAACTGATTTGGAAAGCGGAAATTATTTGGGAGAAAAATAACTATAATTGTAAATATTGTTCATGGGGTAGTTGGAAAAGCCCGGCCAGTCCGTATATGAAATACACTTGG
Source organism: Candidatus Alistipes faecigallinarum (assembly GCA_019115605.1). GTDB lineage: Bacteria > Bacteroidota > Bacteroidia > Bacteroidales > Rikenellaceae > Alistipes > Alistipes faecigallinarum. The sequence continues at coordinate 132,526 of DXDG01000019.1, forward strand.
GAATTTTTGGAGGTATTTTGTAAAGGTGATTTGAAAAAAAATGGCGATAAGGACAAAATAGATATCAATGATGAAGAGTTTAAATCTTGGGTTGTTGCAAAATGGAGTATTGCTCCAGAACGAAAAATGAAGGAATATGGCCATCCGGCAATGTTTCCTGAATCGCTTGTCGAGCGGGTTTTAAAACTTTTCAGCTATGAAGGAGATGTCGTGTTGGATCCATTTAATGGAGCTGGAACTACAACGGTAGTTGCCTATAAGTTTAATAGGCATTATTTGGGGATAGATATATCTGATGCATATTGTAAAACTGCTGAGGATCGGATTCATCGGAGTGTTAAAAACAGTGTATTGTTTAAAGGATAAGAACAAAGGGAGGTTTTATTCCTCCCTTTGTTCTCTATATGCTTCTAATGCTGTAGCAAATTTTTCAATTGTGTTTTCCAAGATAATCGGCTCTAACTCTTTGAAGAATTCTTCTTTGTGGATAGGTCGGTTGATGTCTCGTTCTCCGTTCAATAAAGTTATAATAACCAAATCTACATCAACATGCGACATAAGGGCATGAGAAGCAGGACTGCCGTATGTTAGTTCCTTTTGTTCGCTGTAATCTCCACCTAATTGACTTTCTAATTGAACGAGATAATATTTGGATACATTGTAAGCTTCTTTTGTGAGAACCGCATCGAATAGGATTCGTTTTAACATGGCGTTCTCGGTATAAGCTTTACATTCTATAGGTAAGACCAGTTTTTCATCTATAAAAACTTGAACATCCGTGCCAAACATGTAGCGATGTGTGGCTTTATTCGCTGAAAGGTAATTTCTAATTCGAGGCTCTTGCCGATTAATATATCTGTCTGTAATATTGATGGGAACTTTTCGTTTGTTGATCTGCAATCTATTTTTGTCTTGTTTTAGGACATCAATCCAGGCTATTTGGACCATTCGTGCAGTCATCTCTTCAACTAATTTCCCTTTTTTTGCACGAATAATACCACCATATGCTCTATCTTCATTATGGTGTGCTTCGTTATCGATGCCTTTTACCAAATTAGTATAATCGGATATGATATCTTTAATTTTATCCCGTATTTCAGTCTTCTGTTGTGGAGTGAGTTTCATTGATAAGTTTGTTTAAGGTTCGTAATTAAACAGGTCTTTGAGTGTGATCTCCAACCCTCGGGCAATTTTGACGATACTGTTGATAGTTGCACTTTTTTCTCCGCGTTCGATAGTTCCAACATAGGTTCGATCAAAACCGCATTTGTAGGCAAGTTGTTCCTGTGATAGGCCACGAGATTTTCTAATTTTAGCAACTTGTTGCCCAAATTGGATGTTGGCTTCGGTTTTCATAATATACAAAAATAAGAACTCTACCTTTAGACTTCAACGTTCTAAAGGTAGAGTTTAATGAATGTTAATTGAGATCTATTCCTCTTCGGCAAAAGCCTTGAGGCGGGCGATCTCCTCGGGCCAGCGCGCCTCGTCGGGGGTTTCGAGGATGAGGGGAATTCCCTCGAAACGCGGGTCGCGGGCGATGTAGCGGAAGCATTCGATGCCGATCTGCCCCTCGCCCAGCGGCGTGTGGCGGTCGACGCGGCTGCCGAGGATCTTCAAGGCGTCGTTCAGGTGCATGCCCTTCAGGTAGCGGAACCCCACGACACGCTCCAGCTCGGCGAAGGTTGCCTCGCAGGCTTCGGCCGTGCGCAGGTCATAGCCCGCGGCGAAGGCGTGGCAGGTGTCGATGCAGACGCCCACGCGCGACTTGTCCTCCACGCGGTCGATGAGGTAGGCGAGGTGCTCGAAACGGAATCCGAGGTTCGAACCCTGCCCGGCGGTGTTCTCGATGACGGCCGTAACGCCGTGCGTCTCCCGGAGCGCGATGTTGATCGACTCGGCGATGCGGTCGAGGCTCTCCTCCTCGGAGATCTTCTGCAGGTGGCTTCCGGGGTGGAAGTTGAGCCGGTCAAGCCCGAGCTGCTCGCAGCGGCGCATCTCGTCGAGGAAGGCCGCACGCGACTTTTCGAGCCCGGCCGCGTCGGGGTGTCCGAGGTTGATCAGGTAGGAGTCGTGGGGCAGGATCTGCGCCGGGGTGTAGCCGGCCTCGTCGCAGGCGCGGCGGAAGGCGTCGATCTGCGGCGCGGTGAGCGGTGCGGCGATCCACTGCCGCTGGTTCTTGGTGAAGAGGGCGAAGGCCGTGGCGCCTATCGCCTGCGCGTTCCGGGGGGCGTTCTCCACGCCGCCCGCGGCGCTGACATGTGCTCCGAAGTAGTGCATGTGCGGTCTTGATCCGTTAAGTTCAGAGCAAAAGTAAGGATTTTGCAAATAAATTCATAACTTTGCCCGTTGGAAATCACGCTCCGTACGACGATGAAGAAATTTCGCCTGATTCTCGCTTTGGGGGCCCTCGCGGCCTTTGCACGCCCCGCTGCGGCGCAGATCTCGATCGACGAGGTGAACGCCCAGCAGGAGAGCGTAACCTTCCGCGACCGGCTGAAATCGACCTCCGTGGATGTCGACTACTTCAGCCTGGCCCGTTACAAGGCCGAGCGGGCCGCCATTCGCAAGGAGCGCAACTACCTGGAGATCAAGGCGGACCTGCAGGGTACGCTGACCTCGTACAACGATCCGTGGATCTCGGTCTCGGGTGGTGACAACTCGATTGCCCTTCAGGCGGTGCTCTACCTGAAGCACACCTTCAAGAAGAACCTCTTTTCGCTCGAAACGGTCTTCAACGCCAAGATGGGTTACAACCGCATGCGGGTCGAGACGACGCTCGACGACGGCACGACCGAGAGCAACGGCGTCTGGTTCAAGAACCAGGACGAGTTCGACATTTCGGTGGCCCCGGCCTTCAAGATGGCGAAGAACTGGACCTACGGATCGATCTTCAAGTTCCGCAGCCAGTTCGTCAACGGCTACGTCTCGCGTACCGAGCAGGAGCGCCGCCACCTGAAGAGCACCTTCATGACCCCGGGATACCTCGACCTTTCGTTCGGTCTTACCTACAACTGCCCGGTGAAGCGTTTCCCGATCGTTGTCAACCTCTCGCCGCTGTCGCTCAACGCGACCTTCGCCGAGAGCGACTGGATCCGCCGCCAGCAGTTCGACGCCGACGGCAACGAGATCAAGCCCGCCTACGCCTACGGTATCGAGGATCCCGACAAGACCTCGAAATACGAGGGCGGTTCGTCGATCCAGATCGACTTCGACCGCTACTTCGGCAAGACGAACTACATGCACTACAAGACACGGGTCTCGGCCTTCTACGGCTGGATGAGCAACCTCGGGATGAAGAACCGCATCGACGACTACACCGAGTACCGGCACGCCTACGAGGCGTGGCTGGCCGGCGATCAGAACGTCAAGGACAAGCCGCGCCTGGCGATCCATCCCACGGTGCGCTGGGAGAATACGCTGGAGCTCTACGCCACGAAGTACATCAAGACGACGGTGAACTTCCAGCTCTACTACAACCGGGCCCAGAACCTCGACGTGCAGACCTTCACGCAGCTGACGGTGGGCCTGACCTATACCTTCAAGAACAAGTAACCGACATTCGACGGCACGGGGCCGCCTGCAGAACATGTACAGAAATTCGAAACATACCGTTCTCTTTCCGCTGATTCTGGCCGCGGGGGTTGTCCTGGGCATTCTCTTCGGACGCTACCTCGGGCGCCACGACACGGCCTCCGAGATCCGGGGCGTGCTCGACCGCATCGCCGCGCCGGGCGGAAAACTCACCTACACGCTCTCGCTCATCGAGAACCGCTACGTCGATTCGATCTCGATGGATTCGCTCACCGAGCATGTCCTTCCGCTGCTGGTGCGTGAGCTCGATCCCCATTCGGTCTACATCCCCGCCTCGGAGATGGCCGCCCTGAACGAACCGCTCGAAGGGGAGTTCGACGGCGTCGGCGTGGTCTTCAACATGGCCACCGACACGGTGATCGTGCTCAACGTCATTCCGCGCGGACCGAGCGACAAGGCCGGCGTGAAGGCCGGCGACAGGATCCTCACGATCAACGACTCGCTCGTCGCCGGGCGGAAGATCCCCCAGAACAACATCGTCAGGATGCTGCGCGGGCCGCGCGGCTCGAAGGTGCGCCTCGGCCTCGGCCGCCAGGGCATCGAGGGGCTGGTCGATGTGGAGGTCGTGCGCGACGCCATTCCGCTCCGCAGCATCGAGTCGGCCTTCCGCATCGCCGACAGCATCGGATACATTAAGCTCGGGCAGTTCGCCCGCACGACCGCCGCAGAGCTTCGGGCGGCGCTCGACACGCTGCGCAAGCAGGGTGTCTCGAAGCTGATCTTCGACCTGCGCGGCAATTCGGGCGGCTTCCTCGACCAGGCGATCGCCGTGGCCAACGAATTCCTCCACGAGGGGCAGCTGATCGTCTATACCGAGGACAGGCACCACAAGCAGCTGCGCGAATATGCCGACGGCACGGGTACGGCCCGCGACATGGAGCTTGCGGTGCTCATCGACGAGGCGAGCGCCTCGTCGAGCGAGATCCTCGCCGGAGCGCTCCAGGACAACGACCGGGGCACGATCATCGGCCGCCGCTCGTTCGGCAAGGGCCTCGTGCAGCAGCAGATCCCCTATGCCGACGGCTCGGCCCTGCGGCTCACCACGGCCCGCTACTACACGCCGACGGGACGCTCGATCCAGAAGCCCTACACGATCGGCGACGAGGCCTCCTACGAAGAGGATATCTGGAACCGCTACCGCAACAACGAGTTCTTCTCGGCCGACAGCATCCACTTCGTCGATTCGCTCAAGCGCGTAACGCCGGGCGGCAAGGTAGTCTACGGCGGCGGCGGCATCATGCCCGACGTCTTTGTCCCGATTGACACGACCGGCGTATCGAAATACTTCCTCGAGGTGGCCGGCCGCAACATCCTCTACCGCTATACGATCGAGTATTCGGACCGCCACCGCGACGCGCTGAACGCCGTGCGGTCGGTCGACGAGCTGCAGGCGCTGCTCGACAGCGACACGTCGCTCTTCGACGACTTCATCCGCTATGCGGCCCGTCAGGGCGTCGCGCCGCGTTACGGCGACATCGCCCTCTCGCGGCAGCTCATGGAGGCGCAGCTGCGCGCCTATATCGGCCGCAACACGCCCCTTGAGGACAACGGATTCTATGCCAACATCTATCCCGTGGACAACGTCATCATGCGGGCCCTCGGGATTCTCGAAGGAAAGGAGGAGCGCGATGATTAGGCGGATTTTCGGCTGGGTGCTTGTGCTGGCGACGCTGGCCGTCATCGTCTTCGCGGTGATAAACCGCGGCAGTTACCGTTCGATGTTCGCGCCGGACGCAGCGGCGGCCGGGGAACAGTCGGTGAAGCAGCCGGTGGAACAGCCCGAATCGTAGGGCGCCGGGGGAGGGTGTCTCGGGGTGTCGCGATACCGGATGTCCGGTTGCCGGCGGCCGATGAAGCTGTTCTTTGGACCTGCAGCGCAGCCGTGCAATCAGTTACTGTCAGAAAAAACGGACGGTCCGCCAGGAAGCGGACCGTCCGTTTTGCTTTTTTCCGGCCGCGTTGTGCGGCACCGGATCAATAGTACTTTACCGTCTTGCCCTCGATGGCCGAGAGGAGGTTGTTCGCGGCCGACGAGGCGCCGATGCGGAACAGGTCGGTCGTAAGCCACTCCCGGCCGAGGATCTCCTCGACGATCGTGTAGTAGAGAGCCGCCTCCTCGGGGGTGCGGACGCCTCCGGCGGCCTTGAAGCCCACCTTGCGGCCCGTCTTCCCGTAGTAGTCGCGGATCGCCTGGCACATCACCACGGCAGCCTCCGGCGTGGCGGCCACGTCGATCTTGCCCGTCGAGGTCTTCACGAAGTCGGCGCCTGCGAACATCGAGAGCAGCGAGGCCTTGCGGATCAGCTCGGGCGTCTTCAGCGCACCCGACTCGATGATGACCTTCAGCACGATATCCTCGTCGATCTCCGCGCGGATCACCTCCACCTCGTTGGCCGCCTCGTCGTACTCGCCCGTGAGCATGCGGCCCACGTTGAGGACGATGTCGATCTCGTCGGCTCCGTTCTCGACGGCCATCGAAACCTCAAGCGCCTTCACTTCGAGGTAGGTCTGCGAAGCGGGGAATCCTCCGGCGACACTCGTGATGCGCATCGGCGTACCGTCCACGGCCACGCCGACCGTCTCGACAAACGAGGGATAGACGCAGATCGACGCCACGTTGGGGATGTGCGGATACTTCTCGTAGAACTCCGCGGCCTTGCGGGCGAACTCCGTAACGGAGCTTACCGAGTCGTTGCACGAGAGGGTCGTCAGATCGATGGCCGAATAGCAGAATTTGTAGACCTCCGTGTTGTGGTTGCGGGCTTCGGCCACCTTGCGGATGCGGGCGACCTCTTCGTCCACGCGCTCCGGGCTCCATGCCGGAGCATATTCGTTCAGGTGATTGGCGTATTCCATACGATTTGGCTGTTTTCGACAAAATTAGAAAAATTATTCGATCCGCGGGCCTCCTGCGGAAAATTATTTTCGCTCCGGTTTTTGGCCGGGTGCCGCCCCTCCTCCGTACACTGCAAAAAAAGGGCCTGAACCTTTCGGTTCAAGCCCCTTGTCAGTTCCCGCCGTCTGCTCCTTTCGGAACGCCGCGGGTGTTTCGGCATATCGCTTACTTGAGCGCCTTCAGATTGACATCCTTGGCAGCCTTCTTGGCCAGCTCGGGATTCTTCGTGGTAGCGCTCTTGAGCTGAGCATTGGCGGTATTCATGTCGCCTTCCTTCACGGCGATCACGGCGCGCAGGTAGTCAGCCTCGGCCGAGTTGTCCTTGGCGATGGCCTTCTTGGCACCTGCCAGGTCGTTCGACTGTACCAGAGCGATGGCGGCGTTGTAGCCCTCGAGGTTCTTGGCAGCGGTCTTGTAGTCGCCCTCGGCGGCAGCCATGGCAGCCTTGGCCTGAGCGTCGGCGGCAGCGGCATACTTCTTGGCCTCGGCGGTGTTGCCGTTAGCCAGGTTGGCCAGCAGGAGGTTCTTGTTCATCTCCTTCGACGAATCCATCTTGGCAGCCTTCTCGAACGACTTCAGGGCAGCGGCCTTGTCGCCGACCTTCGTCTGGGCTACGCCGAGGTTGTTCCAAACGCGGGCGTCGTTGTACTTCTTCGAAGCGGCGGTCAGGATGGCAACCTGCTCGGCGGGATCCTCGGTCAGCACCTGTGCGGCGAAGAGGTACTCCTCAACCGACAGCTCGCCGCCGTTGCGGTATGCGGCCATGATCTCCTCGTCGGTCTTGCCCTGCAGGTCGGTGGTGTTCACGATCTGCGAGCGGCGCAGCTCGGGAAGGATCTCCTCCTTGAGCTCGTTGAATACGGCCGACATGTTCTTGATCTCGCTCTCACGCTCTGCGGGCGAGTTGTAGAGGCTCAGCACCTGGAGAATGAGGTTCTTGTCCTTGATGTTCGACTTCTCGACGAGCTCCTTGAAGCCGTCCCAGTCCTCACCGTAGGCTGCGGCGTCGATGTCGAGACCCGAATCCTTGAGCAGCTTGGCAACAACTTTGTGTCCCGACTCGCTACGAGCCTTCGACAGCTTGTCGTTGAACTTCTCCGGACCGTCGGGCGAAGCGTAACCCTTCACGGCGATGCTCTGCGTGGCACGGTCGTTCGTGAGGTTCTTGTCGACGTTCTCCTTGAAGGCGTCGAGGTTGGCGGCCTTCTCGTTCTTCTTCGTTACAACCGACGAATTGATCTTGTAGAGCAGGTCGGTCTTGTCCACCACGGTGGTGATGCGCTTGAAGTTGTTGTCCATCTGCTCCATCAGATCACCGTACTTGAGGTCCTTCTGCAGCGTGTTCACGCCGTAGGCAACCGTCAGACCGAACTTCTTGGTCAGATCAGCCTTGGCAGCCTCGTCATTGCCGGCCAGCACGGCAGCCTCCTCCTTGGTGGGGATGGCACCCGTGTTGAGGTTCACGAGCGTGAACTCCTTGCACTTGCCGCCCGGGCACTTGATCTCGGCACGGAGCTGCAGTTCGCTCTGGTCCATGCGGGGATCGTACGGGAACTCGACGTGCATCGTAACGTTGCCGCCGTTCTTCTTGTCGACAACCGTGTAGTTGTCATCCACCTTCGTACCCTGGAAGAAGTGGGGAGCCGCAGCTACCTCGCCGCCCTCGAATACGATAACCGGGGTTACCTTCACCACGGCCTTGGCGTTGAAGTACTTCACGGGGAACGTTGCGTTGATGTCGGCAGCAACGATGCCGTTGTTGAGCGTCAGAATCTCGGGAGCGACGGTCAGCTGCACATCTTCCCGGTTCTTGGCCATCTTCTTGAAGCAATTGCAGCTCGTGAATGCCAGCGAGGCAGCGACGAGCACCATGCTCAATTTCATTAGCTTTTTCATAGCGGATTGATTTTAGTTGTTTATTTTTGGTGTTTGCCTTTTTCCCAAATTCCTTTCCGGTTTGCTCTGGCCCCCGGTGTTCCGCCCGGTCCCGCAGCTCTCTTTCTGCAAGCTCCGGCCCCCGGTGTTCCGCCCGGACGGCCCGATAGCGAACCCGAACCGTGCAAATATAGAAAAGTCCTGCAAATTGTGCAATATTTCGGGCGGAAAATCCGAAGAAGTTTTCCGCCCGAAATTTCACATTGACAGCCGGTTTACTCCTCCTTGCGCTCCCTGTGGTCGCGACGCTCGCCGCGATCGCGGCGTTCACCCCGCTCGGGACGCGGGCGGCGCTCCCGCTCTACGTAGCCTTCGGGCTTGGGCAGCAGGGCTTTACGCGAAAGCTTGAGCTTGCCCGTCTTGGGATCGATGCCGATGAGCTTGACGTCGATCTCGTCGCCCTCCTTCAGACCGGTCTCCTCCATGGTCTCGAAGCGCTTGTAGTCGATTTCGGAGATGTGCAGCAGGGCGTCCTTGCCGGGCATGATCTCGACGAAGGCGCCGAAGGCGACGATCGAGCGGATCTTGCCGTGGTACGTCTCGCCCACTTCGGGAATGGCCACGATGGCCTTGATGCGGGCCAGGGCGCCGTCGAGGGCGGCCTTGTCCACACCGAAGATGTCGACGATACCCTTGTTGTCGACCTCCGTGATGGTGATCGTGGTGTTGGTGGTCTTCTGAATATCCTGGATGACCTTTCCGCCCGGGCCGATGACCGAACCGATCATGTCCTGCGGAATGGTGATCTGCACGATGCGCGGCACGAAGGGCTTGTAGTCGGCGCGCGGCTCGGCGATGCACTCGGTGATCTTGTCGAGGATGTGCATGCGTCCCTTGCGGGCCTGTTCGAGGGCGGCGGCGAGCACCTCGTAGGAGAGGCCGTCGACCTTGATGTCCATCTGCGTGGCGGTGATGCCGTCGCGCGTGCCGGTAACCTTGAAGTCCATGTCTCCGAGGTGGTCCTCATCGCCGAGGATGTCCGAGAGCACGGCCCACTTGCCCGTGGCCGAGTCGGTGATCAGACCCATGGCGATACCCGACACAGGCTTCTTGATCTTCACGCCGGCGTCCATCAGCGCGAGGGTTCCGGCGCAGACGGTGGCCATCGACGACGAGCCGTTCGACTCGAGGATGTCCGAAACGACGCGCACGGCGTAGGGATTCTCCTCGCCCAGCGGGATCATCGGCTTCAGGGCGCGCCATGCGAGGTGTCCGTGGCCGATCTCGCGGCGCGAGAGGCCGCGCGAGGCCTTGGCCTCGCCCGTCGAGAAGGGCGGGAAGTTGTAGTGGAGCACGAACTGCTCGGTACCCTGCACGAGCACCTCGTCCTTGACCTTCTCGTCGAGTTTCGTGCCGAGGGTTACGGTCGTCAGCGACTGCGTCTCGCCGCGGGTGAAGATGGCCGAGCCGTGTGCGGCGGGCAGGTAGCCCACCTCGCACCAGATCGGACGGATCTCGTCCGTGCGGCGGCCGTCGAGGCGCTTGCCCTCGTCGAGGATCATGTTGCGCATGGCCTTCTTCAGCACGTCGTCGTGGAAATACTTGTGGATGAGCGGGGCCTTCTCGACGAGCTCCTCCTCGGTGTAGCGCGAGGCGAACTCGGCCTCGAGGGCGTTGAACAGGTCCTCGCGCTCGTGCTTCATCGTGCCGCTCGTGGCGATGGCGTAGGCCTTGTCGTAGAGCTCGCGGATGATCGTCTGGCGCAGCTCCTCGTCATTGACCTCGTGGCAGTAGGTGCGCTTGACATCCTTGCCGAGCTCCTTCGAGAGTTCGATCTGTACGGCGCAGTGCTTCTTGATCTCCTCGTGGGCGAACTTGATGGCGCCGAGCATGACCTCCTCCGAAACCTCCTTCATCTCACCCTCGACCATGAGGATGTTGTCGATCGTACCGCCGACCATGATGTCCAGGTCGCACTCGGCCATCTCCGAGAAGGCGGGGTTGATGACGTACTCGCCGTTGCGGCGGGCGACGCGCACCTCCGAGATCGGGCCGCCGAAGGGGATGTCCGATACGGCGAGGGCCGCCGAGGCGGCCAGACCGGCCAGGGCGTCGGGCTGAATATCCTTGTCGGCCGAGATGAGCGTCACGGTGACGTAGACCTCGGCGTGGTAGTCTGCGGGGAACAGGGGGCGCAGGGCGCGGTCGATCAGGCGGGCAACGAGAATCTCCGAGTCGTTGGCCTTGCCTTCGCGCTTCATGAAGCCTCCGGGGTAGCGTCCGCAGGCGGCATACTTCTCCTTGTACTCCACCTGCAGGGGCATGAAGTCGGTGTCGGGTTTTGCATCCTTGGCGGCCACGACGGTACCGAGCAGCATCGTGTCGCCCATCTTGACGACGACCGAGCCGTCGGCCTGCTTGGCCAGTTTGCCCGTTTCGATCTCGATCTGGCGACCGTCGGCCAGCGTGATGATCTTGCGGACTGCGTTGTACAGCTTCTTTTCTTCCATAAAAATCTTAAACCTATAGTGTGTTCCAATTGTGATCTTTTTAGAAAATGAAGGCAATCCCTCGCGGGAATTGCCCTCATCTCTTCCTCGCGGACTACTTGCGGAGGTTCAGCGTCTTGATGATCGCGCGGTAGCGCTCGATGTCGACCTCCTTGAGGTACTCCAGCAACTGGCGGCGCTTACCTACCAGGCGCAGCAGGGCGCGCTGGGTTCCGAAGTCGTGCTTGTTGCTCTTGAGGTGTTCAGTAAGGTGGTTGATACGGTAGGAAAACAGGGCAATCTGGCTCTCGGGAGAACCCGTATCCGTGTTAGACTTGCCGTACTTACCGAAAAGCTCCTGCTTTTTCTCAGCTGTTAAATAAGCCATTGTGTGTTAAGTTTATTTAAGTTCCACTCTACGACGCATTCCCCTTACCGTGAATAACGCCAGAGCGTTCGGCAAAGTTACGAATATAATTCATATGAAGCATGAAAAACCGAAAAATTATTTGCATTTTGCGCCGAAAAGTACCGGATGCGGAGGAAAAATCGTATTTTTGTGCCTAAACAAGTGAAAACGATGGAAATGAAAAGGCTTTTGCGCGGCCTGGCCGCCGGGTTGTTCGGGGTGCTTGCGGCCGGCTGCGCCGGGCGCGGGGAGTACGTGACCGTCGACGGCGCGATGCTGGGCACGACGATGCACGTCGTGGCCGACGTGAAGGGAACCTCCGCGCAGCAGCTCTACGCCGCCGCCATGGAGCTCGACCGCGAGGCCAAGGCGTCGATGTCGATCTTCGACCCGACGTCGCTGCTGAGCCGCCTGAACCGCAACGAGACCGATTCGGTCGACCGCCATATCGCCTTCAATCTCCGCCTGGCGGACAGCATCGGCGCCCTGAGCGACGGCCGCTACGACGTGACGGTCAAGCCGCTGGTCGAGGCGTGGGGCTTCGCCGGAAAGGCGCCCGTGCAGCATCCGAACATCGACTCGATCCTGTGCTTCGTCGGGCGTGAGAAGGTGCGGATCGAGCACGGCCGCCTCGTTAAGGCGGACCCGCGCGTGCAGCTGGACTTCAACTCCGTGGCCAAGGGCTACACGGTGGACCTGCTGGCGGCGCTCGTCGAGCGCTTCGGCGCCCGGAACTACATCGTCGACATCGGCGGCGAGGTGCGCTGCCGCGGCGTCAACCGTGAGGGGCAGCCCTGGCGCATCGGTATCGAAACCCCCTTCGACGGCAACATGAGCGACGGGGCCTACCTCCAGCGGCGCATCCGCATGAATGCGGGCGGGCTGGCCACGTCGGGCAACTACCGCCGCTTCTACCTCGACGAGTCGGGCCGCAAGGTGGCCCACACGATCGACCCCCGCACAGGGCGCAGCGTCGTCTCGCGCCTGCTGTCGGTGACCGTCGCGGCGCCGACATGCGCCGAGGCCGACGCCCTGGGGACGATGCTGCTGGCCATGGGGGCCGACGATGCCCTCGCGGCCGTGCAGCGCCTGCCCGGCTTGCAGGCCTACTTCATCCTGGCGGGCGAGCAGGGCGAGTATGAGGAGTACGTCTCGCCCGCGATGAAGCCCTTTCTCATGCAGTAGAACCCGTGTCCGGCGAGCCGGTCGCAAGACCCTTGGCCCGCCGGCACCCAATACGGAAGAGATTTGATGAAAACCGCCGTTTTTCTCTACAATACGCAGTCCGGCCGCGGACACATCGACCGCAACGTCGAGAACATCTGCACCGTCTTTCAGGCCTACGGATACGACGTGACGCCGCAGCTGATCGACTTCGACGCCAACCCCTTCGACGGCAACGAAGGGATCGACCTGATGGTCGTCGCCGGCGGCGACGGCACGGTGAACTTCGCCGTCAACGCCATGAAGCGCAAGGGGCTCGACATTCCGCTCGGCGTGATTCCGGCCGGCACGGCCAACGACTTCGCCGGGGCGCTCGGCATGTCGGCAGACCCGCTCGAGGCGGCGCGCCAGATCGCCTCAGGATCGGAGGAGCGGGTGGACTGCGGCCGCGTGAACGACCTCTACTTCGTCAACGTCTTCTCGTTCGGGGTCTTCACGACCACCTCGCAGCGCACGCCCGACGAGCGCAAGCACCGCATCGGCAAGCTGGCCTACCTCGTCGAGGGGGTCAAGGAGTTCTGCTCGATGCACGCCATGCCGCTCGAGATTGTGGCCGACGGCGAGCATTTCGACCTGCGGTCGCTCATGGTGCTGATCTTCAACGGCGAGACGGCCGGCGGCTTCCGCCTGGCGCGCCGCTCGTCGATCAAGGACGGGCTGTTCGACTGCCTGCTGCTCGAGAAGAAGGACATCATCACCTCGACGCTGGCCATGGGCCGCTACCTGCTCGGCGGCAATCCGAAGATCGTGCGGCAGCTGCGCGCCCGGCGGATCGACATCCACTCGACGTGCAACGAACCGACCGACGTCGACGGGCAGCCGGGGGCCGAATTTCCGCTGCATATCGAGTGCCTGCCCGGGGCGCTGCGCATCCAGTGCGAGACGCAGCGCGACTGAACGTGCGGCGACGATTTTGTGCGCGGATATTTGCGTAACCCGAATAATTGTTTACATTTGTCCGAAAAACCAACCACGCTATGGCCGACAGCAGCACGACACGCAAGGGCCGGGACGGTTCCCGCGAGGGCCTGCACAAGGTATCCATCTCCCGCATCAAGAAGGAGATGAGCGATGTATTCTACCTTTCGGATGATCTGGTCATCACGACGCTGACGGCCGACAAGAACACCACGGCGGATTACCCGACGTCGATCGACGGTTTCACGGCGATCATCATGATGGCCGGAGAGGCGACCGTGTCGATCGACATGCAGAACTACAACGTGCGGCCCAACATGATCGTCTTCTTCAACCCCGATTCGATCATCCGCACAATCAAGTGCTCGTCGAACGCCGCGGCCTACCTGCTGGCCTTCTCCAAGTCGTTCGTCAACGAGATTCAGATCGACCTGTCGACGTCGCTGCCCGTCTACATGCGCTTCGGTAAGGCGCCCGTGCTGGAGGTGCGGCAGGAGGATGTCGACGAGATCCGGCAGCTGTTCCAGCTCGTCAAGACGATGCTGCGCAGCGACAAGGAGCGCTACCGCCACGAGATCATCCGCACGCTCTTCACGACGGCCTTCTACATCATCACGGAGATCAACCAGCGCGAGCAGCCCGGGCAGATGAAGCAGGGGCGCTGCGAGGTGCTCTTCGACGAGTTCATGTCGCTGCTGCAGCAGTACAGCAAGCGCGAGCGCAACGTGAGCTTCTACGCCAAGCAGCTCAACATCACGCCCAAGTACCTCTCGTCGGTGGTCAAGGAGGTGAGCGGCAAGACGGCGGCGCGGTGGATCGACGAGTCGGTAATCCTCGAGGCGAAGGCGCTGCTCAAGTATTCGGGCATGAGCATCCAGGAGATCGCCTACCACCTGAACTTCTCGACGCAGTCCTTCTTCGGCAAATACTTCAAGCAGCATACCGGAACGTCGCCCTCGCGCTACAAGCGCCGCGGCTGACGGCCGGCTCCGGGTGTCGGAAAACACGAGTCCGGGTTGCGAACGACGCAGCCCGGACTCTTTTTCGTTGCCCCGCCGTGTTGTCCCGGCCGTGCGGGGCCTTATTCCCAGTAGGTGTAGATCAGCCGGATGATGAGCACGAAGGCGATGCACAGCGCCACGAACGTGAACGATCCGAAGACGAGCAGGCTCTTGACGAGGGTCTTGAACCACCCCTCGCGGTAGACCGTGTGCGAGGAGAGGAGCATGTAGAGGAAGACCAGCGCGAAGAAGAGCTCGAAGCTGACGAGAATCGCGTCGTTGTTCTCCTGAGCCTCGGCGTAGTAGATCAGGATGGCGGCGGGTACGGCGACCAGCAGCAGGAAGAAGGAGTTGATGTGGATGGCGTGGACGAAGTGCTGCATGAAGTTCATCCGCCGCTTGTGGTAGGCCCACTTGAGCAGCAGGGCGAAGAGCGGCAGCAGGAACATCATGTAGAGGGGCGTCCACTTCGAGAGGTCGGCCAGCAGGTTGTTGACGAAGCTCTCCTGCTGCCACTGCTGTTCCAGCTGGTCCGGGTCGCTCTGCTTTTGCCGCCAGTCGTAGACCGGCGTGCGCTGCGGGTCGAACGTGCGCAGCAGCGCGAGCAGCTCCTCGTCGTACTCCTCAAGATCGAGCGCCTCCAGGCGGTCGGCGTCTTCGTCTTCCAGGCCGCTGAAGTCCTGCAATCCTGCGGCGGGGTTGTAGCGGGCGATCGTCTGCCGGGCGGCCGTGAGGTTCTCCAGGTCGCGCTCTTTGAGTGTCGTGCGGTAGAGGCACGAGTCGAGCAGCAGCCGCGGCAGGTGTGTCATCGTCAGCCCGTGCCGGCCGCCGAACGGCGATTTGACCTGCAGCAGTTCCTCCGTCGGGATCTCCTTCAGCTCGAGCATCTCGGCGAAGCCCGTCCCGTCGTACAGGAAGACGCACGTGTCGGGCTGCGGCGCTCCCGAGCGCAGCTGCGTCAGGACCGTGTCGGGCAGGTGCTGCGGTTGGAGTGCGATCTCCCGCACGCTGCGCCGGGCGATGTCCGACGCGAACATGAAGAAGAGCGTGAAGAAGACAACCGAGATGAACATGTAGAGCCGGAAGGGGTGGACGTAGGAGTTGATCTTCCCGGCGTTGAACTCGCAGGTCAGCAGCCCCGGGCGGCGGAAGAGCAGCCAGAGCGTCTGCCACACCTTGCTGTCGAACTGGTAGACGTTCTCGAAATATTGCCGGATGTATTTCCAGAAGGGCTGCTCGATGTCGAGCGCATACTGCCCGCAGCGGCTGCAATACATGCCCTGGAGCCGCTCGCCGCAGTTCTTGCAGTGGGTGTAGGCCGGGACGGTGCGTTTGCGGATGCGCTTGAGCCGCCTGTATTCGATGCGCCTGAGCAGCGCCTGCCTGCGGGCTGCGAGCCGCTCGCGCAGACCCGAGCTGCGAACGGCGGCCGCGGCCGTATGGTCTGCGGAGCCTTCGGGTGCGACGCATTCCGATGCACGGACGGCGGATCCGGAGCCTTCCGATACGGGTTCTGCCGCGACGTCCTGCTGCGGGACAGCCGCCTCGCCGGCGGGGTGGTGATGTGGTTCGGGTCGTTCGTTTGCCGGAGTCTCCGGTTGTGGCGTGCGCCCCTCTTCCGTCGGGCGCTCCTGCTTTTTCATCGGGGTGGTTGATTGGGGGTTGTGACCTGCAAAGATAACCCTTTTCGACGGATTCCGCTCGATGAACGGGGCAAAAAAGTTCCGGCGCGGCCCGTCTGCCGCGCCGGAATGCAGCCGGCGGATTTGTCTCCGGTTATCGGAGCGCCTCGACGACCCGGTCGATCAGGGCGGGAATGGCGTGCTCGTCCTGCGCCGTGTAGAAGTTTCCGTCGACCTCCGTCGCATGCTCCGTGGCTACGGGTCCCTGCACGGCGGCGCGGGCCATCGGATGCACGGCGACGCGGCGTCCTTTGGCCGTTCCGGCGAATCCGAACATCAGTCCGGCGGCGCAGTGGCCGATCATCAGCCTGCCGCTCTCGCCGAAGCGGTTGAGCACCTCCATCAGGTCGCGGTTCCATGCCTCGCCGGCGTGCTCCGCAAAGACGGGAACGGCGTCGCCGCAGGCAAATACCAGGGCATCGTATTCCGACTCGTGCCCCTTCAGGTCGGCGATCACCCGGTCGGCCGTCAGCGCCACGCCCGAGTTGGTTTTGATCTGCGTCGTCTCCGCCACGGCGAAGAGCGTGCAGGGAATCTTGTGTTCGTAGAATGTCTCCAGGTACTGGAACAGACCCATCCCGTTGACGGGATTCACGGCCACGACGGCCACCTTCTTTGCCATACGCTTGTTTTTTTTGAGTGAAACGTTAGTTACTTTTGATAAGTTCGTTATCTTTGTATACGGCAAATATATCCCCTTCCGGTCGAACCTGCAAGAAGGCACCGGAATGTGCGTCGGTTACCTTTTTGTACGCTTTACTGAAAACGACGAAGATGGAATCTGAAAAAAATTGGACGAATTTTCATCCGACGGGCAGCTGCCCGGTCCGCGACGTGCTGGCCCGTCTCGGCGACAAGTGGTCGATGCTTGTACTGATGACGCTGCACGCCAACGGCGTCATGCGCTTCAACGAGATCCGGCGGACGATCGGCGACATCTCGCAGCGGATGCTGACGGTGACCCTGCGTTCGCTCGAGCGCGACGGCCTGATCCGCCGCGAGCTCTTCGCCGAGGTGCCGCCGCGTGTCGAGTACCGCCTTTCGCCGCGCGGCGAGAGCCTGTTGCCGCACCTCTTTTCTCTTGTGGAGTGGGCTCAGCAGCACAAGGAGGCAATCCTCGAGGAGCGGGCGCGGCAATAGGTCCGCTCTGGCGGGTTCTCCTTCCCGGATGCGGCATCCGCTCCGCCCGGGGTGCTGGCCCGTTCTGTACGGAAGCTGCGTTCGCTCTGCCGGAAGTTTACCCTCCCCTGCTCGGGAGATGTCTCCGTTCCGCCGGGGAGTTTGGCTTCGCGTTTTGGCCGGAACGGGAAAGAAAAAACCGGACCTTCCGAAAAGGAAAGTCCGGTTTTCGCGATTGACGACCGCGGTCCGTCCTATTTGCGGGCGGCCTTGGCGGCCACGGCCTTGTCCAGCTCGATGATGAAGTCCGAGAGGACGTTCATGTAGTTGATGAAGGCGTCGTAGGCCGAATCGTAGGGGTTGAAGTAGGAGTGCACGTCGCCGTCCGAGAGCCACTTCGTCGCCATGTAGTAGAAGTGGTCCGAGGTCTGCATGAAGCTCCACACGTAGTCGAAATCGGGGCTCTTGAGGGCCTTGACCTTCTCCTTCTGTGCGTAGAGCTTCGAGAAGGCCTCGTTCTGCAGCTCGTTGCCGAGCCATGCCGTCACGTCGCGCTCCTCGTCGGCCCACGACATCACGTGCGGGCAGTGCAGCACCGAGACGGGCTGGTGCTTCTTGGCCGTTTCGCTCACCGTGGCGAACTCCAGGCCGCTCTTCTTGGCGAGGATCGCCTTCGGCAGCGCCCGCATGAACTCGAAGATGCCCGTTTCGGCTCCCTGGTGCTCGCCGAAGGTCTCGTAGTCCATGAAGAGGTTGATGACCTCACCCGGCGTATCCTCCGACGCAAGCCACGACACGTACTTGTCGGCCGTCAGCGGCCACTGGTCCCAGTTCTTGTCCGAGAAGCGGAACGCGATGTCGTCCGAGAGCTTGTAGTTGCGCAGCAGCAGCCGCAGCTTCTGGTCGATGGCGTTGGCGTAGACGTAGTTGGGCGACTTCCAGCCCAGCACGTGCTTGGCTCCCTCGGCCAGCATCGTGCGGAAGCCCATGCCGGCGACCATCTCGCCGATCTCGTCCGAGTAGATGAGCTCCGTGTTGCGGAAGGCGGTGGGCTTTACGCCGAACTCCTTCTTGAGCATCGCCATGTGGAGCTTCACCTGCTCGGTGAAGTCCTCCTTCGAGGCGAGCGAGGCGAGCGAGTGCGAGTAGGTCTCGGCCAGGAACTCGACGCATCCCGTGGCGGCGAGCTCCTTGAACGAGTCGAGCACCTCGGGTGCGAAGGCGCGGAACTGCTCGACGGCCGTGCCGGTGATCGAGAACGTGCAGCGGAACTTGCCCTTGTTCTCCTTGATGAGTTTCAGCAGCAGGGCGTTCATCGGCAGGTAGCACTGCCGGGCGACCTTCTGCATGATCGAGCGGTTGAGCAGGTCGTCCAGGTAGTTGTGGTCCTTGCCCATGTTGAAGAAGCGGTATTTCTTCAGACGCCAGGGCTGGTGTACCTGAAAGTATAAGCAGACGGTTTTCATAAGGTCAGTTTATTTTAGTGTTTCTTGTTTTCTTCGATTGCGGCTTCGTAGACTTTCTTGATCTTGGCTGCGGCGTCGTTCCACTTGAGGTTGGTGACCTCCTCGAGGCCCTTGGCGGCGAACATGCGGGCGAGGGCCGGGTAGGTGATCAGGGCGTAGATCGAGTCGGCAAGGGCGTCGACATCCCAGTAGTCCACCTTCACGGCGTAGTCCAGCACTTCGGCCACGCCGCTCTGCTTGGAGATGATGACCGGGACGTTCGAGCGCATGGCCTCGAGGGGCGAGATGCCGAAGGGCTCCGAAACCGACGGCATGACGTAGACGTCCGAGAGCTGGAACATCTTGTGCACGTCCTCGCCGCGGAGGAATCCCGTGAAGTGGAAGCGGTCGGCGATGCCCAGCCGGGC
>DXDG01000020.1 GCA_019115605.1 Candidatus Alistipes faecigallinarum
CTGTCGGAATTGGAGGAACTGTTCGAAGTCGAGCAGGATCAGCGACGTATTGATTCGATGCGAAGGGACGTCGAGGAGTACGAACGGCTGGTGCGCAGAAGGGCGGCTCTCGACGAGCAGGCGCGGCTGAAGTCCCAGGAGGCGGAGCAGCTCAAACGTGATGCTGCGAAGTTAAAAAACAAGTAGCCCTTCCCTTTCTGCCGCAAAAATAAGCCGCCGGACGGACCACGCAAGGTCAGGATGAGTTGCCACAGGCAAACCCTGCGCAAAGTTCCTCCGGCATAATCTCGGTCCTCATAATTGACCTGGGAATACCGGAAATTAAATTATTGTGTCAAAAGTTGTCTGCGCATCGATCGAATGGCTAAAACGTCTATTTTTGTAAAAAAATAGCTTCTCCGAAGCTTTGAAACTACTTGCCTCGACCAGCTGAAAATCCGATATGCGGTCGTTGTATCGTATGTTCTGGGAAAGCAGCTTCGGCGGCGGATACACAATACCCACCTCCTATCATGAAGAGAGACACTTTTGGCGCCATCGACATCGGATCGAACGCAATCCGGTTGCTCATCAACTATATCGAGGATTACGAGGACGGGCACGTCGAGTACAAAAAGGCAGCCTTCGTGCGGGTTCCCATTCGTTTGGGCGACGATGCCTTCCTGCGAGGGCATATCAGTTCGGCCAAAATAGAGGCACTATGCGATGCCATGCAGGGGTTTAGTGCCCTACTCCGGGCATTCGGCACGCACGACTATCGTGCTTGCGCTACAAGTGCCATGCGAGAGGCCTCGAATGGCGGGCAGATTGCCGAACTCGTTCGCAGCTGCAGTGGCATTTCGATCGAGATCATCAACGGCGAAACGGAAGCTGATACGATCTTCGCAGCCGGAGGGCTGAAGGAAACGCTCGATCCCCAAAAAACCTATCTCTACGTCGATGTCGGAGGCGGTAGTACCGAGATCGTTGTTTACGCCCGCGGTAGCAAGGTCGAGGCCCGCTCGTTCCGACTGGGGACCGTGCGTATCTTCAGCGGCGCAGAGGCCCCGGCCGAATGGTTGCATTTCGAGGAATGGCTCCGTGAGGTGGCCCGGACATGGCACCCTTCGGGAATCATCGGCTCGGGAGGAAATATCAACAAAACCCACAAACTTCTTGAAAAGAAGTCCCGTGAGTGCATCCATGCCAAGGAGCTAAATGCTCTCTACAACCGGCTGCGGGCCATGTCTGTGGCCCAACGCATGGAACAGCTCTATTTGAATCAAAGTCGTGCGGAGGTGATCGTCCCGGCGCTGCGGATCTTCACGGATGTGTTGTGCATTTGCCAGATTGACACGATCCTGGTTCCTCGTATGGGGCTTGCCGACGGCATTATCCACGAACTCTACCGGCAATACCACCTTTTGTAACGTTTCGACTCGAAAAAAAGAGCGCCGTTCCATGCGAACGGCGCTCTTTTTTGTGGTTGCGTATTTTAAAAGCGGACCTTGGCACCGAGCGAACAGCGGATGCCGTAGTATTCGGCCTGGCGGACGCGGTCCTTTGTCCCCTGATAGTAGCGCAGGGGCTGGTTCAGCAGGTTGCCCACCTCGGCGAAGATCGAAATGTGCTTCGTGGCGCGGACCGAGATGTTGGCGTCGAGGTAGTTGACGCTGTCGTAGTAACGGTCCGTGAAGGGGGTCATACCCATCTCTTCGTTGTCAAGGAATGAGCTGGCGTAGTTGTACGAAAGGGTGGCCGTGAGGCGCTTGTTCTCGAAGTAGAGCGAGGCGTTGACCGTATGCTCGGGAGTCCCGGGCAGCTTGATGTCGTCGTTGCGTCCGGCAAAGATCGGGTCGGTCAGACGGGTCACCTTCGAGTGGTTGTAAGTGTAGTTGGTGTAGATGCCGAAATTCTTCAAGACGGGGGTAATGAATCCCAGGTCGCGCTGGAAGGCCACCTCGATGCCGAGCAACGTGGCGTCTCCAGCATTGACAGCCTTGTAGAACTCCTTGAATTCGGTGCCGCCGATCGTCTGGTCCTCGATCATGGCATCAACGATGAAATCGGAGATCTGCTTGTAGTAGACGCCGGCCGATACCAGACCGATCGACTTGAAGTAATACTCGAACATCAGGTCGTAGTTGTTCGATACGGTATTGCGCAGGTCGGGGTTACCCATCGTGTACTCTTCGTCGGCGAGGTTCACGCGGTCGCCCGGTACCATCTGGCTGAATTTCGGACGCGCGAGCGTCGTGGTGAAGCTGGCGCGGAGAACCATGTCGTCGATCGGTTCGTACTTGAGCAGAACCGAGGGAAGCCAGTTGTCGAAGTCCGTCTTGCGGGTAGTCGGTGTCGAAGTGATATTCTCCTCCTCGGCATCCACGTGGAGGGCATTTCCGGTGTAGTCGTAGGCGGTGTGTTCGAGCCGGAGTCCGGCGATGAGCTTCAGGCGGTTGCCGAACTGCTGGTCGTAACGCAGGTAGGCGGCGTGGATGGTTTCGTGGCCGGTGTAGTTCTCGGCCTCCTCCATCGGATTGCGCGTGCGGTCGAACTGCGAGGCGTCCGCAAAGTCGAGGCGAGAGAGGTACTGCTTGCTGACGAAATCACCGACGGTGTAGTCTCCGGCGTAGAAGTTCTTGCGTGTGGCGTTGTAGGTGTTGCCAGCGCTCATGGCCTGAGCGATGAAGGAAGTTTCGTCGGCGGGCTCCACGTCGTAGAAGGTAATCAGTTTCGACTTGTCCTTGTCCTGGAATTTGTATCCGGCGCGGAGCGTTCCGGCGAAGGTTCCCGTGAAGAGGCGGGCGCGGAGATCGATGTGGGCCTTGTATTCGGTCTCCTCGATCTCGCTGAACGATTCGTTCAGTTCGTCGAGTTTAATGAAGTTCGCCGTGTTGAGCGCCATGAGCGAGGCGTCCGAAGGAGTGAAGCGCGGTTCGCGTTCATCCGAGAGATCAACGTCAAAGCGGATCGGGTTGTCCTCGTCGCTCTCCAGACCGATGTAGCGCTCGTTGGGACGGTCCTCCGAGGCGCGGGCATAGTCGAAGCCCCACTCGACACCCAGCCAGCCGAGATTGTGTTCTCCCGAGAGGGCGATGTCCGCGGTCTGCTGACGTTCGAGGCGTGCAAACTTGTTGTCGGGCGATCCGCCTTTAGTCTGACGGCGCAGGTAGGCCGTTGCCGTGCCGTCCGCGTCGGGTGTAATGTCCTTGTAGGTCAGGCGGTATCGGTTTTCCCAGTCGTTGCGGCGGTTGTACATGCCTCGGAGTTCGATCTTGTGGTTTTCGTTGAATTTCCAGTCGAACGAGAGCGAGTAACTCTGGCGTTCGCGGTGTACATAATACTGTCGGATTTCAAACTCGTCGACATAGGCATTTCCAGAATCGTCCTCTTTCCAGGTCGCTTCAATGTTGTCCGATCCGATCGGGTTGTTGTGATAGGCCAGCGAGGCCATAACGCCGAGTTTGTCGTTGAAGAAGCGCGAGCCCCAACTTGCCGAACCGTTGAACGTGACACGTTGCGAGACGGGGTTGTATCCGGCTCCGGCCGTAGCGGCTACGGTCTGGCGGTAAGGCGAGTTTTTCGTTACAAGGTTCACCGAACCGCCGATCGCATCACCGTCCATGTCGGCCGTGACGACCTTGTGGACTTCGATGGTCTGGATCATGTCCGTCGGGATAAGGTCCAGCTGTGCGGCTCGCGAGTCGCCTTCAGCCGAGGGGAGGCGGTTGCCGTTGAGTGTTACCGAGGTCAGATCGGGGGCCGTACCACGAATTTGTCCGAAGCGGGCTTCGCCCTGGTCGTATTGAACGTTGATACCCGGAATTCGCTTCATGGCATCGCCGATATTGGCGTCGGCGAAACGGCTCATCTGGTCGGCGGCAACGATGTTGCTCACGCCGTCGTTGTTCTTCTGGATCGAGAGGGCGCGGCGCTGACCCTCGACAATGCCCGACACAACGACGCTGCCGATGGCCATGCCTTCGTGAAGGATGAATTCGCAGTGTTCGGTCTGCCCCTTGCGGATGTCATAGGTCTGACAAATCTGTTCGTATCCGACGTAGTTGACGCAGACGTCGTATTTTCCTTCGGGAACGCCGCGCAGGGAGAAACTTCCGTCAGAAGCCGTAACGGCGCCGAGATTCAGCGATGCGATATAAACCACGGCGCCCTGGATAGCGTGGTGGTTGTCGTCGAGCACAACTCCGGTGATCGATCCACGAGCCGCGGCTGCGGCTGCCAGCGCTTCGGCTTCGGTTTCACCGACCGTGGAGGCTGCGAGTGAAACGGGTAGTGCGGAGCTCAACGCCACGGCAAAAAAAAGAGGTAGGCAATGTTTCTTCATACTTTATATTATGTGAATGTTTGTGTTTCGGATTTCTGCAGCAAAAGTATGGAGGTGATGTTACTGTGATTTTACGTCTACATAACAGTTTGAATGCAAGCATATTACAAAATTATCAAGTTTACATGGGGTGATTCCTCGTTAGGATTTATTGCCTATATTTGCCGCCGAAAAACAAATTCCTTTTAATTATTGATATGAAGAGATTCTGCACTATTTTGCTGGCCGGGGCTCTCGCAGCCTGCACGACTGCCGATCCCGAAAAAAGAGTTGCCGAAGGAACCTATGACGGCGAACTCAATATTTTGATGCTTGCCGATGCCGGCCGCAATGGCTCCTACGATCAGCGATTGATCGGCGAATGGATGGGAGTCTATGCCGATGCCCTGGGACCTGAATTCGTCATCTCGTGTGGTGATTTGTTCCACTATCAGGGAATTCAATCGACGCAGGACCCGTTGCTGTGGAGCAATTTCGAGAGTATTTATACCCATGGCGAGTTGCAGTGTCCGTGGTACGGCGTGCTGGGCAACCATGAGTATCGGGGCAACACGCAGGCGATGATGGACTATTCCGAGATAAGCCGCCGCTGGAACATGCCCGACCGTTACTACACCCTCTCCGTGCCGTTGGACGATGATGAACCCGATGCGGATCGAGTGCGTTTCGTCTTTATCGACACGGCGCCGCTGATCGACAAGTACCGCAAGGATTCGGTCCAGTACCCCGACGTGCAGCTTGTGGATCCCGATGCCGAGGTTCGCTGGATCGACAGCGTGCTGCGGGTTTCGACCGAGAAGTGGAAGATCGTGGTGGGACACCACCCGATGTACACCTACGACAAGAAGGACGACATCGAGCAGGAGAACATGCGGGCGCGTCTGGAGGATGTTTTCCGTCGGAACGGGGTTGACGCCTACTTTTGCGGGCACATCCATACGTTCCAGCATATCCGGACGGGGCAGGACAGCATCGACTATGTGGTGAACACGTCGGCCTCGAAGCAGCGGGCTCCGCAGTGGGGGCCGCTGACGCAGTATGCGAGCGAAAATTCGGGCTTCGGACTGCTGTCGTTCGATGAGAATGTGATGCACTACACGCTGGTGAACAGTCGCGGCGAACTGGAATATGTAATCGAACGGCACAAATAGCGCTGCCTTCAACCACCCGCATTGCACGATGCGATGTGGGCCGATATGAAGCCAGGATTCCGGATGCGGGCTGCAATATCAATATTGTGGCCCGCATCTCGTTTCATGAAATCTTCACCCGGATGTCATAACTCCGAAAGCCCCGCACACTTTATTTGTAGCGTCAAAACGGAGTTCTATGACCGAATCCAAACACTTCAAGACCATCGTGATGTCTGACATCCACCTTGGATCGAAATGGTCGAAAGCCAAAGAGGCCAACCGTTTTCTGAAGTATCACACCTGCAATACATTGATCCTGTGCGGCGACATCATCGACGGCTGGGAATTGCTCCGCGGCCGCCGCGAAAAGTGGAAACGCCGCCACACGAATTTCATCAGCCGCTTGTTGGAGATCCAGCATGACACGCAGATCATCTACCTGAGAGGCAACCACGACGATTTTCTGGAACGCATCCTCCCGCTGCATTTCGCCAACATCCGTATTCAGCGCGATTATATCTACACGAGCGGTTCCCAACGTTTCTATGTCCTGCACGGCGACATCTTCGACCACGTTACCTCCTCGATGCGGTGGCTGGCGAGGATTGGCGACATAGGCTATTCGCTGCTCATGTGGTTCAATCGCCTTTACAACCGCCGCCGCATGAAGCGGGGTCTTCCCTATTACTCCGTTTCGCAGAAAATCAAGCAAAAGGTCAAGGCTTCGGTCTCCTATATCAGCGACTTCGAGCAGCATCTGGTCCGTGTGGCAAACCAGAAGGGGTGTACGGGAGTGATCTGCGGGCACATTCACCAAGCTGACAAGCGTATGATCGGCGATGTGCTTTATCTGAACTCGGGCGATTGGGTCGAGTCGATGACAGCCCTGGCCGAAGATTACGCCGGGAACTGGACAATCCTACGCTACGATACGGAGAAGGAGGCTCACTGATGCGATTCCTTTTTGCCATACAGGGAGAAGGACGGGGACATCTCACGCAGGCACTTTCATTGGCGGAGATGCTCCGTCACCACGGACATGAGGTTGTCGGAGTCCTCGTGGGCCGCAGCACCTTACGCACTCTGCCTGCCTTTTTTTATACGAAGATTGGAGCTCCGGTTACCGAATTCGAGACTCCGCAGTTTGCATTCGACCGCAACAACCGTTCGGTCAACATGTTCCGCACGCTGCTGTGCAATGCTGTCCCGAAGCGGCTGCTGGCCTTCGACCGCAGCATGCACCTGATCCGCGACCGGATTGAGGCGCTCTGTCCCGACCGGATCATCAACTTCTACGAACTGCTCACCGGATTCACGGTCCGCCGCTTCGGAATCCGGATCCCGATGACGGGCATCGCCCATCAGTTCCTGCTCAACCATCTGCTCTACCGCCACAGCCGTCGCAAGGGTATTCAGGGAATCCTGCTGCGCCTTCATGCTCATATGACCGCCTGGGGATGCAATGACCTGTTGGCCCTTTCGTTCCAGCCGATGCCAGACGACTTCCAGCGGCACATCTACGTCGTGCCTCCGCTGCTGCGTCACGAGGCTCTCGAAGGTAAGGCATCCGACGAGGGGTTCATCCTCGGATACATGGTCAACAACGGCTTCGCCGACGAACTGCGGCACTGGTGCGCTCAACATCCTCAATACCGTTTCCACGTCTTCTGGGATTGTCAGGGTCGTCCGGATCTTTGGCAGGCCGAGAGCAACCTCACCTTTCACCGCCTCGACGACCGCCTCTTTCTCCAGCTCATGCGCCGCTGCCGGGGATACATCACCACGGCAGGCTTTGAATCGGTTTGCGAAGCGATGTATCACCGCAAGCCGATGATGCTTATCCCTGCCCATATCGAGCAGCGGATCAATGCCGCGGATGCTGCAGCCGCAGGGGCCGGTATTGTCTCCGAGCGTTTCGATCCGGGACGCTTCACCGATTACCTGAGCCATGGCGGAGGTTCCGCCACGGCTCAGGAATTCCGCACATGGGTTGAGTCTGCCGAAACACATTTCCTGGAACTTCTGACCCGATCTTGATATGGATTTCACCTACAACAATCGCGAGCTGAGCTGGCTCTCGTTCAACGAGCGCGTCTTGCAGGAGGCACAAGACCATAGTGTTCCGCTGCTTGCGCGACTTCAGTTTCTCGGCATCTTTTCCAACAACCAGGATGAGTTCTTCAAAGTGCGCATTGCCAATCTGATGCGGCTCTGCCGCACCCACAAGCAGCGGCAGCAGCGGCTCATCGGCGGTTACACCCCTTCGGAACTGCTCGTTGAGGTGAGTCGGCAAACCGAACGGGCCCAAGAGGCTTTCACACGGACTTATCACGAACTGCTTCACGAGATGGAGCAGCAGGGCATCTTCGTCGTCGGCGAGGGACAACTCACCGAACGCCAGAGAACTTTCTGCCGCGACTACTTCGTGTCAGTAGTGTCGCCATATCTTGTGCCGCTCATCCTTCGCAAGTCGATCAAGATTCCCTTCCTGCCCGATGGCAATGCCTACCTGGGTGTGAGAATGTCCTGCGGGAACGGCAAGAATACTCGTTACGCCGTCATCCGCATTCCGTCAAGCACCCATTGCCCGCGTTTTGTCGTGCTTCCCTCGGAGCCGGAACGCCACGACGTCATCTTTCTCGACGATATCATCCGCCTGATGATCGACGACGTCTTTTTCATGTTCAACTACGACCATATTACAGTCCACACCTTCAAGATCATGCGCGATGCTGTGCTGACCATCGATGACGATATCTCGAAAAGCCTCTTCGAACGCATAGCCGAAGGGGTCGAGAGCCGTCCGCACCGCAACAAACATTGAAAACCAATGTTTTACAAAACAAACACCCGATTTTACACCCAAGAATGTAAAGTCGGGTGTTTTCTTATTTAAAGGGTTATGGGCTAATCCCCCTGCTTTTATACATTTCGTCTATTTTGTCTAATAATGAAGTGTTTGCCTTTCGTTGCTC
>DXDG01000021.1 GCA_019115605.1 Candidatus Alistipes faecigallinarum
TACGCGTTACGCACCCGTGCGCCGGTCGCCGACAGTGTATTGCTACACCTCGCTGCCCCTCGACTTGCATGTGTTAAGCCTGCCGCTAGCGTTCATCCTGAGCCAGGATCAAACTCTCCATTGTATAAAATTAATGTATCGTTAGAGTCCTGACTATTCGCTTCCTTTGGATAAAGGAATTGACAGATAAATACTACATTTCTTTTCTCTCAAAAATAACCAGTAATTCAAAGAACCACTTAAAAAAAGCTTCGCATTTACGATGCGAAAGGGATTGCAAAGATAAGTACTATTTTTGAATCCGCCAAATCTTTTTCAGATTTTTTTTCGCCGCCCCGTTTCCGGAGCCTCATCGTTGCCGAAGAGTGCGAAAGGGATTGCAAAGATAAGCAATCTTTTTCAAATCACCAAAACTTTTTCAAGAACGTTGCATCTTACTGAAATTCAGCCTACTACGATCTCCAGCTCCTTTACTGTAAACTTTCGACCTTATGTGTAAGAACCGTTATTTCTCAAATGCGGATGCAAAGGTAGCGACTTTTTCCGAACCTGCAAACATTTCCGCATCTTTTTTGCAAGAAAAATACATTTTTGCCCTTTTCGGCACCCCATACCTTATATATATAAAGATCGCATCGTTGCTACCCGACCGCGGGTCTCTGCCGCGGATACGGGCCAGGGAGTCGGGACCGGGGAGGGGAAGCCGGCGCACGGCCCGTACCGTCTGCCTTCGCCTGCCGGGATCCGCAGCGTCGGAATCTCTCATTTTTTTATTACCTTTGTCCGCACAAAACCAACGACACGATGAATCTGAAAAAAATCTCGCTGCTGATTCTGCTGCTGCTCGTGGCGGACCAGGCGCTCAAGATCTGGGTGAAGACCCACATGCACCTCGACGAGGCGATCATGGTCTTCCCCGACTGGTTCCAGCTGCGCTTTATCGAGAACAGCGGCGCCGCCTTCGGCATGCGCATCGCAACTTCGGGCGGTTACGACTGGGGCAAATTGCTGCTGGGCATTTTCCGCATCGTCATGGTGGGCGCCCTCGGCTGGCTGCTCGTGTACCTTCACCGCAACCGCAAGGATACGCCGCGGGGCGTCATGATCGGACTGGCCCTGATCATCGCCGGAGCGCTGGGCAACATTCTCGACAGCGCCTTCTACGGATTGATCTTCACGGAATCGACCCCCTATACGGTTGCGCAGTTCGGCGGACACTACGCCGGATTCATGATGGGCAAGGTGGTGGACATGTTCTACTTCCCGCTCTTCCAGTGGAACAGCGTGCCGCGCCTGTTGCGCTTCCTGGTCGACAGCAACAACTACTTCTTCGGGGCGATCTTCAATCTGGCCGACGCATACATCTCCGTAGCGGTTGTCTATATGCTTCTGTTTCAGTATAAATTCTTCAGCAAGTAGTTTTTTTTCGGGAAAAAGAATTGCGGATTCAAAAAAAAGTGTTACTTTTGCACACCGCAATTCCGGAAAACACCGGTACAATGCCCAGGTGGCGGAATAGGTAGACGCGCACGTTTCAGGTGCGTGTGCCGCAAGGCGTGCAGGTTCGATTCCTGTCCTGGGCACTGGAAACCCCGTTGAACGCAAGTTCGACGGGGTTTTGCTTTTTGCATGGCGGCTGTGTCGGCAAGAGAGGCTTGCCGGCAGCCGGACCTCTTCGATACACCGGCCGGTGAGGGGGAGGGTAACGGTCAGAGACCCGACGCCCCGGCGGATGCCGGTCTCTTTTCAGCAGCCACGGGGTCTCCTTCGGATTTCCGCTCTCATGGATGATTCGGGAACGGGTGCACTCGCCCCTACCGTTCCGGCTTCTTCTTTTTGCGCACGGACCACCCGAAGTGCCCGAGAGCCTCGCCCAGGGCGAAGTACTCGCCGTGCGAATAGACGATCGGCTCGGCCCGTTCGAGGCAGAAGCGGCCCGTCGCGGGATCCAGGTAGGCATCGTCCGCCTGGACATGCACCACCTCGGCGAGGAACATGTCGTGCGAACCCAGCGGCAGGATCTGCCGCACGCGGCACTCGATATGCACCGGGGCCTCAGCGATGATCGGCGCCTGCACCTTCTCGGCCGGCAGGGGCGTGAGGCCCATCTCGCGGAACTTGTCGCAGTCGCGGCCCGAACGCACACCGCACCAGTCGACGGCCCGCGCCAGCCGCCGCGTCGTGAGGTTGATGACAAATTCGCCCGTGCGGCGGATGATCCCGTACGAATGGCGCTCGGGGCGGATCGAGACGTAGCACATCGGCGGTGTCGTGCAGACGGTGCCCGTCCAGGCCACGGTCAGCATGTTGTACTCTTCGGGCGTGGCGCCACAGCTCACCAGCACCGCCGGCAGCGGGTAGAGCACCGTTCCGGGTTTCCAGCTCTGTTTCATGATTCGTTCGTTGGATTTGAACAAAGATAGGCAAAAAGAGCGGACATCCCAACACCCTTCGGCTGTCGGGCACGGACCGGACAAAAAAAAGATTCCCGGAACGGATACCGGGCCGGCCCCGTTTTTCGCTATATTTGCAACATGCTGCCGGAGTTCATACGCTATCTTGAGGCCGAAAGACGCTACTCGCCGCTGACGGTGCGCAACTACCGCCGCGACATCGAGCGTTTTCTCGCATGGCTCGACTGCACCGACGCGACGTTCGATCCGCGGCGGGTTACCACCGACGACGTCCGCGCGTGGATCATCGAACGCACGGAGCAGGGCCGGCTGGGCGCCGCCTCGATGAACCGCGAGGTCTCGTCGCTGCGGGCCCTCTTCCGCTGGCTGCACCGCACGGGCGCCATACCGCACGACATCATGCAGCCGATACGCGCCCTCAAGACCCCGAAACGCCTCCCGGCCTTCGTGCCCGAAAGCCGCATGCGGCAGATCGTCGCCGACTGCAAGGAGGCGTCCGACGACTTCACGCGGGAGCGCGACGAGCTGATCGTCCTGATGCTGTACAGCTGCGGACTGCGCCTCGCCGAACTGGTGGGAATCAATCTGGACGACTTCTCGGAGGACTTCCGTTCGCTGCGCATCCGCGGCAAGGGCGGCAAGGAGCGGATCGTTCCCATCCTTGCGGCCGTCCGCGAGAAGATTTTACACTACCGCGAGGGGATTCGACGGCAAAATATTTGCGTTTCCGGGGAAAAAGCGCTATTTTTAACGGTGAAAGGGAAACGCATCCCCCGGATCACGGTCTACCGCATCGTACAGCGCGAACTGACGGAAGGCGGCGTGCAGGGAAAGAAGAGCCCCCATGTGCTGCGCCACACCTTCGCCACGCACCTGATGAACGGCGGCGCCGACCTGCGTGAGATTCAGGAGCTTCTGGGACACGCCTCGCTGCAGGCCACGCAGGTCTACACGCACAACAGCATCGCCAGGCTCCGGGAGGTGTACTTGAAGGCCCATCCCCGGGAAAAGGATGGGTAATATTAACTCTTTAACAACTGTAAGGTTATGAACGTACAGATTCAATCCGTGAAATTCGATGCCGACAAGCGGCTGGTCGAATTCGTGAATGCCAAGATGGCCAAGCTGGATCGTTTCGCAGAACGGGCAACCGGTGCCGAGGTGATTCTCAAGCTCGACAAGGATCATGAGAAGGGAAACAAGATAGCCACCATTACGCTGCACATGCCGGGTGAAGACCTGGTTGCCTGCCACCAGTCGAAGGCTTTCGAGGAGTCGGTGGACGAAGCCATCGACGCCCTGAAGCGCCAGATCGAACGTTTCAAGGGAAAGGCGGAGAAGTAATCCGATCCCTCTTTCAAAAGATGCGGGCGACCCTTGTGAGGGTCGCCCGTTTTCATGGATGCCCGAGGCAGTCAAGACGCCCGCGACGTCCGAGGCAGCCACGACGCCTGCGACGTCCGGAGAGCCGCAACGGCCACAACGTCCGGAGAGCCCCGCCTCCTCCGACAGCCTGCAATACCGCGGCCGCACGCAATGCCGCGGCCACACGCAATGCCGCGGCCACAAAAAAAGCCTGCCGGAAACCGACAGGCCTTTGGTAGTGGATAGGGGATTCGAACCCCTATGTCATGCGTGAGAGGCATGTATCCTAACCCTTAGATGAATCCACCGCTTGAGTTTTGTGGTGCAAAGATAGCGCCATATTTTGAAACTCCAAAATTTTCCGCCAAAAAGTGTGATTTTTTTTCATTTCCGGCTCCGGCTACCCCTTTTTGACTATCTTTACCCGCGTTGAACAACCGGAAATCCACAAAAAGATGAAAAAGTCCGTCCTGCTACTGGCCGCCGCGACCCTGCTGACCGCGTCGTCCTGCTCCCGACGCGAAGTGCGTCCCGACCTTGACCTCGTAACGATCGACACGCTGCTGACCCGCAACGGAGCGGAGTGCCGCGTCGACTTCCGCTTCACCACGATCCGCAACGCCGACAAGTCTCCGGCGCTCGGCGCCATCGAGTCGGCCAACATCCGCTATTTCTTCGAAACACCCGTGCCCGCCCGCTCCCTGCGGGAGGCCCTCGAAGCCGCAATCCGCGAGATCGACACCACCTGCATGCCCGACCGGCCGGGCGTCGTCGCCAACCACGCCTACGAGATCTCCGCAGAATCCGCGATCTCGCTCCGCGACACGCTGCTCCTCTGCACAATCACCCGTTCGAGTTATACGGGAGGGGCTCACGGAAGCTATACGACCGAGTACCACACCTACTCGCTCGCCGACGGATACGAAATCACGACGGCCGACCTCTTCACCGGGGAGCAGGCCGAACGTCTCGACACGCTGATTGTGGAAAAACTCTGCACGAAATACGGGGCGCGCAACCGCGAGGAGCTTGCCGACCGGGGATTTTTTCCCGAAGAGATCGGCGCAACGGAGAATTTCCGCATCGAGGCCGATTCGATCGTCTTCTGCTACAACCCCTACGACATCGCCTGCTACGCCATGGGAGCCATTGAGGTGCCGGTCGGCTGGGAGGAGCTCTCCGCGCGCTGATCCGGCCGCCCAGGCCGGGCCGCAGGGTCATCCGCCCGCCGGACGACAACACCGCCCGCCGGAAAAAGAAAAAGGTCCGAGTCTCACGACTAGGACCTTTTTTGGTAAGGGAACCACCCCTTGCCAAAAAGCGAGGTTTAATCGGAGGTATTCGACCTTCGGAACGAGCACCGTCCCTCAAGTCTTAGTGAAGCCCTTGCGGCCTCACAACCTGCCGATCTCCTCAACCAACCTAAAACTACTAACCTAAATGAACCTTAAAACTTCACTGCAAAGATAAGGGCGGATTTTATATTCTGCAAATAATTTATGAATATTTTAAATATATTTAACAATTTGATAACATTCCGGTTTCTTTCGTTTTCACGTAAACAGCTATTGATCATCGGATTACAATAAAACCCACAAAACAAATAAGAGAAGGCGGGTATCCGACGCAAAACGGCCGGAAACGGGTCGCAGGCGGCTGACGCAGGGAATTTCGGGGGAAAGGGAGGCCGTCAGGGTGCGGAAGGATTCCAGCGGGAGACGGGTTCGAACGAAAGTGAAGCGAAAGTCAGATGAAGGAAACGCAACCGCCGGACAGCTTCATACGCAGGCGGGCTGCACAAAAACGGCCGAAGAAGCGGCCGAAAGCAGGGAAACAAAAAAAGGAAACGCGGATCCGGGAACCCGTCCCTAATCCTTTGTTTCCTCACCAACCTAAAACTACTAACCTAAATGAACCTTAAAACTTCGCTGCAAAGATAAGGCGAAATCGGATTCCCTGCAAATTATTTAATAAAAAAATTTCATATTTTTTTGATATTTTTTATTATTACACTTCGGCGGCATTTTCAACCGCCTGAAAATCAAGGATGCGAGACGGAAGCGTAATCATTTTGCAACAATATTTTCGTTCCGGGTGCAGTATAATGCCGAAAAAGCGTTTTCTTTGAAAGCGGATTGGGCAAAATCCCCGCACCGGAAGGGCAGAGGCTCCGCATGAAACGGACCGCAAACACCCGACCGCGGCAGGGATTTTGCAGGAATCCCGATGTTGCACACCCAAACGAAAACCGACACCGCACGATGACCGTATCGCTGATCATATCGACCTACAACTGGCCCCGGGCCCTCTACCTGTGTCTTGACAGCGTCATGCGGCAGAGCAGACTGCCCGACGAGATCCTGATTGCCGACGACGGCTCGGGGCTCGACACGCACGACGTCGTACGCCATTTCGAACGGATCTCCCCGGTTCCCGTGCGCCACATCTGGCACGAAGACCGCGGTTTCCGCGTGGCCGCCATCCGCAACAAGGCCATCGCCGCAAGCCGCTGCGACTACCTCATCCAGATCGACGGCGACCTGATCCTGCAGCGCAACTTCATCCAGGACCACCTGGCCTTCGCGCGCCGCGGCTGCTACGTCGCCGGCTCGCGCGGCATGCTGACCCGCGAACTCACGCAGCAGGTGCTCAGCGGCGTGATCACCTCGCTCTCGCCCCTCACCCGGGGCGTTTACTGCAGCAACAACGTCATGCGCATCCCCGTCATCGCGGCCTTCTACCGCATGTTCAGCCCGGAATACAATCCCCGCAGCTGCAACATGGCTCTCTGGCGCGAGGACGCCCTGCGCGTCAACGGATACGACGAGACGTTCGAAGGGTGGGGATACGAAGATACGGAATTCGGGCTGCGCCTGAAGAACAGCGGCGTACACCAGCGGCGCATCAAGTTCCGCGCCGTGGCCTTCCACCTGCACCACGAGAAGGTTTCGCGCGAACGCTGCCTCACGAACGAGCGCTACTACCTGGAGAGCATCCGCGAACACCGCACCCGCTGCAAACGGGGCATCGACCAGTACATCGGGCTCCTTTCGCCCGAAAACCGGCGCCTGCTCCATCCGGCGCCCCCCGCCGGCACCGAACGGCGTCTGCACTGAACCACCGTCGCGAACCACCGAAACCTCACTTGCCAACCATGCTGGTATCCGTCATAGTCCCGGTCTACAAGGTCGAAAAATACCTCGACGCGTGCATCGAAAGCATCCTCAGCCAGACGATGCGCGACTTCGAGCTGCTGCTCATAGACGACGGGAGCCCCGACCGCTCGGGCGAGATCTGCGACCGCCATGCGGCGCGCGACGCGCGAGTGCGCGTCTTCCACGGTCCGAACCGGGGCGTCAGTCGGGCCCGCAACACGGGGCTCGACCGGGCACGCGGCGAGTTTGTGGTCTTCGTCGATGCGGACGACACCCTCGCCCCGGACCACCTGGAGCAGCTCTGCAACAGCGGCATCGGCGAGGACGGCATCGTCTTCACGAACCTCATCGAGGAACGGCCCCCGCACGGCGGCCGTGAACGCATACGGCAATACCCCGTGCCCGACCGGCGCATCACGCCGCAGGAGGGGCATGCGGCCTGCATGGAGGTCGTGGCCGAGCTGCTGCGGATCCGCTGTTTCGGATGGACCTGGAACAAGCTGTTTTCGCGGGCGACGATCGAACGGCTGGGGCTGCGCTTCGACGAGAGCCTCAGCTACGCCGAAGACGAGGTATTCACGGCCCGCTACTGCTGCCACATCACCCACCTGGTGAGCCACAGCCACCCCACCTACCGCTACCGGTTCGTGGCGGGCAGCCTGCTCCACCGCCCCATCGACCCCGAGGTGCTTATCCGCACCCGCACGCTGCTCGACGGAATCTATGCCACGGAGTACTACAACGATGAGATGCGCTACCTGACCTGCCGGCTCTTCTTCTCACGCCTGAGACGCGAACTGCGGCGCTGCGCATCGTCCGAAAGCCCCCAGGCCGACCTGCTCGCCCGCACGATGATCGACAACTGGCAGCGGCTGCGCCGTTATGCCCGTCCCGAGTACAGGCGCAGTTTCTATGACCGGAAGATTCTCCTGCTGGGATGGCTTGCCTGCGGCGGCGGGAAACCCCGCCGGACGATCCGCCTTGTCCGCGGGCTGCACCTCTAAATCCCCCTATCCCCGCTTCTTTGCACCGAAGGGCGACGGCCAGTAGTGGTAGCGTCGCCGCATCTTCCATTTGCGGATCAGGTTGAGCGGCTTGCGCTTCAGGCCGTCGAAACCCCGTTCGAGGAAGTCGTCCACGGCGTCGATGACCCGTGAGGCGCAGTGTCCGTCGCGGTGCGGCTCCTGGTAGAGGGCATATCTGCGCAGCTCGTCCATCAGATCGTCGGGCCGCGTGAGGGCCCGCTCCAGCGCGGGGCCAACCTGCCGCGGCTCGCGGACATCGAGCAGGAAGGGGCCCGGATGCGTGTTGCGAAATGTTACGACGGGCTTGTCCAGGAGCATGAACTCGATGATGATCGACGAGCTGTCGCACAGCATCACGTCGGCCCGCCGCAGCGGCTCAAGATCGAACGTGTTGCCCACATAACGGACATTTTCGTGCGTGGCGGCAATCTCCCGGTAGCGCTCCGAAACGGCCGGGTCGAGCAGCGGATGGAACATGAAGATCCACTCCCACGGACGCTCCTCGACCAGATGACGGATCTCCTCGACGAGCAGCGGCGCGGAGGTGATTCCCCGCGAGAAGGTCGAGGTGTAGAGAATGACGGGGCGCTCGTTGCGGGGCAGCTGCTGCATCTCGGGCGTGCAGTAGAGGTCGGCCTTCGGCCAGCCGGTCTCGTAGACGCGGAAATAGCCGTACTTGCGTTCGAGTTCGCGGAACGTCGGGGTGCTGCTCGGCCCCTGCGAGCAGTAGATATCGAAACAGCCCCGGATGGTGAAGTGGTCGTCCACGGCCTCGAACCGCTTGCGGTTGGCATAGCCGTGGAAGACGGAGACCTTGATTCCCGGGAAGAAGTCGGGAACGTAGCGCACCGGCGAGAAGACGGCGATCGGGTTGTACGCCATCACCTCCCCGACGCTCATCAGGCGCCGCTCGCCCGCGACGAGCATGTCCGGACAGCCCGGTTCGAGGAACCAGGCCGCCTCACCGCCCCGGCGGCGGATCTCCGCCTGCAGGGGCCGCAGAATCGGATAGGCATAGGGCAGCGTGGCAAAAAGCAGGTATCTCTTGGTCTCCATGGGACAAACGTTGGTTTCAGGATTGGACGTAGCGGACGACGGCCTCGGCGATCCGTTCGCCGTCGAGGGCCGCCGAGATGATGCCTCCGGCATAGCCGGCCCCCTCGCCCGCGGGGAAGAGCCCCGCCACCTCGGGGTGCATGAGCGTCGCCGCATCGCGCGGGATCCGCACGGGGGTCGAGGTGCGCGACTCGACGCCCACGACCACCGCCTCGTTGGTCAGGTAGCCCCGCATGCGGCCGCCGAAGGTGCGGAGGCCCTGCCGGAGGCTTTGGGCGATGAACGGCGGCATCCAGCGGTCGAGGCGCGAAGGGGTGATGCCCGGGATATACGATGTTGCGGGCAGCGAGGCACTCGCATGTCCGGCGGCAAAGTCGGCCACGCGCTGCGCCGGGGCGATCTGATGCGCCCCGCCCTCACGGCGCGCCGCCTGCTCGAAGGCCTGCTGGAACTTCAGCCCCGCCAGCTCGCCCCACTGCGGCCGGAGGTATTCGAAATCCGACAGGCGCACCTCGGTAACCAGCCCCGAGTTGGCATAGGGCGATGTGCGGCCGCTGGGCGACATGCCGTTGACGACCGACTCCGCCGCATCGGTCATCGCCGGGACGATGAATCCTCCGGGGCACATGCAGAAGGAGTAGACGCCGCGCCCGCCCTCCTGGCTCACGAGCGAATAGGAGGCGGCCGGAAGGTACTCGCCGCGCGTCGGACAGTGGTACTGGATCGAGTCGATGAGCGCCTGGGGGTGTTCGATGCGCACGCCCATGGCGAAGAGCTTGGCCTCGACACGCACGCCGCGGGCATGGAGCAGTTCGTAGATGTCGCGGGCCGAGTGTCCCGTGGCCAGCACCACGGCGGCCCCCTCGATCCGCTCGTCACCCGCGCAGACGCCGCAGATACGGCCGTTGCGGAGCAGCAGGTCCGTTACACGGCTGTCGAAACGGAACAGGCCGCCCGCATCGAGGATCGTCCGACGGATGTTCCGGATGATATAGGGCAGCTTGTCGGTGCCGATATGGGGATGCGCCTCGTAGAGGATCTCGGGCGCGGCGCCGTGGAAGACGAGCGTCCGGAGCGCCTTGTTGTAGTCGCCGCGTTTCTTGCTGCGCGTGAAGAGCTTGCCGTCGGAGAAGGTTCCCGCGCCGCCCTCGCCGAAGGCGTAGTTCGAGTCGGCGGGAACGGCCCCGTTGCGGTTGATCTGCGCGATGTCGCGCTTGCGCGCCGAGACGTCGCGGCCGCGCTCCAGCACGATGGGCCGGAAACCCAGCTCGATCAGCCGCAGTGCGGCAAAAAGCCCCGCAGGGCCCGATCCGACGATGACAACCTCCGTGCGGCCCGCAACCTGGGGATAGTCGAAATGCACGGGCGCGGGCAGCGGCTCGCGATCGACATAGACCTCGAGCGTCAGATTGACCTTGACCTGCCGCTGGCGGGCGTCGATCGAGCGTTTGACCACCCGCACCAGCGCGAGGTCCGACTCCCGGACACCCAGACGCCGGGCCGCCAGCGAGGTATAAAGAGCGGTATCGGCCGCCTGCTTCGGAGTCAGGACAAGAGCGACGGTTTGAGGCATAAAACTGAAAAATTACAGACAAAAATAGATAAAAAAGCTGAATAATAGGGCTCTCGGCGCGGCCTTTTGCAATTTTTTCGTATCTTTGCCTGCAAGTCGCGGATATGGTGTAATTGGTAGCCACGTCAGACTTAGGATCTGATGCCTTACGGCGTGGGGGTTCGAGTCCCTTTATCCGCACAAAGGAGCCTTTTCCGAGGCTCCTTTTTTTGTGGAAGCCCGGATGCATAACAACGCAAAACAGTTGTATATCAACAAATTGACCGAATTGGCCAGCATCCCGACCTCCGTCACCGAAAAGTATTTCGCCGAAAACCTTCGGGTGGCAATTTGGTGGCAAGGGGGTCAAATCGGGAGCCGGGCGAGTAAACTGCCACCTTTTTTGCTTATAATACACTGAACTGCTGCACTTTGCACCGCAATAGATTTTTCTTGTCAGCGTTTTGTTAACCTCTAAATTTTCAAAGCCATGAGACAAGAGTCTTTTGCAATCCTTTTCCTGATGCGAAAGGGAAGGCCCAAGAAAAACGGGCAGGCACCGATCAGCGCACGCATCACAACCGGCGGATTCCGACAGGAAATCTACACCCAATGCGACTGTGATCCGGAGTTGTGGAACCAACAGAAGGAGCGGGCCATGGGAAAAAGCAAACTGGCCATCCAGGTCAACAACCGAATCAACGACTTCCGGATCAAGATCATCGACATCCGCAGCAAGTTGCTTGCCGAAGGTTTCGAAGCCAATGCCCTGCAAATCAAACAGCGTTACTTCAACCCGCTCAAACACACCATGATGTTGATCGCGGGGCGGGCGCTGACGAGGGGCCAAAAGAAAACGGTGGCAGAGCGTATGCTCTGCCACCGTTCGTCATGCGGGGATGTGCCCTGCTGCGGCTGCCGGATCAGAAAACAATGACAGGACGTACGTAGTCCTTATAGCTCTGTTCCTGGTTCCTCTTGCCTTGAATGAAATTCACTGTCCACACCTGAGTAATCCATCCATCATGTCTAGTTGAGGAGATATAATCATAATTATTGTCGAATTGTTTGATATGCTCCTGCAAACCGGCATCGGCAGTCGCTTTGACTGCACTAAACTGGCTTTCCAGATAGTCCTTGTACGTTAGCATATGCAAAAGCTGGCCGCACGAGGGCAGGAACCAGCCGCTGGTACCCGTAGGGGCTTTCAGCGGTGCCTGCCATGCGTAGTCGTCGGTCGGGTTGCCGTCATAGTCTAAGGCACGGTTGCCGTAGTTTTCGCACGCCCAGGCCGCCTGGAAGTGGCGCATCTCCCAGCCCTCGTCGGCGTAGTCCTTCACACAGTTGTGCATCGCCTGGCAGTTGGCATAGCCGTTCCAGTCATACTCATTGGAGGAATAGGTATCTTCCAACCCCCAAGGTATAGCCTTATTCGCCCAACACGGGCTGTCGTTATAGTTGTTGTGTGCATCGGTGATGGCCACGGCATAGCCGCGCATCTCGCCCGCGAGGGTCGGGCCTCCGGCGTTGAGGGGCTTCGTGTAGTCCGAGGCATCCGTGGCGTGCCGACCGGCATGGAACACGATGCCGATAACCGTCTTGTCCGCCTCGGGAGCTACCGCCTCAGTTGCAGTTTCAACAGTTCCGTCGGGGAAGAGCTTACGCAGGCCGCCGTCGCTCGTCGTGCCGTCGCTGTAGAGGTAGTCGCCCATCTTCAGGTCTGCGGCCTCATACTCGGTGACAGCCTCGGCCCAGCCGCCCTCCAGGCTTGGGGCTGCGAGGGTGATGTTGCTGTTGGCCTTGAACTCCTTGCCTGCAAAGGTCTTGGTGTACAACGTGCCGTCGTACTCCACCGTCAGGGTGGTGCTCCCCTCCGTAACGATGTTGGGCAGGGCATAGAGCGTGGCCGTGCCGTCGGCCTCGCCGGTAAGGGTGAGGGGCGCTGTTTTAAACCATGGCCTTAACCAGGTACTCGGAAACTGGTAGGCATAGTTCATCCCCATCACGGTAAGTTCCTTTCCCGGTTCCACCCCGGTAAAGGTCATGCGTCCCTGCGGATGCTCATCGAGGGTAAGCGTGATGGTGGTTATGCCGTTTTCGCCCACCTCATAGCTGCCCGAAGTGGTGCAAGCGAGTTCGCCGGGCTGCTCCATATATAAGTTGTCATTTTTCCCTGCGGTTGCTTTTTCTGCATAGCGGCCATATAACGTTACGGAATTACGGATAAATCTATCGGTTATCGTTACTACCCACTCCCCGTTGGTATAGGTGGCTTTACCCCGTCCATCTATGCCGACACTATTTTTGGTCGCATTCCCGAAATAAACCACGTCGCCTTCGGCCCATTCGCTTTTGGGGGCGCGGGTCTCCGCGTCGCCATCGTAGCCGCCGCGGGTGACGTTGAAGATGATTTTGGTCGGGGTGATGCCCTGCTGCGGAGCAGGCTCGGGCGTGATGTCGTCCTTGCTGCACGCTGCGACGGCAAGGCACAGGCCTGCGGCGGCCATCCACCGCAAAGTCTTATGTATCATATTGTGTTTCATAATGTGCTACTTGATTCGTCCATTCACCGCTTCTTCCTGGGCCGTAGCCGGAGGAGGTGGCGGTGTCGCCCGGCTCACGGGCGACGGGGAATAACGGCGGCAGAGCGTGCTCTGCCACCGTTCGTCATGCGAGGATGTGTCCTGCTGCGGCTGCCGGATCAGAAGACGATTACAGGACGAGTTCTCAAAGCCATATCTCGTCTTAGCTTATCTATCGAGTTTTTGCTTACTCCCCACGCAAAAAGTTCAGCACCACTCAAAGTCGAAGAATAATATGTATAAGGACTCATTTTATCAACATACTCATTTAGCATGGGGTTGGATGCAGCCTTTTTAGCAGCCAAAATATGTTCATTTATATAGTCATGAAAATCTTGCATATACAGAAGCTGGCCGCAGGACGGCAGGAACCAGCCACTGGTCCCGGCAGGGGCCTTCAGCGGCGCCTGCCATGCGTAGTCGGAGGTTGGCTTGCCATCATAGTCCAGTGTGCGGTTGCCGTAGGTCTCGCAACTCCAGGCTGCCTGGAAATGGCGCATCTCCCAGCCTTCGCCGGCATGGGCCGTTACATAGTCGTGCATCACCTGGCAGTTGGCATAGCCGTTCCAGTCATACTTATCGGTAGAAATGTCTAGTGTAAAGCGATACTCGTCGTTCGGCCCTAATACCCACGCTGCATCGTTTCCAAAAGTTGCATCGGCCACGGCCACGGCATAGCCGCGCACCTCACCCGTGAGGGTCGGACCTCCGGTGGTGAGGGGTTTCGTATAGTCCGATGTATCCTTGGCGTACCGGTCGACATGGAACACGATGCCGATAACCGTCTTGCCCGCCACCGGAGCAACCGTCTCAGGCGTGGCCTCGATCGTGCCGTCGGGATAGAGTTTACGCAGGCCACCGTCGCTCGTCGTACCATCGCTGTAGAGGTAGTCACCCAGTTTCAGGTCTGCAGCACCGTACTCGGCGGCAGCCTCTTCCCAGCCGCCCTCCAGGCTCGGAGCTGCAAGGGTAATGTTGCTGTTCTCCTTGAACTCCTTGCCCGAGAAGGTCTTGGTGTACCACAAGCCGTCATACTTCACCGTCAGAGTAATATAATTGCTCGAGAAGATGTCCGTGTTAGGCAGGGCGTAGAGTGTGGCTGTACCGTCTTCTTCGCCGGTAAGGATGATTGAATCGAAATCATTGAAATTCATATACATAGGATCTATGTAGCACTCCCATTCGACAACTCGTGTCATGTTCTGCACGACAAGTTCCTTACCTTTGCCCACACCGGTAAAGGTCATGCGTCCCTGCGGGTGCCGGTCGAGACTGAGCGTGATGGTAGCTACGCCGCCTTCACTCACCTGATAGCTGCCCGAATTGGTGTAGGCGACATCCCCATTCTCATCGAAATAAAAGAAACGCTCATAATCAGGACTTTGCGACATATACTCTCCATAGACGGCAGCCAAGGTGGCGTTGTTCCCCGAGATAGAATATTTCATATCAACGACCCACTCCCCGCCGGTATAGGTGGCTTTGTTCATCTCTTCTGATTTTAATACGCCGAACCACACCACATCGCCCTCCTTCCATTCGCTCTTGGGTGCGCGGGTCTCCGCGTCGTCTGCGTAGCCGCTGCGGGTAACGTTGAAGATGATTTTGGTCGGGGTGACGCCCTCCTGCGGAATATTCTCCGACACTATGCTGTCCTTGTTGCACGCTGCGGCGGCAAGGACCAGGCCTGCGGTGGCCATCCACCGCAAAGTCTTATGTATCATATTGTGTTTCATATTGCAATCTTGGAATTAAACAGTTCATTTACCACTTCTCCTCCGGGCCGTAATCACCGAAGTCGATGCTAGTCGAGTCGGCCGATACCTTGACGGTGCAAGTGCCCGTCTTGCTTGTGTCGACCTTGGAGGTAGCGGTGATGGTCACCGTGCCCACCTTGTCCTTTGCGGTCACCTTACCGGTAGCGTCTACCGTGGCGATGGTCGTGTCGCTGCTCGTCCAGGTCACGCTTGTGTCGGTGCCCGGCTGCACATCAACTGTCGCCTTGAGGGTATAGCTCTTGTTCTGTCCGAGGGTCAGGGTGGCCGGTTCCACGGTCACCTTCTTCACGGTTGAGAGAACGGTCACGGTGCAGCTGCCGCTCACGCCGCTGCCGTCCTGGGCCGTAGCGGTTATGGTGGCCGAGCCGGTCTTCTTGCCCGTCACCTTGCCGGTAGCATCCACCGTAGCAACGGCCGTATCGCTGCTCTTCCAGGTCAGCTCCTTGTTGGTGGCGTCATCGGGCTTGACAGTGGCCGTGATACTTTTGCTCTCGCCCACATAGATGGCCAAAGCCGCCAGCGTGATACCAGTTACCTTGACTTCCTTGTCGCTGACGGTCACTCGACAGGAGGCGGTCTTGCCGCCGTCCTCGGTGGTGACGGTAATAGTGGCCTCGCCAGCCTTCACTCCCGTTACTTTGCCATTGGCATCGACAGTAGCAATTTCCGGCTTGTCAGATTTCCACGTCACTTTCTGATTGGTAGCATCGGCCGGAGCTACGGTGGCCGTCAGAGTCTCGCTGCCGCCCACAAAAATACTCGTTTCGGTCTTGTTGAGCGTTACGCCCGTAACCGCTACGGAGGTTTCGCTGACGGTTACCTTGCA
This sequence comes from Candidatus Alistipes faecigallinarum, assembly GCA_019115605.1. Classification (GTDB taxonomy): domain Bacteria; phylum Bacteroidota; class Bacteroidia; order Bacteroidales; family Rikenellaceae; genus Alistipes; species Alistipes faecigallinarum. Next base: position 15,754 of record DXDG01000021.1, read on the forward strand.
GGTAGCGGTTTTACCGCCGTCCTCGGTAGTAACAGTGATGGTGGCCTCGCCAGCCTTTACGCCCGTGACCTTACCGTTGGCATCAACGGTGGCAACAGCCTCATTACCCGACATCCACGTTACCTTCTTGTTCGCGGCATCCGCCGGTGCGACCGTAGCCGTAAGCGTCTCGCTCGCACCTATGTTGAGTGTGAGAGTGGTTTTGTTAAGCGACACACCGGTAACCGTCACGGCCGGAGGGGTGGGTTCCGGATCCTCATTTTTACTGCATGACCAGAAGTTGGTCGTAAACAGGACTGCTGTGACAAACAGGGCCGTATATCTGAGTATATTCTTTTTCATCTGTTTTTACATTTTAAGTTAATTCCTATTTACTGCTTTTTCTTTTTCGTCGCTGCAAGGCTTGCCTTGCGAAACGCTTTTGTCAACCGTTCCAATTCCAGCGAAGCCTTGCGGGCTCGGGTCCCGGCAGCTTTGTTACAACACTCGCTCTGGAGCGTTCCATCGGTCAGAAGAGCCTCGCTCGTCCGACGGATCTCTTTCAACAGATCTTCAATCATCGTTTCTTCGATTTTAAATGAATATTAGGTCAATGTTTTGGAAACTTGCCTATCTCAACGGATACATTCACCGACAATACTGGATACGCTTTCCTCTGCTTGCACACCTGTCGAATCCGTCCAAATTTTCCCATTCTCATTTGAACTCACATTCTGAACGCACACCACTCTCTGTCAATTGCCCGCAGGAAGTTGCGCGCCATATCCCGGTTCAGCTCCGAACAGTTGCACGGCCTTGTCGAAGTTGTAGCGGTTGCCGAACATGGAGACGCGGGTTGTAGACGTTCCCTGCTTGTTCAAGCCGTGCGCTTCCCGGTAAAGATTTGCGGCCGAATTGGGGTCATAGCTCTCCGTGGTCATGATTTTCAGGGAGGCGAACCCTTTCAGATAGGCCGGGTCGATCAAATCCTTAAAGGAACTTGAAGCCGGGAGTTCCCTGTTGTTCTCGTATTTGGAGAGCATTTCCACTTCGTCAAACCGTTTTGCCGGCACATAGAGCCATTTACCGCCGCTCGTTCCAGCCATCACGATGTCGCCCTTGTTCATGAAGAAGAGGTTGTCGTAGGCCGAACAGATTTTGCGCTTATCGGCCGGCAGATTGGAGTCATCCCACCCGGCATCCAGGGCGCCATAATTGTTGCAGCCGAAGATATTGTGATGAACATTGTGGTCGGCTCCGTTTCGAAAACGGTATCCGTATCCCATACTCTCCATCTCTTTGGTCGTAGGCCACGAGAACAGCACGGTATTGTGATGGAAATCCACCGTAGACTGGTGAGCCCCGGTATCCTGGTTCAATCCGCCGTTAATCTCGCAAGAGGCATAGAGGTTGGAGACAAACACATTGTTGCAAATTTCCCAGGCGCCGCCCATATTGGTCATGATGATACCATTGAACGAGGCGTTTAGGAACATGCAGTTGCGAATGATAAGTCGTCCGGCCATCTTGCCGCCGATGAGACGGGTCGTTTTGTTGGGCGGATTGCCGACCGGCATGATACGCCCGGTCTCACAGCCTTCGGGGCAGCCGAAACGTTCATCGGTCGGATCGGCTTTCGCATACTCATGTACAAGGCCGAGATCGAAGAAGAGCCCGTCCACGATGATCTGTGCGCTTTTGTTTGAGGTTGCCTCGATCATCAGAAGCCCCTGCCCGATTGTGCCTCGCTGCTCCATCGATGGTTGAATGCGTGTGATGTATTTGATCGGGTTGCGGTCAGTGAAGTCATCATTCCAGCCTCCTTCAAGGCTGACATACTTGCCTTTTATCTGAATCCAACCCCGGTCCAGGGTGCCAAGGTAGTTACCTTGCGCAATGCGGATAAGATCTCCGTCAGCAGCTTGATCAATGGCTTTCTGTATATCCTTCATCGGTGCATCTTTGGAACCTTCTGCCCGGGCACTACCTTTTTCAATACTCACATAGTAAATATTGCCGTCTGATTGATGTCGGATAGAGGGATCGGCAGGAGAGGATGCTAGTGTTTCATTTGTCTTTTGTGCAACTTTACCTATGATTTTTTTACCTAATTGCGCTTCTGCAACTGAATGTGTAGCAAGCATTACAGTTGCTATAAGTACACTTCTTTTAATAAATATGCTCATCTTTTTTGTTTTTAAGCGTTATTGTTTATAGCAGATTTTCGATTTGGCGTATCGATATTTTCGGTATCGGCATTTACAAATCGATTCTTTAAACCAACAGAATCAAGATAGTTCTAAAGTGTAGCAACCTCACCAGTTTTTCCAGGTTACGAATACTGTCTTATTCAAGATCTCCGGAGATGGTAAGCCCTAAATATTGCATCCCTATTATTTCATTCCCGGGCATATTATATTCCTGATGCCTTACCTTCATTTCTGACAATCATATATGGAAAAATGCAAGATTGCATTAAGGTTCCCTCTTTGACGGAATGATATAGCTTAAACTAATATAGGGAAGTCCTCGTCTTTCTGCATCCGTTAAAAGCAGATGCTTCGCCCAATAAAGTACCGGCGTAAAATAAACTTTTTCATAGCTAAATGGTTTTTGTGAATGATTAAAGTTTGTTGTATTATCAATATTCGATTTCGCTCATCGTAACGACAGGAAATCCCGGATCGTTGGACAATCATCCGGCAGGCAGTCTTGTTCAGTCCTTTCGGCCGGATGTCCGCAGCCTCTTACGCAAATGCAGACATCGCATTCTGAACAACCTTTTGATGACAGCAAGAATGTTGCATTCCGTATCGTTATGTGCATGAGTATCTTCTTCCGGTTGCGCTCCCGTCTCGTGTTCAATTCGGTCGATCTGCTCTTTGATCATCTGTTGGACCTGATGATAGGAGAGGTCTTTCTGGTCTTTTTGTCCGTTGTTGCCCATAAACCAATGAATTTGATGTATGACAAATGTAGCCGCGATTCCCATTGGCGGCTTGGACACACGACGCATAAAACCGGACTATGTACGCATTTTTATTTGCCGGAATCGGACTCTCGGCGCATGTCAAGCAGACAAAAGTCTGATATTCAAATGTTTATTTGTCCTGTTCCCGCATGAAAGCGCGAAAGGCGCATTCCAGCAAGGGAATGCGCCTTTCGCGTAAGAAATCAACCGGACCGTCAGTCCAGATGGGGCTTCTTGCGATACTGCGACGGGGTCATGCCGAACGTCTGCTTGAATACGCGGCCGAAATAACCGGCATCTTCGAACCCGCACTGCATGGCAATGTCCCCGATCGGCAGATCGTTGGAGGAGAGCATCCGTTTGGCCTTCTCCATACGAACATGCAAAATATAGGTAGTCGTATTGCTGCCTGTAATTACGCGCACCTTCCGATTGAGCTGTGATTTGCTCATACACATCTTTTCAGCAATCTTGTCGGAATTGAGGGCCGTGTCGGAGAGCTGGGAGTAGACGATATCCGTCAACCGGTCCATGAAGGCCTGGTCGGCCGGCAGCAGCTTGACGCTCTCCGGACAATTATTGCGCAGCGCGCGGGAGTATTTCTCCCGCAGAACCCGCCGCTGTTCCAGCAGCTTGGCAACGCGCACATGAAGCTCCTCCGTGTTGAAGGGTTTGAGCAGATAGGCGTCAGCCCCGGCCTCCAGCCCCTGCACCTTGTCCACATCCTCGCTTTTTGCCGTGATGATAATGATCGGAATATGGTTCAGAACGATCGAGTTGCGTATCTCCCGGCACAGGTCGAATCCGTCCATGCCGGGCATCATCAGGTCGGTCAGGATCAGGTCCGGCATATACTCTGCGGCCTTTTCCAGTCCCTCCTTCCCGTCGCGGGCATAGAGCAGCCGGTAACGGTCCTTGAGCAACCCTCCGATGTAGAACGCAACATCCTGATTGTCCTCCACGAGCAGGATGGTGGCGGGGTCCGCACCCGACGCCCCGCTCTCGGGAGAAGCCGGATCGGGGGTCGGGACGGATGGGGTAAGATTCTTCTCGGGTTCGCCCGGGGTCCACTCCTCCCACTGCGAAGCCCCGTGCTTCAAGGGCAGCGTAACGAAGAAGACCGTACCTTTGCCAACCGCACTTTTGACCGTAATCTGTCCGCCCATCGTCTCCACCATCTGTTTGGCCAGCGACAGCCCGACTCCTGTCCCCATGTCCATACAGGAATTGTTCCCCTGATAGAACGTCTCGAAAATATGGGGCAGATCCTGTTTGTCGATGCCCTTTCCCGAATCGGCAATCTGAATAACCAAGTTGTTGTTTTCCTCTGTGGTCGTAATATAGACATGTCCACCCTTCGGCGTATATTTCAAGGCATTGGACAAGAGGTTATGAATTATTTTCCGAAAATACTCTGGGACGAAATCGGCTTGAAGAAAGGTTTGTTGCGGCACGAAAATCAGATTGAGGTGTTTTTGCTGGGCAAATACCTGGAAGTTTTCCACGATCATCCGAATAAAGGCCACGATGTCTCCCGTCCGCCAGTTCGGTTCTTCAATCGAGGAACGGACCTTGGAGATGTTCAGCAGTTGATTGACCAGACTCAAAAGATGGTCGCCCTGGCGGATAATGGTTTGCAACGAGGCGGAAGACTCCTGGTCTGTCCCCGTTTTTTCGGACAACTGGTTGGCAAGCCCGAGAATAACCGTCAACGGCGTGCGGAATTCATGGGTGATATTCGTGAAAAACTTGCTGCGGACAGTCTCCATGTGGCGCATGATCTTCTGCGTCCTGGATTTTATGCGCACGACATATAGCAAAAATCCGATTACAATGATCGTCAGCAGTAAAATGGAAATACCCGCAAATAAGATGATATTTTTGGTTCGTTGCTCCATGCGGTAGTTCGCCTGGATCAACGCCAACTCTCTGGAACTTTTCTCCTTCTCGAAATTAACCCTGACATTCTGCAAATGAGCCGTGTTTTCGATGTTGCTGACACTGTCGGCATATTCCCGGCTCAGTTTATAGTTCTCGAAGGCTTTGGGACAGTTGCCCAGTTTTTCGTAATAGAGATAGTTCAACCAATATACTTCACGCAAATGCTCCCGCGATTGCATCTCTTTGGCCGTGCGGGAGGCCCGTGTCAGATATTTTTGCGCGGAAGTCATATCCCCTTTGCCCATGTTGACACGCGCCAGGGCTATGCAGGACTCGATCCAATGCCAGCGGTCCTGGCTTTTCTCCATCAAATCATAGGCGCTCCGGTACTCCCGGATGGCATTGTCCCACTGCCTGTCCTTCTCCAACAGATTGCCGAAATAGGTATGGCACAGGGAGATCCCGAGGTTGGAACCTGCCGCCTGATTGTGCTGCATGGAACGACGATAGTAAATCCAGGCCGAGTCGATCATTCCCTGCTTTTCGAAGATTGCGCCGATATTGGCATAATTGATCGCCTGCCCCAGGTCGCTCTCCAACTGCTGCTCCCCGGACAGGGCCTGACGGAAGGCGAGGATGGCCGCATTGTAGTTCTCCATCGACAATTGCACGTTCCCGATACCATTGAGCGAAATAACCCGGTTCTTCAAGGCGGCATAAGAACTTTTGTCGTGGTACTGTTCACATAACGCAAGGGCTTTATAATGATAGGTGGAAGCCTCGTCCATAATACCCATCCGGCGGAAATTGGTTCCGATCTGATTACATATCTGGATAATTTCAACGGTATCACAAAGTTGTTCCGCCAACCCTAATGCCTGACGATGATATATGACAGCTTCGTTGAATTTGGCGGTTTCCCGATAACGCTTGCCCAGCGCTTTGCTGGCACACATCATCCCATACTTGTTCCCTTCAGCCTCAAAACGGTCCAACAAGATGGACAAGGAGTCTATCCCAGGGGTAACTCGAACGGTGCTGTCGATCATTTTGCGGGTTTCATCGGTCAGGCCCGACTGAATTGATGTCGATGTACAGGACAACAACAGCAAAGCACCTAAACAGATCAGCGATTTCATCTCTTCTAAAAAACGCATATGATTAATCTCGAGGCAAAAACTACAAGCATTTGATACCTGACTGTAAATTTAGAAAAATATATTTAAAAGTCGCTTTTTTGGATCAAAATAGGGCATATTTTACCGACCTGCCCTAAAACTTGAAAAAAGTTAATGACCTGAAACAGCCTGACAGACAAGTCCATCATTCTTTACCGACAGATCAAAACAACCTCCCATATCATCCCGGAATTGGATAAATATTCAATCCAAGATGTAGAGATTTACAGAATTCCAGATTTCTGTAAATCTCTAATAAACTATCGGTATCGCTACTTCGATCGTTGCTCTTTCAGCTGCAATAAATACTGTCGGGGATTGAATCCGTCTGCCTCGCCACTTATTTCCCCTGCCCGAATGGCTGCCGACAAGACTGCCAACCGGTAATCTTGCTCCATGTCATGCTGTTTTGGCCGATCCGAAGTCGCAGACTCTGACCGATATTTTGATATGCAACCCTCTTTCATAGACTTTATCCTACAACTTGCCGATACCGACAGACAAATATAAACAAAACGAGATTTCACAACATCAAAAACAAGAATCACCCCATCGCCTTCCATCTCCGAAATCTCAATATATTGCGATTTATATACGCATCTTGCCAAGGTCCATAACAAAAAGCGTCATACTCACAATATAATGCGAATATAAATTGTTTTTACTAGGATAAAACATTATTTTTGCATAAAATCACAATATAATACGAATATGAACACATTGGGCAACCAAATCAAGGAGCGCCGGCACCTGTTGAAGATCAAGCAACAGGAGTTGGCCGATCTGGCCGGAGTAAGCATCAATACGGTCGTTGCCGTGGAACGGGGATCAGGCAATCCGCGGATGACCTCCCTGCTCGCAATATGCAACGTGCTCGGGCTGCAACTGGTTGCTCAATTAAAGGATTTGAACCATGAGACGGTGTGAAGTTTACATGCACGGAATAAAAGCCGGAGTTTTGACCGAAGAGGACAATCGCACGTTTTGTTTCACCTACGACAAGGCGTATCTGCTCAACGAAAAGAGCGGACCCGTCAGCCTGACGCTTCCGCTCCAGGCCGAACCCTACCGTTCGAATGTGCTCTTTCCCGTATTTGCAAACATGCTCTCCGAAGGAGAGAATCGGCAGATCCAGTCCCAACTGCTCCACATAGATGCCGAGGACGATTTCGGCATCCTGCTGGCCACCTGTCAGTTCGACACCGTAGGCGCCATTACCGTAAAACCAATTGAGCCATGAAAAAACTGAACGTCTGCCCGTCAACCCTGCAAAAGGGATATGACACCTACTCGCCTGCGGCACGGAAGGCGCTGTTCGACGGTCGGGAGGTATCACATATCTTTGCGGGGCCCAGCCCGGATGCGGATTCGCCGGAAGCCCTTGACGCCATCAGAAATGTGGGACGCATATCGCTCTCGGGGGCACAGCCCAAATTCTCGGTTGTCATGGACGAGTTTGATACGTTGCGGTATGCCCGCGAACGGGAGCAGGGGCTGTTCATTCTGAAACCCCGGCCCACCGGCTATCACATCATCAATCGGGAGTATTGCGCGGCCAATGAGCATGTAACGATGCAGATTGCCTCCCAGGTATACGGCATCGAGACGGCAGCCAATGGCCTGTGTTTTTTCGACAACGGAGAACCGGCATATATTACGCGCCGGTTCGATGTCCATAACCGGGGGAAATACAAGCAGGAGGATTTCGCGGCCCTGTTGGGATATAGCAAAGACAACGCAGGTGCCAACTACAAATACGACAAGGCCAGTTACGAAGAGTGTGCCGGGATCATCCACCGCTATGTTAAAGCAGCATTGGTCGATATCCAACGGTTCTTCCGGCTCATCCTGTTCAATTTCGTTACGTCGAACGATGATGCCCATCTGAAAAACTTTTCCTTGATCGAATACGAAGGGGAGTATCGGCTCTCCCCGGCCTATGATCTCGTCAATACGGCGCTACAACTGCGGGAGCCCCGGATATTCGCTCTCGACAAGGGGTTATTCAGAGAGGGTATGGCCTTCTCGGACACCCGCACCATCCGGCGCACCGACTTTGAGGAGTTCGGCCGACGCATCGGACTTCCGGGAAAGGTGGTAAGGAAAGAAATCGAACTGTTCCTGTCCGACCAGCCTTTAACCTATGAATTACTGGAACGTTCGTTCCTTTCGGAGGAGCTAAAAAAGCAATACAGGCAAACGTTCGACTACCGCCGTCGAATGCTCGGTTTTTAAGTCGTGCCGACCCAATCGTGGGAACGAAAGGCCATAACAGAAGTGTAAAATACAGCCTGTTATTGCAAAATTTTCCGCATTTGGAGAATTCCGGGATTTTTACTACTTTTGCATTGTCTGACAGGAAGATACAGACGCGATGCAACGCTGCGCAGAAAACCGGTGGGCAAGGCGGTAACCGGACCTTGAAAGTTCGCTTAATATTCTGATATACAGATAGGTTTCTATTATGTCGGAGTACCTTTATCCGCACCGCGTAGGGAGCTTCGACGGGAGCTCCTTTTTTTGTCGGGTGCAGCCTTTCAACGGGCCGCGGCCGTAAAAAGAGAGGCTGCCGCCCGTTTTGCCGATTTATTTTGCTAATTTTGTGGAGTCCGGCCGTGTAAGAGCCGGCACAGCAAAACCATGAAACGACCGTTGGAAAGTTCGACCGATGTGGAGGAGCGCTGCCTCGAACTCGGATTCCTCCCCTTCTTCCGCTGCGGGATTCCCGGATTCTCCATCGAGGAGATGATCGCCCGCGAATACTGGTTCACCGACGAGGAGGGTGCCTGGGAGTGGAAGGGCCCGATTATCCGCGAGGGACACTGCGCCTACGGCAAGTTCTTCAACCGCAAGGCGGGGTTCGTCAGCCGCGCATGGCTGCCCGACTGGATCAACTACCGGCGTTCGCGGCCGCTGGCCCCGAACGAGGATACGGCGGCGCTGGACGACGTGGTAATGCAGGTCATCCTCGCCGAAGGATCGGCCACGATCCAGGAGCTGCGCCGCCTGCTCGGATTCGCCAGGGGGCGCAAACGCCGCACGGCACCGGCCCCCGGATCGGAGGAGTATCCCGAGGAGGAGAAGATCGCCCTCGATCCGATTCTCACGCGCCTGCAGATGGAGGCCCGGCTGGTGATCGCCGACTTCGAATACGCCGTCGACCGCCGCGGCAACCCCTACGGCTGGGGCATGGCCCGCTACGCGGCGCCCGAAACGCTCTACGGACCGCTCCCCGCCGAGGGCACGCCCGCCGAATCGTTCGAACGCATCCGCGACCACTTCCGCCGGCTGTTCCCCGAAGAGCCGGAAAGCAGGCTGCGGAAACTGATCGGATAGCTACACTCCGCCCGCGGCGCGGCATCGGATCTGCCGCTGTTTAAGATTTTGATTTTCAAGACGGGCACAGTCCGGCCGTTTTCGCAATAAAACGGCCGGAAATTCCGTTCGGGAACAAAAAAATGGCTATATTTGCCGCGGGAAAAAGCGGGATTGCCCGCAAAACCGACCGATCGCCTTTGCCGCCGCGTTTTTTCCGCATCCCGAAAGGGGCCGTTGAGAACCCGGCGGGCGGTGCGTGCCGGCCGGCTTCCGGAGATTCGTCCGCAAGCTCCGCGACGCGGTCGGAACGGCGGTCCCCAACAGAAAAAACAGAACCAATTCAGACAAGACATGCGCCCTATCACCCTCCTTCAGATCGTTCTCGGCATGATGCTGCTCACCTCATGCGCCTCCACCAAGCAGATCTCCTACTTTCAGGATGTCCAGCCGGGAGGCACCATCACCCAGACAGTCGAACCCGCCGTCATCAAGGTCTGGCCCAAGGACAAGATCTCAATCATCGTAAACAGCAAGGACCCGATGCTGGCCAACCTCTTCAACCTGCCGCTGGTTTCGAAACAGATCGGTCAGACCTCCTCCTCCACCGGGAGCTCCAGCCAGGGAGTCTCGGGCTATACCATCCGTGAGGACGGCTGCATCGACTTTCCCGTCATCGGGGACATCTACGTGGCCGGCATGACACGCGAGGAGATCGCCGCCCTGATTAAAAACGAGTTGATCGAACGGAATCTGGTCAAGGATCCGGTTGTAACCGTGGAGTTCCTGAATCTGACGGTCTCGGTGCTCGGAGAGGTCTCCTCCCCGGGCCGCTACAACATCGACAGGGATCAGATCACGCTGCTCGACGCCCTCAGCATGGCGGGCGACCTGACCATCTTCGGAAAGCGGGACGAGGTGCTGGTCATGCGCGAGGTGCAGGACGGCAGGCAGCAGGTCTACCGGGTCAATCTCTGCTCGGCCAACGACCTCTACAACTCCCCGGTCTACTACCTGCAGCAGAACGACGTGGTCTACGTGGAGCCCAACTCGATGCGCGCCCGCCAGTCGACGGTCAACGGAAACAACGTCCGCTCGGCCTCGTTCTGGATGTCGCTGGCCTCGCTGCTGACCACCATCACGGTACTCTTTGTCAAATAACGTAAACCAATCAATAGCGTTCAAGCATGCAAAGCATGGAATCGACTCCGAATCTTTCGCCAAGCGAACAGACGGATGATCCCGTACAGATCAAGGATATCCTTTTTCTGTGCCTCTCCCAGTGGAAATGGTTTGTCCTCTCACTGGTGATCACCCTCAGCGTGGCGTTTCTCTATCTGATGCGGACCCCCTCGGTCTACACCCGCACCGCCGCGGTGCTGATCAAGGAGAATACCAAGGGGCAGTCCCTCTCCTCCGACATGGGATTCTCGGACATGGGGCTCTTCCAGTCCAGCACGAACGTCAACAACGAGCTGCTCGTCATGCAGTCGCCGGCCATCATGCTGGAGGTGGTCAAACGCCTCCATCTGGACATGAACTACCTGCTGCCCGGGCGCTTCCACGACCAGGTGGCCTACGGAAGCACACTGCCGCTCACGGTCACCATGCCCGACCTGTCGGACAACGCGTCGGGGCAATGCGTCATCGGCCTGCACGGGGACGGAAGCGTCGAACTGTCGGAATTCCTGCAGAACGGAACGGAGATGCCCGTCTCGGGACCCGTCACGGGCCGGCTGCTCGATACGCTGGCCACGCCGCTGGGACGGATCATCGTCCAACCGACGCCCTACCTCAAGCCGGAGACAGAATATCCGGCCATCCGGGTCACCAAGGCGAATCTCTACGGCACCGTCAGCGCCTACTCGTCGATGCTGAAGGCCTCGATCAACGACTCGAAGGCTTCGGTCATCGACCTGACGATCAACGACGTCTCGATCCAGCGCGCCGAAGACATCCTGAACACCCTCATCTCGGTCTACAACGAGAACTGGGTGCGGGACAAGAACCAGATCGCCGTCTCGACGTCGATGTTCATCAACGAGCGTCTGGGCATCATCGAGCAGGAGCTGGGCAACGTCGACGAGAACATCTCCTCGTACAAGAGTGAGAACCTGCTGCCCGATGTGCAGGCCGCCTCAAGCATCTACATGGCCGAAAGCAGCGAGGCCAACGCGCAGATCATGAATCTGAACAACCAGCTCTACATGACCAAGTACGTGCGGAACTACCTGACCAACGAGGCCAACAGAACCCAGCTGCTCCCGGCCAACTCGGGCATCGAGGGCGGCAACATCGAGTCGCAGATCTCGGAGTACAACAACCTGCTGCTCCAGCGCAACAGCCTCGTGTCGAACTCGAGTACGCAGAACCCCCTGGTCATCGACATGGACCAGTCGCTGGCCGAAATGCGCAAGGCGATCATCGTCTCGATCGACAACGTGATTCTCACGCTCAACACCAAGATCAGCAGCCTGCAGCAGAACAAGCAGCAGGCCACGGCACGCATCGCCGCCAACCCCTCGCAGGCCAAATACCTGCTCTCGGTGGAGCGCCAGCAGAAGGTCAAGGAGGCGCTCTACCTCTTCCTGCTGCAGAAACGCGAGGAGAACGAGCTCTCGCAGGCCTTCACGGCCTACAACACGCGGATCATCACCCCGCCGAGCGGCAGCATGGCCCCGACCTCGCCCGTACGGCGCAACATCCTGCTCATCGCCATCGTCATCGGACTCTGCATCCCCGTCGGCGTCATCTTCCTCCTGGAGACCCTCAACACGCGGATCCGGGGACGCAAGGATATCGAGAAACTCACCATTCCGTTCATCGGCGAGATTCCCCAGTGGGGTTCGAAAAAGCACCGCTGGTTCAGAAAGAGAGAGGACGAGGGGAACAAGGTGCTCGTGCAGGAGGGTTCGCGCGACATCATCAACGAGGCCTTCCGCGTCCTGCGCACCAACCTGGAGTTCATCGTGGGCAAGAACAGCCACTCGAACGTCATCATCCTCACCTCCTTCAATCCGGGCAGCGGCAAGTCGTTCCTCACGATCAACATCGCCGTCTGCCTGGCCATCAAGGGGAAGCGGGTACTGGTCCTCGACGGCGACCTGCGGCACGGCACCACCTCGGCCTATGTCGGCTCGCCACGGCGCGGTCTGTCCGACTACCTGAGCGGAAACATCGACAACGTCGGGCAGATCATCGTGGCGGACAAGCAGCACGAGACGCTGCACTTCCTGCCCGTGGGCACCATTCCCCCCAACCCCACCGAGCTGCTTGAGGAGCCCCGCTTCGGCGAGCTCATCAGCCGGCTGCGCGACAGCTACGACTACATCCTCATCGACTGCCCGCCGATCGAGATTGTCGCCGACACGCAGATCATCGAGAAGGCCGCCGACCGCACGATCTTCGTGGTCCGCGCCGACCTGCTCGAACGCTCCATGCTGCCCGTGCTGGAGAACATCTACCGGGAGAAGCGATTCAAGAACATGGCGCTGATCCTCAACGGAACCAACAGCCGGAACCTCCGCTACGGCTACGGCTACGGCAGCCGCCACGGATACCACTACGGCTACGGATATTACGCCTACGGGTCGTCCAAACAGGCGAAGAACTGATCGTCGAGTCGCGCATGTGGCCCTTCAGAAGAACCTTTCGCCTGAAAGACACCGGTCTGCTCAACGGGTTCACCGACTGGCATTCGCACATCCTTCCGTCGGTGGACGACGGAGTGCGGTCGGTTGAAAGGGGGCTGGAGATCCTCGATCTCTACGCCGCGTACGGCATCCGGCAGGTGTGGTTCACACCCCACGTCATGGAGGAGGTGCCGAACGAGCCGGCCAGGCTCCGCGAGCGCTTTGCGGCGTTCCGCGCCCGCTACACCGGAGGGATTGAGCTGCATCTGGCCGCCGAAAACATGCTCGACGGCCTGTTCGAGAGCCGGTTCGAAGCCGGCGAGGTGCTGCCCATCGGGAAAAACGGGAACCATCTGCTGGTGGAGACCTCCTATTACAACCCTCCGGTAGATCTGTCGGGAGTTCTGGAGCGGATCAAGTCCCGGGGCTACTACCCGCTCCTGGCCCATCCCGAACGCTACATGTACATGGGACGGACGGACTATGAACGCCTCCGCACCCGGGGAATCCGGTTGCAGCTCGACCTCTTCTCGCTCGCCGGACTCTACGGCGACGACGCCCGGGAGAAGGCGGAGTGGCTCCTCCAGCGGGGCATGTACGATGCGGTCGGAACCGACCTGCACCGCAAGGAGATCTGCGTGGAGATGGGCGGCTACAGACTGACGCGCAGCGTGATCGGATCGCTGGAGAGGATCATCCGGGACGACACCCTGAACCGATAGGCGGACGCGACGTCCCGACGGAACCGATAATCGAAAAACGGCACGGGCCGGCGGTTGAACCGCCGGCCCGTGCTGCATGCATGCCGAAGCCGGTCAGAAGGCCAGCTTCGCCCCCACAAAATAGCTGCGCGGCAGCGACGGCCCGTAGATATAGGCCGAATCCTTGCCCGGACCGTAGTCCATGTCACGCTGGAAGCTGTCGAAGAGGTTCTTGACCCCGGTGCTCAACTCCAGCCGCAGCTGGCGCGTCAGATGCAGGTCGTAGCGCAGGCGCAGGCCCATGTCCCAGAAGGCGGGGGTGAGCGTCTCTTCGTCGTGCGCAATGAAGCCCGCGTTGTGCTGCACAAGCATCCGCCCCGTGAAGGTCCCGAAAATCGAGAGCGAAAGGTCGCGCACGACCGAACAGTCGGCCGCGAGGAAGCCGTAGTGGTCCGGCGAGCGGAACATCTGCCGCTGGGGAGCCACCTCGTCCGACCAGCGTTCGGGCTCGTTGTAGCGGCTCCGCTGGAAGGTATAGCCCAGCTGCACCTCGAAGCGCCCGGGGATGCCGGCCTTCAGCTCGGTGCTCACGCCCCCGACCCGGGCACCCGAGGCGTTGCGGCGCTCGCGGATGATGTTGCCCAGCTCGTCTTCACCCACCTTTTCGAGGGTGAAGACATCGTCGAGCATCGTATAGAATCCCTCGACCAGCAGATTCGCCTGCACCCGCCCCAAGCTCCGCGCAAAGTCCGCCGAGGCGCTCACGCTGTGCGAATACTCGGGCCGCAGGTTCGGATCGAGGCGGATGATCGAGATCTTGTGGTCCAGGGCGTCGATGTGCAGGTCCTCGTTGTAGGCCTGCGGCGCCCGGTAGCCGCTCGAATAGCTCGCCCGCAGTCCGATCCACGCCACCGGGCTGTAACGCAGATTGATGCGCGGCGAGAAGACGGGGCGCTTCACGAGGTTGTGCTTGTCCAGACGTCCGCCGATCAGCAGATTCAGCCGCTCGCTCCGCCACTCGTTCTGGAAGAACAGCCCCCCGCTGCGGGTCGTCTGGCGAAAGTCGCGGCCGTAGCCGAGGTACTTGTCATGCAGGTCGTTGTAGTTGTATTCGGCACCGACGGTGAGCTTTGCGGGCAGGAAGAGCAGCCGCGCGAAGTCGTGGTCGAACTGTGCCCCCGCCACCAGCGTGCGGTCGGTCGTCGCCCCGTAGGCATCGGCATTGCGCTCGGCACCGTAGTAGCTGTTGCGGGTGATTCCCTGCGCCGAGGTGTAGATTCCGAGTTGCGAGCGGCCGTCGCGGCTGAACCAGTCGAACGTGAGTCCGCCGCCGTCGATGCGGTGGTCGAGCTGCTCGGCGATGTCGGCCCTGTGGGGCGGCTGGTCGAAGGCGCTGCCGCCGCGGCGGAACTCGTGGATGTGGTGGTATTCGGCCGTCAGCCGCGTATAGGCCGAGGTGCGGTAGTAGGTGCGGAAGCCGGCTGTCTCGGAGTTGAGCCGCGGAATGTCCGAGAAGCCGTCGCCGTTGCGGTCGTAGGAGGCGCGGTCGCGGACCATGCCGAAGAGATAGAGGCCCATGCGGTAGTCGTCCGTAACGAACGAGCCGTTGAGCGAGGTGTTGTAGTCCGCCGGACCGCCCTCGATGATCTGGGTCGTGTGGGAGAGCGAGGCCGAGTTGCGCCGGGGCTCCCGCGTGATGATGTTGACCACGCCGCCGATGGCACTCGATCCGAAGAGGGCCGAACCGCCTCCGCGAACCACCTCGACACGCTCGATCATCGACAGGGGCAGCTGCTCAAGGCCGTAGACCGCGGCCAGCGAGCTGAAGATCGGGCGGCTGTCGAGCAGCACCTGCGAATACTGCCCTTCGAGGCCGTTGATGCGTAGCTGCGTGGTGCCGCAGTTGCTGCAGTTGTTCTCCACGCGCAGTCCCGACTGGTAGGGGATCGTTTCGGAGAGGTTGCACGAGGCCGTGGCATCGAAGAGCCGCTCCGATGCCACGGAGACAATCGTCGGTGCGTAGCGGCGGTTCTGCTCCGTGCGGCTGGCCGAGACGACCACCTCCTCGACCGCAAGGGTCGAACTCTCCAGCTCGAAATTGACCTCAAGGGTCTTGCCGGCGACCACCTCCACGGTCTGCCGCGCCGTGCGGTAGCCCACGGACGAGGCGGTGAGGGTGAAGTGCCCCGCGGGGAGGTTCTTGAGAAAGTAGTGGCCCGTGGCGTCGGTGGCCATGCCGAGGGTCGTACCCTCGACGGCCACGGTCGCATAGGCAAGGTGTTCGCCCGTACGGGCATCGACGACATGTCCGGTGATGTTCGCATCGCTCGGACGCTGCCGGGTTTCGGGGGCCTCTTCGGCCGGGCACACCAGGTGCGTGAGGAGCACGGCAAGTGCTCCCGCAAGATATCTTTTCATGATTGCTTCGGTTTTTACGGGTTTGGAATAATCACATGCCGACGGGCACGGAGGTCAGCTCCGCGCCGTCTCGAAAAAAACGGATGGATCCATCAGCATGCGGGAGGGGCCCGTAACGCGAAGAGCCGCAGCGGCCGACTCTGCCGGGCGGCGGTTTTGCGGGGTTTGAAAAGGAAGGGGCGCCCCAGCAGATGCAGCGCCAGCGCGGCAAACGGCACCAGAGCGATCACCAGCAGCGAGAGGTGCGAGATGAGCTGCATCTGCTGCGGCGTGTGGCTGTGGGCCGGATTGCCCGACGTGCCGCCCGAATAGGGGTGCGAATGGACGTAGGTGCGCCCGTCGATCTGATGGGCATGCGGGAAGAGCGTCGTGGCACTCCAGTACCACGAGAAGAGCGCCAGCAGAAGCAGCGCCACGATCTGTCTACGGTTGCATCGCATCGGTTCCTTCGCGGACAAAGATAGGGTTTTTCACCTCCCGAACAAAAAAAATCGGAACAAAAAAGGTAAAAAACGGCATTAAACCGAGGCGATCCGAACCCCGTACGGCCGAAACAACAAAAAAAGCGGGAAGTCCCGTGGGACTTCCCGCCGTCTTCCGCCGAAGCGGATGGTGTGTCGTGCATTAGAGCTTCGGGCCGGCAGCAACGAGCTTCTTGCCCTCCTCGTTGCCGGTGAACTTCGCAAAGTTCTTGATGAAGCGGCCTGCGAGATCCTGAGCCTTCGTGTTCCACTCCTCGGCGTTGGCGTAGGTGTCGCGCGGATCGAGGATATGGGAATCCACGCCCGGCAGAGCGGTCGGGATCGTGAAGTCGAAGATCGGGAGCTTCTTGGTCTCGGCCTTGTCGATCGAACCGTCGAGGATGGCGTCGATGATGCCGCGCGTATCCTTGATCGAGATACGCTTGCCCGTACCGTTCCAGCCCGTGTTCACGAGGTAAGCCTTGGCACCCGACTTCTCCATGCGCTTTACGAGCTCCTCACCGTACTTGGTGGGGTGCAGCGAGAGGAAGGCGGCACCGAAGCAGGCCGAGAAGGTCGGCGTCGGCTCGGTGATACCGCGCTCGGTACCTGCCAGCTTGGCCGTGAAGCCCGAGAGGAAGTAGTACTTCGTCTGCTCCGGCGTCAGGATCGATACCGGGGGCAGCACGCCGAATGCGTCGGCCGAGAGGAAGATCACCTTCTTGGCGGCCGGAGCCTTCGATACGGGCTTTACGATGTTCTCGATGTGGAAGATCGGGTACGATACGCGGGTGTTCTCCGTTACGGACTTGTCCGCGAAGTCGATGGCACCCTTCTTGTCTACCGTAACGTTCTCCAGCAGGGCGTTGCGGCGGATGGCGTTCCAGATGTCGGGCTCGTTCTCCTTCGAGAGGTTGATCACCTTGGCGTAGCAGCCGCCCTCGAAGTTGAAGACGCCGTCGTCGTCCCAGCCGTGCTCGTCGTCGCCGATGAGCTGACGCTTCGGGTCGGTCGAAAGGGTCGTCTTGCCCGTGCCCGAAAGACCGAAGAAGATAGCCGTCTCGCCCTTCTCGTTCGTGTTGGCCGAGCAGTGCATCGAAGCGATGCCCTTGAGCGGCAGCAGGTAGTTCATGTAGGAGAACATACCCTTCTTCATCTCACCGCCATACCAGGTGTTGATGATCACCTGCATCTTCTCCGTGAGGTTGAAGACAACGGCCGTCTCGGAGTTCAGACCCAGCTTCTTGTACTCCTTGACCTTGGCCTTCGAAGCGTTGAGCACCACGAAATCGGGCTCGCCGTAGTTCTCCAGCTCGGCGTCGGTCGGACGGATGAACATGTTCTTGACAAAGTGTGCCTGCCAGGCCACCTCCATGATGAAACGGATCTTCAGACGCGTATTCTCGTTGGCGCCGCAGAACGTATCGACCACATAGAGCTTCTTGCCCGAGAGCTCCTTGGCGGCGATCTTCTTGAGCTCCTTCCACGTAGCCTTCGTTACGGGCTTGTTGTCGTTCTTGTACTCGTCGGAGGTCCACCAGATCGTATCCTTCGTGGTCTCGTCCATGACGAAGAACTTGTCCTTGGGCGAACGGCCGGTGTAAACACCCGTCATGACGTTCACGGCACCCATGTCGGTCAGCTGACCCTTCTCATAGCCGCGCAGGCCCTTCTTGGTCTCCTCACGGAACAGCTCGTCGTACGAGGGATTGTACACGATCTCGGTAACGCCCGTGATCCCGTACTTTTTCAAATCCATCTTGTCCATAATAACTTGTTATTTAAAATAGAAATACGTTGTCTCTTCCTGTTTTTTCAAACGGTCGCGCCGCGTTTTTAGTATGACCGCGTACGCTTTTCGACGGCACAAAGGTAGAAAAAACTTTCCCAATTGTGAAAAAATTAACAGTCAAAAATTCGAAATTTGCCCATAATTTTTTCCGATACCTCCATAAGGCTAACAACCAGGCGGATACAAGGGGCCGAAAAATCCCGCGCAAAGGTATTTTCGGGCCCCGATGCGACATACGGTGTGCCGAAACGGCGCCTGCGAAGGGGCGCTGCGCATGGCAGTGAGACGGGGTGAGGCGGGGTGAGGCGGGGTGAGGCGGGGCGAGGCGGAGACAGAGACGGGGCGGAGACAGAGACGGGGGCGAGGCGGAGGCGAGGCGGAGGCGGAGGCGAGGCGGAGGCGAGGCGGAGACGAGGGCGGGGCGAGGCGGGGTGAGGCGGGGTGAGGCGGAGGCAGCGGCGAAATCCGCTTCGCGGCCGGCGGCGGCGCCTGACGATTCGACATTCGGACGAACAATTTTCGCAAAATGAAAATCCCGCGGAACCGTTTTTTCGCTATCTTTGGTAAATTATGGCCGGCATCTACTTCCATATCCCCTTCTGCAAACGCATCTGCGCCTACTGCGACTTCTACAAGAGCGCCGACCGGAAGCGGCTCCCGGAAGTTGTGGAGGCGATGCACCGCGAACTCGACGCGCGCCGCGACTACCTGCGGGGCGAGCCGCTGCACACGCGCTATTTCGGGGGCGGCACCCCGTCGCTCTGCCCGCCGGAGCTCATCGGAGGGCTGCTGGAGCACACCGCACGGCTTTTCGACTGCTCGCAGGTCGAGGAGACCACCCTCGAAGCCAATCCCGACGACCTGACGCCCGAATACCTCGCCGCGCTGCGCCACGTGGGCATCGACCGCCTTTCGATCGGCGTACAGTCCTTCGACGACGACTGTCTGCGGCTGCTCAACCGCCGACACACCGCCGGGCGGGCCATCGAGGCCCTGCGCGACGCCCGCCGCGCGGGTTTCGACAACCTGACCATCGACCTGATCTTCGGCATCCCCGGATTCGGGGGCGACTCGCTGCGCCGCACGCTCGACACCGCCCTCGAAACGGGCGTCGAGCACATTTCGGCATACCATTTGACCATCGAGAGCAACACCGCCTTCGGCCGCCGCGTGGCCCGGGGCACCTTTGCTCCCGTCGACGAAGCGGTCAGCGAAGCGGAGTTCTACGAGGTCCACGACCGCCTCACCGCCGCCGGATACGAGCATTACGAGGTCTCGAACTTCGCCCGTCCGGGATTCCGCGCCCGCCACAACGCCGCCTACTGGCACGGCGTGCGCTACCTGGGCATCGGACCCGCGGCCCACTCCTTCGACGGCGGCGAACGACACTGGAACCCCTCGTCGGTGGAGCGCTACATCGCGGGCGAGGCGGCCGAAAACGAGACCCTCACCGACCGCGACCGCTACAACGAATACATCATGACGCGGCTGCGGACCGTCGAGGGAATCGACCTGCGGGAGGTGGCCGGGCGGTTCGGGAACGAACGGGCCGCACGCATCCCGGAGGCGCTCCGACCGTGGGTGGAGTGCGGTGCGGCCGAGATCCATGGCAGGAAGGTGTCGGTCCCGCCCCGGCGCATGCTGCTCAGCGACGCGGTCATCGAGGCCCTTTTCGAGACCTGACCGGCGGCGCAACCGGGTGAGACTGAAACGTTAAGTTATTATTAAATATTTTTAATAAGCGACGTTCGCTGTTGTTTTATATAAATATATGTATTACCTTCGCACCGGAATTCGGTGCGCGGCACCGACAATGCACAAAACAAACACTACGAGAAACATATGAGCAAAACGAGACTCGCCCCCGACTTCCTGTTTGAAGTCAGCTGGGAGGTATGCAACAAGGTCGGCGGTATCCATACCGTCGTTTCGACCAAGGCACAGACCGTAACGAAGAAATTCGGCGACCGTTACATCCTGATCGGTCCCGACCTCTCGCACGAAGGTGTGAATCCCGAATTCGAGGAGGATCCGAATCTGCTGCGCGCCTGGCGCCAGAACGTCTATGCCGAAGGATTCCGCGTCCGCGTGGGACACTGGAAGATCAAGGGCTCCCCGCTGGTGGTGCTCGTCGACTTCTCCTCGCTGATTCCCCGCAAGGACGAGATCCTGGCCAAGCTCTGGGAGGACTACCATGTCGATTCGCTCTCGGGACAGTGGGACTACATCGAGCCCGTGCTCTTCGGCTACGCCGCAGGTACGGCCATCGCCTCCTATGTCAAGACCTTCTGCACCTCGACCGAGAAGGTCGTGGCGCACTTCCACGAGTGGATGTCGGCCGCCGGAGGTCTCTACCTGCGCAAGTTCGCCCCCTACGTGGCCACGGTCTTCACCACGCACGCCACGGTCATGGGCCGCTGCATCGCCGGCAACCGCCTGCCGCTCTACAACGACCTGTCGAAGTTCAACGCCGACGAACTGGCCCGCCAGTTCAACGTCACGGCCAAGCACTCGATCGAGAAGACCGCCGCGGAGAACCACGACGCCTTCCTGACGGTGAGCGACATCACGGCCAACGAGTGCAAGTTCCTGTTGAGCCGCGAGCCGAACGGCATCACGCCCAACGGCTTCGAGAATGACTTCGTCTGGAGCGGCGACGAGTACTATGCCAAGCGCGACGAGGCCCGCAAGGCGATGATCGCCGTGGCCGAGGCCTGCCTGGGCCGCAAGTTCGCCGCCGAGCCGCTGATCGTCGGGACGAGCGGCCGCTACGAGTTCCGCAACAAGGGGCTCGACGTCTTCCTCGAGTCGCTCAAGAAACTCGCCGCCTCGGAGAAGCTCCAGCGCGAGGTGCTCGCCTACATCACCGTGCCGGCCGGCAACCGCGGACCCCGTCCCGACCTGCAGGCCCATCTGGCCGACCCCTCGAAGCCGATCGATCCGAACCAGTACCGCCATTCGACCCACCTGCTCGAAAACCTCGCCGGCGACGCCATCGCCGCATCGATCCGCGGCAGCGTCCTCGACGCACCCGAGTCGAAGGTCCAGGTGATCTTCGTGCCGACCTACCTGAACAAGGCCGACGGCATCTTCAACAAGGACTACTACGAACTGCTCGTGGGCATGGACGTTACGGTATTCCCCTCCTACTACGAGCCGTGGGGCTACACGCCGCTCGAGTCGGTGGCCTTCTCCGTGCCGACGATCACCACGACCCTCGCCGGATTCGGCATCTGGGCCGAGAAGCAGCGCGAGCACGCCGGCGTGGAGGTGATCCGCCGCGACGACTACAACGACCGCGAGGTCGAGGAGCGTATCGCCGACGCCCTGGTGCGCTTCACGCAGTTGGACGACAAACGGGTGAACGAGATCCGCGTTGCCGCCTCCGAACTCTCGACATCGGCCCTCTGGGAGCACCTCTACCCCGCCTACGAGCAGGCCTACTCCGAGGCGGTCGAGAACTCGATCCTGCGCACCAACCGCGCCGTGCTCGACGATGGCGGCGCAACGACCGAGCAGATCAACTTCGTACGCCAGCAGCTCTTCGTCGAGAAGCCCAACTGGCACCGCATGATGGTCGACAAGACGCTGCCCAAGCGGCTGCACGCCCTCGAGGAGCTTTCGCGCAACCTCTGGTGGTGCTGGAATCCCGGGGCCCGCGACCTCTTCGAGGGGATTGACCCGGCGCTGTGGGCCGCCTCGGAGCGCAACCCGATCGTCTTCCTCGACCGCCTGAGCGTCGAGCGCCTCAAGGCCCTCGAGCAGGACAAGAACTTCCTCGCACAGCTCGACGCCGTACATACGCAGTTCCGCGACTACATGAACGAAAAGCCCGACCCGAAGAGCACCTCGATCGCCTACTTCTCGATGGAGTACGGACTGCACTCCTCGCTGAAGATCTACTCGGGCGGCCTGGGCATCCTGGCCGGCGACTACCTCAAGGAGGCCTCGGACAAGAACGTTCCGATGGCCGCCGTGGGTCTGCTCTACCGCTACGGATACTTCACGCAGCGTCTCTCGGCCCAGGGTGCCCAGGAGGCAACCTATGAGGCCCAGAACTTCTACAAGCTCCCCATCACCCCGGTGCGCGACGCCGACGGCGGCTGGGAGACCGTAACCATCGCCTTCCCGGGACGTACGCTCTCGGCCCGCATCTGGAAGTGCCAGGTCGGCCGCACGGACCTCTACCTACTCGACGCCGACTTCGAGGCCAACCTCGAGGAGGACCGTCAGATCACCTACTACCTCTACGGCGGCGACTGGGAGAACCGTCTCAAGCAGGAGATCCTGCTCGGCATCGGCGGTATCCGCGCCCTGCGCAAACTGGGCATCAAGCACGACGTCTACCACTGCAACGAGGGACACGCCGCCTTCATCGGCATCGAGCGCATCCGCGAACTGATCAACCACCGCCGCCTCTCCTTCTCCGAGGCGCTGGAGGTCGTGCGCTCCTCGTCGCTCTTCACGACCCATACGCCCGTACCGGCCGGCCACGACGCCTTCCCCGAGTCGATGATCCGCCAGTACATGTCGCACTACCCCGACGTGCTGGGCATCACCTGGGAGCAGTACATCAACCTGGGCAAGACGAACCCCAACGATCCGAACGAGAAGTTCTCGATGTCGGTGCTGGCCTGCAACCTCTCGCAGGAGGTCAACGGCGTGTCGTGGCTCCACGGCGAGGTTTCGAAGGACATCCTGGGCAACATGTGGCCCGGCTACTTCAAGAACGAGCTCCACATCGGCTACGTCACCAACGGCGTGCACTTCCCGACCTGGATCGCCACGTCGCTGCGCCGCCTCTACGCCCGCTACTTCGCCGACGGATTCGAGGGACACGTCTACGACATCCCGGCCTGGCAGAAGGTGAACGACATCCCCGACGCCGAGCTCTGGGGTGAGCGCATGAAGCTCAAGGACAAGCTCATCCGCCACATCCGCAAACGCTACAGCGACCCCAACCAGGTACGGCTCGAATCGCCGCGCCAGATGCTGCAGACCATCGAGGGCATCAAGCCCGAGGTGCTGACCATCGGCTTCGCGCGCCGCTTCGCCACCTACAAGCGCGCCTACCTGCTCTTCACGAACCTCGACCGTCTGTCGGAGATCGTCAACAACAAGGAGCGCCCCGTGCAGTTCATCTTCGCCGGAAAAGCCCACCCGAACGACAAGCCGGGTCAGGACCTCATCAAGCGCATCGTCGAGGTGGCCGCCATGCCGCAGTTCGTCGGCAAGATCATCTTCCTGCAGAACTACGACATGGAGCTCGCCCGCCGCATGGTCCAGGGCGTGGACGTATGGCTCAACACGCCGACGCGTCCGCTCGAGGCCTCGGGTACGTCGGGCGAAAAGTGCGTGATGAACGGCGTCATGCAGTTCTCCGTGCTCGACGGCTGGTGGGTCGAGGGCTACAAGGAGGGCGCCGGATGGATGCTGCCCATGGAGCGCACCTTCTCCGACCAGCGCTACCAGGACGAGCTCGACGCCGAGATGATCTACAACACCATCGAGGAGCAGATCGTCCCGCTCTACTACAAGCGCGACGTGCAGGGCATCCCGCACGAGTGGGTCGCCTCGATCAAGAAGTGCGTGGCCGAGATCGCCTCGAACTTCACGACCAACCGCATGCTCATCGACTACGAAAACCGCTTCTACAACAAGCTCGCCGCCCGCAAGCGCCTGCTCTGCGCCGACGCCTACCGCCTCGCCCGCGAGATCGCGGCCTGGAAGCGCAAGGTCTCCGCGGCGTGGGACAACGTCCACGTCGTGGATGTCGAGCGGGTGATGATCGACAAGAAGGCCGTCTGCGTCGGCGAGAAGTACCACTTCGCCGTAACCGTGGATATCGCCAACCTGCGCCCCGAGGACATCGGCGTCGAGATGGTCGTGGCCCAGCAGATCGTAGGCGGCGAGACGATCAACGTCACGCGCACCGTTCAGCTCGAAAAGACGCATGTCGAAGGACGTCTGGTTACCTACTCGCTCGACTACACCCCCGAGGAGACGGGCACCTACGACGTGGCGCTGCGTGTCTACCCGAGCAATCCGAACCTGCCGCACCGCATGGATTTCGCCCTCGTAAAGTGGGCGTAGGATCCGGCAAAAGGACGGAAATACGAAAAAAATCGGTTGTTCGGTTGCCCGTTTTGGAAAAATCGAATAACTTTATAAGACGAAACGTATTTTATCACATATGTCAGCACTTACCTTCGACAAAAGCGAATTGGGGAACCTGGAGTACTCGCTCCAGCGCGAAATGCTCTCGACGGACCGCATGGGCGGCTATATGAGCACCACCATCGTCTGCTGCAACACGCGCAGATACCACGGACTGATGGTCGCCCCGATCGACGACAGCGACAGAACCTATGTACTGCTCTCGTCGCTCGATGAAACCGTCATCCAGCACGACCAGTCGTTCAACCTGGCCCTGCACCGCTTCCCGGGTGTGTACGAGCCGCGCGGGCACAAGTACATCACCGACTTCGAATACACGCCCACCCCGTCGATCACCTACCGCGTCGGAGGGGTGATTCTCCGCAAGGAGATGCTCTGGATCCACAAACGGACCCAGCTGATGATCCGCTACACGCTGCTCGACGCCCACTCGGAGACCCGGCTGCGGCTGCGTCCCTACCTCGCCTTCCGCGACAAGCACGCCCTGACGCATGCCAACATGGAGGCCGACGGACACTCCTATCCGGCCGTGAACGGCGTCAAGTGCCGCCTCTACGCCTCCTTCCCGTGGCTCTACCTGCAGACGAGCAAACCCGGCACGGAGTTCGTGCCGGCACCCGACTGGTACTACAACTTCGAGTACCTGCAGGACCTCGCCCGCGGCTACGAGGGACACGAGGACCTGATGACCACGGGCTACTTCGAGACGGAGCTCAAGAAGGGTGAAAGCATCATCTTCTCCGCCTCGCTCGACGAGATGGGCTCGACGAAGACCATCGAGGAGGTATTCGCCGCCTCGATCGCCCGCCGCACCCACAAGATCGACTTCCTGAGCTGTCTCGAGCACTCGGCCCGCCAGTTCGTGATCCGCCGTCCGGGCAACCGCACGGAGGTCATCGCCGGATACCCCTGGCACGGGGTGCTGGGCCGCCAGACCTTTGTCGCGCTGCCCGGCATCACCCTCGAACAGGACCACAAGGAGGACTGCATCGACGTGCTCGACACCCTGGTGCGCGAGATGCGCGACGGCATGTTCACCGGAACGGCGTCGGCCGCCGTGGCAGCCGATGCGCCGCTGTGGTTCTTCTGGACCCTCCAGCGTCTGGAGCGCCAGATCGGCGGCAATGAGATCTGGAACCGCTACGGAAAGGTCATGAAGGAGCTGCTCGCATCCTACCGCCGGGGCATCGCCGGCCGCGTCGCCGTGCATGAGAACGGCCTCGTGTATGCCGCCGCCGAAGATCACCCCATGACGTGGATGGACTCGATGATCGACGGCCGCCCCGTAACGCCGCGAAACGGCTATCAGGTCGAGGTGAACGCCCTGTGGTACAACGCCGTGTGCTACACGCTCGAACGGGCCCGCCAGGAGGGCGACACGGAGTTCGTCAAGGCCTGGGAGGCGCTTCCCGCCCGCATCGAGCAGGCATACCGGGAGACCTTCCTGCTGCCGGAGGGCTATCTGGCCGACCATGTGAACGAGCAGGGTGCCAACGACGACATCCGCCCGAACATGATCCTGGCCTGCAGCCTTCCCTACAAGCCCGTCGACGAGCAGACGCAGATCGCCGTCATCCGCACCGTGCGCCAGCACCTGCTGACCCCCCGCGGACTGAGGACCCTCTCGCCCCGCAACCCGCTCTACAGGGGTTCGCAGGAGGGCACGCCCCGCGAACGAGACTTCGCCTCCCGAAACGGATCGGTATGGCCCTGGCTGCTGGCCTTCTACGTCCGCGCCTGCTTCGACATCGACGGAGCCTCCTACCTGGAGACGGCCGAGGAGCTGCTCGCCGGCTTCGAGGAGGAGATCCAGTCCTACGGCATCGGATCGATCGGCGAACTCTACGACGCCGATCCCCCCTATGCGGCCCGCGGTGCGATCTCGCAGGCCTGGAGCGTAGGAGCGATCCTCGACATCTACCACATGGTGCAGTCGTACAAGGCTGCGGCCGGAAGCGCCGCCCCGAAGAAGCGGACGGCAAAGGCCGCGAAGGCCGCCCCGGCCGCATCGAAGAGCGCAGCGGCCCGAAAGGGGGCAACAGCCGCCGCAACGAAGGGCGCAGCCGCAACGAAGGGCGCGGAGAAGAAGGCCCCCGCAGCCCGGAAGGCTGCGGCCGGAAGCGCCGCCCCGAAGAAGAGCCCGGCCCGGAAGGCCGCAGCTCCGGTAAAGAGCCCGGCAAAAGAAAAAAAGACGAAATAAGAACAGACTACAAGCCCGAGCGCAGACGAGAAGGTGAATTGCGACGAACGGGAAAACTCCGCGGAAGAGACCGCATCGGCACGATCGGCTCCGACGCGCAGACCGGTCGCCCGGAAGTTGGGCGACGCGCACAGGCGATGAGATGAAAAGAAACAAAACAGATTCATTATGAGAGTTTTAATGTTCGGTTGGGAGTTTCCGCCCCACATTGCGGGAGGATTGGGAACGGCCTGTTACGGAATGACCCGCGGACTGGCACGCAACGGCGTGGACGTAACCTTCGTCGTACCGCACGCCTACGGCGATGAGGACCAGCGCTTCACGCGGGTGCTCAACGCCAGCGACGTCGAAGCCATGTACGGCGCCACCGGAAGCGGTGCGGACGATGTATTGAAGCGGATGTCGTTCATCCAGATCGATTCGAACATGGTCCCCTACATCTCCCCCGAAGAGTATGACACCTATCACGAGAAGTACGTAAAGACGGGACAGACGACCTGGACGACGACCGACGCCTGGAAGCAGCGCTACACCTTCTCCGGAAAGTACGGCGCCAACCTCATGGAGGAGGTGGCCCGCTATGCCGTCGTCGCGGCCCAGGTGGCCAGGGATCTGGAGGGGCAGTTCGACGTGATCCACGCCCACGACTGGCTCACCTACTACGCCGGAATTGCCGCCAAGCGCGTCTCGGGCAAGCCGCTTGTCGTACACATGCACGCCACGGAGTTCGACCGCAGCGGCGAGCACATCAACACGCAGGTCTATGCCATCGAACGCGCCGGCATGGAGGCTGCCGACCGGGTGATCGCCGTCTCGAACCTCACGCGCAACATCGTCATCACGCGCTACGGAATCCCCGCCGAAAAGGTCGTAACGGTCCACAACGCCGTGCGCTTCGCCGAACATGCGAGTGCCGCACCCGAGCGGGGCGTCAAGGACAAGATCGTAACCTTCCTCGGACGAATCACCTACCAGAAGGGGCCCGACTACTTCGTCGAGGCCGCCGCGAAGGTGCTCAAGCGCCTGCCGGACGTACGTTTCGTGATGGCCGGCTCGGGCGACATGATGAACCATGTCATCCGCCGCGTCGCACGCCTCGGAATCGCCGACCGCTTCCACTTCACGGGATTCCTCCGCGGCGAGGACGTGCACAAGATGTTCCAGCTGTCGGACGTCTACGTCATGCCCTCGGTTTCGGAGCCCTTCGGCATCTCGCCCCTCGAGGCCATGCGCTCGAACGTGCCGGTGATCATCTCCAAGCAGAGCGGTGTGGCCGAGGTGCTCGACTACGCCGTGAAGGTCGACTACTGGGACGTGGATGCCCTGGCCGACGCCATCTACGCACTGGTCAAGTACCCCGCCCTGGGCAAGATGTTCGCCTCGAAGGGCCTCGAAGAGGTTACCAACCTCAAGTGGAACGATGCCGCAGCCAAGATCAAGGCGGTTTACAAGGCCGTCATCGATGAGAATCAGAAACAAATGAAATAAACACACCACCTACTATGAAAACCGTCTGTATGTACTTCCAGGTACACCAGCCCTGGCGTCTGAAGAAATACCGCTTCTTCAACATGGGCAAGGACCACAACTACCTGGACGACCTCACGAACCGCTCCATCATGCAGAAGGTGGCACGCCAGTGCTACCTGCCGATGAACGCCCTGCTGCTGAAGCTCATCAAGGAGAACAAGGGCAAGTTCCGCTGCTCGTTCTCGATCACGGGCATCGCCATCGAGCAGATGAAGGCCTACGCCCCCGAGGTGCTCGATTCATTCAAGGAGCTCGCCGCCACGGGCTGCGTGGAGTTCCTGGCCGAGACCTACTCCCACTCGCTCGCCTCGCTCGCCTCGAAGGAGGACTTCACCCAGCAGGTGAAGCTCCACATGAACCTCATGAAGAAGGAGTTCGGCGTAAAGCCCACGGCCTTCCGCAATACGGAGCTCATCTACTCGGACGACATCGGCGCCATGGTCGCCGAAATGGGATTCCGCACGATGCTGGCTGAAGGGGCCAAGCACGTCCTCGGATGGAAGTCGCCCAACTACGTCTATGCCAACGCCGTAGACCAGAAGCTGCGGCTGCTGCTGCGCAACTACAAGCTCTCGGACGACATCGCCTTCCGCTTCTCGAACCAAAGCTGGGACCAGTGGCCCCTTACGGCGGAGAAGTATGTCGACTGGCTCGCCTCGAACGACACGCCCGGCGAAGTGATCAACCTCTTCATGGACTACGAGACCTTCGGCGAGCACCAGCATGCCGATACGGGCATCTTCGAGTTCATGCGCGCCCTGCCGAAGGCCATTCTGGCCAAAAAGAACGAGCTGGAGTTCGCCACCGTCAGCGAGACGGCCAAGAAGCACCAGCCCGTCTCGGTACTCCACTGCCCGCATGTGATGTCGTGGGCCGACGAGGAGCGCGACGTTACGGCCTGGCTCGGCAACGAGCTCCAGAACGAGGCCTTCTCGAAGCTCTACGCCCAGAAGGAGAAGGTCGCAGCACTCAAGAGCTCCGACTTCGACTACGTCTGGAGCTTCATGCAGACCTCCGACCACTTCTACTACATGGCGACCAAGTGGCTCTCGGACGGCGACGTACACTCCTACTTCAACCCCTACGACTCGGCCTACGACGCCTTCATCAACTACATGAACGTCCTCTCGGACTTCATCATCGAGCTGGACAAGGCCGTAGCGGCCAAGGCCGCGAGGGCGAAATAGCCCCGGGGCCGGCACCGGGAGCGGGCCAAACTCTCCGCAACAGGGAGGGGCGACGGGACCGGCGCCGAAACCATCCAACGGGGGGGGGCAACCGAAGGCCGGGACGTCGCAACCGGAGGTCGGCACGGCGCAATATAGCCCCCGCGGCAGCAACGGCAACCGTATTTCCGAAGGCAACCGCATTTTCGCCGACTACGCCTCACAATCAGACAGAAGGGATCCGCCCGAAAGGGACGGATCCCTCTTTTTGTCCGTCGGGCGACGCTTCTGCGGGTCGATCGTCGCCGGTTTATTCTTAAAATTATTTCAAAATCACCGCCCGCCACGCCTTCGTTCCTTCAAAAAACGTATCTTTGTAGCAGTTAGTCAGGTTGCCCATGAATACGAATTTCGCCATGCCGGACGGAGGCCTCTACCGTCCCGAAAACGAACACGATGCCTGCGGCGTCGGTCTTGTCGTCAATATCAACGGAAACAAATACCACTCGGTCGTCGATCAGGGCCTCTGTGTCCTGGAGCACATGGCCCACCGCGGTGCCGAAGGCGCCGACAACAAGACGGGCGACGGGGCGGGCATTCTCGTGCAGATACCCCACGAATTCATCCTGCTCAACGGCATTCCCGTACCGGAGAAGGGCCGTTACGGCGTCGGCATGGTCATGCTGCCGCGCGAGGGCGAGGAGATGCGCCGCTTCATGCGTCTGATCACCGAGGCGGTCGAGGAGCAGGGTCTCACCCTGATGGCTTCGCGCAACGTCCCCGTGGACAGCAGCATCCTCGGCGCCGATGCAGCAGCCACGGAGCCCCGCTTCCTGCAGATCTTCATCACCGGATGCGACGACCGGCAGCGCCTCGAGGAGCTGCTCTACGTCGTCCGCAAGCGCATCGAGTTCAAGCTCGAAAACTCCGACATCCGCGACCGCCGGAGCTGCTACATCGCCAGCCTCTCGACCCGCACGATCGTCTACAAGGGCATGCTCTCCTCGCGCCAGCTGCGCCACTACTTCACCGACCTGCAGAGCCCCTACTTTTCGAGTGCCATCGCGCTGGTCCACTCGCGATTCTCGACCAACACCTTCCCGACGTGGAGCCTCGCACAGCCCTTCCGGCTCATGGGCCACAACGGCGAGATCAACACCATCCGCGGCAACCGCCTCTGGATGGGCACGCGCGAAGCGGTGCTTGACCCGCACCTCGCGGGCGACGTGAAGGAGGGCATCGGCCCGATCATCCAGTCCGGGATGAGCGACAGCGCCTCGTTCGACAACGCCCTCGAATTCTTCGTGCGCGCCGGCATGTCGCTGCCCCACGTGCTGGCGATGCTCGTACCCGAGAGCTTCAACGAAAAGAACCCTCTCTCGAAACGGCTCAAGAGCTTCTACGAATACCACTCGATCTTCATGGCGCCGTGGGACGGCCCCGCAGCCATCCTCTTCTCCGACGGGCGCTACGCCGGAGGCATGCTCGACCGCAACGGACTGCGTCCGGCGCGCTACCTGATCACGCGCGACGGACTGATGGTCATCGCCTCCGAAACGGGCGTGCTGCAGATTCCCCCTGCCGAGATCGAATCGAAGGGGCGGCTCGAACCGAGCAAGATCCTCATGGTCGATACCGAGCAGGGGCAGATCCTCACCGATGCCGAGATCAAACGGCAGCTCGCCGAGGAGCACCCCTACGACGAGTGGCTGCATGAGAACCGCATCGACCTGAGCCGTATCACCAGCGGCCGCAGCGTTACGCACCGCGTCGGGGACTATCCGCGTCTGCTGCGCGCCTTCGGATACGACCGCGAGGAGATCGACCGCATCATCGTACCGATGGCCCGGGCCTCGGCCGGCCCCGTGGTTTCGATGGGCGACGACACGCCGCTGGCCATCCTCTCGCAGAAGCCCCAGCGCTTCTTCGACTTCTTCCGCCAGCAGTTCGCACAGGTAACCAACCCCCCGATGGACTCCATCCGCGAGGAGCTGGTCATGTCGCTGACGAGCTACATCGGCGCCGTGCGCAAGAACATCCTCCAACCTTCGCCCGAGCTGTGCAAGGTGGTGATGATGTCCTCGCCGATCATCTCCGACCGCGACCTGGACATCCTCCGCCATCTGGAGTACAAGGGATTCCGAACGATCACCCTGCCGATGCTCTTTGCTCCCCGGGGCGGCGGAAAGGCCCTCGAGGAGAGCCTCGACGCCCTGTGCCGCGCCGCCGAGAAGGCCGTGGATGACGGATACAACTATCTGGTCATCAGCGACCGGGGAACCGACGCCACGCACGCGCCCATCCCCTCGCTGCTGGCCATGTCGGCCGTGCACCACTACCTCATCGCGCGCCGCAAACGCTCGCAGATCGCCGTGATCGTCGAGAGCGGCGAGGTCTGCGAGACGATGCACGTCGCCCTGCTGATGGGCTACGGGGCCAGCGGCGTAAATCCCTACATGGCCTTCGCCATTCTCAAAAACCTGACCGACGAAGGCTCCCTGCCGCTCGACTTCGACGCCGCCGAGCAACACTATATCAAGGCCGTGAACAAGGGCATGCTGAAGATCATGTCCAAGATGGGCATCTCGACGATCCGCAGCTACCGCGGTGCGGCGCTCTTCGAACCGCTCGGTGTCGGCGAGCAGCTGCTCAAGCGCTACATGGGCGGCGGCATCTCCACGATCAGCGGCATCGACACGGAGGATGTGGCACGGCTGGCCGCCGCCATGCATGCCCGCGGTTTCAGCGCGGAGGCCGCCAAGGAGCCTCTCGAAAATATCGGCCGCTACGCCTACCGCCGCGACGGCGAGCGCCACGGCTGGAACCCCGCCACGGTACTCTCGCTGCAGGCCGCCGCGCGCTCGGGCAATCCGGAGGATTTCGCCGCCTTCACCCGAAACGCCGACCATGCCGACACGCCGCTCTTCCTGCGCAACATGATCACCGTGGAGAGCGACCGCAGCCCCATCTCCCTGGACGAGGTCGAACCCGCCGAGGGCATCATGCGGCGATTTGTCGTCGAGGCGATGTCGTTCGGCGCCATCAGCCGCGAGGTCCACGAAACGATCGCCGCAGCCATGAACCGCATCGGCGGACAGAGTAATACGGGCGAAGGCGGCGAGGATCCGGCGCGCAACACGCCGCTTGCCGACGGCACGTCGCTGCGCAGCGTCGTGCGGCAGGTCGCCTCGGGCCGCTTCGGCGTCGATACGGAATACCTCGTCCATGCCGAGGAGATCCAGATCAAGGTGGCCCAGGGGGCCAAGCCCGGCGAGGGCGGCCAGCTCCCGGGCTTCAAGGTCGACGAGATGATCGCCCGCACGCGCCACTCGATCCCCGGCATCACGCTCATCTCCCCGCCGCCCCACCACGACATCTACTCGATCGAGGATCTGGCACAGTTGATCTTCGACCTGAAGAACGTCAATCCCCGGGCGCTCATCAGCGTGAAACTCGTGGCCGAATCGGGCGTGGGCACCATTGCCGCAGGCGTTGCCAAGGCCAAGGCCGACAAGATCCTCATCAGCGGCTGCGACGGCGGCACGGGTGCCAGCCCTGCCGACTCGATGAAACATGCCGGCGTTCCCGTGGAGATCGGCCTTGCGGAGATCCAGCAGACGCTTGTCGGCAACCGCCTCCGCGGCCGCGTGCGCCTGCAGGCCGACGGACAGCTCAAGTCGGCCCGCGACATCATGGTCTGCGCCCTGCTCGGAGCCGAAGAGTACGGCTTCGGAACGGCCGCACTGGTGGCGCTGGGCTGCCGGATGCTGCGCAAGTGCCACACCAACACCTGCCCGATGGGTGTGGCGACGCAGGATCCCGAACTGCGCAAGCGCTTTGCCGGAACTCCCGAGCACCTGATCAACTACTTCCGCCTGCTGGCCGAAGAGGTACGCCGCCATCTGGCACACATGGGCTACCGCTCGCTCGACGAGGTGATCGGCCGCAGCGACCTGCTCCGCCAGCGGGAGATGCCCGCGGGGAGCCTCGCCGCGAAGCTCGACCTGCGGCGACTGCTTTTCCACCCCCGGAGCGATGCCGCAATCCGCTTCTGCCAGCCTCAGGAGCACGCCCTCGAACAGGTGCTCGACCGGCAGCTGCTGCCCCTGGCCGACCGCTGCATCGAAAGCGGTCGCCGCATCGCACAAACCTTCGCCATCGCCAACACGGACCGCAGCGTCGGAGCCCTGCTCAGCGGATACATCACGGAGCGCTGCGGCTGCCGGGGGCTCGCGGAGGGATCGCTTACGCTGACCTTCCGCGGCAGCGCCGGCCAGAGCTTCGGCGCCTTCCTCTGCCCGGGCGTAACGCTGCGCCTCGAAGGTGATGCGAACGACTACCTCGGCAAGGGGCTCTCGGGAGGCCGCATCGCCGTCGTACCCCCCGCCGGAAGCCGCTTCGCGGCCGAAGGCAACGTCATCGCCGGCAATACGCTCCTCTACGGCGCCACCGGCGGCGAGGCCTACATCAACGGCCGGGTCGGCGAACGCTTCTGCGTGCGCAACAGCGGCGCCACGGCCGTAGTCGAGGGGGTCGGCGACCACGGCTGCGAGTACATGACCGGCGGCCGCGTGGTCGTCCTCGGCCGCACGGGCTGCAACTTCGCGGCCGGCATGAGCGGCGGCATCGCCTACGTCTGGAATCCGCGGGGGAATTTCGACTATTTCTGCAACATGGAGATGGTCGAGCTGACTCTGCTCGACAACGAGGAGGACCGCCGGGAGCTCCGCAGGCTGATCGAGGCCCACGTCCGCCACACGAACAGCGCCCTCGGACGCCGCATGCTCGATGCCTGGGAACAGTATGCACCCCAGTTCATCAAGATCACGCCGGTCGAATACAAACGCTATCTCGAACAGCAGCCGCGCTGATGCGCACACGCCCGGACCTCGCAGGAGGCCACCGAGCACGACGGAAACCTCTACACGGCCCGGGACGAACACGCCCTGGCGCAGCTGATCGACCGCATGGTCGAGGCGCCCGCATACTCCGCACCCCCAAGACGCAAAGGGGAGGGGCCGCCGCCGGCCCCTCCCCTTATGTATTCTGCCCGGGAGTCCCTACCGCTGGCGCTTGTAGCGCGAGGGGGAGGTTCCCGTATGCTGCTTGAAGTATTTGCCGAAGAAGGACTGCGTCGAGAAGTTCAGGTGGTAGGCGATCTCCTGGATGCTCATGCCCGAATACTTGAGCAGCGACTTGGCCTCAAGGATCACCGACTCGTCGATCCAGCGGGCGGCCGTCTTGCCGCTCACCTCCTTGACCACCGAGGAGAGATACTTGGGCGTGATGTTGAGCTGCCGGGCGTAGAAGCTCACGTTGCGCTCGCGCTTGCTGTACTGCTGCAGCAGGGCCATGAACTCGTTGAAAAGCACCTCGCAGCGGCCCTGCTTCTGTTCGTTCTTGCGGTCGCGCTGGTTGATCTCCGTGATGATGTAGAAGGCCGTGGTGAAGAGCGAACGGATGATCTCGCTGCGGTAGCGCTCCTTGTCGCTGCGGAGCATGGTCTTGATGAGCTGGAAGAGCTGCCGGATCTCGTTCACGTCCTCGGCCGAGACCTCCAGCACCGGCGCCTTGCCGATCCGCATGTAGACGGGCAGCGAGGTCGAAAGATCGATCTGAATCTCGTTGACGAACGACTTGGAGAAGGCTACGAAATAGGCCGCGGCATTCGACGAACACTTCACCGTACGGATGATGCTGTTGGGATTGAAGAGCACGATGTTGTTGGGCCGGATCTGGTAATTCTGCATGTCGATCGAGACGGTCGCCTCGCCGGCCATCATGATGACGGCCGAGAAGCCGTCGATCGCCGCAGGATAGTCGGCCGTCGTGTTGTTTCGGGCGGTCAGGGCGGTAATTACCAGATCGTCCGACAGATAGGACACATCGCTCATCTCCTTCTTGATCCGGGAGATCGATACCTTGTGCAATCCTTCGCGTCCGGTAGCGGACGCACCTCGCTTGGTTTTTCCGTACTCCATCATATCACTCTCTGCGTTGCTTTTCGGACAAATATAACAATTTTCAACTGAAAATCCAACTCCTGCAGCCCGTTTCGCTCCGACCTGCCCGTTCCGTTCCGGAGCCGCCCGTTCCGTTCCGGCCCCCTCGTTCCGGCCCCTCTCCATTTCCGGGACCGCACGCTCCATTTCCGGGGCCGCCCTTCGTTCCGGCTCCTCGTTCCGGTCCCCTCGTTCCGGTCCCCTTCATTCGGGCCCGCTCCGCATTGTCCGCTCCGGGCGGCGGCGGGTTACTCCTCCGAAGGCGGGCAGATCATGCGCAGACCCCCCGCCTGGCAGGTGATGTGCAGCGGGAACTCCGCCCCGGGCTGTCCGTCCACGTCGGTCGGCTCATTGACCGTCGAGCGGATCTCGATCTGCCGCGCCCGGAGATGGCGCACGATCTTCGGATTGCCGCCCAGCAGGTACTGCCCCATGGCCAGCGCCGAACGCAGCGGATCGCGCTTTTCGAGCAGGATGCAGTCCAGCAGACCGTCCTTGATCGACGCGCGGCGCGCCAGACGGAATCCGCCGGCCGTCTCGCCGTTGAAGATGAGCACCATGAGTGACCGCAGGTCAAAACGCTCGCCGTCGGCCTCGATCTCAAGCGGCACGGCGTGCATCGACGAGACCTCCTTGACCCCCTCGATGATATAGGCCAGCTTGCCGATGCGGTGCTTGATGCCGTCGGGCGTACGCTGCGAGGTGGTGGTGAAGATGCCGAAGCTGAAGACATTGACGAAGTAGAGGCCGTTCACGCAGCCGCAATCGACCCGCTCCTCGACCCCCTGCGCAATCTGCCGGGCCGCCTCAAGCGGATGGCGCGACATGCCCAGCGCCCCGGCGAAGTCGTTCGCCGTACCGGCCGGAATCACGCCGAAGGGGATGTCAAGCCCCTTGCGTTTCATGGCGTTGAGC
Organism: Candidatus Alistipes faecigallinarum; assembly: GCA_019115605.1. Lineage (GTDB taxonomy): Bacteria > Bacteroidota > Bacteroidia > Bacteroidales > Rikenellaceae > Alistipes > Alistipes faecigallinarum. The sequence continues at coordinate 52,072 of DXDG01000021.1, forward strand.
GCAAAGTTCAGCGTCCCGTCCCCGCCGGCGACCACCATCAGCGAAAGGGTCTCGTTGCCGTCGAAGGGGTTGGCGGCAAAATCGATCTGCTGCGGGCGGATGTCGTATCCGTAGGCCCGGAAGACCGTGCAGATCTCCTCGACCCGGAAATCGATCTTTCCCCGGCCCGACTGCGGATTATAGAGCAAAACGGCACTTTTCATGGTTGGTTTGCCTCCTTTTCTTTGTCATTGGGGACCCGCGCCCGGGTCCGGGTTTTCAATCCAGGATCAGCCGCTCCATGGCCGGAGAGACATACTCCTCGTAGCGGTCGCCCTCGCCGGCCAGGATGAAGTAGACCTTCGCGTCGGGCATCTCCGCGGCCCGCTTCAGGGCCTCGTCGGCCCCCATGGCCAGGAACATCGTGCCCAGGGCATCTGCCTCGGCGCAGGTCGGCGCCACGACCGTCACGGACAGCAGCCGCGAGAGGGCGCTCCGCCCCGTGCGGGGGTCGATCGTATGGGCCACCTTGTGTCCCTCGGCATCGAGGTAGTAGCGGCGGTAGTTGCCCGAGGTGGCCATGCCCCCCTCGTGCATCGCGATGCGGCGCTGCAGGTAGCGGCCGTCGCTCATGTTGCCGTCGAAGGGGGTCTCGACGCCGATGCGCCACGCCTTGCCCTCGCGGTTGACGCCCCGGCAGCGGATCTCGCCGCCGATGTCCACGATGTAGTTCCGCGCGCCGTGGCGCTCGACGAGCGCCGCCAGCAGATCGACCGTATAGCCCTTGGCCACCGAGTTGAAGTCGAGCTCGACGCGCGGGTCGCTCTTCACCAGGCGTCCCTCCACGATGCGCACCTTGTCGCGCCCGACAAACTGCAGGATCGAATCGATGTTCGGATGCGCCTCGGCCTCGCGCCCGGCGAATCCCCACGCCTCGACCAGTGGCTTGACCGTCACGTCGTAGCAGCCGCCGCTCAACGCCCCGATACTGTCGGCCAGGCGGAGGTTGAAGGCGATATGGCGGTCAACGCTGTCCGTCTCGTTGCGGTTCAGACGGCTCAGCAGCGAGGTCGGATCGAAGATCGACATCGACGCCTTGGCCTCGCGGTCGAGCTCCATGACGGCGGCGTAGAGCTCCTGCGCACTCGTGCCGCGCACGTCGGCCACGACATGCAGCGTCGTGCCGAGCATCGTGCCGTCGACGACCGTATAGGCATCGCCCTTTCCGGCCCCCGCGCACCCCGCGGCAAACAGCCCCGCAAGGGCTCCCCAAAGATACTTTTTCAACATCGTTTTCACCTGTTTAGCGGCAAAAATACGATTTTCCCGCAGATCCGAAAGCTTTTCGGGGCAAAAAGAGAAATAATTTTTCACTTTTCATGCGCAATTACCATTTATTTCGTACCTTTGCCAAACGCTCTGGCGTTATCCACGGTAAGGGGGATGCGTCGTAGAGTGGAACTTAAATAAACTTTCACACAATGGCTTATTTAACAGCAGAGAAAAAGCAGGAGCTTTTCGGCAAGTACGGCAAGTCTAACACCGACACGGGTTCGCCCGAGAGCCAGATCGCGTTGTTTTCGTACCGTATCAGCCACCTTACTGAACACCTCAAGAGCAACAAGCACGACTTCGGAACCCAGCGCGCCCTGCTGCGCCTGGTAGGTAAGCGCCGCCAGTTGCTGGAGTACCTCAAGGAGGTCGACATCGAGCGCTACCGCGCCATCGTCAAGACGCTCAACCTCCGCAAGTAATCCGAGGCGAAAAATGAGGGCAATTCCCGCGAGGGGTTGCCTTCATTTTCATTCGAACGAACAATCGAAACACACATAGGTTAAGAATTTTATGGAAGAAAAGAAGCTGTACAACGCAGTCCGCAAGACGATCACGCTGGCCGACGGACGCCAGATCGAGATCGAAACGGGCAAGCTGGCCAAGCAGGCCGACGGCTCGGTCGTCGTCAAGATGGGCGACACGATGCTGCTCGGTACGGTCGTGGCCGCCAAGGATGCAAAACCCGACACCGATTTCATGCCCCTCCAGGTCGAATACAAGGAGAAGTACGCCGCCTGCGGCCGCTACCCCGGAGGTTTCATGAAACGCGAAGGCAAGGCCAATGACAGCGAGATCCTCGTTGCCCGACTCATCGACCGCGCCCTCCGCCCCCTGTTCCCCTCGGATTACCACGCCGAAGTCTACGTTACCGTGACGCTGATCTCGGCCGACAAGGATATTCAGCCCGACGCCCTGGCCGGCCTCGCCGCCTCGGCAGCCCTCGCCGTTTCGGACATCCCCTTCGGCGGCCCCATCTCCGAAGTGCGCGTCGTGCGCCGCAACGGAGAGTATGCCATCAACCCCAACTTCTCCGAGATGCCCGAGTGCGACCTCGACATCATGGTCGGCGGTACGATCGACAACATCCTCATGGTCGAGGGTGAGATGAAGGAGGTCTCCGAGGAGGTCATGCTCGGCGCCATCAAGTTCGCACACGAGGAGATCAAGAAGCAGTGCGCCGTACAGATCGAGCTCTCGAAGGAGCTCGGCAAGGACGTAAAACGCACCTACTGCCACGAGGTCAACGACGAGGAGCTCCGCCAGACCATCATCAAGGAGCTCTACGACAAGGCCTACGCCATCGCTACGAGCGGCACGATGAAGCACGAACGCGAGGACCTCTTCAACGCCCTCGAGGCCGAATTCGCCTCGCGCTACACCGAGGAGGAGCTCGTCGAGAAGGCCCCGCTGATCCACAAGTATTTCCACGACGACGTCCTCAAGAAGGCCATGCGCAACATGATCCTCGACGAGGGCAAACGTCTCGACGGCCGCCGTACGGACGAGATCCGTCCCATCTGGTGCGAAGTGGGCTACCTGCCCGCTGCCCACGGTTCGGCCATCTTCACCCGCGGCGAAACCCAGGCCCTGGCTACCGTAACCCTCGGCACGAAGCTCGACGAGAAGGTCAAGGACGAGGTGCTCGTCCAGGGCACCGAGCAGTTCGTGCTCCACTACAACTTCCCGCCCTTCTCGACCGGCGAGGCAAAGGCCGCACGCGGTCTGTCGCGCCGTGAGATCGGACACGGACACCTCGCATGGCGCGCCCTGAAGCCCATGATTCCGCTGGGCGAGGAGAACCCCTATGCCGTCCGTGTCGTTTCGGACATCCTCGAGTCGAACGGTTCGTCGTCGATGGCTACCGTCTGCGCCGGCACGCTCGCCCTGATGGACGCCGGCGTCAAGATCAAGAAGCCCGTTTCGGGTATCGCCATGGGTCTGATCACCGACTCCTCGACCGGCAAGTGGGCCGTCCTCTCCGACATCCTCGGCGATGAGGACCACCTCGGCGACATGGACTTCAAGGTAACCGGTACGCGCGACGGTATCACCGCCACGCAGATGGATATCAAGGTTGACGGCCTCTCGTACGAAGTCCTCGCCAAAGCCCTCGAGCAGGCTCGTCAGGGCCGCATGCACATCCTCGACAAGATCACCGAGTGCATCGCCGAGCCGCGCGCCGACTACAAGCCCTTC
>DXDG01000022.1 GCA_019115605.1 Candidatus Alistipes faecigallinarum
TATATCCAAAAGTATGGCGCAAGGTTCTTCTCTATTGTCGGAGGATGTGTGGTATTGGCTGCATGGTTCTTGGCATTTTGGGGGAATTCCAGCTATGTGTGGATGATAGTCGCTATCCTGTTGATTGATGCAGGAATGCAATGCATCCATCTGTCCAATCAGACCAGCGTGGTCGCCCTCGATGCATCCGCCATCAACCGGGTCAATACCGTTTATATGACCATTTACTTCTTGGGCGGTTCTGCGGGCACTTTCGTTTCCGGTCTGTCCTGGCAACATTATGGATGGGCAGGCGTGGCTTGGACGGGAATCGCTTTTACTGTGGCTTCCTTGCTTGTTAATTATTTCAAGCCTCAAACAACATAATGGTGGATACAAAACAGGCTGAAAGAATATTTGGGATGATTCTTTCAGCCTGAATATTTTTTGTACCTTTGCATCCGAAGAGTTACTTGAACAAGCAAAGCGATGCAGACCACGGCAATTGGAACGGTTGCCAACTCATTACCCGAAAACGAGGTAATTCATCTAACTCTCTTGATTTCAAAGGGGTATATCCTTTTTGCAGAATTACGAAATATATTTGAAAATCCGGTGAGCGGCCCGCCGGGCCTCCGTTTTCGGGCGGGGCCGCGTGCGGCCGCTCCCCGCTGCTTCTCGCTGCTTCTCGCTGCTTCTCGCTGCTCCCCGTCGCTCCCCGCTGTTTCCCGCCACCGGCCCGTCGGGCGCCCGCCCCGCCCTGTCGCATCGGGATGTGCCGTCGCGTTTTCCGCGCCGAATTTGTCTTTTCGGTTTCCATGCGTTATATTTGCCGTCCAAAGGTTAGTAAAGTCAGAAAATCATGTTGAGCAGACACATCGCATCCAAACTCCGGGGGCTCGAAACGCCCTTCTATCTCTACGATACGGCGCTTCTGCGCCAGACCCTTGAAAGCGTCGTCGCCGAGGCGGGCAAGTTCGGCTACAAGGTCCACTACGCCATCAAGGCCAACTACGACGACCACCTGCTTGCGATCATCCGCGAATACGGGCTGGGCATCGACTGCGCTTCGGGCAACGAGCTGCGCAAGGCCGTCGAGGCGGGTTTCGCACCCGAAGGCATCGTCTATGCCGGTGTGGGCAAGCGCGACAAGGAGCTGCGCTACGCTATCGGGCAGGGGATCATGGCGATCAACTGCGAGTCGATCGAGGAGCTGGAGGTGGTGAACGCTCTTGCGGCCGAGGCAGGCCGCACGGCGGACGTCGCGCTGCGTATCAATCCCGATATCGACCCCCGTACGAACCACTGCATTGATACGGGCCAGGCCGACAGCAAGTTCGGCATCTCCTACGAGGAGGTGCTCGCCCATGCCGAGTGGATCAAGACGCTCGACCATCTGAACATCGTCGGCGTGCACCTGCACATCGGTTCGCAGATCCGCGAGCTGCATGTCTTCGAGAACATGTGCCGCAAGGTCAATGTCATCGTCGCCAACCTCGAGCGTCTGGGCTTCACGTTCCGCTTCGTCGATGTCGGCGGCGGCCTGGGCGTCAATTACGACGTTCCGGAGAACGAGCCGATCCCCAACTTCGCGTCGCTCTTCTCGATCGTGCACAACCACCTCGACGTGGGCGGCAAGGAGGTGCACTTCGAGTTCGGCCGTTCGATCGTCGCCGAATGCGGCGAGCTCATCACGCGGGTGCTCTTCAACAAGACTACGGCGACGGGCCGCAAGCTGGTGATCGTCGATGCGTCGATGACCGAGCTGATTCGTCCGGCACTCTACGGCTCGTACCACAACATCGAGAACATCACCTCCGAGGATGAGGCCTTCGACAAATACACCGTCGTGGGTACGGCCTGCGAATCGACCGACGTTTTCGACGAGAACGTGGGCCTGCGCAAGACGCGCCGCGGCGACCTGCTGTCGATCAAGTCCGCCGGAGCCTACGGCATGTCGATGGCTTCGCGCTACAATCTTCACGACCTCCCGGGCGCCGTATATAGCGACGAGCTGTAGTCCGTATGTGGCTCTCGCTCGCCTTTCTTTCGGCCGCGCTGCTCGGCCTCTATGACGTTGCGAAGAAACGCTCGCTCACCGGCAATGCCGTCATGCCGGTGCTGCTGCTCAACACGCTCTTCTCGTCGCTGATCTTCCTGCCGACGATCCTCTCCGCGGAGTTCGGCCTCGGGTGGTTCGACGCTACCCCGCTGGCCTCCGCTCCGGGTACCGCGCAGGCGCACCTGCTGGTGCTGGTCAAGTCGTCGATCGTCCTCGTGTCGTGGATCTTCGGCTACTTCGGCATGAAGCACCTGCCGATCACGATTGTCGGGCCGATCAACGCCACGCGTCCGGTGCTGGTGCTGCTGGGCGCCCTGCTCCTCTTCGGCGAGCGGCTCAACGCCTGGCAGTGGACCGGCGTGCTGCTGGCCCTCGCCTCGCTTGTGCTTCTGAGCCGTTCGGGACGCCGCGAAGGGGTCGATTTCCGCCACAACGTCTGGATCCTCTGCCTGGCCGTCGCCGCCGTTACGGGTGCCGCGAGCGGTCTTTATGACAAGTACATCATGTCGCGCCTCGACGCGGCCTTCGTGCAGAGCTGGTACAACCTCTACCAGCTGGGCATGATGACGGTCGTGACGGCGCTGCTCTGGTGGCCCCGGCGTCGGGAATCACCCTTTCACTGGTGCTGGTCGATTCCGCTGATCTCGATCTTTCTGTCGGCGGCCGATTTCGCCTACTTCTGCGCCCTGCGCGAGGAGGGGGCGCTGATTGCCGTCGTCTCGATGGTCCGCCGGGGTTCGGTCATCGTCTCGTTCCTCTGCGGGGCGCTGCTCTTCCACGAACGCAACCTGCGCTCGAAGGCCGTCGATCTGGCGCTGATCCTCGTCGGCATGTTCTTCCTCTGGCTGGGATCGCGGTAACGGTCCGGGAAGAGGCTTCGGGACGCAAATTCCCTTTTTTGCCCAGCGAGCATCTTTTCCGGGGTGCGAAAGCACCTATTTTCGGCGAAAATTTGTACCTTTGTTCGATTTTAGCAACAGATCAAACAACAACGTGATATGAACATTTCGTATAATTGGCTCAAACGCTACCTCCCGACCGATCTTTCGGCCGAGGAGATCGCCCGCATCCTCACGGACATCGGCCTCGAAGTCGAGGGTTTCGAGAAGATCGAGACCATCCGCGGCGGACTGCAGGGCGTCGTCGTGGCCGAAGTGAAAACCTGCACGGACCATCCCGATTCGGACCACCTGCACGTTACCACGGTGGATGTCGGCTCCGGGGAGCCGCTGCAGATCGTCTGCGGCGCGGCAAACTGCCGGGCCGGCATGAAGACGCTCTGCGCCACGGTTGGTTCGGTGCTCTACCCCAACGGCGGTGAGGAGGAGTTCAAGATCAAGCGGTCGAAGATCCGCGGCGTCGAGTCGCTGGGCATGCTCTGTGCCGAGGACGAGCTGGGCGTCGGAGCTTCGCATGCGGGCATCATGGAGCTCCCGGCGGATGCTCCCGTGGGCATGCCGGCCAAGGAGTACCTGCACGTTGAGGACGACTACCTGATCCAGATCGGTCTGACTCCGAACCGCGTCGACGCCGCCTCGCATATCGGCGTGGCGCGCGACCTGGCGGCCTATCTGCGCAGCCGCGGCGAGCGGATCGAGGTCCGCTGGCCCGATGTCTCGGCCTTTGCGCCCGATACGCACGATGCTCCGGTCGAGATCCGCGTGGAGAATGCCGAGGCAGCCCCCCGCTATGCGGGCGTTACGGTTACGGGCTGCAAGATCGGCCCTTCGCCCGAGTGGATGCAGAACTGCCTGCGTGCTGCCGGCATCAACCCCAAGAACAATCTGGTCGACATCACCAACTTCGTGCTTTTCGAGTTGGGACAGCCCCTGCACGCCTTCGACCTGGCGAAGATCGAGGGCCGCACGGTTGTGGTCCGCACGGTGGCCGACGGCACTCCCTTCGTAACGTTGGACGGCGTGGAGCGCAAGCTCACGTCGCAGGATCTGATGATCTGCTCGGCCGAGCGTCCGATGTGCCTTGCCGGCGTCTTCGGCGGTCTGGATTCGGGTATCAGCGACACGACGACCGACGTCTTCATCGAGAGCGCCTATTTCAATCCCGTCTGGGTGCGCAAGACGGCCAAGCGCTTCGGTCTGAACACCGATTCGTCGTTCCGTTTCGAGCGCGGCGTGGATCCCAATCTGCAGGTCTATGCCGCCAAGCGTGCCGCCCTGCTCATGAAGGAGCTGGCCGGGGGTACGATCGCGAGCGACATTACGGACATCTACCCCGCACCGATCGGCGACTTTGTCTTCGACGTTTCGCTGTGCCGCATCAACGCTCTGATCGGCAAGGAGATTCCCGAAGCAACGGTGCGCGAGATCCTCGCCGCCCTCGAAGTGAAGATCCTCGCGGAGAAGGGCGACGTGCTGACCGTGGCCGTTCCGCCCTATCGGGTCGACGTGCAGCGTGAGGCCGATCTGGTGGAGGATATCCTCCGCATCTACGGATACAACAACGTCGAGCTTCCGACGCATGTGCGTTCGACGCTCTCCTATGCGCCGCGCCCCGATCGCAACCGCCTGGTGAATCTTGCCGCCGATTTCCTGACAGCCAACGGATTTGCCGAGATCATGTCCAACTCGCTCACCAGGGGAGCCTACTACGAGGGCCTCACCTCCTGCCCTGCGGAGCGCTGCGTGCGCATTATCAACCCCTTGAGCTCCGATCTGAACGTACTGCGCCAGACCCTTCTTTTCAACATGCTCGAGGCCATGGCGCTCAATATCAACCACAAGAACGGCGACCTGAAGCTCTATGAGTTCGGCAACTGCTACTTCTACGACGAGGCAAAGCGTCAGGAGGCGGACCATCTGGCCGCCTACTCCGAGGAGTACCGTCTGGCAATTGCCGTGACGGGTGTCGCCACGCCGCAGTCGTGGAACGTGAAGCCTGAGAAGGCCTCGTTCTTCACGCTGCGTGCCGTAGCCGAGAAGCTGCTCCGCCGCTTCGGCATTGACATCTACGCCCTGCAGACGGAGACGCTCGAAAGCGACCTCTTTTCCGAGGGCCTTACGATGGCGCTCAACGGCAAGGAGCTGCTGCGCATCGGTTCCGTGGCCCCGAATATCCGCCGCCGGGTCGATGTCAAGCAGGAGGTCTATTCCCTTGAGATGAACTTCGACGCGCTGGTGCGCTCGACCAAAAAGCATCGTATTACGGCTGTGGAACTCTCGAAGTTCCCCGAGGTGAAGCGCGACCTGGCCCTGCTCGTGGACAAGTCGGTAACCTTCTCGGCATTGCGCGACGTAGCCTTCGCCACCGAGCGCAAGCTGCTGCGCAGCGTCTCGCTCTTCGACGTGTACGAAGGCGACAAGCTCCCCGCGGGCAAGAAGTCCTACGCCTTGAGCTTCGTGCTCGAGGACAAGACCCGCACGCTGGACGAGAAGACCATCGAGCGCGTGATGACGAATCTGGTCAAGCAGTTCGAACAGCGCTGCGGCGCCGAGGTCCGCTCGTGATCCGGCCGCATACTTCCGATCGTGCAAAACGGCTGCTGTCGCAGGACAGCAGCCGTTTTTCGTCTCCCGGATCAGGCTACAGCGCCGGCTTGATCTCCGGGGGCATGATGACAACCATCGGCGTGCCGTTGCCGTCCGAGGTGCAGATCAGCCGCACGGCCTTCACCGGGCGCTCGGGGTGGAGCGTGATGGCTCCCACGTCGAGATCGCCGGCGCGCTCGAACGTCCGGCCGTCGTACGACACTTCGGCGTATCCGGTCAGGAACTGCATCTTCGGCAGGTGGCTGTATCCCGTGCGGAGCACCATTTCGCGGCACGTTACGGGCTCTGCGAAGGTGTAGAGCACCCAGTCGCCGTTGCGGCCCGCACGGGTCGTATAGGCATATCCCTTATAGGTATCGACATTCGAGAAGGGCAGCTTTCCGTCTTCGGGCAGCGAGCTGGTGAGCTTCACGGCGGGGCGGATCATCCGGTAGTAGGACCCGTCGGCGGCATAGGGGCTGCGGCCCGTGCCCAGCACCGAGTAGAAACGGTAGAGCTGCGGCCGGTCGGTCTTCACCGGGCCCGTATACACCTGCTCCTCTTCGGGGCGGTCGTCGCGCACATAGCGGATCTCGGCGCCGTCGTCGGTCGTGGCGGTCAGCTGTCCTGCGGCATAGCTTACGCGCGGCGGGAAGAGACGGTAGCGGATGCCCATGGCCGTCATGCGGGGATAGTGCTCCTCGCGCAGCTCCCTGTAATAGGCCTCCCAGCCCTCCTTGTTGCCGCTCCAGGCCAGACGGGCCACGGCGCAGAGGCGCGGGAAGAGCATTGCGTCGAGGTAATCGGGCTGCTCGGGATGGTTCGCAATGTAGATTTCGCTCCAGAAGGCGCCCTGCAGGCCGATGACATTACGCATCTGCTCCTCGCTGAAACCGGCCTTTTCGAAATCAAAGGAATAGACCTTCTCGGTGTCGAACACGCCGGCCCAGGTGTGCCCGGTCTCGTGCTGCGACTGGCGCATGTCGAAATAGAAGTATTCGCCGGGCATGACGATCGTCTGATAACCCTTGGCCGTAGCGTCGAGGCAGGCTTTCGTGCTCTCCCAGGCGTGTACGCGACTGTCGCGCGAGAAGGCTCCGGTGCGTACGGCCTCGTTCCATACGGCCGGGCGTTTGCCGTGCTGCCGCAGGATGTCGGATACGCGCTCCAGGAAGAGGTCTTCGAGCTGATGGGGATCGGTCATCCCCTTCTGTTGCATGAGCGCCTGACAATCGGGACAGTGCTGCCACTGCGACATGTTCACCTCGTCGCCGCCGATGTGGATATATTCCGAGGGGAAGAGCGTGCAGATCTCACCCAGAATATCCTCCAGCAGCGCGTAGTTCTCCTCGCGGGCCACGCACCAGGCGTTGCGGTAGTCGTATCCGGCCGTCGCTGTCGTATCGGGTGCGTAGTTGCAGCGGATCTCGGGGTGTACGGCACCGATCGTACGGCTGTGGCCCGGAAGGTCGATCTCGGGGATCACCTCGATGTTGCGGACCGCGGCATAGCGGATGATCTCGCGCATCTCGTCCTGCGTGTAGTAGCCGCCGTACTTCTCGTCCCACTTGCCGTAGAGGGCCTTTACGGGCGAGTCGCCGCCGCGGAAGCCGCCGATTTCGGCCAGCTCGGGATGCGACTTGATCTCGATGCGCCACCCTTCGTCATCCGTAAGATGGATGTGGAACTTGTTGATGTTGTGATAGGACAGCAGGTCTATATAACGTTTCACTTCATCCGCGTCGATCCACGTGCGGGCCACGTCGAGCATCATGCCGCGGAATGCGAAGCGCGGGGCATCCTCAATCTTCGCACATGCAAGCTCGGTTCCGGCTGGAATGCCCGTTTTGGCGTAGACCTCGGGGGGCAGCAGGCGGAAGAGGGCCTGTAGGCCGTTGAATGCTCCGCCGTAGTCGCTGCTGCGGATGGCAATGTGGTCCGGAGTGATCTCCAGCCGGTAACCTTCGGCCGGAATCTCGTCATTGGCGTCGAGAACCAGCGTGATGCAACTCTCTCCCGACAGCTCCTGCTCGACGGGACATCCGAGGTACGGGGCTGCGTAGTCGGCCAGCCGTTGCAGCTCCTCGTCGGCCGCCAGCGTTGTTTTTCCGGAGAATGTGAAGCTCCCCTTCAGGGGTGTTTGACGTCCTCCGCCGGGTTGCGCGGAGGCGGTGAGAGCGGACAGAAGAAGCGCCGCCAAAATGGATCGTTTCATCGAAGCAATGGAATTTTGTGGGGTACAAAGATAAAATTTTTCCGTCGTTTTGCTACCTTTGCGGTAAAAATAAGCCACAATGTCGTATGGAAGATAAACGTTTGGAGGCGACGGCGCGTCTGCTCGAGGTGATGAACACGCTCCGCCGCGAATGCCCGTGGGATCGCGAGCAGACCTTCGATTCGCTGCGCAGCAACACGATCGAGGAGACCTATGAACTGGCCGATGCCATCACGGCCCACAACATGGAGGGCATCAAGGAGGAGCTGGGCGACCTGCTGCTGCATGTGGTCTTCTACTCGAAACTGGGTGAGGAAGAGGGAGCCTTCGATTTCGCCGATGTGGCCAATGCCCTGTGCGACAAATTGATCTATCGCCATCCTCATGTCTACGGCGATATCCATGCCAACACGCCGGCCGAAGTCATGGCCAACTGGGAGGCGCTGAAGCTCCGCAAGAAGAACCGCAAGAGCGGCACGCTCGGCGGGGTTCCGCGGTCGCTGCCGGCGCTGGTCAAGGCCTACCGTGTCGGTGAGAAGGCTGCCGGTACGGGTTTCGACTGGAAGCATAAGGAGGATGTCTGGGAGAAGGTCCGCGAGGAGCTTTCAGAGGTCGAGGCCGAGATGAAGTCGGGGCGCAAGGCCGACCTCGAAGGCGAGTTCGGCGATCTGTTCTTCGCCCTCGTGAATGCCGCGCGCCTCTATGGCGTGGATCCCGAATCGGCATTGGCCCGGACCAATGAGAAGTTCATCCGCCGCTTCAACTACATGGAGGAACATGCTGCTGCACAGGGACGTGCGCTGCATGATATGACCCTCGACGAGATGGAGGCCCTCTGGCAGCAGGCCAAACAGGAGGAGGCTCACTGAATATACGTAACCAAGGAAAAACGAGAATAGACTTATGGCATTGATTCGTGAAGTGCGGGGACATGCGCCCGTGATCGGAGAAAATACGTTTCTGGCCGAGACGGCCGTTGTGCTGGGCGATGTTACGATCGGCCGCGACTGCTCGATCTGGTACAATGCGGTGCTGCGGGGCGACGTGAACAAGATCGTCATCGGCGACCGCACGAACATTCAGGACGGTGCCGTCCTGCATACGATCTACGACAAGGCGAAGCACCCCTCGCAGACGATTATCGGCAACGACGTCTCGGTGGGCCACAACGCGGTGGTACACGGCGCGGTGATCGAGGACAACTGCCTGATCGGCATGGGCGCCGTCTTGCTCGACAACGCCCACATCCCCTCGGGCTGCATCATCGCCGCCGGGGCGCTCGTGCTGTCGAATGCGCAGCTGGAGCCCAATTCGGTCTATGCCGGGGTCCCGGCCCGCAAGGTCAAGGAGATCACGCCCGAGCAGCGGGACGAGATCGTGCGGCGCACGGCCCACGACTACATGCTCTACGCCTCGTGGTTTAAGGAGGACGCAACTGAAAAATAGCCGTCCATGCGGTTGCAGCCCAGATATTCCGACATCGTACTCAACCTGCTGGTGGCCATAGCCATCAGCCTGGTGGTCAATTTCTCCTACCTGCTGCTCGTGCTGGTCGAGCACAGCAGCACGGATACGCCGCCCCTTCCGGCCGGGCAGCGCGTCGCCGAGCGTCTGGAGGAGGGTGTGCTCCGCGTTCATGCCGACGGTTACGGCTATCTGGTCTATCCCGACGGCGACAGCGTCTACGTTCCGTCGCGGCGCATGCGTTTCCTGGGTCTCGATGCCGGAGACCGGATTGTTGCCGATCTCTCATCGCCGCGTCGAAGCGGAGGACATCCCGTGCTGGAACACGTTCGGACGTTGAATGGCACGGAATACAACTACGGCACGTTATACAACCGCCCGTCGCAGTGGACCGAGCTGCTTCTGCAGCTGGTCTACTACCTCATCATGTCGTTCGTGATGCTGACGATCCTCACTTCGACCCGCCGGAACTATTCGATGCGGCTTTACATCCGGCGGTGCCTTTGGTGCCTTGTTGCGGCCGTCGGACTCTATTGCGTGGCGCCCGTCACGGAGTGGCACACCGGGCGCGTGGTTCTCAACTGCATGGGCGGACGCATGTTCGACTACATGCTGCTGCTGAAGTGTTCGTTCGCCGTGGTCGTATCGCTTCTCTACAGCCGCATCTATGTGCTCATTTCGCAGCGCCAGGCCGTCGTTGTCGAGAACGAGCGGCTCAAGAACGAAAACCTCACGACGCGTTACAACCTGCTTGTGGGACAGATCAACCCCCACTTCTTCTTCAATTCGCTCAATTCGCTGGCCATGCTCGTGCGCGAAAAGCAGGACGAGAAGGCGCTGACCTATATCGACCAGCTCTCCTACACGTTCCGCTACATCATCCAGAACGGGCAGAGCATGCTCGTCGATCTGGGTGAGGAGCTCCAGTTCGTCGAGGCGTACAGCTATCTGTTCAAGATCCGTTACGCCGACAAGCTCTTCTTCGATCTGGAGATCGACCGGAGCTATTATTCGTGGCGGCTGCCGTCGCTCTCGCTCCAGCCGCTTATCGACAATGCCGTCAAGCACAACACCATCACGCGCAACAATCCGCTGCACGTTACCGTCCGCGTCGAGCAGGGCATCCTGGAGATCTCGAATCCCCGGCGTCCGAAGCTCGAACCGGAGCCCTCGACGGGTATCGGACTGGAGAACCTGCGCAACCGCTGGCAGCTGATCACCGGGCGCGATATCGAGATTCTCGCCACCGAGGAGCGTTTCACCGTGCGGCTTCCGCTGCTCAAACCCGAACATAAGGCATGATGCGCGCGCTGATCATCGAGGACGAGACGGCCGCGGCCCTCAATCTGGAGGCCGTATTGCGTGAGGTCGCTCCGGGCGTGGAGATCCTTGCGACGCTCGAAAGCGTTGCGGAGAGCGTCGAATGGCTGCGGACACACCCCCAGCCCGATCTGCTGTTCATGGACATCCATCTGGCCGACGGCGACTCGTTCCGCATCTTCGAGTCGGTGGAGATCACCGCTCCGGTCATTTTCACCACGGCCTATGACGAGTATGCCCTCAAGGCCTTCCAAGTAAACAGCATCGACTATCTGCTCAAGCCGATCAATGCCGGGGATGTAAGGCGGGCTCTGGAGAAGTTGCGGCGGCTCACCTCGGGCGAGCGCCTCGACTACGGCTCCCGGGTCCGGAGCCTTGCCACGCAGCGGCAGGAGGAGGTCTTCCTCGTGCATGTCCGCGATCGGATCATTCCCTTGCAGCGCGACCGGATCGCCTATTGCTATACGGCCAACGAAAAGGTTACGGCCTGTGATTTCGACGGAACGGTCTATCCGATGGACAAGACCCTCGAAGCGCTGCAGGCGTTGCTCCCCGACCGCGATTTCTTCCGGGCCAACCGCCAGTTCATCATCGCGCGGCGCGCCGTCAGGGAGATCGCCGTCTGGTTCGGCAGCCGGCTGACGCTGCATCTTACGGTCGAAACGCCCGAGCGGATCGTCATTTCCAAGGCCCGCGTTCCCGAATTCAAGGAGTGGCTGCGGGCGATTCACCCCACCGAATAAGCCGTTTTACCCTACCCTTTGGGCGTTTCGCCGGAGTCGCGGTTCCGATTCCGGCGGTTTGGCGCTACCTTTGTATCGGAGATTTTCCCGAAAGGGTTTCCGAAAAAAGGAGATTCAGAACCTAAAAATTTACGAACGATGAAAAAGATGATTTTTGCAGCTTTCGCAACCCTCTGTCTGGTTGCCGGCACACAGGTTTACGCCCAGGAGCCGCCGAAGGCCGCTCCCGCCGAGCGTCCTACGGTCGAGCAGATGGCCCGCCGCATGACGGATCGCATGACCGAGCGTCTCAAACTGACCGATGCGCAGGCCGAACAGGTCTATGCCGTCAATCTCGAACGGCTCCAGACGCTGGAGGCGCAGCATAAGGCGATGCGCGAGGCATTTCAGGCCCAGGCCGAGAAGATGAAGTCGGTGCTGACGACCGAGCAGTTCATGGAGTGGTCGAAGATGCAGGGTCCGCGCCCGCACTGCGATGGACGTCATGCTCCGGGCATGCGGCGCGGAGCTCCCGATCCGGACAAGAAATGTTGCGACAAGCCATGTCCTCTCAAGGATATGAAGGGTATCGAGTGAGGTTAGGTTTTCGTCGGCTTGTTGCAGCCGGGGCGCCGGTCGGTCGATTGGCGCCCCTTTTTTGTCGTTTCACCCCTCGGGAACTCCATCCTTGGCATAAATGAATTAACTTCGCACGCGCAAACAAGTGTTAAAATGAAAAACGTACTACTGACTACCCTGCTGACCCTCTTTGCGGCGACAGCTCTTGCGCAGTCCGGCTCCGTGTCGGCTACGCTTGTGGATGCCGATACGGGAGAGGCGGTGATCGGAGCGGTCGTAACCGTGACGCCCGCTGCCAATCCGGAGAAGAAACAGTATCTCACCTCGGCTTACAAGGGCTCGGTTTCGATTCAGTCGCTCGCCTACGGCGATTACGGCCTGTCGATTTCGTTTCTGGGATACCACACGCTCGACACGACCTTCCAGGTGTCGGCGCCGAAATTGAACCTCGGTACGCTGCGTCTCAAGCCGGGCGTGCAGATCGAGACCGTCGTCAAGGAGGTCAAGGCGATGCGTACGTCGCAGAAGGGCGATACGGTGAGCTACAACGCCGGAGCCTTCAAGGTTACGAACGATGCCGATGTCGAGGGGCTTCTGAAGAAGATGCCCGGCATCACCATCACCGACGGTACGGTGGAAGCCCAGGGCGAAGAGATCAAGAAGGTTTTTGTCGACGGCAAGGAGTTTTTCGGCGAGGACGTTACGACGGCCATCAAGTCGCTGCCGGCCGAGGCCGTGGACCGTGTGGAGGTCTACAACAAGCTCTCGGATGCCGCCGAATTTTCGGGCATGGATGACGGCGAGGGCTACAAGACGCTCAATATCGTTACGAAGCCCGGCATGCGCCAGGGACAGTTCGGAAAGATCTATGCCGGTTACGGATACGATGCCGACACGCAGACCGAAGACCGGAACAAGTATATTGCGGGCGGAAACGTCAACATCTTCTCGGGCGACAGCCGCGTGTCGTTGATCGCTCTGTTCAACAACGTGAACCAGCAGAACTTCTCGTTCGAGGATATTCTCGGCGTTACGGGCAGTTCGGGAGGCGGACGCCGCGGCGGCGTGGGCCAGTACATGACCCGCCCGCAGGATGGTGTGGCCAAGGTCAACGCCATCGGTCTGAACTATACCGATACCTGGGGCAAGCGCGATCAGGTGTCGTTCCAGGGCAGCTATTTCTTCAACAATACCAATACGACGAACCGTTCGACGATCGAGAAGTGGTACGAGGCCCCGATGGCCATCGATACCCTTTCGACGACGGGGTACTCCGATACGAAGGGTTTCAACCACCGTTTAAACGGCCGTCTGGAGTGGAAGATCTCCGAGAACCAGAACCTGATGATCCGTCCGAGCTTCAGCTATCAGTCGAACGATCCGTGGAGCCGGACACAGGGCTGGCAGTACGGCGAAAGCGGCTACAGCCGAACGGACAACTTCGACGATGCCGACCGCCGCGGCTACAACGTCGGCACGTTTGCCATCTACCGCGCCAAGCTGGGCAAGGACGGCCGTACGATCACGCTCAACGGCAACTTCCGCTATTCGGACAGCCGGAACAATGCGGATTCCTACTCCAACCAGCTCGGAAGTCTTGAGGAGCGCCCCGTGATCGATCCCCAAACGGGTGTCTGGGATCCGACGGACTATGTACAGCTGCGCTATCTGCGTGATTTGGCCCCTTCGAGCAGTCACAGCCTGCGGGGTGAGTTCACCTATACGGAGCCCGTTGCCAAATATGCGCAGGTAAGTTTCCAGTACCGGGCTTCCTACGACCACCAGGAGCGCGACAAGCGCTCCTACGAGACGGGCAGCGACTTTTCGATTACCGGGCTGACGCCTGACCCGCAGCTGTCGAACGCCTACGAGAGCAACTATACCGTGCAGCGCGTGGGCCCGGGCTTCCGCTTCTCGAAGGATCGCAATACCTTCATCGCCAATGTCTATTATCAGCATTCGACCCTTGACGGCATGGTTACGCAGAACGGTTCGGAGGAGATCAGCCACAGCTACGACAACTTCACCTACTTCATGATGGGGCAGCTCAACATCAACCGGGAGAATTCGCTGCGCCTGTTCATCTCCTCCTATACGGACAACCCCAAGGTAACGAACCTGCAGGGTGTCTACGATCTTTCGGATGCACAGAACATCTCGCACGGTAATCCCGATCTGAAGCCCCTCTATACGCACCGGGTCAATTTCCATTACGTCAATTCGAACGTCGAGAAGGGCCGGACCTTCATGTGGATGTTCTCCATGCAGAGTACGTCGGACTATTTCGCCACGCATACGGTTCAGAATCCCACGATCTCGATCGACGGCGAGACCTATACGCCGAACTTCTACTCCACGCCGGTCAATCTGGACGGTTACTGGAATCTGCGTACGCATCTGAGCTACGGATTCCCGATCGGCTTCCTGAAGTCGAACTTCAATGTCATGGCGGGCGTTACCTATACGAAGACGCCGAGCATGCTGGGCGGAACGGTCGATGCCGCTACGGGTGCGATTGTCGGCGGCGAGCGCAATGATGCGAGCAATATCGGCTACGATTTCGGCGCCGTATTGGGCAGCAATATCTCCGAGAATGTCGATTTTACTTTCTCCTGGAACGGCACCTACAACGAGGCCACGAACTCGTTGAACGCCACGAAGGCCAAGAACCGCTATTTCAACCATAGGGCGCAGGGCGACGTGAAGATCGTCTTCCCGCTGGGCTTCACCCTGACGGCAAGTGCGGCCTATACGCAGTACATCGGCTTCACGAATGACTATGACAGCCACTACCTGCTCTGCAACGCCTATATAGGCAAGAAGGTCTTCCGCAACCAGCGGGGCGAGATCATGTTCGGCGTGAACGACATGTTCAACCAGAACAAGGCATTCGCCCGTACGACGGGTTCGGGCTGGACGCAGAATGCCACGAACAGCGTGATCGGCCGCTACTACATGGTGCAGTTCACCTACAACCTGCGCCATTTCGGCAAGAAGGGCTCGACGAATATCAAGGATTATGACGGCATGGACCAGTCGGGTTCGCGCCGCCGCATGGGTCCCGGCGGCCCGGGCGGACCTCCTCCCATGGGCCCCCGTCCGTAAGGGATCGTTCCACCTGACATGAAATGGATGTGGAAAAAGACACCGGAGGATATCTCCGGTGTCTTTTTTATGACGGTGAGTGTGAGTCCTCGACCTACTCCTCCTTTCGGGCCTGTTCGCGCTCCTCGCGGCGGATTGCCTGATGCGTGCCGATGCAGGCCAGACCGCCGTAGACGATCGTAAGGATCACGAGCCACTTGACCTCGGCAAAGACCTCCCCGAGCGAAGCGCCCATTGTCTGGATGCGGATGAATCCGTTTACGCCGTGGCTGCTCGGCAGCAGTTTGCCGAGGTTGAACAGCCACTCCGGAATGCCCTCCTTCGGGAAGGAGACGCCGCTGAGCATCAGCACCGGTATCGAGGTCCAGAGCAACAGCAGCAACGAGTTCTCGCGGTAGCGGAAGAGCGTCGAGACGGCGATACCCATGGCGATGCAGGCTGCGACATAGAGGGCCATGATGACCGCCACGGCTCCGGCAGACCCGTTCATCGGGAAGTGGAAGAGGCGGTAATGCACGCCGAGTACATAGGCGCACGTTACGGCGTAGATTGCCGCATAGACCGTTGCGCGGCCCATGACGATCGGCAGTGTGGACATGCGTCCCCGCCCTGCGGGCCGGAGCTTGCGGTAGAGGCCGTGCTCGCGCCACGTTCCGCCGATCATGCCGATGCCGATGAGCATCGTCTGCTGGATGATGACGATGATGATGGCGGGCATGACGAAGGTTCCGTAACCCAGGTAGGGGTTGAAGAGGTTGTGCGACTGGTAGATGACCGGCTGCGTTACGGCCTGTGCCTGCGGGATGTTGGCCCCCTTGGCGATCAGGCGCTGGAACTCGACCATGGCGCCCGTCTGTCCGATTGTCGTAACGAGCTCCTGGAAGACCTGGCGGTACATCAGGAAGTAGCTGGCGTCGCAATAGATTGCCACGTTGGCCTGCAGCCCTCCGAGGAGGTTCCGCTCGTAGTCGGCGGGAATGTAGACCACGCCGTAGATCTTGCGGTCGTAGAAGAGTTCCCGGGCCTCCTCCATGTCCGAAGGCTCGTAGGCGACGTAGGTGTTCGGTCCGGCGTTGAAGGTCTCGATCAGCGTACGGCTTGCCTGCGTGCGGCTCTGGTCCACGACGCCGATCGGCACGTCGCGCAGCACCTGCGAGCCGTAGGCCAG
This sequence comes from Candidatus Alistipes faecigallinarum, assembly GCA_019115605.1. Classification (GTDB taxonomy): domain Bacteria; phylum Bacteroidota; class Bacteroidia; order Bacteroidales; family Rikenellaceae; genus Alistipes; species Alistipes faecigallinarum. Next base: position 16,100 of record DXDG01000022.1, read on the forward strand.
CGAATAGACCGTGGCGTAGATCAGCAGGGCGAAGATCAGCACCAGCATGACGCCGCCGTCGGTGAAGATCGTGCGGAACTCGTTCCGCACGACGCTCCGGAACTGGGTCCGGTAGGATGCGATTTGTCGGCTCAGTCGGTTCATGCTACAACCTCCCCCAGAATTTTTCCTCGGTGGCCACGCGTTTGAGGCGCGGCAGGCACAGAAGCGGTAAGACAACGAACAGCAGCATGTATCCCAGGTCGGGCAGCGAATAGACGACGGGCGTTCCGCGCAGCATCTGATCGACGAAGATGTCGGTGTAGAAGGTGAAGGGGAACAGGCAGCTCACCCACTGCATGGGCTTCCACATGGCCATGATCGGGAACGTCAGACCCGAGAAGGTGAAGGCCAGCACGGAGTATCCGCCGCCGATCGAGAGTGCGAGGCGCAGGTTGGCCAGCAGCGAGACGATCATCACCGAGATCGACTGGTAGGCCAGGATGAAGAGGAGCGTGCCGACGAGAATCACGCCGAGGCTTCCGTTCAGGGGGGTCCCGACGATCTTGAAGATGACGATGAGCATGACGAGCGAGATGAGGAACATCGCGGCCGTGATGGGCAGCACCTTGCCGGCAAGGGCGGCCCCCGCGGAGTCTCCGCCCGTGCGGAACCATTCGCGTGCGGTGCCCTGCTTGAGCTCGGTGCCGATGGCGAAGATGGTGGCCATCACGGTGAAGATCATGAGCATCATCGGCAGGAAACTCGGCGCGAGGTAGTATCCGTAGTTGATGTGGGGGTTGAAGAGCACATGGCGGTCAAACCGCACCGGCATGACCTGCGCCATGGCCTGCTGCTGGGTGAGCCCCTGCTTCATGAGGATCTGCAGCTGCACGCCGGCCGAGAAGGTCGTAACGGCGGTCTGGATATCCTTCGACAGCAGACCGTTCACGGTGATGTTCGTTCCCGAAATGTAATTTTCGATATGGGTCTGGCGGTTGCTCAGGATGTCCTTCTCGAAAAAGGCCGGGATCTGCACGATGGCCATGACCTTGCCCTCACGCATGAGGCGCTCCCCCTCGTCGATCGACTGTACGTCGTAGGAGACGAGCGCCGTCGGCGTGTCGTCGATCATCTGTGCGACCTTGCGCGAGAGGGTCGTATGGTCCTCGTCGAGGATCGCCACGGGCACGTTGCGGATGGCGCCCTGGTTGAACAGCAGGGCGAAAAAGGCGAACGAAACCACCGGGAGGATGACCATCAGCACCAGGTATATCGGCTGACGGCCCAACCGTCCCGCTTCACGCCGCATGACGGCACAGGTATTTTCCAGGGCGCGGCGCATCTCCTATCGGGCGATTTTCTCCCAGTCCACCAGTACGCTCATGCCCGGACGCATGCCGTCGGCCGCCGATACGGGTTTGGCCTTCACGGCGAAGGTGCGGATGTCGAAGCCGCCTTGCGTGCGGGTTGCCGCCCAGGTGGCGAAGTCGGCTTGCGGAGCGATGTAGGTTACCTCGAACTCCACGTCGCGGTCGAGTGCGGGGACAAATCCGTTCATGCGCGTTCCGATCTTCATGCCCGGAAGCATCGTCTCCTTGATGTTGAAGGTAACCCACATGTCCGACATGTCGAGGATAGCCACCACGGGATAACCGCTGCCGACCAGCTCGCCCTCTTCGGCGATGATCGTCGAGATCTCGCCCGTTACGGGGGCATATACCGCGGCGTCGCTCAGGTAGGATTCCACCTCGCTGACGGCACCTTCGGCCTGGCGGACGCGGGCTGCGGCCGCCTCCTTGTCCTCCTTGCGGGCACCGTCCGAGGCCATGTCGTACTGGGCCTTGGCGGCGAGTGCCGTGGCCTCCATCGCCTTGTAGTTGGCCTGCGCTTCATCGAGCTTCTGGGCCGGGACAACGCCCTCGTTATAGAGGTTCTGCACCCGTTCATAGGTCTTCCGGGCCAGTTCGAGCCCTGCCTGGGCCTTCTCCCACATGTTCAGCGCCGCCTCGATCTGCTGGATGCGGGCGCCGGCCACGGCGGCGGCGTCGAGTGCCGCGGCGGCACTCTTCAGGGCCTCGGCCTGCTGGAGCTTGGCGTCCAGCTCGGGCGTGGAGAGCATGTAGAGCAGCTGCCCCTTCTCCACCTGCTGCCCCTCCTCGACCTTCATCTGGTCGATGCGGCCGGGGACCTTCGACGAGGCCTTGTAGGTCGTACACTCGACGGTTCCCTGGATCAGTATGGGGGCCCGCCGGTCGAGGTACCAGCTGATGAGCACGACCGCGAGGATGATGACCGCGGCGGCCGCTGCAATTCCGATTACGTTGCTTCGTTTCATATCGTTTCTCTTATTTTATTTTTGATCGAAAAGGATGACCCGGGCATCCATGCGGCGAGCATAGGCCGGGAATTCGTCGCTGATGCCGGCTGCTTCGAGCAGCTGTGCCAGTGTCAGATCGAAGTTGTAGGCTGCCTGGAGGCGTTCCGCACGCACACCGGCGAGGTTCAGTTCGGCGTCTATGAGATCCGATGCCGAGGCCATGCCCTCCTTGAAGGCGGCATTCTTCATGCGCAGGTACTCTTCGGCAAAGTTCAGCGAGGCTTCGATCGAGGTGATCTGGTTGCGGTAGTTGAGCATCTGGTTGTAGAGTTTCTCGACCAGCACGGCGATATCCTGCGAGGCCTTGTTCTGCAGGGCGCCGACGCGGCTTGCTGTCTGTTTGGCGGCCGAATACTTGTATTCGCGGTTCAGACCGTCGAAGATCTTGAAATTGACCCCTACGCCGACAGCCCAGCGGGGAACGAATCCGGCGACCTGGTAGTTGTAGAACATGCCGCCGCCCATGGCCACGACCTGCGGCAGGAAGGCCGAGCGCTGGGCCCGGACGTTTTCCTGGGCCAACTGGCGCGTCAGCGATACCTGCGAGAGTATCGGGTTGCGTGCTTCGGCCATGTCCTGATAGTAGGCCAGCTCCTCGATGTCGCCGATGAGGAACATCGCCGTCAGGGGCTGCCAGTCGTTTTCGCGGCCCAGCGTATTGGAAAGGGCGCTCGAGACGGTCTCGCGCTGCAGGCGGGCATTGGCCAGTTCCCGTTCGGCCTCGGCCATTTTGAACTCCACATAGAGCAGTTCGCTCTGGGCTATCATGCCGTTCTGCTCGAGTTTGCGGGCATCCTCCAGGTGGTGGCGGACTCCCTCGACGACCTGTTCGCGTACGGCTACGACCTGCGTGGCCAGCGCCAGACCGAAATAGCGCTCCACAAGTTCCGAGATGAGTGCGTTGCGGGTCTGGTTTCCCTGCTCCGTGGCCGACCGTTCCTGAAGCCGTGCGGCGCGGTTCGCGGCGTTGATCTTGCCGCCCAGCCAGATGGGCATCGTAACCTCGCCGCCGACGAATCCCAGACTCTGGTCCTGGATGGTCAGGAACCAGTCGGCATTCATCATCGGGTTGAGCAGTCCCTGGATCGAGGGAATGAGCTCCGGGGAGATCAGTCCGCTGCCCAGTATCTTGCCCGTCAGGTCCTTTACCGGGGTCTTCATGCCGTTGAGGTCGAAGCCTATGTCCTTGCCCAGATAGGCGTAGGCGCCCGTCAGGTTGATCTGCGGCATGCGCAGACCGATCGCTGCGCGGCGCTGCTGCTGCGCGGCACGCTCCTCATAGGCCGCGGCCTTCATTGCGGGATTGTCCGTGAGGGTTACGGCGATCGCTTCGTCGAGCGTCAGGGCCTTTCCGACCTCCTGGGCCGGGAGGTAGGAGACTGCGGCCAGCGCTGCGGTCGTCAGTGCGATTCGGATGCTTATTTTCATAATATGAATCGTTTATGGGGCAAATATAGTCTATTTCACGAAACGTTGTACCGGATTCGGAAATTTAGACCAATTTTGGGCTTAAATACGCCTTTATTGCCATATATGCGCATTGATTGTACGCACCTGCCCGCCCATTTGTGGATAGCAACGGACATCGAGTCCTGCCTCGCGCAGGGTGAGAGCGCCGCGGCAGCAAACGAAACAGTCGGGTTCGTAGAGGGCGAACACCACGCGGGTGAATCCGTGGCGCAGGATGAGCTGCGTGCAGCTCTCCGGCTCGCTGGCCCGTTTCGAGCAGGGTTCCATCGAGGTGTAGATCGCCGCGCCGCGGAGTGATGCTCCCGCCTCGACCGCCTTGCGGATGGCCTCCTGCTCGGCGTGGTGTGTGGCGGAGCTTTCGTGGGTGTAGCCCCTGAACCGTTGTCCGTCGCAGGTTCTGATCACGGCTCCCACGCAATAGGAGGTGCGGCAGGGCGTGCAGCGGCGGCTCTCGTCGATGGCCTCCTGCAGAAGTCCGAGATCCTCGGACGTCGTGTCCGGATGCAGCGTGTAGTGTGCAACCTCCATGCCATCGAGACACTCCCGGCAGCAGGATGCCGTTGCGGGGGCCTCGAACCGGAAACGGGCCCCTCCCCGACCGGCTCCCAGCCGCAGCTGCGGATTGACCGCCAGCCGCACCTCGTCGGCCCGGCCTTCGCGGAGGAACATGCGGAGGATCCCGGCGCCGCCTTCGACCAGCAGGCGGCCGATGCCGCGCTTTTCGAGTTCGGTGATGACATAGGCTGCCGTTATTTCTTCTCCATTGCTTGAGATAACGGTGGCATACGGCTGAAGATCGGGAAGTTCCCTCGGCGCAAAGACGATCCTTTCAGCTTCCCCTTCCGTAAAGAAGCGCATGGCGGGATCAAGCCGTCCCGAGCGGGTCAGGACCACTTTGGTCAGATCGGCCTGCCGGCCTTCCGCCATACGTTGCCGCCGCATCGTGTCGTCGCGCAGCCGGAGGGCCGGATTGTCCCGGCGCAGGGTTTCGGCGCCGACCAGGATTGCGTCGCACGAGGCGCGCAGCTGCTGTACGGCCTCCCAGTCCGCCGCGGTCGAGATCATGAGCCGCTGCGGGGTGTTGTCATCCAGATAGCCGTCGGCCGTAACCGCGGCGGAGAGTATTATTCGCATCGTTTCAGGGTGATGAGCGTGATTTCGGGACGGGCCCCGAGCCGCATGGGATAACCCACACAGCCGATGCCGTCGTTGATATAGAGCACCTTTCCGTCGGAATCCTCGTAGCGGCCGCTCCACTCCCGGTAGAGCAGTGCCGCGGGCGACCAGCCGCGGCCCCACGGGCGGACCTTGCACTGCATGGCGTGCACATGGCCCGAGAGAACCAGATCGCCGTATCCGGCCGCCGTGATCTTCGACCGGAGCTGCGGCACATGCACGAGCGTGAGGTTGTACAGCCCGGTCGGAACCCCGGCAAAAGCCCGCTCCAGCCCTGTGGCGGGGAGGTCCCGCTTGTGGCGCAGCAGGCGCAGCGCCGGATCGAACGAGAGCCCCGTGAGCGAGATGCTGTCCCTGCCGCGATGCAGGTAGCGCGTCTCGTCGTCCAGCAGGTTCCATCCCATGGCCCGCTGGCGGGCGATCACTTCGCGCAGGTTTTCCGCCATCGGATGGTGCAGCGAATCCTTGATGTAGGCGCCGACGTCGTGGTTGCCCGTTACGGAGTAGACCGGGGCTTTGATGCGGCCGAGCAGCCGTGCGGCCCGTTCGTCGAGCTCTTCGGCGCGGATATTGACCAGATCGCCCGTGAAGACAACCCAGTCGGGCTGCAGAGCGTTGATTCTGTCGGCGAGCCGGGTCAGCTCCCGTTCCGGCCGGACGATCGTCCCGAGATGGAGATCCGAGATCTGTACGATGCGTGCGCCGTCGAACGCCTCCGGGAGCTTCGCGGAGCAGACCTCCGTGTGGCTGACGCGCAGCCGCGTGCGTCCTGCCGTTGCGCCGATAACCAGCAGTGCGGCGAGCGCCGTTGCCAGAAGCATTCCCGTGCGGCGCCATCCGAAGAAGTTGAACGTATAGTAGACCAGCCGGGGCAGCGTAGCGGCCATCCATGCCCAGACCATCCACATCGAGGCCATGATGACCGGCGAGGTGTTGTCCGGGGAGAGAACTCCGAGTGCCAGGACGGCAAACGGCAGCAGGTCGGTAACCACGATCCAAATGAGGTACAGGCGGGATTTCGGAGCTCCAGGTCCGCGGCGCCGGCAGTGCAGCCAGTCAGCGACGATGGCGGCGAGCCCGAGTGTGATGATCGATATCAGAAGCATCTCTTGAAATAATAGGATTCTACGGCAAAGGTAGTAAAAATCCTCCGAACGGGTCTCCGTCTCTTTGGCATATAACTTGCGAAAACGGCTGCGGGCGGAATGTTCCGCCTGCATAAAATCACACTGTCTATGGCTACATTCAGATTCCGGGTCGCGACGCTGCTGCTGGCGGCTGCGGCGGCTCTTTCGGCGGCGGCAGTCCCTGCGGTTGCAGCGGCCGCCGTCCCCGCAACGGAGGACTGCCCGGCGCCGGAGCGCTCCGCCGCTCCGCACAAACACCGCAAAACGGCCCGTCGACACTCCGAAACGGATGAGGAGGCGGCGCGCCGGGACCATACCGAAACCCGCCGCCGCGGCTTCCAGCAGCCCGATGCCCCGCAACTGGTCGTCGCCTCGAAGGGCAACCGGTTCTCTTTTTCGTTCGGCGGTTTCGTGGCTCTGCGGGCCGCGTATGACCTGGGCGGCATTGTCGAGAATATCGATTTCATCCCCTACGACATTCCCGTGGATGGAAACTACGCCACGCGCCAGCAGATCATGCTGGACGCCTCCACCTCGCGACTCTATGTGAGGGCGATCGCCAACACGCCGCATCTGGGCCGCGTGGTGGTCTACGTCGACGGTGATTTTCGCGGCGGGGCCGCCGAAGACTACATTCCGGCGCTCCGCTCGGCCTATGTCTCCTTCCTGGGGCTGACCCTCGGCCGCGACGTTACGACCTTCTGCGACCTTGCTGCCTCCCCCACGACCATTGATTTCCAGGGTCCGAACGCCTACAACTTCAACTTCGCCACCTTGATCCGTTACGAATACGGCTTTGCCGACCGACACCTCTCGTTCGGCGTGGCGGCCGAGATGCCCGTCGTGAGCGGCACCTACGGAAAGCGGTTTGCGGCGATTCCCCAGCGGGTCCCCGACATTCCCCTCTACTTCCAGTATGCCTGGGGCACCGACCGTTCGAGCCACCTCCGGGCTTCGGCCGTGCTGCGCAACATCTATCTGCACGACCTTGAGCGCGACAGCAATACGTCGCTGCTGGGCTGGGGTGTCCAGTTCAGCGGTACGATCCGCTGCTGCCGTTTCCTCCGTCTGTTCATGAACGGGGTCTACGGCAAGGGTATCACCCCCTACATCCAGGATCTGACCGGCTCGGGGCTGGACTTCACCCCCTGGGCGCACGATGCAACGCACGTCGGGACCCTGCCCATGTGGGGATGGCAGGCCGCCGCGCAGCTCAACCTCACGCCCCGCCTCTTCCTTTCGGGCGGCTATTCGACCGTCCGCGTACAGCGAAACCATGGCTTTTATGCCGCGGATCAGTATCATCGGGGTACCTACGTCTTCGGCAATCTTTTCTATGCGCTCTCTCCGCGCTGTCGGATTGCCGGTGAATACCTCTACGGATCGCGCCGCGACCGGTCCGATGCCTCGGGACATGCCCACCGCATCAACGTCATGGTCCAGTACAGTTTCTGAAGGCAGCGCACCGATTTTTTTTTGGGCGATTCGGTGGCGGATCGCCCGATTTTCGTATATTTGTTCCGCCGGGACCTTTTCGGGCCTGCGAAGCAACACGATTGAACGGAGATGATGGAGTTTCTGACACAATACAACCTTGCGGGGCTGGTGATCGGCTTCGGTACCTTTCTGATCATCGGGCTGTTCCATCCGCTGGTCATCAAGGGCGAATATTACTTCGGTGTCCGTATCTGGTGGATTTTCCTGCTGATGGGCCTTGCGGCGATTGCCGCCTCGGTGCTTGTCCGCCATCTGTTGTGGTCCACGCTGCTGGCTGTCTGGGGTGCTTCGTCGCTGTGGAGCATCGGCGAACTGTTCGAGCAGCGCAAGCGTGTGGAGCGCGGCTGGTTCCCGCGCAATCCGAAACGCCGCAACTGACCTATATATATTTGCCGACCCCTGCCGACATGTCGCTGCGCATCCGAAATAGCCTCCTTTTCCTGCTGCTGCTCTCGGCGGCCTGCTGCGTCCCGGCCGGAGGGCCTCCGCCGTCGGAGCTCGGAGCGCTTCCTCCGCAGCGCGTACGCCTGTTTTTCGGCGGCGACGTGATGCAGCACCTTCCGCAGGTCGAGGCGGCCCGCCGCGGCGACGGCTTCGACTATGCGCCGGTCTTTGCGGCTCTCGCACCCCGCATGCGGGCGGCCGATCTCGCGGTGGTCAATCTCGAAACGACGCTGACGGCGCGGAACCGCTACACGGGCTATCCGATGTTCCGCTCGCCGGTGGCACTGGCCGATGCGCTGCGTGCCGCGGGGGTCGATGTCGCCGTGCTGGCCAACAACCACTGCTGCGACGGCGGTGCGGAGGGTATCCGCACGACGATCCGCGAGCTGGATCGCTGCGGCATCCGCCATACGGGTGTTTTCGCCGACAGCGCCGACTACCGGCGAAACCATCCCCTGCTGCTCGAACACGGCGGCGTGCGCATCGCCCTGCTCAATTATACCTATGGTACGAACGGCCTGCCGGTCCCTGCCGGTACGCTGGTCAATCGGATCGATACGGTGCGGATGGCCGCGGATCTTGCCGCGGCGCGTTCGGCAGCCGATTTCGTCGTGGCCTTCATGCATTGGGGCAATGAGTACGAGCGGCGCGAGCATCCGCAGCAGCGCCTGCTGGCCGCCTTCCTCCGCCGCCACGGCGCCGATATCATCGTGGGCAGCCACCCGCATGTGGTGCAGCCGTGGCGGGCCGATTCGACCCAGGTGGTGCTCTATTCGCTCGGAAATCTCGTCTCGAACCAGCGCCGCCGCTATACGGACGGCGGTCTGGTGGCGCAGGTCGAGGCGTTGCGCCATTCGGACGGACGGATGACCTACCGTCTCGAAACCGCGCCGGTGTGGGTCTCCCTGCCCGGCTACCGCATCCTGCCTCCCGAGGCGGCGGTGGCTCCGCGCGATTCTGCGGCCCGCGCGCTCTTCTGCCGCGACCTCCGGGAGCTGACGCAATCCGGCCTATAGGTATGGCAAATAGCCCTATCAAAACTTCCGATGGCGAATATTTGCACGAGTCCTCGGAATTTTTCTATCTTTGCTTCAGAAACACACCAAATACATTAAATCATATGGAAAAGAGCATCAAAGGTACACGCACCGAGCAGAATCTGCTGAAGGCATTTGCCGGTGAGAGTCAGGCACGCAGCCGTTACGTCTTCTTCTCGAGCAAGGCCAAGAAGGAGGGTTACGAACAGATCGCCGGCGTCTTCGCCGAGACGGCCGAGCAGGAGAAGGAGCACGCCGAGCGTTTCTTCAAGTTCCTCGAGGGCGGCATGGTCGAGATCACGGCCAGCTATCCCGCCGGCAAGATCGGCACGACGCAGGAGAACCTGCTTGCTGCTGCCAAGGGTGAGAATGAGGAGTGGGACGTGCTCTATCCCGAGTTTGCGCGCGTAGCCGACGAGGAGGGCTTCCCCGAGATCGCTGCAGCGTTCCGCATGATCTCGATCGTCGAGGCCGAGCACGAGCGCCGCTACTTGAAGCTGTTGAGCCGCCTGACGGACGGCAATTTCTTCAAGCGCGACGGCAAGATCTGGTGGCAGTGCCGCAACTGCGGTTTCATCATCGAGGCCGAGCAGGCTCCGGCGATGTGCCCCGCCTGCAAGCACCCCCAGGCTTACTTCGAGCCCAAGAAGGAGAACTATTGATCCCCTTCCCGCGGCGGATACGGTCCCGCTTCCCGCAAGGGAGGCGGGACTTTTGTTTCCGGCCCCGGGAGTTGCGATGCAAATATTCGTCGGCGTACGGGGCGAAATCCGGAAAATCTGCGTATCTTTGCAAAAATCCGAACCTACATTCTGAAAAACATATGGCAGACGAAAAAATCATCTTTTCGATGGTCGGTGTGAGCAAGACCTTCACCAACCAGAAACGGGTGTTGAACAACATCTACCTTTCGTTCTTCTACGGCGCGAAGATCGGCATCATCGGTCTGAACGGCGCGGGTAAATCGACGCTGATGAAGATCATTGCCGGCATCGACAAGAACTACGAGGGCGAGGTGGTCTTCTCGCCGGGCTATACGGTGGGCTATCTCGAGCAGGAACCCAAACTCGACGACTCGAAGACCGTACGCGAGGTGGTCGAGGAGGGCTGCGCCGCGACGGTGGCCCTGCTGAAGGAGTACGAGGAGATCAACATGAAGCTCTGCGAGCCGATGTCGGACGACGAGATGGCGCGGCTCATCGAGCGTCAGGGCGAGCTCTACGAGAAGATCGACCACTGCAACGGCTGGGAGCTGGACAGCGTGCTCGAACGGGCGATGGACGCCCTGCGGTGTCCTGATCCGGACCAGTCGGTGAAGGTGCTTTCGGGCGGTGAGCGGCGCCGTGTGGCGCTGTGCCGGCTGCTGCTCCAGCAGCCCGACGTGCTGCTGCTGGACGAGCCTACGAACCACCTCGATGCCGAGTCGATCGACTGGCTTGAGCAGCACCTGCAGCAATACAAGGGTACGGTGATTGCCGTAACGCACGACCGCTACTTCCTGGACAACGTTGCCGGATGGATCCTCGAACTGGACCGCGGCGAGGGTATTCCCTGGAAGGGCAACTACTCGGGCTGGCTCGAACAGAAGACCAGGCGCATGGCCATGGAGGAGAAGCAGGAGTCGAAGCGCCGCAAGACCCTCGAACGCGAGCTGGAGTGGGTGCGCATGTCGCCCGCGGGCCGTCATGCCAAGTCGAAGGCGCGTCTTTCGGCCTACGACAAGCTGATGAACGAGGATACGAAACAGAAGGAGGAGAAGCTCGAGATCTTCATCCCGAACGGACCGCGTCTGGGCGACGTGGTGATCGAGGCGCACGACGTTTCGAAGGCCTTCGGCGACCGGGTGCTCTACGAGCATCTCAACTTTTCGCTGCCGCCGGCCGGCATCGTGGGTGTCATCGGCCCCAACGGTACGGGCAAGACGACTCTCTTCCGCATGATCATGGGTCTGGAGCAGCCCACGAGCGGATCGTTCCGCGTGGGTCCCACGGTGAAGCTGGCCTATGTCGATCAGCAGCACAAGTCGATCGATCCCGAGAAGACGGTCTTCGAGGTGATCTCGGGCGGTGCGGACCTCATCACGCTGGGCAACCGTCAGGTCAATGCCCGCGCCTATGTCGCCCGCTTCAACTTCTCGGGCGCCGATCAGGAGAAGAAGTGCGGCATGCTCTCGGGCGGTGAGCGCAACCGCCTCCACCTGGCCCTCGCGCTCAAGGAGGAGGGCAACGTGCTGCTGCTCGACGAGCCGACGAACGACATCGACGTCAATACGCTGCGGGCGCTGGAGGAGGGCCTCGAGAACTTCGCGGGCTGTGCCGTCGTCATCTCCCACGACCGCTGGTTCCTGGACCGTATCGCCACGCACATTCTCTCGTTCGAGGGCGACTCGAAGGTGGTCTTCTACGAAGGCTCCTACTCCGAGTACGAGGCGTGGAAGCGTGCCCAGGGCGAGGATACGACGCCTCACCGCGTGAAGTACAAGAAACTGATGGAATAAAGGATATCCGCCGCAGCTGCGCCGTCGGACGGCGGCAGCCCGCGCGGTATGAAAACTCTTCGACAACAAATGGCACAGAAACCTTCGATCCCCAAGGGTACGCGCGACTTCTCCCCCGTGGAGATGATGCGCCGCAACTATATTTTCGACACGATCCGCCGGGTCTTCCGCACCTACGGCTATGCGCCGCTCGAAACGCCCGCCATGGAGAACCTCTCGACGCTGCTGGGCAAGTACGGCGATGAGGGCGACAAGCTCCTCTTCAAGATCCTCAATTCGGGCGACTACGCCTCGGGCCTTTCGGACGAGGAGGTGCGCCAGGCCTCGAAGATCAGTGAAAAGGGTCTTCGCTACGACCTGACGGTCCCCTTCGCCCGCTATGTCGTGCAGCACCAAAGCGAGCTGACCTTCCCCTTCAAGCGCTACCAGATGCAGCCCGTATGGCGTGCCGACCGCCCGCAGAAGGGACGCTACCGCGAGTTCTACCAGTGCGACGTCGATGTCATCGGCACGCGGTCGCTGCTGTGCGAGGTGGAGCTTGTGGAGATCGTCGAGCGGGTCTTCGGGGCGCTGGGCATCCGCGTGGCGCTGAAGATGAACAACCGCAAGATCCTCTACGGCATCGCCGAGGCGATCGGCCATGCCGACAAGATGATGGACATCACGGTGGCGATCGACAAGCTCGAGAAGATCGGCCTGGAGAACGTGAAGGCCGAGCTGCTGGAGCGCGGATTAACGCCGGAGGCCGTGGAGCGGCTTCAACCGATTCTTGAGTTGAGTGGAGACAACTCCTCGAAACTCGCGCAATTGCGCGAGGTTCTTGCCTCGTCGGAGACGGGACTTCGCGGCATCGAGGAGATGCAGACCATCTTCGATACGGTGGCCGGACTGGGCCTTGCGCTCCCGGTTGAGTTGGACCTCTCGCTGGCCCGCGGCCTGAATTATTATACCGGGGCGATTTTCGAGGTCAAGGCGCTGGATTTCGCCATCGGCTCGATCTGCGGCGGAGGACGCTACGACGACCTTACGGGCATCTTCGGCATGCCGGGCATGTCGGGTGTCGGCATCTCGTTCGGCGCCGACCGCATCTACGACGTCATGACGGGCCTCGACCTCTTCCCGGCCGAGGTGAGCTGCACAACGCGCGTGCTGTTCGTCAATCTGGGAGCCGCCGAGCAGGCTGCCGTGCTGCCGCTGCTGCGCGACGTGCGCAACGCGGGTCTCTCGGCCGAGATCTACCCCGATGCGGTCAAGATGAAGAAGCAGATGGAGTACGCCAACCGCCGCGGCATTCCGATGGTGGTGATCGTCGGCTCGGAGGAGCTGGCGGCGGGTGTCGCCACGGTCAAGGAGATGCTTTCGGGCGAGCAGCGCCAGGTTCCCTTTGCGGAGCTTGCCGCAGCCCTTCAATAGACGGCCGCCTGTCGCGGCCCGATTTCGGGTGTCGGATGCAGGCGTCTGTGTCCGACACCGGTGTCTTCTGGCATGAGCTTCCGGAATCCTAAAAACGACTTTTATCATGCGCAAAACAATCCTTTCACTCCTGTCGCTGCTTGCGGTGCTGCCCCTTGCGGCGCAGCAGACCGACGATCTGGAGCAGCTGCAGAAGTTTACCCGGGTCTACCGGTATCTGACCGAATTTTATGTCGACGAGGAGCCGATGGGCCCTGTTGTCGAGGGGGCTATCGAGGGGATGCTCGAACGGCTGGATCCCCATTCGGCCTACCTGACGGCCGAGGAGATGCGCGGCGTGCGCGAGAGCCTCGACGGGGAGTTCAGCGGTATCGGCGTGGAGTTCAACGTGCTGCGCGATACGGTTGTCGTGGTCAATACCATTGCGGGCGGTCCTGCCGAGCAGGCCGGCATGCGGGCCAACGACCGCATCGTGCGTATCGACACGCTCGACGCCGTGGGTCTTACGCGCGCCGATGTGCCGAAGTACCTGCGGGGCCGGCGCGGTACGAAGGTCGCGCTGGAGGTCGTGCGGCCGGGCGTAGGCGGGATGCTCCGCTTCACGCTGGTGCGCGACCGCATTCCGATCCATACGGTCGATGCGGCCTATCTGACGCCGGAGGGCGTGGGTTACATCCGGGTGAACCGCTTCGGACATACGACCCTCGCGGAGTTCCGGGAGGCCTACCGTCGCCTGAGACGTCCCGAAGCCCTGATACTCGACCTGCAGGGCAACGGCGGCGGATTGCTCGACGAGGCGATCGGCCTGGCGGGATTCTTCCTGCCGCGGGGCGCCGTGGTTGTCTCGACCGAGGGCCGCGCCGTGCCCGCCACCGATTTCAGGACGCAGAGCCCCGGCGAGGATCTGCTGGGACGGCTGGTCGTCCTGATTGACGAGTCGTCGGCTTCGGGTTCGGAGATCGTGGCCGGCGCCGTGCAGGACTGGGACCGCGGCGTCATCGTCGGTCGCCCGAGTTTCGGCAAGGGCCTCGTGCAGCGGCAGATCGCGCTGCCCGACGGCTCGGCCGTGCGTCTGACGGTGGCCCGCTACCACACCCCATCGGGGCGGGTTATCCAGCGCCCCTACGAGAAGGGCAACCGGCGGGAGTATTACCTCGACCACCTGCGCCGTTACGACGACCGGGTGCGCGACTCGCTCGATGCCGGGGCTCCGGCCTACCGGACGCTCCGCACGGGCCGCACGGTGTACGGCGGCGGCGGGATCCGTCCCGATGTAATCGTGGCTCCCGATACGACGGGCTATTCGGATTATTATGCCCGTCTGGTCCGGGAAGGCGTCTTTTCCGACTTTGTGAACAGCTGGCTCGATCGTTCGCGCGACAGCCTGACGGCCCGCTATGCCGATTTTTCCGCCTTCGAAAGCGGGTTCGAGCTCTCCGATCCGTTGATCGAAACGTTGAAAACGGAGGGTGAGCGGCGCGGCATTGCCTTCGATGCCGCGGGATATGCCGCCTCCGAAACGGTGCTGCGTACGCAGCTCAAGGCGCTCGCCGCACAACGTCTGTTCGGACTGGATGCCTATTTCCGGATCGTGAATCCCGCGCTGAACGGGGCCTATGTCGAGGCGCTGGCCATTTTGTCCGACTGGAACGGACGGGGGGAAGCACTTCTTGCTCCGAAAAAATAGATGAAGTTTTTGGCGTTTTGGAATATTTTTCCTAAATTCGTTTAGGGAAAAGACCTGAAAGTTTGATTTTTGATTTACCTAAAACTGCTTTATTCATGACCCTGACAGCTACACGGCGCGGAAACGACGAATACGACGATCCCATCTTGTCGAAGGTCGTCAAAGCCGGAAGGCGGACCTACTTCTTCGACGTACGGACAACGCGCGGCGACGATTGTTTTCTGACCATTACCGAGAGCCGGAAAATGGTCGATGATTCGGGAACGGTCTCCTACGACCGGCACAAGATTTTCCTTTACAAGGAGGATTTCGACAAGTTTTCACAGGAGCTCGGCGAAACGATCGGCTTCATTCGGAACCGCCTCTCCTCCGGATCGGGAGGTTGTTCCGAAAAGGGCGAATAGTGTCGATGTCGCGATATGCTCCGCCCTGGAGCGCGTATTTTCAGTTTCCATTTTGAACTTCCGGGTTGCAAATGCCTGCAATCCGGATTTTTTCATATAAAAGTGCGCCGTGCATTTGGAGGTGCCGGACACAAGTGCTATCTTTGCCGGCGAACTGGTCTTGCGCGGGCCGGCCCTTTCCGGAAAAATCTTTCCGGGAGGCGGATCCGGGTAACGTCCGCGGTAAAAACCGTACGAAAAGAATGAAATTCACCGACAGTGTTCTTCTGGCGCTCAAGGGTTGCGCCATGGGTATGGCCGATGTCGTCCCGGGAGTCTCGGGCGGCACGATCGCCTTTATTTCCGGGATCTACGAGGAGTTGATCGACTCGATCCGCCGTTTCGATGCCACGGCGCTCAAGCTGCTCGTGCGGCTGCGTTTCGGCGAGCTGTGGCGTCATGTCAACGGGCGGTTTCTCCTCCCGGTCCTGCTGGGTATTGCCGTTGCGATCTTCTCGCTGGCGCGGCTGATGACCTATCTGCTCGAATACCATCCGATCGAGATCTGGTCCTTCTTCTTCGGACTGATCATCGCCTCGGCGCTGCTGGTGGCCCAGCAGGTGGGGCGTTGGAGCTGGCGCACGGTCGTTGCCTTTGCCCTCGGAGCCGCCGCCGCCTGGTGGATTACCGTCGCCTCCCCCACCGAGACACCCAACGACTGGTGGTTCGTGATGCTGTCGGGGGCCATTGCCATCTGCGCAATGATCCTTCCGGGCATCTCCGGGGCCTTCATCCTGCTGCTGCTGGGCAAATACCAGTATATCATGCAGGCCGTCGGCGATCTGAACATCCCCGTGATCGCGATCTTTGTCATCGGAGCCGCCGCGGGCATCATCTCCTTCTCGCACCTGCTTTCGTGGCTGCTCAAGCACTGGCATGATCTGACGGTTTCGGTGCTCATGGGTTTCATGGTCGGCTCGCTCAACAAGGTGTGGCCGTGGAAGGAGCCCGTTGTAACCTATCTCGACAGCCACGGCGAGCTGCAGCCGCTCGTCGAACGCAACATCACTCCGGGACGGTTCGAGTTTCTGTTCGACAGGCCCTCGATGCTTGTGGAGGCCGTGCTGTTGTGTGTCGTCGGTTTCCTGACGATCTACGGCATCGAGCTGCTGGCACGTATCCTTGTCAAGAAACGCGGAGAATGAGACGTTACGGACTCATCGGCCGGCCGCTCGTTCACTCGGCGTCGGCCCGCTACTTTGCGGAGAAGTTCCGCCGCGAGGGGCTCGTGGATTGTTCCTATGCGCTCTACGAGTTGTCGGATATCGGGGAGCTTCCTGCGCTGCTTGCCGCACAGCCCGACCTGTGTGGGCTGAACGTTACGATTCCCTACAAGCGCGACGTCATGTCCTGCCTGGACCGCGTCGCTCCCGAGGCGGCGGCTATCGGTGCGGTGAACTGTATCCGGCGCCATGCCGACGGGACGCTGGAGGGATACAATACCGACATTGCCGGTCTGCGGGTCTCGCTCGACCGGCTGCTGGGGAACGTGCAGCCCTCCGGGGCGCTGATCCTCGGTACGGGCGGCGCCTCGCAGGCCGTGCAGTATGCCCTCGCCGAGCGGGAGATTCCGTACGATCTCGTCTCGCGCGATCCGGCCAAGGGGAACTATACCTACGACAACCTCCCCTTCGGGACGGTGGCCGAAAGCCGGCTGATCGTCAATGCATCGCCCGTGGGAACCTACCCTGCGGTCGATACCGCGCCGCGCATCCCCTATGCCGCCCTGACCCCCGATCATTTTCTGTTCGACCTGGTCTACAATCCGCCTCTGACGCGGTTTCTCGACTTTGGTCGTCAGCGCGGGGCGCATATCCTGAACGGCGAGACGATGTTCCGCGAACAGGCCGAGGCTTCGTGGCGGATATGGAACAGCTGACCGTTTGGTTTGGATAAATAGTAAAACAAGATGAAAAACAAGTTGTTGCTTGCGTTTGTCGCGCTCCTTTTCTCCTGGACGTCCTTTGCCCAGGAGCAGCCTGCGGAGCCCCGCTTCAACGGGGCTGACGTGCAGTATTTCATGCGGCGCCTCGTCGGAGAGTTCGGCAAGGTGGTCGAGGAGCGGCAGATTGCCGCCGGGACCCTCTCGCCGCGGGTCGCCGTGGCGTTCGAAGTTCATGCCGACGGCAGTGTCGGCGAATGGCGTTTCCGTGACCGCAACAGCGAAGGCCGGGACCATTACGACATCGATCCGGCCTCCGAAACGACCCGCGAAGCGCTGACCGAAGCCTTCTCGCGCCTTGATGGATGGAGCCCCGCGACCTATGCCGACGGCCGGACGACGGACTACACGCTGCGGCTGGTGCTGCGCCTTCCCGTCGAGAAATACCTCCGGGCGCAGGAGCCCGATCCGCTGCTCTTCCTGGGCAAGGATCCCCGCGAAAGTTTTACGGAGTGGATGCACGAACGGGTCCGTTACGATGCCCGGTATGCGAAGGTCGGCGGCGTGGTGCGTGTGAAGTTCTACATCGAGCCGACAGGCCGCGTGGTGATCGGCGAGGTGCTCCAGTCGCCCGACGAGCAGCTCACGAAGGAGGTGCTTCGGGCCATCCGTGCCAGCAAGGGCAAGTGGACGCCCCGCAAGGTGGACGGCGTGCCGCAGCGCACGGCCTACGAGTTCCGCTGCAACTACGTGAACGACGGGTATTGATCCGTCGTCCGGTGAAAGGCGATTCGCCCCGACCGTACATCGTACGGCGGGGCGAATCGCGTTGATATGCGCTTCTGCGTGAATGTTCTGTAGGCTCGTGCGTCAGCGGTTATGCAGCATGGCCCTTGCCTTTTCGTAATCCTCTTCGCGGACTACGACCTGCGCCGGCATCGTTCCGATGGGATAGATGGTCGACATGTATTCGTTGCGGATCATCGACCAGATTCCGGCGCTGTCGAGCATCGATTTGGCGATCTCGGCTTCCGTGATGGAGTTGTACTCCGCCAATACAACCATGGTCTCGTCTTTCATGGGTAATTCGTTTTATGTTGGATACCTAAAGTTAAGCATTTTGTTGATAAAATGCAAGTCTCCTGCCACGAAATCTCGGGAAATATTGTGTATCTTTGCCGATGCCCGTTCCGCACGGAGGGGCTGAAGGGACCGGGGATTCGATGAATGCCCGGCTGTCAGTATCCCCGGATCCGGAAGGCGAAATTACCGTAAACAGCCATGTCCCAGTTCGTTCACCTTCACGTTCACTCGCAATATTCGATTCTCGACGGCCAGGCCAGCATCCAGCGTCTGGTGGACAAGGCCATGGCCGACGGGCAGCCCGGCATTGCCATCACGGACCACGGCGACATGTTCGGCATCAAGGAGTTCTACAACTACGTCAAGAAGGTCAAGGGCAAGCTGAAGGAGAAGGCTGCCGCGTGCGAGCAGCGTCTTGCGGCGCTGCGCGACGGTACGGAGCAGGCTGACGACACGGCGGCGGAGATCGCCGCCTGCGAGAAGCAGCTCGAAGAGCTGCGCCGGAAGATGAACTTCAAGCCGATCATCGGCTGTGAAGTCTATGTTGCCCGGCGGCGCCTGCAGGACAAGGAGGGCAAGCCCGACCAGAGCGGTTACCACCTGATCCTGCTTGCGAAGAACCTCAAGGGCTACCACAACCTTATCAAGATTGTCTCGAAGGCGTGGACCGAGGGCTTCTACATGCGCCCCCGAACGGACCGTACGGAGATCGAAAAATACCACGAAGGATTGATCTGCTGCTCGGCCTGCCTGGCGGGCGAGGTGCCGCGTGCCATCACGGCCGATGATCTGGCGAAGGCCGAGGAGTCGATTCTCTGGCACAAGCGGGTCTTCGGCGATGACTATTACCTCGAACTGCAGCTGCACAAGGCGACCGTCGAGCGGGCCAACCACGAGGCCTACCCCATGCAACTGAAGGTGAACCGCCACCTGCGCGAGTTGGCGGCCAAACATCACGTCCGCCTGGTATGCACGAACGACGTGCACTTCGTGGACGAGGACAACGCCGAGGCCCACGACCGGCTGATCTGCCTCTCGACGGGCAAGGATCTCGACGATCCGAAGCGCATGCTCTACTCCAAGCAGGAGTGGCTCAAGACGACGGCCGAGATGGCCGCGATCTTCGGTGAGACGGACCCCGGGGCGATGCAGACGACCGTGGATATCTGCAACCAGGTGGAGTGCTACTCGATCGACCATGCGCCCATCATGCCGACCTTTGCGATTCCCGCGGAGTTCGGCACCGAGGAGGAGTACCGCGCCCGTTATACGGAGCAGGACCTCTACGACGAGTTCACGCGCGACGAGCACGGCAACGTGGTCATGTCCGAGGAGGAGGGCCGCAAGAAGATCGAGAAGCTGGGCGGCTACGACAAACTTTACCGCATCAAGCTCGAGGCCGACTACCTGGCCAAGCTGACCATGGAGGGGGCGCACCGCCGTTACGGCGAACAGCTTACGGACGAACAGCACGAGCGGCTGGTCTTCGAGCTGCACATCATGAAGACGATGGGTTTCCCGGGATACTTCCTCATCGTGCAGGACTTCATCCGGGCGGCCCGCGAGGAGCTCGACGTCTCGGTGGGCCCGGGCCGAGGCTCGGCGGCCGGTTCGGCCGTGGCCTACTGTCTCGGAATCACGCAGATCGACCCCATTGCCTACGACCTGCTGTTCGAGCGTTTCCTCAATCCCGACCGTATCTCGCTGCCCGATATCGATGTCGATTTCGACGATGACGGCCGCGGCCGCGTGCTCAACTGGGTTACGCAGAAGTACGGCAAGGAGAAGGTCGCCCATATCATCACCTACGGTACGATGGCCACGAAGCTGGCCATCAAGGACGTGGCTCGTGTTCAGAAACTCCCGCTCGCGGAGTCGGACCGTCTCTGCAAGCTCGTTCCCGACAAGACACCCGAGGGCAAGGCCGTCAAAAATCTTTCGCAGGCCATCGATCTGGTCCCCGAACTGAAGGCGGCCGAAGAGTCGGACAATCCCGTGCTGCGCGATACGATCCGTTATGCCAAGATGCTCGAAGGCAACGTCCGCAATACGGGCGTGCACGCCTGCGGCACGATTATCTGCCGGGACGACATCACGGACTGGGTGCCCGTATCGACGGCCGACGACAAGGTGACGGGCGAGAAGATGCTCGTTACGCAGTACGAGGGATCGGTGATCGAGGATACGGGGCTCATCAAGATGGACTTCCTGGGTCTGAAGACCCTGTCGATCATCAAGGACGCCGTCGAGAACATCCGCCAGACGAAGCATGTCGAGGTCGATATCGACGACTTCTCGATCATCAACGATCCGGCAACCTACCGGCTCTACAGCGAGGGACGGACCGTCGGGACGTTCCAGTTCGAGTCCGCCGGCATGCAGAAATACCTGCGCGAGCTGCAGCCCTCGACCTTCGAGGACCTGATCGCCATGAACGCCCTCTACCGTCCGGGTCCGATGGACTACATTCCCGACTTCATCGCCCGCAAGCACGGCCGCAGCCCCATTGTCTATGACATCCCGGTCATGGAGAAGTACCTGAAGGACACCTATGGCGTTACGGTCTATCAGGAGCAGGTCATGCTCTTGTCGCGTCTTCTGGCGAACTTCACGCGCGGCGAGTCGGACACGCTGCGCAAGGCCATGGGCAAGAAGCTCAAGGACAAGCTCGATGCGCTGAAACCGAAGTTCATCAGCGGCGGACAGAAGAACGGCCACAACAAGGAGACGCTCGAGAAGATCTGGGCCGACTGGGAGAAGTTCGCCTCCTACGCCTTCAACAAGTCGCATGCGACCTGCTACTCGTGGGTGGCCTTCCAGACCGCCTACCTCAAGGCCAACTACCCTTCGGAGTACATGGCGGCGGTGTTGAGCCGCAACCTGACGAACATCGAGCAGCTGACGCTCTACATGAACGAGTGCAAGCGCATGGGTATCAGCGTGCTGGGACCCGATATCAACGAGTCGGTGCGGACCTTCTCGTCCAACGAGACGGGCGACGTGCGCTTCGGACTGGCGGCGGTGAAGGGGGTCGGCGAGGCGGCCGTGGAGAGCATCATTGCCGAACGCCGCGCAAACGGGCGTTTCAAGGATATCTACGACTTCGTCGAGCGCGTGAACTATTCGCTCGTCAACCGCAAGTGTCTCGAGAATCTCGCCTATGCCGGCGCTTTCGATTCGATTGCGGACTTCGCGCGCAGCAAGTTCTTCGGTGTCGATACGCGCGATGCGAGCGGAGTTTCGTTCATCGAGCAGCTGATCCGTTACGGACAGCGCTACCAGACCGAACGCAACAACGCCCAGCAGAGTCTCTTCGGCGGCGACGGGCATGTCGATATCCAGCGTCCCGTAACCCCCTCCTGCACCGACTGGAGCCAGCTTGAGAAGCTCTCGAAGGAGCGCGAGATGGTCGGACTCTACCTTTCGGCGCACCCGTTGGACGATTACAAGGTCATCATCGACCACATGAGCAAGACGCAGCTTTCGGAGCTCGAACATCTCGATGCGCTCAAGGGTCAGGAGATTGCCCTGGCCGGCATGGTCGTGGGCGTGCAGAATCTGATGACCAAGACCGGAAAGCCCTGGGGCCGCTTCAAGATGGAAGACTACAACGGCTCGCACGAGTTTGCCCTCTTCGGCAAGGACTACGAGAACTTCCGCAAATACCTCTACCCCGACTATTTCCTCTTTATCCGCGGGAAGGTGCAGCCCCGGCCCTACAACGACAAGGAGCTGGAGTTCAAGATCCTCTCGATGATGCAGCTCTCCGAGATGCGCGATTCGATCCACGAGGTCTCCGTGCAGCTTCCCGTCGAGACGCTGACCGAGACGCTCGTCCGCGAATTCTCGGAGCGCGTGCGTGCCTCGAAGGGCGATACGCTGCTTCGCGTGCAGGTTTTCGACCCGGAGGCACGCGTGTCGTTGAGCCTCTTCTCGAAGAGCCACAAGGTAACCCTCTCGCAGGATCTGGTCGGATTTTTGGATGAGAACGAAATCAAATATTCCATAGCATAAAACCTAAAAAACATCAAGATTATGGCATTGGCAATCAACAAGGAGAATTTTCAGGAGCTGCTCTCATCGGCGCAGCCCGTCGTAATCGATTTCTGGGCCGAGTGGTGCGGTCCCTGCCGGATGATGTCGCCGATCGTGGACGAACTGGCGGCCGAATACGAAGGCCGCGTGGTCGTCGGCAAGTGCGATGTAGAGCAGAACGACGAGATCACGATGAAATACGGCGTTCGCAACATTCCGACGATCGTCTTCCTCAAGGGCGGCGAACTGGTCGACAAGCAGGTCGGAGCCTGCTCGAAGGATGCCCTGAAGGCAAAGATCGAGAAGCTCCTCTGATTTTCGAACGATGAACCAACCCCTCGGCTCGGCCGAGGGGTTTTCGTTGCAATTTGTACTGTTACCGTTTGCATATGGATATCGAGCAACTCAAGGGCCACGGCGCAATGCTCGGGGCCAATGCCATGTGGGGACTGATGTCTCCCGTGGCCAAACTCGTGATGGTCGGCGGAATCATCACGCCGCTTGTCGTTACCGACCTGCGGGTCTTCGGGGCGATGATTCTCTTCTGGATCGCCTCCTTCTTCGGCAAACCGGAGCATGTGGCACCGGCCGATCTGATGAAACTTTTCGGGGCCTCGCTGCTGGCCATCGTCTTCAACCAGGGCTGTTTTATCTTCGGCGTGGGCATGACCTCTCCCGTGGACGCCTCGATCATCACGACAAGCATGCCGCTCGTGGCGATGATCCTTGCGGCGGTCATTCTCAAGGAGCCCGTTACCGGACGGAAGGTGCTCGGCATAGCGGCCGGAGCCTCGGGCGCCCTGCTGCTTATCCTGGGCAGCAACAGCGGCGCGGGTGCCGTGCGGGAGGTCGGCGACCGCTATATCTGGGGGGATCTGCTCGTGCTGCTGGCCCAATGCAGCTATGCCCTCTACATCGTGCTGTTCAAGAATTTCGTCGGACGCTATTCGCCCGTAACGATCATGAAGTGGATGTTTACCTATTCGTTCCTCTGCCTGCTGCCCTTCTCCTACGACGATCTGATCGCCACGCAGTGGCGTGCGCTGGACTGGGGAGCGTCGCTCTCGCTGGTCTATATCGTTGTGGGCAGCACCTTTTTGAGCTATATTCTCGTGATCGTGGGCCAGAAGCGGCTGCGTCCTACCGTCGCCGGCATGTACAATTACGTGCAGCCGCTTGTGGCGAGCATCGTGGCGGTCTGCTGGGGCATGGATTCGTTCAATCTGACGAAGATTCTCTCCGTGGCGCTGATTTTCGGGGGTGTCTACCTCGTAACGTCGAGCCGCAGCCGTGCCGACATGGAGCGTGAGGCTGCGGCGGCCTCGAAAACGGCCGACTGATCGACCGTGCGGAATCCGTAGCAAAAGCCCCGGACCTTTCATGGCCCGGGGCTTTTGTTTGCGGATGCAGGCGCCCGATCACCGGCTCTTGCCGTAGCTCTCGTAGAAAACCGACTCCGAGAGCGGCTTGCGCGTCGTGGCGTGGCGTTCGGGCGAGGCGGCCTCGCCGGCTCCGTAACCCACGATGAGGATATTTACCGGAACGACCTCGTCCGGAAGGTTGAACTCCGCACGGACGGCGTCGGGTTTGAACATGCATACCCAGAGCGTGTCGAGTCCTTGGGCCGTGGCTTCGAGCATCATGTGGTCCGTGACGATCGAAGCGTCGATATCGCCGATCATCTTGCCGTCGTACTTCCGGGTCCAGGCCGCGGAGGTGTCGGCGCAGACAATGATGGCGAGCGGGGCCCCGAAGTCGCGCGTGCAGCGGGCAAGGCGCTCCATCCCCTCCTTTGATTCGATGACGATGAGCCGCTGGGGCTGGAGATTGGCTCCCGTGGGAGCTACACGGCCCGCTTCGAGAATGGCGGCGAGTTTTTCGGCCTCGACTTTCCGGTCGAGGTATTGGCGGCAGGCATACCGCTTTTTGGCCAGTTCGAGAAAATCCATCCTTGCAATGTATTTAAGGGGTATCGATCGGACCGCTGCTCCCCGAAGGGCGGCGGTCCGGGAACGAAGATACGCAAAAATCAGCATCCGGCAAAATCGACGTCCGCGCCGGATGGCAGTTCCGACTGTCAAAGTGGCAGACCGCTGCGGCTGGCACACCGTTTGCTCGTCGTAAGGCGGAAAAATACAAAAACAACAAGATAGCACTATGAAAAACGGAAAAATCGGAGTTACCACGGAGAACATCTTCCCCGTGATCAAGAAATTCCTCTATTCGGAGCATGAAATCTTCCTGCGTGAGTTGATCTCGAACGCCGTGGATGCGACGCAGAAGTTCAAGACCCTCTCGTCGATGGGCGAAGTGAAGGGTGAACTGGGCGACCTGACGATCCATGTCGCCGTGGACAAGGCGCAGAAGACGCTGACGGTTACCGACCGCGGAATCGGCATGACGGCCGAGGAGGTGGACAAGTACATCAACCAGATCGCCTTCTCGGGTGCCGAGGAGTTCATGGAGAAATACAAGAACCAGGCGATTATCGGCCACTTCGGACTGGGATTCTACTCGGCCTTCATGGTTGCGGACAAGGTGGAGATCATCACCCGCTCGTGGCGCGAGGGTTCGAAGACCGTGCACTGGAGCTGCACGGGATCTCCCGAGTTCGAGATGGAGGAGACCGACGAGGCCCACGACCGCGGCACGACGATCGTCCTGCACCTTTCGGAGGATGCGCTCGAATACGCCGAGGAGTCGCGCATCGAGGAGCTGCTGAAGAAATACTGCCGCTTCCTGCCCGTGCCCATTGCCTTCGGCAAGGTCAAGGAGTGGAAGGACGGCAAGTATGTCGATACCGACAAGGACAACATCATCAATGACGTCGATCCGCTGTGGACGCGCAAGCCGTCGGAGATCACCGAGGAGCAGTACAGGGAGTTCTACCGCGAACTCTACCCCATGAGCGACGAGCCGCTCTTCTCGATCCATCTGAATATCGACTATCCGTTCCACCTGACGGGTATTCTCTACTTCCCGAAGATCCACAACAACTTCGAGATCCAGAAGAACAAGATCCAGCTCTACTCGAACCAGGTCTTCGTTACGGATCAGGTCGAGGGTATCGTGCCGGAGTATCTGACGCTGCTGCACGGCGTGATTGACTCGCCGGACATTCCGCTCAACGTCTCGCGCAGCTACCTGCAGAGCGATTCGAACGTGAAGAAGATCTCGGGCTACATCACCCGCAAGGTGGCCGACCGTCTGCAGGAGCTCTTCAACACGATGCGCCCCGACTACGAGTCGAAGTGGGACGATCTGAAGATCTTCATCCAGTACGGCATTCTGACCGACGAGAAGTTTGCCGAGAAGGCCGAGAACTTCATGCTCTGGAAGAATGTAGACGGCAAATACTTCACGCCGAAGGAGTACCTCGAGAAGGTCAAGGAGACGCAGACCGACAAGAACAAGACCGTCGTCTTCCTCTATGTGGACGATCCCGTCGAGAAATACACCTCGCTCGAGGCTGCAAAGGCAAAGGGTTACGACGTGCTGTGGATGGACGGCCAGCTGGACAACCACTACGTCAACTGGTATGAGTCGAAGAACAAGGAGCAGCGCTTCGTGCGTGTGGACAGCGACGTGATCGACAAGCTGATCCAGAAGGAGGACAGCATCAAGATGTCGCTGACCGAGGCCCAGCAGGAGCTGCTGACGCCGGTCTTCGAGAGCCAGATGCCCAAGGACGAGAAGATCAACTACCACATCTCGTTCGAGGCCATGTCGCCCGACGAGGCGCCGGTGGTCATCACGCAGAACGAGTTCATGCGCCGTATGAAGGAGATGGCCGCAATGGGCGGTGGCGGCATGAGTCAGTTCTACGGCCAGATGCCCGACAACTTCACAATCGCCGTGAATGGCAACCACCCCATCGTCATCGACATTCTGGCGGATGTGGAGAAGGCCTATGGCGACAAGCTGAAGACCATGACGAAGAAGATCGACGCGGCTGTCGCCGAGGAGAAACGCTTCGAGGAGGTTACGAAGGATAAGAAGGAGGCGGACCTCACGCCCGAGGAGAAATCGACGCGCGAGGAGCTCTCGAAGAAGGTCGTAACGCTGCGCGACGAGCGCAACGAGCGGCTGCGCGAGATCGGTTCGGAGAACAAGCTCGTCAAGCAGATCATTGACCTGGCGCTGCTGACAAACGGCATGCTGAAGGGCAAGAACCTGACGGATTTCATCCAGCGGTCGATTTCGCTCATCGAGAAATAATCCTCCGTGACTCCCGCGTGGAGTCTTCGGAAACGGCAACGGGCCGGACTTTTCAGAAGTCCGACCCGTTTTTTTGTGTATGGAAGGCGACGCGTGTCAGTTGCCAATTTTCGCGCAGGCGTATTGTTCTAATTGTCCCCAGTCACCCGACTGGATCGCTGGAATAGCACGGAGGATACGCTCATCCGGCCATTCCCACCAGCGGATACGCAGCAGAAGTTCAATCACTTCAGGGGCGAAGCGTCTGCGAATGGGTCGAGCTGGGACACCCCCGACAATCGTATAAGGATCCACGTCGCGGGTAATAACAGCTCGCGTCCCGATTACAGCACCGTCTCCAATCCGAACGCCGGCCAATATGACAGCCTCGTAACCGATCCACACGTCGTTACCTACGACAATATCTCCCTTACAGTCCCAAGCTTCGGCAACCTGCGTCCGGTCGCCCTGCCATTCCTCGTAGAAGAGCGGGAAGGTATAGGTGGAAAGCGACCGCAGCGTGTGGTTGGCACAGTTGAAAAGGAATTTTGCTCCGCAGGCAATCGAACAGAAACGCCCGATGATGAGCCGCTCGTGGTGGACGGGATAATGGTAGAGAATATTGTTGGTGGCGAAAAGACGCGGGTCGGATCTGAAATCGTTATAGATCGTATAGTCGCCGATTTCAATTTGCGGATCGTCGACGACGGCATTCAGATAGACAGTCTGCCGGTCGCCTGTCCGTGAATAGATTTTGTTCATCATGTTTTCAGTCTTTTAAAGCGTTTATTCGTTCAGAATCAGATACGACCATTCGGTCGGAACCGTTGGGCAGTCCCGACACGACGGATAATCGGATTCAGATACAGCGCTTCATCGTGAAAACATCATTTTTTCCTGATCTTTACTCAGCCGGCTCCTCCTTCCACCGCGGGCGGATCAGTTCGAGGAACCACTCCGGACAGCGGCACGGACGGCGCGTATCGCTGTGGATGAATCCCAGCTGCGTCATGCCCGTATTGATCAGCTCGCCCTTCTCGTTGTAGATCTCGTAGAAGAAGTTGATGCGTGCGGCGGGCTTCTCACGCAGGATGATGCGCACCGTGAGCAGTTCGTCGAAGTAGGCAGGCTTGCGGTATTTCGACTGCACTTCGAGAATCGGCATCATGATACCCCGCCGCTCGACCTCGGCAAACGACATGCCCAGGTCGCGCAGCAGCTCGCTGCGGGCCGCTTCGTAGTAGCAGATGTAGTTCGAGTGGTGGCAGATGGCCATCTGGTCGGTATGCTTGTACCAGACCCGGATTTTGCAATCGTGGCTCAACATGTTGTAAGGGTATATTAGATTTTGTCGTTGTTCTCTGGATGGTCTGAAGCGGATTCCACCGGTGCTTTTGCAATCTCTTCTCCGCAGGCTCCGACCGGTTCGGTGTGGCGGAGGGCGTGGCCCAACAGCCGTTCGGCTTCCGCGAAGTCTCCGGCCTCCACCAGACGGCGGATCGTCGTGGAACTGACATGTGCGCCGGCAACCTGCCGCTCTCCCACGCGGACGACATGCAGCCCGAGCGCTTCGAGTCCGTCGCAGTCGATGCGGTCGTGTCCGAAGCGGTGGTCATAACCGGCGACGAGGACCTCGACGCCAAGCCGCCCCAGCAGGTAGCGTTCGGCAAATTCACGGCCCGAGAGGGCGCTGAACGCCCTGTCGAAAGGTATGACGACGACATTGTCCACACCGGCCCGCTCCAGCAGGTCGATCTTCTCGTCGAGCGAGGTCAGCAGATGCAGCCCTTCGCTGCGGCCCAGCGTGATGCGCGGATGGGGATCGAAGGTCAGAACGATGCTCTCGCCGCCGCGCGCACGGGCCTCGGCCGTCAGACGGTCGAGCAGCGCCCGGTGTCCGAGGTGTACGCCGTCGAACGACCCGATGGTCGCAACCGGATGCCGGAACTGCGGCAGTGCGTCGAATCCGCGGAAGACCCGGATCCGGCGTCCCTTGTCCGCCTCGCTGCGAAGAGACATTCCGTCCGCTCCGTTCTGCGAGGTGCATGCGGGCCGATTGCGGTCGCGTGTGGAATCGCCGTTCATCAGGTATTGCTGTTCTCCTCGTTCTCCTTGACGAAATAGGCAACCTTCTCCAGGAGGGTCGTGATGTCGTAGTTCTCGACGATGATCCCCTGCGGGAAGTTCAGGGGCGTGGAGGTGAAGTTGAGCACGCCCTTGATTCCGGCGTTGATGATCGGCAGCACGAGGCTCGGCGCCACCTTTGTGGGCGACGAGACGACGACGATCGAGATCTCCTTCTCCTCGGCCACCTCCTCGAACGAATCCATGTGGTAGCACGGAATGCCGTCGATGGTCTTGCCGACCTTTTCGGGATCGACGTCGAAGGCGGCCGTGATCTTGAGGTTCAGCCCCTTGCCGTTGAAGTACTTGGTGATGGCCTGTCCGAGGTGTCCCATGCCCAGCACGGCGATGTTCATCGGCGACGGACTGTCGAGGATGTTGCTGATGTAGCCGATGAGCACCTGTACGTCGTAGCCCTTCTTTGTGTCGCTCGAGAAGCCGATGAGCATCAGGTCGCGGCGCACCTGTACGGCCGTGATGCCGTGAATGCCGGCCAGAACATGCGAGAAGATGTGCGTGATACCCTGTTTGTGGCACGAGAGCAGCGTGCGGCGGTATTCGCTCAACCGTTCGATGGTCTTTTCGGGAATCGTATTGGTCAGTGAAGCCATGTGTGCACCTTGCTTTCTATTCGATGGTTATGGTGAAATCCTTGTTGTAGTTGACCCGTGTCCAGTTGCTGTTCACGTGGTTGGGGCGTCCTTCCGGCCGGTCGAAGAGGTAGGTCGTCTGCAGCGGCGTGTAGCTGCGGTCTTCGAGTTTCTGCTCGATGTCGCCGTAAAGGGCCGGGGCAAAAAGAAGCGCCGAATCGTATCCGCGGTAGGAGTAGAGCGTCGGGATGGTTCCGAAAGCCTGGATGTAGGCGCTGTCGAACTTCGTGACGGTCTCGCTGTCGCGCTTGGCATGGTAGGTCGAGATGAAGACCACGCGGTTCTTGAAGAACATCGTGCGGTCGATGTTGTTGTAACGGTTCCAGCGTACGTTGCCCAGCACCGTGTAGCGGGGTGCCGTGCGTCCGCGGCTTGTCAGGCTCGTGTCGGCCGAAGCGAGGGCCGCCAGGATGCGGTCGACCTCGACTTCGTCATCCGAGAGAATGATGAAGACGTTGTCCTCCTTGTTTTCGAGCAGCGGCGTGAGGTCCGTCGGGCTGTTGCCTCCCGAACCCGATGTGGGCTGTGTGTTGCGGAAGAGGTAGGTCTCGTACTTGCGGCCCCGCAGCAGGTCCAGCATCTCGCTTTCGAACTCCTTGTCGGTATTTGCCGTGCGGATCACCGTAATCCGCTTTTCGGGCGAGAGCAGATCCATAACCTTGTCGTACTTGTGGGCGGGGTCGGGTGCCAGCTGGAAGAGAACCTCGCTGTCCGTCGTTTCGATATGGGCCAGCGGCGAGACGACGGGAATCTGCCGCCGCTCGGCATGGCGCAGCACCTTCTGCAGCTCCTCTTCGTAGACGGGGCCGACGATCAGATCCGCCTCGCGGAAGTTCTTCTCGCCGACGATGCGTCCGACCTCCTCGGGACTGCGTTTCGTGTCGTAGAGTTCGCAGTGAACCGAATATCCGAGGCGTTTCACGCTGTCGAGCCCCAGCAGGAAGCCCTGGTAGAACTCGAGGTAGTTGGGATTTGCCGCCGTCCGGTTTCCCGTGGTCAGGGGCAGCAGCAGGGCGATGCGGAGCGGTTCGCTGCGGCGCAGGGCCTTGAATACGGCGTTGTCCGATTCACCGCGCGCATCCACGGCCGTACTGTCGCGGAGCTCCTCGGTCGTGCGGGAGGCGGTTTCATCTCCCTTGCCCGGTACGCGGATCATCGCCCCGGCCTTCAGCTCGGCGGGTTTCAGGCCGTTGTTGAGCGCTCCGAGCTCCTCTTCGGTGATGCCGAAACGGCGCGAAAGCGAATAGAAGGTCTCTCCCGGATGCACGATATGGTAGGAGGTGCCCTCGTCGGCCACGCTGTTGAGCGACTGGCGGTAGGCTTCCCACTGGGCGAGGCTTCCGGCTTCATCCTCCGAGCCGATCTGCCTGCGGCGGATCAGCAGCCGCTCCCCGGGCCGCAGGTGCGTGGGGTCGATTCCCGGGTTGTCCTCGATGATCGTCTGTACCGGGATCTCGTATTTGCGCGAGATGGCGTAGAGCGTTTCACCCTTCGTAACATAGTGGAAATCAAACGTCTTGCGCAGTTTGCGGTCCGACTTGCGGCCGGCATCCGAGACCCCCGCCACGACGGGAATGCGGATGTTCTCGTTGCTCTTCAGTCCGCCGATGATCGCCGGATTGTTCTCCAGAATGACCTTCTCGCCCACGCCGTAGAGTTTCGAGAGTCCGTAGAGGGTCTCTCCGGGCTGTACGGTGTGGATGTAGTATTTGGCGCCGTTGATATAGACGATCGTCCGGGACTTTTCGGCCGCCGAGGCGCAGAGCCCCGCGAGGAGGAACAGTATGACGCAGAGTCGTTTCATCCCTGTTTGAGTTTGTCGCGCATGCGGATCTCGGTGATAACCTTCTTCGTGTAGAGCGGGAAATCCCCGTTCATCATCCAGGCGTAGTAGCTCGGTTCCGTACGGAAGACCTCGGCCACGGAGCGGCCCTTGTACTTTCCGAATCCGAAGACCTCCTCGCCCTTCTCGTTGTAGAGGATGCGTCCGGCATAGTCGGCCGCTTCGGCGCGCCGGGAATATTCGGCCAGCGCATCGACATCGTTCTTCAGGTCGGGATAGCGGTCCAGCTGTGCCTTGAGCACCTCGTAGGTGGCGCGCGTGTCGGCCTCGGCCGAATGGGCGTCGTCGAGATCCTTGTCGCAGTAGAACTTGTAGGCCGCCACGAGCGTGCGCTGCTCCTTCTTGTGGAAGATGTTCTGCACGTCGATGAACTTGCGCTTCTTGAGGTCCACATCCACCCCCGCGCGGAGGAACTCCTCGACCAGCACCGGAAGGTCGAAGCGGTTGGAGTTGAAGCCTCCGAAATCGCACCCCCGGATAAACTGTTCGAGCGACTTGGCGACCTGCGCGAACGTCGGGCAATCCTTCACGTCGTCGTCCGTGATGCCGTGTACGGCGGTGGCTTCCGGCGGGATGGGCATGCACGGATTGAGCCGTCGCGTGCGGGTGATCTCCTCGCCGTCGGGCATGATCTTGATCATCGAAATTTCGACAATCCGGTCCCGCGCCGTGTCGATTCCCGTGGTTTCGAGGTCGAAAAAGATGATGGGACGCTTCAGGTTAAGCTTCATGCGGCAGGAGCTTATGCGTTGATCATCATGGGCATGAGCAGCATGAGCGTCGTGCTCGTCTGCTTGTCGTCATAGACCGGCTTGAAGACGCCGGCACGCGTCGAGTCGGCCAGTTCGATCTGCACGGTCGGCGTCTCCATGTTCGAGAGGATCTCGACCAGGAAGGTCGATTTGAATCCGATCTCGATGGGCTGTCCGTCGTAGCTGCACGAGATCGTCTCGTTGGCCGATACCGAGAAGTCGATATCCTGGGCCGTGAGGTTGATGCGGTTGTCGGCGATCTCCATGCGGATGAGGTTCGTCGTGGGGTTCGAGCAGACGGCCACACGCTTGATGCCGTTCACCAGCTCGATGCGGTCCACGAGCACCTTGTTGGGGTTCCCGGCCGGAATGACGGCGTTGTAGTTCGGATAGCTGCCTTCGATGAGCCGGCAGACGAGCGTGTGGCTCTTGAGCCGGAACATGGCATTCTTCGAGTCGAACGAAACATGAATGGCATCCTCCTCCTTCAGCAGCACCGACTTGAGCAGGTTGGCCGGTTTCTTCGGCAGGATGAACGAGGCGGTAACGTCGCCCGACATCTCGGCCTCGTACTTCACCAGCTTGTGTGCGTCGGTGCCGACGAAGGTCAGCGCCGCGGGCTGCAGGTTGATGAAGATGCCGTTCATGACCGGACGCAGCTCGTCGTCGGCCGTGGCGAAGATCGTCTTGTTGATGCCGTTGACCAGCAGATCGACGTCGAGTTCGAGCTCCTTCTTCTCGGCGCTCAACTGCGGTATGGCCGGATAGCTTACGGCCGAGGCGCCCGGAATCGAGAGCGAACCGCTCTTCCAGTTGATCCGGATCTCCCAGTTCTTGTCGTTCACGTCGATCTCAAGGGGCATCTCGGGAAACTCCTTCAGCGAGTCGAGCATCAGCTTGGCCGGTGCGGCGATCGTGCCTTCGCTCTCGACGCTTTCGACGTCGATCGACCCCACGAGCGTGGTTTCGAGGTCCGAGGTGGTAACCTTCAGCGTGTTGCCGTTGAGCTCCATGAGGAAGTAGTCCAGAATCGGGAGCGTGTTTTTATTGCTGATGACCTTGCCGGTCGTAGCCAGCAGCGAGAGAAGTGCCGAGCTTGATACGGAAAATTTCATGGTGAAAAAGGTGTATTTGTTGTTTTTGTTTTTAGTCCAGCGTGGCGAGTCTGTCGAGTGCCGTGGCGATCATCCGCCGTACGAAGGGCTTGTAGTCCGTGCAGGCATCCAGTGCAACGCGCTGGGCGATGATCGTGCAGATCGTCGCGGCGCGGTGTCCCATCAGGGCGGCAAGGCCTGCGAGCGCCGAGCTTTCCATCTCGAAGTTGGTGATGCGGCGGCCGTGGTACTCGAACGACTCGATCTTTTCGTTCAGATGCGCATCCTGCGGTTCGAGGCGCACCCAGCGGCCCTGCGGGGCGTAGAAGCCCGGTGCGGCGATGGTGATGCCCTCGCGCGTGCAATCTCGGAAGAGCTCGAAGAGCGTCGTGTCGGCGTCGATGAAGTAGGGCTTCGGAAGCAGTTCGTTCCAGCCCGTATGCTTCATGAAGGCCTGCTCGATCTCCAGGTCGCAGACCTCGTTGCGGCCCTTGTAGTAGTTGAGCAGTCCGTCGAAGCCGACCGACGTGCGCGAGAAGACCATCTCCCCGACGCGGATGTCGGGCTGGATGGCGCCCGAGGTGCCCAGCCGCATAAGCGTCAGGCGGCGTTTCTGCACCTTCTCCTGCCGCGTGGCGAAATCGACGTTGGCCAGGGCGTCGAGCTCCGTTACCGAGATGTCGATGTTGCCGATGCCGATGCCCGTCGAGAGGACCGTCATGCGTTTGCCCTTGCAGGTGCCCGTTACGGTGCGGAATTCGCGGTTCTCGACCATGCACTCCCGGTTCTCGAAGTGCTCCGCAACGAGCTCCACACGCCCGGGATCCCCCACGAGGATGACCGTGTCGGCCAGTTGCTCGGGACGCAGGTGCAGATGGAATATCGAGCCGTCGTCGTTGATAATCAATTCGGAAGCGGGAATGGTTCTCATAATCGTCGTTTTTTGATTTTCATAATTGGCATAAAAGTAATATATTTACCTCGAATATCAAAATTTTTTTATTTACATAGGTATCGAAATCACAACAACATAAACCCACAAGAACATGACACTCATCAAATCCATTTCGGGAATCCGCGGTACGATCGGCGGCCCTGCGGGTGAGAACCTGACGCCGCATGATGTCGTGAAGTTTACCACGGCCTACGTGCGGCTCATTTCGGACCGCGTCGTGAACCGCAGACCCGTGATCGTCGTCGGGCGCGACGCCCGCCTCTCGGGACAGCTTGTTTCGGATCTGGTCGAGGGAACGCTGCTGGCGTCGGGAGCCGATGTCATCAATGTCGGGCTCTGCACGACGCCCGGCACGGAGATGGCCGTCATCACGAAGCATGCCGACGGCGGCATCATCATCACCGCCTCGCACAATCCGCGGCAGTGGAACGCCCTGAAGCTGCTCAACGCCGACGGCGAGTTTCTCTCGGCCGCCGAAGGGCAGCAGGTGCTGGCCCTCTCCGGGGAGGAGTCGTTCGACTACCCCGCCATCGACGGCATCGGCCGCGTCCTCTCGCGTGAAGATTACAACGACGAGCATATCCGCCGCGTGCTGGCCCTGCCGATGGTCGATGTCGAAGCCGTGCGCCGGCGCCATTACAAGGTCGTTGTCGATGCCGTCAATTCGGTCGGCGGCGTGGTGATGCCCAAGCTGCTGCGCGAGCTGGGCTGCGAGGTCGTGGAGCTCAACTGCGAGCCTACGGGCGAGTTCGCCCACAACCCCGAGCCGCTGCCCGAGCATCTGCGCGGGATTTCCGAGGCTGTCGTACGCGAAAAGGCCGACCTGGGTGTCGTCGTCGATCCCGACGTGGACCGCCTGGCCTTCGTTTCGGAGGACGGCACGATGTTCGGCGAGGAGTACACGCTCGTGTCGGTTGCCGACTACATCCTCTCGGAGCATCCGGGCAATACGGTCTCGAACCTCTCCTCGACGCGCGCCCTGCGCGACGTTACCGAGCGCCGCGGCGGCCGCTACTACGCTTCGGCCGTCGGCGAGGTGAACGTTACCACGAAGATGAAGGAGGTCGGCGCCGTGATCGGCGGCGAGGGCAACGGCGGCGTGATCTATCCCGAGCTGCACTACGGCCGCGACGCACTGGTCGGAACGGCCCTCTTCCTCACCTGGCTGACCCGGCGCGGCATGACCCTGACGCAGCTGCGGGCGACCTATCCGGCCTACTACGCCTCGAAGAACCGCATCGAGCTGACGCCGGAGATCGACGTTGATAAAGTGCTGCGTGAGGTGAAGGAACGTTATTCCAATGAAAAAGTGAATGATATAGATGGTGTGAAGATCGACTTTGAGAACAGCTGGGTACACCTGCGCAAGTCGAATACCGAGCCGATCATCCGCGTCTATACCGAGGCACGCTCGATGGAGGAGGCCGATGCGCTGGCACAGCGTTTCATCGCCGAGATCCGGGAGATCTGCCGCTGACCGAAAAATCCGATCCTGACATGAAAAACAGAAAGGTGATGGTCTTGGCCGCTGCGGTCGTGGCGCTGGCTTCCTGCGGCGCCCACGCCTCGCGCCGCTCCTCCCGGGAGGGATCGCCCTTCCGCCCGGACGTGCATCATGCCGAAACGGTTTCCGAATGCAGGGGCACTTACCGGGGCGTTCTTCCCGCGGCCGACTGTCCGGGGATCGAGACGACCCTGACGCTCCGCTCCGACGGCATGTACGACCTGCACATGCGTTATCTCGAACGCGACGGGCGATTCGATGCCTCGGGGGCCTATACGGTCCGGGGTGATCTGCTGACGCTCGAAAGCAGCGGCGACGGAGCCCGCTACCGGATCGAGCCGGAGGCGCTGCGGCAGCTCGACGGCAACGGACAGCCGATCGAAGGCCCGCTGGCCGAACATTATGTCTTACACAAAACATCCGAATGAATATGGACAAGGTAAAGAGTTATATCGAAGCCAACAACGATCGCTTCATCAATGAATTGTTCGATCTGATCCGCATCCCGTCGATCAGTGCCGAAGCCGCCCACAGGCCGGATATGCAACGTTGCGCCGAATGGCTGGCTGCCGCCCTGGTGAAGGCCGGGGCCGACCGGGCCGAGGTGATGCCCACGGAGGGCAATCCCGTTGTCTATGCCGAGAAGATCATCGACCCGAAGGCCCGCACGGTCCTCGTCTACGGCCATTATGATGTCATGCCGGTCGATCCGCGTGCCGAGTGGTGCACGGATCCCTTCGAGCCGGTTGTGCGCGACGGCCGCATCTGGGCGCGCGGCGCCGATGACGACAAGGGGCAGTTGTGGATGCACGCCAAGGCCTTCGAGGCGATGTGCGCCACCGGGACGCTCCCCTGCAACGTGAAGTTCATGCTCGAAGGCGAGGAGGAGATCGGTTCGGCAAGCCTCTACGAGTTCTGCCGGCGGAACAAGCGGCTGCTCAAGGCCGACATCATCCTCGTGTCGGATACCTCGATGCTCTCGATGCAGACCCCCTCGATCACCTGCG
Source organism: Candidatus Alistipes faecigallinarum (assembly GCA_019115605.1). Taxonomy (GTDB): domain Bacteria; phylum Bacteroidota; class Bacteroidia; order Bacteroidales; family Rikenellaceae; genus Alistipes; species Alistipes faecigallinarum. The sequence continues at coordinate 52,376 of DXDG01000022.1, forward strand.
GACTGCGCGGCCTGGCCTACATGGAGGTCGAGGTCCAGGGCCCGAACAAGGATCTGCATTCGGGACTCTTCGGCGGAGCCGTGGCCAATCCGGCCAACGTGCTGGCGCGGCTCATTGCCGGTCTGATCGACGAAAACGGACGCGTTACGATTCCGGGCTTCTACGACGACGTGCGGGAGCTGACCCCCTCCGAGCGGCGGGCCTTCAACAAGGCGCCCTTCTCGCTGGCGGCCTACAAGCAGTCGCTGGAGATCGGCGACGTCGAGGGCGAGGCGGGTTATACGACCCTCGAACGCACGGGTGTGCGTCCGTCGCTTGACGTGAACGGAATCTGGGGTGGTTATACGGGCGAAGGCACCAAGACGGTGATCCCCTCGAAGGCTTCGGCCAAGATCTCGATGCGTCTGGTGCCCCATCAGGACTACCGCAAGATTGCGAAACTCTTCGAGCGCCACTTCCGCCGGATCGCTCCCCGGAGCGTGAAGGTTACCGTGCGGTCGCTGCACGGCGGCATGCCCTATGTCGCCCCGACCGACATGCCGGCCTACAAGGCGGCCGAAAAGGCGGTCGAGACGACCTTCGGATGCAAGCCCCTGCCCTTCTATTCGGGCGGTTCGATTCCGATTATCAGCGGCTTCGAGTCGATTCTGGGCATCAAGTCGCTGCTGCTGGGATTCGGCCTGGCCGAGGATGCGATCCACTCGCCCAACGAGAGCTTCGGACTGGAGCAGTTCCGCCGCGGCGTGGAGACGATCCCCTGTTTCTACAAGTATTTCGCCGAAAGCAAGTAGCGCGCCATGTACGAAGCATACCGGGATTTTGCCGTCCGTCTGGCCCGGGAGGTGGGAGCGATCCACCTCTCCTTCTTCCGTGGTGCGGACCTGGGTATCCGGACGAAATCCAATATCGCGGACCTTGTAACCCGTGCCGACCGCGAGAGTGAGGAGCATATTGTCCGGGCGGTTGCGGCCGCCTGCCCGACTCACGCCGTATTGGGCGAGGAGGGCGGCGAACGCGGCGCCGCGGGCAGCGACTACCGTTGGGTGGTCGATCCGCTGGACGGGACGACCAACTTCAGCCAGGGACTCCCGGTCTTTGCCGTGTCGATAGCCCTTCAATACCGGGGCCAGACCATGGTCGGTGTGGTGTACGCCCCCTACCTCGGGGAGCTCTTCACGGCGGTGAAAGGGGGCGGCGCCTGGCTCACTGTCAGGGACGCGGCGCCGCAGCGGATCGCTGTCAGCCCGAAACAGGATCTCGCCGCAGCGGTCGTCGCTACGGGATTCCCCTACGACAAGTGCGACAATCCGGACAACAATGCGGAGAACGTCGCCCGGATCCTGCCCCATGTGCGGGATCTGCGGCGCATGGGAGCCGCCGCCTATGACCTCTGCTGCGTGGCGGCCGGCATGCTGGACGGATTCTGGGAGCTGGCCTTGCACGAGTGGGATGTCTGTGCGGGCGAGCTGATTATCCGGGAGGCCGGCGGCGAGGTCGTTGCGTTGCGTGCGGACCGCGGGGTCTCGATCGTGGCGGGCAACGAAACGATCATCCGCGAAATCGGCCGGTATGTCCGTTAAGCAGGCGCCGACATCGGAGATGAAAAATCCGCAACCTCTTTCGGGGTTGCGGATTTTCGTTGGGTGGAGGCGTCTCGCTCAACGCATCTCCTCGTAGGCATACTCCACGGCGCGGTTCAACTGGGCGATGAAGGGCTGTGTGCGGCGGAACTCTTCGAGGGCATGGTCGAGCAGCGCGTCGGCATCGAGCGACCGGTCGTCGATCGGCTTCTCGATGTAGAAGTCCTTCATCTTCAGCAGGTCGGCAAACTCGCTGTCGGCCGGGAATCCCGTCGGCACCCGCTTGAGGCGGCCGGTTGTTTCGAGGTGGAAACCGGGAGCCGCCGCGATCGCCTGCAGCAGTTCGTCGCCATGGTCCAGGATCTCCTCGCGGAGCGAGCGCAGCACGACCGGCTCAGGACAGTAGATGCCCGCGGAGAGCAGACTTTGACCGAGCAGGCTGTCGCCCGCCGGTTCGAGGTGGAGGTAATAGCCGGCGAATCCCGACTTCTTGCCCCGCGGGGCCACAAAGGCGCCGATATGGCTCTTGTAGGGAGTCTTGTCGGCCGAGAAGCGCGTGTCGCGGGCGATGCGGTAGGTGCAGTCCTGGACGCGCAGTCCCCGGATCGTGGGGTCGAAGTCGGCAATGCCTTCGATCAGCCGCTTGGTGAAGGCGGCGAAACGCGCCTTTACCTGGAGCCACTCCCCGCGGTGGGCGTCGAACCACTCGCGGTTGTTGTTGTCGTGTAGCCGGCGGAGAAAATCGAGAACCTCCTTCATGGCATTACCATGCGAAGAGCGGATAGTCGGCCATCAGGGCATTCACGTCGCGGCGTACGGCGGCGATGTTCTCCTCGTTCTCGGGGTCGTTGAGCACGCGGTCGATCAGTTCGACGATGTAGTCCATCTTATCTTCCTTTAGGCCGCGGGTCGTGATGGCCGGCGTACCGAAGCGCAGACCCGAGGTCTGGAACGGCGAGCGGCTGTCGAACGGCACCATGTTCTTGTTGGTCGTGATGTCGGCTGCCACGAGGCTCTTCTCGGCCTGCTTGCCCGTGAGCTCGGGGAACTTCGTGCGCAGATCGACGAGCATCAGGTGGTTGTCCGTGCCGCCCGAGACGATCTTGTAGCCGCGCTTGGTGAAGGCTTCGGCCATGGCGTGGGCGTTCTTCTGCACCTGCAGCTGGTATTCGCGGTAGCTCGGTTCGAGCGCCTCGCCGAAGGCCACGGCCTTGGCGGCGATGACGTGCTCGAGCGGTCCGCCCTGGATGCCCGGGAAGACGGCCGCATTGAGGATCTGCGACATCATCTTCACGGCGCCCTTCGGCGTGGTGAGGCCCCAGGGATTCTCGAAGTCCTTACCCATGAGGATGATACCTCCGCGCGGGCCGCGCAGGGTCTTGTGTGTCGTCGAGGTTACGATGTGGGCGTATTTCACGGGATTCTCCAGCAGACCCGCGGCGATCAGACCTGCCGTATGGGCCATGTCGACCAGCAGCAGCGCACCGACCTTGTCGGCAATCTCGCGCATGCGCTTGTAGTCCCATTCGCGCGAGTAGGCCGAAGCACCGCCGACGATCAGCTTCGGGCGGCACTCCAGCGCCAGCTGCTCCATGGCGTCATAGTCGATGCATCCGGTTTTCTCGTCGAGCTTGTAGCCCACGGCCTTGAAGTATTTGCCCGACATGTTCACCGGCGAGCCGTGCGAGAGGTGGCCGCCGTGCGAGAGGTCGAGGCCCATGAAGGTGTCGCCCGGATGCAGGCAGGCAAAGAAGACCGCCATGTTGGCCTGTGCGCCCGAGTGGGGCTGGACGTTGGCGTATTCGGCGCCGTAGAGGCGGCAGACACGCTCGATGGCCAGCGACTCGACCTTGTCAACGACCTCGCAGCCTCCGTAGTAGCGGGCTGCGGGGTATCCTTCGGCGTACTTGTTCGTGAGCACCGAGCCCATGGCCTCCATGACCTGCTGGCTGACGAAGTTCTCCGAGGCGATCAGTTCGATGCCGTGCGTCTGACGGCTGCGCTCGGCGGCGATCAGATCGAAAATCTGCGAATCTCTTTTCATATCGTAAGAATGTGGTGAGTTTTCGTTTACGGAGTGTAAAGATAGGTAATATTCGGTGAAAAAAAACCGCCGAAGGGCCGATTCAAAATATTTTTCTTAACTTTGTTCGTCTTTTGGACGAAAAAGGGAAAAACGGAAGAATTGAAACATAACATCTAAAACACACACTATTATGAAATTACTCGAAGGAAAAGTGGCCGTCATCACGGGTGCCGCCCGCGGTATCGGCAAGGCCATCGCGCTGCAGTTCGCCAAGGAGGGAGCCAACATCGCCTTCACCGATCTTACGATCGACGAGAACGGCAAGGCGACCGAGGCCGAGATTGCGGCCTTTGGCGTCAAGGCCAAGGGCTATGCCTCGAATGCGGCCAATTTCGAAGAGACCCACAAGGTCATCGACGAGATCGTCAAGGAGTTTGGCCGCATCGACATTCTGGTCAACAACGCCGGCATCACGAAGGACGGCCTGATGATGCGCATGTCGGAGGCCCAGTGGGACGCCGTGCTGACGGTGAACCTCAAGTCGGCCTTCAACTTCATCCACGCCGTCGTGCCCGTCATGGCACGTCAGAAGAGCGGCTCGATCATCAACATGTCGTCGGTGGTCGGTGTCAGCGGCAACGCCGGACAGTGCAACTACTCGGCGTCGAAGGCCGGCATGATCGGTCTGGCGAAGTCGATCGCCAAGGAGATGGGTCCCCGCGGCATCCGCGCCAACTGCATCGCCCCGGGATTCATCATCACCGACATGACCAACCAGCTTTCGGACGAGATCAAGGAGGCCTGGTGCAAGCAGATTCCGCTGCGTCGCGGCGGCACGCCCGAGGATGTGGCCAAGGTGGCTCTCTTCCTCGCATCGGATCTCTCGTCGTATGTCAGCGGTCAGGTGATCCACTGCTGCGGCGCGATGAACTGCTGATATCTGAAGGGTAGACGCCTTGACGGGACCTCTGCGGCCATGCCGCGAAGGTCCCGTTTTTTATTGTCCGCAACTCCGCATCGGGAAGAATTTGCCGGAACGCCGCTTTTTTATATATTTGTCCCCATGAAACGTCTGACGATATGCTTGCTGGCGGTTCTCGGAACCGCTCTTGCGGCCCGGGCCCAGGGCTCGCTGCCGCTGACGCCCGACGCCAAGGTGCTCGGTATGGGCGGCGTGGCGATGACAACCCTCTCGGGGTCGCACGCCATCTACGGGAACTCCGCCATGGCGGCCTTCTCGATGATGCCGCTGCAGGTCTCCTCCTCCTACCTCCGACACAAGGGGGCCGATTATTACGCCGTGACGGGTTACGGCCGGTTCGACCGGTTCAACCTCGTGCAGCTCGGCTGGAGACAGTATCTTCGCGAGCGGGGCAACAACGATCTGGCGGTCGATCTGGGCTACTCGCGCCGGATCGGCGACAGCTGGGCCGTGGGACTCGTGGGCCGCTATGCACGGCTCAAGCGGCCGGCGGATATCCGGGAAAACGCCCTGGCCGTGGATTTGAGTGCGGCCTGGATGAAGCCGCTGGAGCTCGGGAGCTACTCGATGCTCCGGGCTGGTGCCAGGGTGGCGAATCTGGGCGGATACTTCGGCGATACCGAAGAGCGGCTGCCGATGAGCCTGACGGCGGGTGCGGCGCTCGACACCTTCCTGACGGATGCCCACGAGATCACCGTCGGTGCCGATCTGGGCTACGGCTTTGCTCCGCGTCCCGTACGGAGTTTCCTCTTCTCGGTGGGTGCCGAATACAACCTCATGCAGCTTCTGCAGGTGCGGGCCGGATACCATTACGGCAAGGATCGTTCGATTCTGCCCTCTTTCGCCTCGGTGGGTGTCGGTGCGCGCTTCCTCCACCTGCGGCTGGATTTCGCCTATCTGATTGCTCCGGAGAATTCGCTGATATACAACACCTACAGCATCAGCTTCGGATTCGATTTCTGATCGATTCGGGTTTTCCCGCCCTGGTTCGCCGGCGGGTCCGGGGGATCTGAACAGAGAGGCCGCCTACCCCTTGCGGGTGGCGGCCTTCGTGCTGTCCAGGCTGTCAAGAATCCCCTCGCATCCGTCTTCGAGCAGGTCCAGCACCCGTTCGAATCCCTCGTGCCCCTCGTAGTAGGGATCGGGAACGTAGCTGTGGCCGGGATGCCGGCGGCAGAACTCCGTCATGCGGAAAATACGTTGCGCCGCCGCACGCGACGGTGCCAGACGGTGCAGCGTCTCGTAGTTCATGTCATCCATGACGATGATCCTGTCGAAGCGTTCGAAGTCCTCTTCGCGGACCTGCCGGGCCCGGTGTGTCAGTTCGTAGCCGCGTTGTGCGGCGGCCCGCCGCATGCGCGTGTCGGGCAGCTGCCCGGCATGCCCGCCGTAGGTCCCCGCCGAGTCGATCTCGATCCGGTCGGCAACACCCCGCCGGGCGGCCATGGCGCGCAGGATGCCCTCGGCGGCCGGGGAGCGGCAGATGTTGCCCAGACAGACGAACAGAATTTTCGTAGTGTCGTTCATAGGCTTTTTTATGTGCGCAAAGGTACGAAAAAACGGGCGGATTCCGTTTCGGTTCCGGATGCGAAAACATCGCTGGCGGGTGGAATAGGGCGGGCTGCGGCCCTCCCGGTCCGGGATGCGGAGGGGCTGTCCGCTCCCTTGCGGGGTATGAATGCGCACATTCGGAACAAAGAAATCGACATACAGATGCCTGCTGTTCGGATATTTTATTGTACCTTTGCAGCGATTTTGTTTTCATTTACAGATACTAACGACAGGAAGAGATGAAATTGCGAACGATTGTACTGTTGACGGCCTTCGCTTTTGCGGCATCTGCGGCCGAAGCCCAGGAGCGTCCCCGCAAGGTGGAGAACGTCGAGATCAAGGATCTCAACGGAAAGCCTGCCAAACTCCCCTATTTCGGAGAAAAGAACCTCATGATATTCTATGTGGATCCCGACCGCCACAAGCAGAACGAGGATTTCACGATCGAGCTCGAAGAAAATCACCGCGCCCAGAGCGACCGCATTCACGGCTTCGGCGTGATGAACCTCAAGGATGCTCCGATGGTCCCCAACGGCATGGCCCGCAACATGGCCCGCAAGCGGACCGAGAAGAACGGCGCCACGGTGCTGGCCGACGAAAACCGCACGCTCTCCACGGCCTGGGGGCTGGGCGACTGCAACAACAAGTTCGTGCTGCTGTTCGTAACGAAGGAGGGCGAGCTGGTCTTCATGCGCAAGGGCGAGCTCTCCGAGGCGGACAAGGAGGCGTTTTACAAAGTGCTGGACCAGTACCGTTGATGTATGCTGACGCGGATCACCCTGCTCCTCATCGCTCTACTGTGCACCGTCGTTACGGTCCGTTCGGCGGAGTGTCTCCGTCTGCCGGGACGGGATACGCTGCAGCTTGAGGGCGTCTCTTCCGCGGAGTACGTCATGACGGCTCCCGAAGCGGCTGCCGCCCGCACCGATACGGTGAAAAGACGCGACGGTTTCATGCGCCGCATCATCCGTTATTTCGAAAACTCGAACGTGGACCACACCTTCGAGAAGAAGATCGACTTCTCGTTTGCCGGAGGCCCCAGCTACTCGAAAAACACGAGCCTGGGTATCGGTCTGCTTGCCGCGGGGCTCTATCGCGTGGACCGGACGGATTCGGTAACCGTGCCGTCGGATGTTTCGCTCTTCGTGAACGCCTCGATCACGGGTTATTACGCTGTGGGTCTCTCCGGAAATACGCTCTTTGACCGGGGCGATCAGCGTGTGGTCTATACGCTGATGTTCTCCTCGGCACCCACCAGCTTCTGGGGCATCGGCTACGATGCCGGGCGCTACAATCCCGAAAGCACCTACTCCGAGAAACGCTATACGGTCGAGGCGAGCTACCTGCATCGCGTCGTCTCGAAGCTGTATGTCGGCGGAGTCTTCAGTTTCGATTATGTGCGGGGCCTGAAGTTCACGCAGCCGGCCTATCTCAACGGCGAGAAGGAGCGTTATACCGCCACGGGCATCGGGGCCGTCGTCGAGTTCGACTCGCGCGACTTCATTCCCAATCCCTATCGCGGGGTCTATGTGAGCCTGAAGGGGCAGCTCTTCCCGAAGGGCCTCGGCAACTGCGGAAAGACGCTCTGGCGTACGACCTTCACGGCCGACTACTACCAGCGGCTGTGGAAAGGCGGTATTCTGGCCACGGATCTCTATGCGATCTTCAACTCCGAAGGAACCCCCTGGCCGATGCTGGCCCGTCTGGGCGGCAGCCAGCGCATGCGCGGATACTACCAGGGCCGCTATACGGACAACAACATGATCACCTTCCAGGTGGAGCTGCGGCAGCGTATCTGGCGGAGAATCGGCTGTACGGTCTGGGGCGGTGCGGGCAACGTCTTCCCGTCGCTGAACCGCTTCGACTGGTCGCATACGCTGCCCAACTACGGCGTCGGCCTGCGGTGGGAGTTCAAGAAACAGGTCAACGTCCGCATGGACTACGGCCTGGGAAAGGATACGAGCGGCTTTTTGTTGAGTATCAACGAGGCGTTCTGATGACAATGAAGGTTATATGAATGCAAAAACCGACCATATGATCCGGCGTCGGGCCGTGAAGACCCGCAGCCGCTTCACGACGCTGCTGACGATCTATTTTCTGGTGGCGTTGATCATCCCGAACTGCATCCTGGCCAATACGGAGCCCTACTCGGTATGGACCGTCGAGGCGCTGATCCTTCTGCCGCTGGGATTCTACATGATGTGGAGCGTGGCGCTTCGCCGCTCGGGCGTGATGATCTGGCTGGCCTTTCCGTTCATCTTTCTGGGAGCTTTCCAGATCGTGCTGCTCTACCTGTTCGGCAATTCGGTCATCGCCACCGACATGTTCACGAACATCCTGACGACCAATCCGGGCGAGGCGGGCGAGCTGTTGGGCAACATCTACCCTGCCGTGGTCATCGTCTGCGTGATGTATCTGCCGCTGCTGTGGCTGGCAGCCCGTGAAATCGGTCTCAAACGCTATCTGTCGCGCACGACGCGCATGAATGTCGGCCTTACGGGTGCGGCGATCTTTGCGGTCGGTCTGCTGGCGCTCTGGCCTGCCTACTCCGTGAGCGAGGAGCGGCATGTGCTGCGGGACGAGATCTTCCCGCTGAACGCCCTTTACAACCTCGGGTTGAGCGGTTCGGAATTCCGCAAGGTGCACCGTTTCGAGAAGAGTTCCGAGGACTTCTCCTTCGAACCCGTACGGACGGCCGAGGCCCCGGGCCGCGAGGTCTACATCTATATCATCGGCGAGGCGTCGCGTGCCATGAACTGGCAGCTCTACGGTTACGGACGCGAGACGAATCCCGAGCTTTCGGGTGTCGACGACCTTGTGGTCTTCCGCAACATGCTCACGCAGAGTAATACGACCCACAAGAGCGTGCCGCTGATCCTCTCGTCGGTGCGTACGGACGAACACGAGGAGCTCTACCGCCGCAAGGGGCTTCCCGAACTCTTCAACGAGGCGGGGTTCGATACCTGGTTCATCTCCAACCAGTCGCGCCAGGGTGCCATGATCGACAACCTGGCCCACGATGCCCGCCATCTGATCTACATCCGTTCGCCGCGTTACGACATGCAGATGCTCGACGAAGTGCGCAAGGTGCTTGAGGAGAGTCGTTCGCAGAAGTTGCTGATCATCCTTCACTGCTACGGATCACACTTCAGCTATCACCAGAGGTATCCGCGGGAATTTGCTTATTTCAAGCCTGATACGGATGTGGCAATCACCCGTCAGAACCGGGAGATGCTGGTCAATGCCTACGACAATTCGATCCGTTATACGGATCATTTCCTGGCGGAGACGATCGCCTATCTGCGCTCGCTCGAGGATACCTCGTCGGCCCTGCTCTACTGTGCCGACCATGGTGAAGATCTGATCGACGACGAACGCGACCGCTTCCTGCATGCGTCGCCCACGACGACCGCCTATCAGATCTATGTCGCCTCGCTGGCCTGGTTCTCGGATGCCTATCGGCGGAACTTCCCCGAAAAGGTGGCGGCCGCCCTGCGGAACGAGACGGCACCCGCCACAACGCATGCGCTGTTCCATACGATGGCCGACATGGCATCGATCCGCGGACGTTTCATCTCCAGCGAGGCTTCGCTCGTCAGCGGCGATTACGACCGGACGGCGCCGCGGCGTTATCTGAACGACCACAACGAGGCGGTTCCCTTCCGCAAGACAGGTCTTGCGCCCCAGGATGTCGAGGTGCTCCGGCGGTTCGGGGTCGAATTGTAGGCGGCCATCTGCCGGCGTATGTTATAAAACAAAAAGCCGTCCCACGGGGACGGCTTTTTCGGTTTTCGCCTGTTTCGAAAAAATTATTTCGAAGCCTCCACGGAAACCTTGCGGAACTCCTTCATGAGTTTCGACAGCTCGAGCGCGGATTTACGGGCACGCGTGCCGGCTGCCTTGTTGCCTTTTTCTACCTGTGCAGCCGCGTTGGCGGTGAAAGCCGCAAATTCAGCATTGATCTTTTCTACCAATTCTTTCATATCTGTAAAAAATTTTGGGTTTGTTATCGATACAAAGATAAATAAATAATCTAAAAAACAGCGAATGAGGGGAATAAAAAAACGTTTTTTCAAAAAAATATCGGTTGGACATGCGCAGAAGGCGTTCCGGTCCGCTGTCGCCGTGCCTGCCCGCAACTTCGAAAACCCGGATTTGCGGCCGTGCGCGGATACCTGTTTGTGGGGATTGCGCGTATAAATGGAAAATCGTATCTTTGTCTTCGAAATCACTTCTTCTTGCAATATGCGTCTATCCGAATTGAAAACCGGCGAGGCGGCCACGATCGTCAAGGTGACGGGACACGGTGGCTTCCGACGCCGCATCATGGAGATGGGATTCGTCCGCGGCCAGCGCGTGGAGGTCATTCTGAATGCTCCGCTGAAGGATCCGATCGAATACAAGGTCATGGGCTACGACATATCGCTGCGGCGCAGCGAGGCCGACATGGTCATCGTGCTCTCCGACAGTGAGGCCAGCCGCTACGTCTCCCGGATGGAGGAGGGCGGCACCGAAAACGACGCCGAAGAGTCCGCCTCGCTTGCCGGCGGCCGTCCCGCGACGGTCGAGGAGGCGCTGGCCCGCAGCAGCCGCACGATCTGTGTGGCGCTGGTCGGCAACCCCAACAGCGGCAAGACGTCGCTCTTCAACGCCATCTCGGGCGGCCACGAGCATGTGGGCAACTACAGCGGCGTTACGGTCGATGCCAAACTCGGTTTCCGCGAATACCGCGGCTATCGTTTCGAGATCACGGACCTGCCGGGTACCTATGCGCTGACGGCCTATACGCCCGAGGAGCGTTACGTGCGCCACCATATCGCCACGAAGACTCCCGACGTGATCATCAATACGGTCGTGGCTTCGAATCTCGAACGCAACCTCTATCTGACGACCGAACTGATCGACATCAATCCGCGGATCGTCGTGGCTCTGAACATGTACGACGAACTCGAAAAGAGCGGCGCGAAGCTCGATTACGACAGTCTGGGCCGCATGCTGGGTGTTCCGATGGTTCCGGTCGAGGCGCGCAACAACCGCGGTATCGAGACGCTGCTCGATACGGTGATCGACGTCTTCGAGAATCGGGACGACCGCGTGCGCCACATCCACATCCAGATGGGATCCGTGATCGAGGAGGGGCTGCGGCGTCTGAACGGTGCGTTGAGCGAACATCGCGAAGAGCTGCCCAAGGCCTTCCCGCCCCGCTACTATGCCCTCAAGCTGCTCGAAGGGGACCGTCAGATCGAGCAGATGCTGCACGAGGCGCCCCACTATGCCGCGTGGATCGCGATCCGCGACCGGGAGTCCCGCCGTATCAACGAGGCGCTGGGCGAGGATATCGAGACGGCCTTCGCCGATCAGAAATACGGCTTCATCCAGGGCGCCCTGAAGGAGACCTACACGCCCGGACAGCGCGAGCAGGTTACGGCGACGAGCCTGATCGACACCTTCGTAACGCACAAACTGTGGGGTTTCCCGATCTTTTTCGCCCTCATGTGGTTCATGTTCTGGTGTACGTTCAGTCTCGGGGCCTATCCCCAGGAGTGGATCGATACGCTGGTGGGCTGGATCGGCGCGGGCGTCAATGCCCTGCTGCCCGACGGCGCCCTGCGCGACATGCTCTCGGACGGCGTGATCGGCGGCGTGGGTGCGGTGATCGTCTTCCTGCCGCAGATCATGATTCTCTACCTGTTCATCTCCTTCCTCGAGGATTCGGGCTATCTGGCGCGGGCGGCCTTCATCATGGACCGCATCATGCACCGCATCGGTCTTCACGGAAAATCCTTCATCCCGATGATCATGGGCTTCGGCTGCAACGTCCCGGCCATCATGGCCACCCGGACGATCGAGAGCCGCAGCAGCCGGTTGATCACCATCCTGATCACGCCGTTCATGTCATGCAGCGCCCGGCTGCCGATCTACATCCTGCTGACGGGGACCTTCTTCCCGGGGCATGCCGGGCTGGTGATGGCGGGGCTCTACCTGTTGGGAATCGTCATGGCCGTCGTGACGGCGCGGCTCATGCGCCGCTTCTTCTATCCCGAGGACGAGACCCCCTTTGTCATGGAGCTTCCGCCCTACCGCATGCCGACCTGGAAGACGACCCTTTCGCACATGTGGGACAAGTGCGCCCAGTATCTGCGCAAGATGGGCGGCATGATTCTCATCGCCTCGATCATCGTCTGGTTCCTGAGTTATTATCCCCGCGAGGATGCCGGCCGAGGTGAGGTTGCGAATTACGAATACTCCTATCTGGGCCGGATCGGAAAGGCCTGTGAGCCGGTCTTCACGCCGCTGGGACTGAACTGGAAATCCGGCGTGGCGCTGCTTTCGGGCATCTCGGCCAAGGAGATCGTCGTCTCGACGCTCGGCGTGCTCTATGCCGGCGAGGAGCCGGAAGACCGAAGCGGGGCCGCCGTTGCCGCCGATCCCGAAAACACCGCCGCTGTCGCCCCGGCTTCCGAAACCGGCGCTGCGGACGACGCGGCGGAAGATCCGACCGGCGGAGAACACAAGCTCGGCGAGCGGCTGCTTGCCAGCGGCGACTTTACGACGGCCTCGGCACTCGGGCTGCTTGTCTTCATTCTGCTTTACGTCCCCTGCATCGCCACGGTGTCGGCCATCGGTTCGGAGGCCGGATGGCGCTGGGCCGCGGCTTCGGTCGTCTACAATACGGTCGTGGCCTGGATCGTGTCGTGGGCGGTCTATCACCTGGCATTGCTCTTCTGACGATGGAGTGGCAGGAGATCGTTGTCGGAATCGTGGTGGCGGCAGCCTTTGCGGAGGCGCTCCGGCGACTTTCGGGATGTTTTCGCAAGGGCCGCGGCGGCTGTGCGTCATGCACAACGGCGAATTGTCCCCTCAAAAAGATGAAAAAATAAAAAAAGCGCTATCTTTGCCGCCCGAAAACGGCGGCAAGGCACGTATCACTCCGAAGCCTCTGCAGGTTTCGGAGTCTTTTTTCCGGCAGCATGCCGGCGGCGCGCCTCCGCTTCCCAAAAACTCCATGCATGACGGGACTCTTCTACATTCTTTTCTTCTGGCTCGTGGGCAACGCCCTGAGCCTGCTGACGGGCGGTTATGTTTCGGGCAACATCATCGGCATGATCCTGCTCTTTGCCTCCCTCTGTCTGAAATGGGTGCCGGCCGACCGCGTACGCCCGGCAGCCCGCTTCCTGCTCGGGTCGATGGCCCTCTTCTTCGTGCCCTACGGCGTGGGCCTGATGGTCTCCTACCGCGTGATCCTCGAGAATCTCTGGGCCATTCTCGTCTCGGGCATCGTCTCGACCGTCCTTGTGATCTTCGTTACGGGGAAGACCTTCCAGAGCCTGAACCGCCGCGCCCGCCTGCGACAAATCAAACACCTGCGCCATGCTGAATGATTTCATCCATACGGATCTGTTCCTGCTGACGCTGACCGTCGGCCTCTATTGCGTCGGAGGCTACATCTACCGCCGCGTGCATACGCCGCTGCTCCACCCCGTGCTGCTGACCTTCATCGCCGTGATCGTCTTTTTGCGCGGTGCGGGAATCGACTACGACCGTTACCGCGAGGCAACCGGCATCCTGAACTTCGCCCTCGGCATGTCGGTCGTGGCGCTGGGCTACCTGCTCTACGAACAGATCGACCGGCTGCGCGGGCGGCTCTTCCCCGTGGGCATCGCAACGCTCGCAGGTTGTTTCGTCGGCGTGTTGAGCGTGGTCTACATCGCCATGGCCTTCGGCACCGAGCGGCAGATCCTCACCTCGATCGCCCCGAAATCGGTTACCGTACCCATCGCCGTGTCGGTTGTGGGTCCGCTGGGCGGCAACGTTTCGGTAACCTCCGTGGTGGTCTTCTGTGTCGGGATCTTCGGCAGCATCTTCGGCGAGTGGATTCTCGGGCGCTGCGGCGTGCGCGACCCCGAGGCGCGCGGTTTCGCACTCGGCGCCGCGGCCCACGGCATCGGTACGGCCCGTGCCATCGAAATCGGAGCCGTCGAGGGGGCCTTGAGCGGTCTGGCCATGGCGCTCATGGGCCTTGCCACGGCCCTCTTCCTGCCGCTTATCGAGCGCTACCTCTACTGATCGGAGGGGATGGGCCCCGTTTCGCACGCTTTTCGGCGGAAAATTTTTTAAAATTCTGCCAGAAATGCTACTTTTGCGAAACCTTATTCTCCTCGGCTTCAAAATCGATCTTTTATGGAGTGGCTCTATTCGCTCTTTTTCGGAAGCGGCATTGCGCATGCGGTGCTGATTCTGGCGCTGGTCATCACGTTCGGCATTCTTCTGGGAAAGGTCAAGATCGGGGGCGTCTCGCTCGGTATCACCTGGATTCTCTTCGTGGGGATCATTTTCAGCCACTTCGGCATGACGGTGGACGACGGAGTCCGCAACTTCGTGCAGGAGTTCGGACTGATTCTCTTTGTCTTTTCGATCGGTCTGCAGGTGGGCCCCGGATTCTTCGCTTCGTTCAAGCACGGCGGCATGACGCTCGTCAGCTGTGCCGTGGCAATCGTCCTGCTGGGCGTGCTGACCGCCTATATGCTTCATCTGACGACGGGAACGCCCATCCCCACGATGGTCGGCATCCTTTCGGGCGCCGTAACCAATACGCCCGGGCTCGGAGCCGCGCAGCAGGCCTATGCCGATGCGACGGGCGGCAGCGACCCCTCGATTGCCCTGGGCTATGCCGTAGCCTATCCGCTGGGTGTCGTGGGCATCATCTTTACGATGATCTTCATCCGCTACGCCTTCCGCGTGAAGTTCGAAAAGGAGGACGAGGCGCTGGCCGAACTCTCCCATGAGCAGAAGTTCGCCGACAAGGTTTCGGTCGAGTTCACCAATACGATGCTCGACGGGCGGAGCGTGGAGTATGTGCGGGATCTGGTGAACCGCCAGTTCGTCATCTCGCGCATCATGCATCCCGACGGGGAGATCTCGATGGCCGACAACGAGAGCCGGATCCACGTGGGCGACCGCCTCTGGGTGATCTGCCAGAGCGAGGATACGGAGGCTATCGTGGCCTTTTTCGGCCACCGCGTGGAGCTGTCGGACGAGGACTGGGGCAACAACACGCCCAATGCCGAGCTGATCTCGCGCCGTATCCTGATTACCAAGCCGTCGATCAACGGCAAGAAGTTCTCCGACCTGCGGCTGCGCACCAAATACGGCATCACCATCACGCGTGTCAATCGGGCCGGCATGGATCTGATCCCCTATCAGGGCCTGGAGCTGCAGGTCGGCGACCGGGTGATGGTCGTGGGTCCGGCGAAGGCCGTGGCGCAGGTGGCCGATGTGCTGGGCAACTCGCTCAAGAAACTCGACCATCCGAACCTCATCACGATCTTCGTGGGTATCGCGCTCGGCGTGCTGCTCGGCTCGATTCCGCTGCTCAACGTACCGCAGCCCGTGAAGCTGGGACTTGCCGGCGGCCCGCTTATCGTGGCAATCCTCATCGGGCGCTTCGGCACACATTTCCATCTGGTTACCTATACGACCATGTCGGCGAACCTCATGCTGCGCGAGATCGGCATCGCCCTCTTCCTCGCGGCGGTGGGCATCGGGGCCGGCGACGGCTTTATCGAGGCGGTGGTTGATGGCGGATACCGTTGGATCGGATATGGATTCATCATTACCGTGGTACCTCTTGTGATTGTTTCGGTGATTGCAAGAAAGTACCTGAAGATGAACTATTATACACTGATGGGTTTGATTGCGGGTTCGACGACCGATCCTCCCGCACTGGCCTATGCCAACGCCACGGCCGGAAACGACATGCCCGCCGTGGGCTATTCGACGGTCTACCCCGTGGTGATGTTCCTTCGCGTGCTGACGGCGCAGGTCTTCATGCTCTTCGCTCTCTGATCCGTCAGCCGGGCCGGCCGCCCCGTTTCCGCGGCCAGACAGGATACGGACATTCCTAAAAACCTATTGATATGACCAAAAAAATATTGCTTCTGGGTTCCGGTGAGCTGGGCAAGGAGTTTACCATCGCCGCGCAGCGGCTGGGACAGACCGTCGTGGCGTGTGATTCCTATGCGGGGGCACCCGCCATGCAGGTGGCCGATGCCGCGGAGGTCTTCGACATGCTCGACGGCGATGCGCTGGCTGCCGTGGTCGAAAAGCACCGCCCCGACGTGATCGTTCCCGAGATCGAGGCGATCCGTACCGAGCGGCTCTACGATTTCGAGCAGGCCGGGATTCAGGTCGTGCCGAGCGCCCGTGCCGTGAACTTCACGATGAACCGCAAGGCGATCCGCGATCTGGCCGCCAGGGAGCTGGGGCTCAAAACGGCTCGCTACTACTATGCCAGGACGCTTGAGGAGCTGCGCGAGGCGGCCGACAAGATCGGCTATCCGTGCGTGGTCAAGCCGCTGATGTCCTCGTCGGGCAAGGGTCAGTCGGTGGTCAAGGGGCCCGAGGAGATCGAGCAGGCCTGGCACTACGGCTGCGAAGGATCGCGCGGCGATATCCGCGAGCTGATCGTCGAGGAGTTCATCCGTTTCGACAGCGAGATCACCCTGCTGACCGTAACGCAGAAGAACGGTCCGACGCTCTTCTGCCCGCCGATCGGCCATGTGCAGAAGGGCGGCGACTACCGCGAGAGTTTCCAGTCGCCGCATATCGCTCCCGAACATCTGAAGGAGGCGCAGCGCATGGCTGCTGCGGTTACCGAGGCGCTGACCGGAGCCGGAATCTGGGGCGTGGAGTTCTTCCTGAGTCACGAGAACGGTGTCTATTTCTCGGAGCTCTCGCCGCGTCCGCACGATACGGGCATGGTAACGCTGGCCGGAACGCAGAATCTCAACGAGTTCGAGCTGCACCTGCGGGCCGTGCTGGGGCTGCCCATTCCGGAGATCACCTTCGAGCGCCCCGGAGCGAGCGCCGTAGTGCTGTCGCCCGTGGCCTGTGCCGAGGCGCCCTGCTACGAAGGGATCGACAAGGCACTGGCCGGGGATGCTCGTCTCGATGTGCGTATCTTTGGCAAGCCGTCGGCCCGCGTCGGACGCCGCATGGGCATGGTTGTGGGTTACGACCGCCCGGGCTGTGATCTGACGACGCTGCGCGACCGTGTGAAGGCTGCCGCTGCGAAGATCGAGGTCAGAAAGCCCGAATAGAACGGCAATATGTCAAAAGAAGAGCGCCGGTCCTGCAAAAGGACCGGCGCTCTTCGCATATTTCGGGGCGTTCCCTATTTGCGGAACTTTGCCACGATGTTGTCCGTAGCCTTCTTGAGCAGCTCCTCGGGGCAGCAGAGCGTGATGCGGATGTAGCGCTCGCCCTCCGAGCCGAAGATACCGCCCGGGGTGAGGAAGACGTCGCACTTGTCGATCACCTCGTCCGAGAAGGCGAAGCTGTCGCCCTTGTAATCCTCGGGAAGCTCGGCCCAGACGAACAGACCGGCCTGGTTCTTCCGGTAGCTGCATCCCAGTGCATCGAGCAGCGCGTAGGCCTGCTTTTCGCGTCCGTAGTAGATGGTGTTGAGTTCCTTGTACCAATCCTCGCCCAGCGACAGCGCCGTCTCCGACGCAGCCTGGATCGGATAGAACATGCCCGAATCCATGTTGCTGCGGAAGGTCATCACCGACTTGATCCAGTCGGCCTTGCCGACAAGCACGCCGACGCGCCATCCGGCCATCGAATGCCCCTTCGAGAGCGAGTTGAGCTCCATGGCCACCTCCTTGGCACCGTCGACCGCCATGATCGAGATCGGGGCCTCGGCGTTGCGGATGAAGCTGTAGGGGTTGTCGTGGATGATCAGGATGTTGTGCTTGGCGCCGAAGTCGATGATCTTCCGGAAGAGATCCATCGTGGGGGTCTGACCCGTCGGCATGTTGGGGTAATTGACCAGCATCATCTTCACGCCGTCGAGACCGGCCTTCTCGATCGCCTCGAAATCGGGATAGAAGTTCGTCGCCTTGTTGAGCGAATAGGGTACCATCACGCCGCCGGCGAGCTTCACGCCGGCCGAGTAGGTCGGGTAACCCGGGTTGGGCACGAGGACCTTGTCGCCGGGATTGAGGAACGTCATGCAGATGTGCATGATACCCTCCTTCGATCCGATGAGCGGATAGATCTCCGACTTGAAGTCGAGGTCCACATGGTACCACTTCTTATACCAGTCGGCAAAAGCCTTGCGCAGAATCGGTTCGCCCTGATAGGACATGTACTTGTGCACGTCGGGACGCTGTGCCTCCTTGGCCAGACGGTCGATGACCGACTGATGGGGCGGCAGGTCGGGACTGCCCATGGCCAATTTGACGATCTGGCGGCCTGTCGTCGCCTCAATCTCGGCGAGCTCGCGCAGACGGCGCGAGAAATAGTACTCTCCGATGCCGTCCAGCCGGTGTGAACGGGCGATGTTTACTGCTTTTGCCATAGTGTTTGTTGCTGTTAGGGATTTGCTGCGGACAAAGATACGGAAATAATAAATAATATTAAAAAAAAGGAGCCGAAATCCCGCATGGAAACTTTTCAGCGGAATTTCGGTCCCTCGCAATGGTTTGTCGCGGAAGGGCCCGCGGCGACGGCGCAATCAGCGGCGGAGCAGGCGGTTGATGCAGAACCAGCCGCCGAAGATCTGCAGCAGCATGCCGGGAATGCCGATCCGGAAGTCCTGCGCGGCGGCGGCGAGGCTGCCGCTCATGGCCCACTCGCCCAGCGTGCCGACCTCCTGGTAAGTGAGAACCACGGCTGCGAACAGCCACAGCGGAGTTTTGCCCGATCGTGCGGCGGCGTAACCGGCGGCCACGGCCAGCAGCACCGACTTGAGCAGGATGGCCGGCAGCACGGCCGCGGCAGGCATGCCGAAGAGCGCCGAGTTGAGCAGCGGCGAGGCCACGGCGGTCAGCAGTCCGACGCGCCAGCCGTACTTGTAGGCGCCGATGAGGGTGAAGAGGTAGATCGGAAGCCACCGCATGCCTCCCTGCGGTACGAGATGGCAGAGCTGCGGCAGCAGCAGGTTGCCCAGCATGAAGAGGGCCGCGATCCAGTAGGTTTTCGCCTGGCGGTATTCCAGCGAGTAAAGTTTTACACTTGACGTTTGCATCGTATTGCGGTTTTAGTTCAGTTCGACGAGTTCATAGCGCTGGCTTCCCATGCCGAGCTGTTCGGCATAGTCGAGCGTGTGCATGCCGTGGCGCGAGTCGATCCGCTCGATCAGATGGATCTTGCCGTGATCCTCCGACGCACGGACCAGATCGGTGCAGGCCCGGTCGAGAGCCACGGGGTCCAGTGAGGCGAGAATGCCGATATCCCCCATCTTCGGGTCCTCGGGCGAAGAGTCGCAGTCGCAGTCCACCGAGAGGTTGTTCGCGACGCTGATGTAGAGGATCCGGTCGCCGCAGTGGTCGACAACGGCCTTTGCCGCTTCGGCCATCGACTCCAGGAAGTCGTCCTGGGCGGGAAGATCACCCCAGACCTGCGAAACGTCGCGTGTCCGTCCTGCGGAGTGAATCCAGGCCTTGCCCGACGAGGAGGCGATGCCGATCGAGATGTTCTTGATCGCGCCGCCGAAACCGCCCATGGCGTGTCCCTTGAAGTGTGAGAGGACCACCGTGAAGTCATATTTCAGATAGCCCTTGCCGACATAGTCCTCCTTGAGGTGCCGGCCACCCCGCACGGGAAGCACCGCCTCGCCCTCCGCATCCATGATCTCCACGGGCGCGATGGCCGTGAATCCGTGGTCGGCGGCCGCCTTCAGGTGGTTTTCCGTATCGGCGCGTCCGCCGCCGTAGGCCGTGTTGCACTCCACGATCGTGCCGTTGACCCGGTGTACGAGGTCGGCAATCAGTGCCGGCTGCAGGAAGTTGTGTCCGCCGGGTTCGCCCGTCGAGAGCTTCACGGCGACACGTCCCTCGGCCTTGCGGCCGAGCGCTTCGTAGATCTTCACGAGATTGGCCGCCGAGATCTCCCGGATGAAGTAGACCTTCGGAAGCGTTTCCGCAGTTGGAACCGACTCCTGTCGGTCCCCGGCTCCCGCCATCGAGCAGGATGCCGCAAAAAGAACCGTAAACATGGCTGCTTTCTTCATATCGATTCGATTGTCTGTTAGAAGTTCACTTTTACACCACCCGTGCAGGTTGCACGCGGCATCGGATAGCCGGCGTTGATCTCATAGCGTTGGGCCAGCAGATTCTCGCCCCGCACCCAGAGCGTGAGCCAATCGGCGGCGCGGAACGAGGCGTCGAGGTTCCAGAGTACGAACGACGTGCGGCGTTCCGTGCCCCGGCCGTTGACGACGACCTCCGTATAGAGGTTGCCGACATACTCCACGCCCGTCGAGACGCTCCAGCGGCGGCGGTTGAAGAGCGCTCCGGCATGGAGCTTGTGCTCCGGGGCTCCGAGCACGGGATAAACCATGTGCAGGTAGCTGTAGTTGGCATCCACGCTCCAGTTTTCCCCGATGCGGCAGGCGACCTGCCCCTCGATACCCGTGTTTTCGATGTCCCCCGTGTTGATGTTGAGCGGTGTGGCTCCTTCGCGCGGCACGGCGACGATCAGATTCTCACCGTCGATGCGAAAGAGATTGACTCCGTAGGTGAGGCTTCCGTCGAGCAGCTGCTGCGAGAGCGCAAGTTCGTAGTTCCACATCCGTTCGGGCTTCAGGTCGGGGTTCTGCGGCGGGAACATGTACATCTCGCGGAGCGTCGGATAGCGGAAGCCCTTGCTCGCCGAGAACTTCAACTCAAGATCATGCGGCAGGTGCAGCGACAGCCCCGCCTGGGGGATCCACTCCGTGCCGACGTGCGAGTGGTGGTCCAGGCGCAGCCCGGCGTCGAAGGTCAGCAGGCGTCCGATATGCTGGCGGAAATCGACATACCCGGCCGTTTCGTGCTGCACGACGTCGGCCAGCTCCGAGCGCTCTCCTTCGTGCTCGCCCGCAACGTAACGGTTCCATGCCTCACCGCCGAAGCGGTAGTAGTCCACACCGACGGTGAGCCGGTTGCCGCGGAAGAGCTGCATGCTTTCGTACCACGACAGGCCCATCATCTCGTCCCGCGAGTTGAACCGGTAGTCGAGCGGAGCCTCGTCGGCCGTATGTCCGTCGTTGATCCGGTGCCGGCCCCAGTTGTAGAAGAGGCTCAAGGCGCCCGAACTCCGCTCGTAGCGGTTCTCCACGGCCAGCGAGGTCATGCCCCGCGTGATGCGCTGGTCGGCATCGTACATCCGCTCGGAGAGACTCCCGGGCTGCGAGGCATTGAAATGTGTGAGGTTCACGTCGGCACGTACGGACCATTTCGTCGAGAGTTCATACCCCGCCTTGGCATATCCGCCGTACTGTTCGAAGCCCATGTCGGCGCGATGTCCGTCCGTACGGTTGTAGGAGCCGCTCACGACCGAGGTGAAGCGTCCCTTGCGGATGCGGTTCGTCAGTTCGCTCTGCAGCGTGTTGAAGGAGCCGTAACCCAGGAGAGCGTCGGTCCTGACACCCTCTTCCTGCATGCGGCGCGTAACGATATTCACTACGCCGCCCATGGCGTTCGAACCGTAGAGCACCGAGGCCGGGCCCCGCAGCACCTCGACCCGCTCGGCAAGCAACGTCTGGCAGGCGTCGGCAATCGGATGGCCCATGAGACCCATGTATTGCGGGTGTCCGTCGATGAGCACCATGAGGCGTCCCGAGCCGCCGCTCAATCCTCGCAGCGAGATGCCTCCGGCCGCGCCGTCCGAGACGCCGTAGCCCAGAATGCCCCGCGAGGTGATGAAGAGCCCCGGGACCTGCTCCGTGAGTGTCGGAAGCAGCGAGGGGCGGAAGCCCTGTTCGAGCTGCTGCCGCTCTACGACCGAGACGCTCTGTGAAAGGTGCCGGATATCCGTGGCGCTGCGCGTGCCCGTTACGACCACGCGGTCGATGGCATGCGTACCTTCCGCGGAGAGCGAGTCGGCCGCATCGGCCTGCCCCGCTGCCGCGGCGCCGATCGGCAGCAACGCCAGCAGAGCTGTATGGATCAGAAGTTTTTTTCTCATTCCTTTGTCGTTTGGGAGGCGATGAACGACGTGATCTGTGCCAGACACTCCTCCGCCGTGCGGCAGTCGCGGCAGCGGATCTCCAGCGGGCACCATCCGTCCCGCGTGCGGTTGATGATGTGCGGCACCTCCCGGTCGAATGTGTAACGGAGGCTGCTGCCGTGCAGCAGTTCGATCGCCTTGCTGCTGATGACGTCCGTGTGGAGCTCCGCCACGCCGCCCAGCAGCATCAGCGCCGCGGCGGCCTTCCCCACGACCTTGTCCGCAACGACGGCGCCGTGCAGGAACTCCGGCTCCTCGCGCAGCAGCCGGTAGAGATCTGCCACGCCACGCCGGTCGAACGTGCGGAAGACGTTACCGTTGGCCACGACGAGCGTGTGCCCTCCTTCGTGCAGTATGCTGATGGCCTTTCGGATCATCCTTCTCCTGTTTGAGTCGTTCGACATAGGCGCTGATTCGGTGCAGTTCGTGGGGGATGTTGATCCCCTGCGGGCAGTGCGGCACGCACTGGCGGCAGCCGATGCAGTGGTCGGCCTGCCGCAGGCGCGGAACGCTGCGGTCGTAGCCGATGAGATAGGCCCGGCGGGCCTCGCGGTAGTGGTCATCCCCCGGGTCGGTGATGATGTTGCCCTCGTTCAGGCACTTGTTGTAGTGCAGCAGGATTGCCGGAATGTTCAGTCCGTAGGGGCAGGGCATGCAGTACTTGCAGTCGTTGCACGGGATCGTGTCGAACTGCATCATGCGGTCGGCCGTCTGCTGGAGGAATGCGAACTCCTCGTCCGAAAGCGGGTCGAGCGGGCAGAAGGTCCGCAGGTTGTCCTGCAGGTGCTCCATGCGGGTCATGCCGCTCAATACGGTCAGTACGCCCGGGAACGAACCGGCAAAGCGGAAGGCCCACGACGCCACGCTCCGATCGGGTTCGCGCTGCTTGAGACGTACGACGATGTCGTTCGGGACATTCGACAGGCGCCCTCCGAGCAGCGGCTCCATGATGATGGCCGGGATATGGCGCTTCTCGAGTTCGCCGTAGAGATACTCCGCATCGGTATTGGTGGAGTTGATCTGTTTGGCGTATCTCCAGTCCAGGTAGTTGAGCTGGATCTGCACGAAATCCCACTTGTAGCGGTCGTGTTCGGCCAGCATGCGGTCAAAAACCGCGATGTCGCCGTGGTAGGAGAATCCCAGGTTGCGGATCCGTCCCGCCTCGCGTTCGGCCACCAGGAAGTCGAGCATGCCGTTGCGGATGTAGCGGGTTTCGAAGGCCTCCATGCCGCCACCCATGCCGATGGCGTGCAGCAGCATGTAGTCGATGTGGTCTACCTGCAGCTCCTTGAACGAATTGCGGTACATGGCGATCGACGCCTCGCGGCTCCAGGTCGAGGGGGCGAAGTTCGAGAGCTTCGTGGCGATGAAGTAGCTGTCGCGCGGATGGCGGCTCAGGGCGATGCCCGTTGCCCGCTCGGAGAGTCCCTGGCAGTAGACCGGCGAGGTGTCGAAGTAGTTCACGCCGTGCGCCAGGGCATAATCGACCATGGCGTTGACCATCTCCTGGTCGATCTGTTCGTTGCCTTCGCGGGCGCTGCGTCCGCCGACCGACGGGAGGCGCATCATGCCGAAGCCCAGCAGCGATACGCGGTCGCCCGTCGTGGGGTTTTCGCGGTAAGTCATCCGGTCGGTCGGCGGCTCGCTTTGGGCGGAGGTCTCCGTGGTCGGACGGCAGCCTGCCAGCGTCAGTCCCGATACGGCGGCGGTTCCCGCCCCGAGGCGCTTGAGAAAGGCCCGGCGGCTGATCTCTTCTTCGTGGTTGCTTATCTTGATCCTGTTCATAATCGTTTCGTGTGGAGGGTTAAATCGTACGGTGGCATTCGTGTCCTTCGACGTAGATGGCGCTGAAGGGGCGCGCTGGACAGAGGTTCTCGCAGGCGCCGCAGCCGATGCAGCGCTCCTCGTTTACGACGGGAACCTTCGGCGAGTCGGCCTTCGAGGGGTCGGAGGGAACCATCGTGATGGCCTTGGTTGGACAGTGGCGGGCGCAGTTGCCGCACGTAACCCCGTCGGTGAGCGGTATGCAGTTCTCCCGCACCCAGACGGCGTGGCCGATCTGGATGGCCGACTTGTCGGCTACGGTGATCGGCTCGATCGCCCCGGCGGGACACACCTCCGAGCACTTGACGCATTCGGGCCGGCAATAGCCCCTTTCGTAGGAGGATTCGGGCTGCATGAGGGTCATGATGCCCGACGAGGGGCGCAGCACGCCGTTGGGGCAGACCGCCACGCAGAGCTGGCATCCCGTGCAATGCTGGGCCAGGTGGCGCAGGCTCACGGCTCCCGGCGGCACGATCGGCGTGTGGCGTGCGGGGACCTTCTTGTCGAGGATCACGGCCAGGCCGCCGTCCACCTTCTTCTCCTGGGCGCGGACGAGGCCCGTGCCCAGCACCAGTCCCGCACCCGTGAGGAACGAACGGCGCGAAGTGTCCTGCGGCACGTTCCGCTGCGCGGCTGCCGACGCTCCCTTTTCGGCGTCGCGTTTGCCGGACAGGCGGAGCCGGTAGTGGAGCGCGTCGTGCTTGCAGCTGTCCATGCAGTCCATGCAGACCACGCAGCGCGAATAGTCGATCGTATGGTGTTTCGAATCAATGCAGGCGGCCTTGCACTGTCGCGAGCAGAGTCCGCAGGAGGTGCACTTCGCCGTGTCGATCACCGGGCGGAAGAGCGAGAAGCGCGAGAAAAATCCCAGGACAGTGCCCACGGGGCATACGGTATTGCACCAGGTGCGGCCGTTGCGCCAGGCCAGAATGATGAGCAGGATGAGCGTCGCCGCGGCGATGAGCAGCGTCGGCAGGCTGCGCACCCACACCTCCGTACGGTAGAAGGCGTAGCTGTCGGCCCGTTCGGCCAGGTAGGCCAGCAGGTTGTTGCCCCAGCCGTAGAGGGGGGCCAGCAGGTTCTGCGCGATGCGGCCATAGGCGCTGTAGGGCGCTATCAGTGCCACGAACGATCCGATACCGGCAACGAGTGCCGCGATGAAGAGGACGAAGATGCCGTAGCGCAGCCATCGTTTTTCGGGCGAGTAGGTGTAGCGGTACTTCCGCTTGCGGCCCCGGCCGCCAAGCCACGCGATGATGTCCTGCATGACTCCGAGCGGGCAGATGACCGAGCAGTAGATGCGCCCGAAGAGCAGCGTGAGGACCACGAGGGCCGCCACGACACCCAGATGCAGGGCCAGCAGCGCCGGCAGGAACTGGATCTTCGCCAGCCATCCGAACCATGCGTGCACGCTCCCCGTGAAGTCGAGGAAAAGCAGCGTGATGAGTGCGAAGCAGAGGATCGCAAGCGTTGTTCTGATCTTTCGTAACATAGTTTGTATGCGGTTGTGTTTGAGTGTCGTGCCGTATGGACGGGGATGCGTCCCGTCGCATGGCGGTTTTATGCGAACAAAGGTACGAAAAAATACGGCTTTTCGATCGTATCCGGATTCCGGTTTTACCTACCGGAATTACGGATTCGCGCCTGTTGCTTTTGGCCCGGCCACAGCGGAATCGGTAAAAATGGTAGTTCCTTCCGTAATCCGTCTAACTGTCCGGATTGTGAAACCCCTTACCTTTGTATCGTAAAAAAACGACACGATGACACGAAAGACAATTTTGCCGCTCCTGGCCCTCGCTGCCCTGCTGTCGGCCTCGGCAACGGCTCAAAACACAACGGACAATATGGAAACTTTGGAACTGACCCGCGAATGGGACAAGACCTTCCCGCAGAGCGAGCGGGTCGAGCACACGAAAATCACCTTCCACAACCGCTACGGCATTACCCTTGCCGCGGACCTCTACAAACCGAAAGAGGCTGCCGGTCCGCTGGCGGCCATTGTCGTGTGCGGCCCCTACGGCGCCGTGAAGGAGCAGGTGTCGGGTCTCTATGCCCAGACGCTCGCCGAGCGGGGCTTTCTGACCATCGCTTTCGACCCGTCGTTCTACGGCGAAAGCAGCGGCCAGCCCCGCTACCTGACCTCCCCGGAGATCAGCACCGATGATTTCAGCGCCGCGGTCGATTACCTCTCCACGCGCGAGGATGTCGATCCGCAGCGGATCGGCATTATCGGAGTCTGCGGCTGGGGCGGCTTTGCGCTCAATGCCGCGGCCAACGATCCGCGCATCCGGGCGACGATCACCTCGACGATGTACGACATGAGCCGTGTGAACGCCCGCGGTTATTTCGATGCGATGAGCGCCGACGACCGCTACCATCTGCGCGAGGAGCTCAACCGCCTGCGCGGCGAGGCTTACCGCACGGGCGTTGTCCCGCGTGACGGCGGCGTGGTCGATCCCGTTCCCGCAGACGCTCCGCTCTTCGTGCGTCAGTATCACGACTACTACAAGACCGCACGCGGATACCACCGCCGCTCGCCCAACTCGAACGAGGGCCTGCTGAAGACCAATTCGCTGGCCTTCATCAACATGCCGATCCTGACCTATATCGACGAGATCCGCACGCCGGTGCTGGTGATCCACGGGGCCGAGGCGCACTCGCGCTACTTCTCCGAAGACGCCTTCAAGCGGCTCACGGGCGACAACAAGGAGCTGCTCATCATCCCCGGAGCCTGCCACGTCGATCTGTATGACAACCTCGAGGTGATTCCCTTCGACCGCATGGAGGAGTTCCTGCACCGTGCGTTCGACAATGCCGATGCACGATGAAACGGACGCTTGTTTTCCTTTTGATGTTTGTATTTATGGGAGCGAATTCGGAGATCCGGGCACAGAAACCCGCGGATCGTATTGTGGTCGCCTATTTCTCGGCGACGGGAACAACGGCCCGGGCTGCCCGCGAGGTGGCCCGCATTACGGGCGGCGCGTTGCACGCCATCGAGCCCGCGGAACCCTATACGGCGGCCGATCTTGACTGGCACGACCGCCGGTCGCGCAGTTCGGTGGAGATGACATCGCCGCAGGCGCGGCCGGCCATCCGTCCCGGAGCGGACGAGCTGCCTGCATGCGACGTGCTTTTCATCGGCTATCCGATCTGGTGGGACCAGGCGCCGCGCATCATCCAGACCTTCCTCGAAAGCCGCGACTGGCGCGGCACGCGGCTGATACCCTTCGCCACGTCGGGCGGGAGCGGCGTGGCAAACAGTGTCGCAGAACTCCGGCGGGCCTATCCCGACTGGAACTGGGACAAGGGGCTGCTGCTCAACCGGATTGACGAAAAGGCCATTCTGGAACGTCTCGGGCGGTAGCGCAACTCCCCTACCAGCATTCGATCCGACCTCGCAGCGCGGGAATCCGTTCCCGGCGGAAGGTCGGATTTTTGATGCCCCGGCGCTTCTGGGCGACGTAGTCCCCCAGCAGCCGGAAGGCTTCGCCGCCGAGCCAGACGATTGCCACCAGGTTGCAGAGCGTCATCAGCGCCATCGTAACGTCGGCAAGGTTCCACACCACGTCGAGCGTGGCCATCGCCCCGAAGAGCACCATGCCGGCCACGAGCAGCCGGTAGGCCATGAGTACGCCGCGCCGCGGCGTGATGAAGCGGATGTTCGCCTCGCCGTAGTAGTAGTTGCCGATGATCGACGAGAAGGCGAAGAGGAAGATCGCCACGGCGACAAACAGCTCTCCCGCGGGCCCCACTTCCGAGACGAGGGTCGCCTGCGTGAGCTGGATGCCGTTGAGCGTCGGGTCGGGGGTGCCGCCGAAGAGGATGATGAAGGCCGTGCAGGTGCAGATGAGCAGCGTGTCGGTGAAGACTCCGAGCGTCTGGATGAGTCCCTGCTTGACGGGATGCGAGACGTGGGCCGTGGCCGCAACGTTCGGGGCCGAGCCCATGCCGGCCTCGTTGCTGAAGAGCCCCCGCTTGATGCCCTGCATCAGGGCGGCGCCGATGCCTCCGCCGAGGGCCTGGTTCCAGCCGAAGGCCTCCGAGAGGATCAGATGCAGCACCTCGGGCAGCCGGCCGATGTTCCAGAGGACGATGCCCAGTGCCAGGATGATGTAGCCGAGAGCCATGACCGGAACAATCACACTGCTGACACGGGCGATGCGCTGGATGCCTCCGAAGATGATGCCGGCAGTGAGGAGTGTGAGCGCCACACCGACCCACAGCGGGTCGAGGCCGAAGGCCCGCTCCCAGGCGGCGCAGATCGTGTTGCTCTGCACGGAGTTGAAGGCGAAGCCGAAGGTTACGCAGATCAGCACGGCAAAGAGAACACCCATCCAGCGTTTGCCTAGTCCGTACTGCATGTAGTAGGCCGGGCTGCCGATGTAGGAATCCTTGCCGCGGCGCTTGTAAAGCTGGGCCAGGGTCGATTCGACAAAGGCGCTCGCGGCACCCAGCAGGGCGATGATCCACATCCAGAAGACGGCGCCCGGGCCGCCGATGACGATCGCCGTGGCGACGCCCGCGAGGTTGCCCGTGCCGACGCGGCTCGCCAGCGAGACGGCGAAGGCCTGGAACGAGGAGATGTGCCGTTCGCCGCGGGGTGCCGAGCCGGGCGATTCGCCCAGCACGCGGATCATCTCGCGCAGCATCCGGAACTGCACGCCCCGGGTGCGCAGCGTGAACCAGACGGCGCAGCACAGCAGCGCCGCGATGAGCAGGTAGCCCCACAGCAGGTCGTTGATTCGGGTGATCCAGTCGTTGAAAAGTTCCATGGTCGAGGTTTTGTTGCCGTATGCTGCAAAAGCGATGCTAATCTTCCGTTTCCGGCTCTCGGCCGATCAGCAGCTCCCCGAGTGTGAGCTTGGGGACATAGTGGACGCCGTCGCGGCGGTAATAGTTCAGATTGTCGCCCTCTTCGGCCGGCACCAGCTCGATGCGTTCGGCCCCCTTGCCGACGGCCAGCAGGAGGACGGGCTCCCAGGGAAGATGGAACGCCCCGCGGATCGCCCGGCGGTCGAAGGCGCCGATGCAGAGCCCGTTCAGCCCCATTTCGGTGGCCCGAAGCAGCATGCTCTGGACCGAAATACCGAGGTCGATCGACACGTGTCGGGTCTCGGGCACGGTCGAACAGATGATGATGAAGGCCCGGGGTTCGGTGCCGGGCAGCGGCAGGTGCAGTTCCGCAAGCGCCGCTCCCAGCCGGATATGCGGCAGCACCTTTGCGGCCTCGTCCTCCAGCACGGGCCGGAAGCGCAGCACCTGCTCGTTGCGGGCCGAGGGTGTGAGCGTATTGACCTCGATGATGCTCCGGAGCTGGTCCTCGCGTACGTGAAACCGCGGATCGTAGCCGCGGTAGCTGCGGTTTTTCGCCAGCAGACGGCGCAGCGTTGCCTGCGGACGATGCGGCGTTGCGGGAGCCGCCGCACGGGCGCGGTACTCCTCCATCTTCCGACCCAGATAGTTGTCAGCCATGTGTCTTGCGGATTGATTCGTTTGCAAAGATACGGCATGACGGCATTGCAGCCAAATTTGCAATAGCTTCAGGAATGAAAAATGGTCCATATTTCACGGTTCATGCAAGAAATTTGCGTGGTATCCGTTTGTGGAATGCGGAGCGGTCTTCCGCCGGAGCCCCGCACCGTTTGCAACAAACCAAAAGAGAATGATTCCATGAATTTGATAATGAGTGATAAGCCGCTTGACGTGGGGTTGCTCGACGATGCAACCCGCCATGTCGACCTGTCGGCTCTGAAGATTGCCCGCTGCGTGGGGTGTTTCGGCTGCTGGACCAAGACGCCGGGCCGCTGCGTAATCCGCGACGATGCCACGAAGGTCTATCCGCTGATTGCCCGCAGCAAGCGGCTGCTGTATGTCAGCCGGGTTAAGTTCGGCAGTTACGACAGTGTCATGAAGACCATGCTCGAACGGGCCATTCCCGTTCAGCAGGCCTTCATCCGCATCTTCCACGGCGAGACACACCACGTACAGCGGGCCGTGGTGCCCAAGCGGGCCACGATTTTGGCATATGGCACGACGGATGCCGGGGAGCAGGAGCTTTTCCGCGAGCTCGTTGCCCGCAATGCCCGCAACATGAATTTCGCGTCTTATGAAATCCGTTTCGTTGCGGAATCGCAGCTGGACGAAGCGGTGAAAAACGTACTGGAGCAATGGAAAAGATCCTGATTCTGAACGGCAGTCCGCGGGCTGCCAAGTCGAACTCGAAACGTTATGCGGCTCTTTTTTCCGCCAGTTGTCCCCTGCCGTGCGACACCGTCAGTCTCACGCCCCGCAACCATGCCGAGCTGGCGGCGCAACTGCCCCGCTACTCCGATCTGCTGCTCGTCTTTCCGTTATATGCCGATGCGCTGCCGGTCGGTCTGCTCGATTTTCTCAAGTATCTCGAAGCACATCCGGTCCCGGTCGAAGCACGTCCTGTCGTTTCGGTATTGATCAACTGCGGTTTTCTGGAGCCTGCGCAGAATGAGATCGCGGTCCGCATGATCCGTCTTTTCTGCAGCCGCAACGGTTATCGGACGGGATCGGTGCTGATGCTCGGCAGCGGCGAGGCCATCCTGGACACTCCGTTCGCTTTTGTGGCCCGCAGGGCGATCCGCCGGCTGGCCCGGGCCGTTGCCGGGGGCACCTGCCGGGAGCTGCGCGCCACGATGCCTCTTGCCAAACGGCTGTTCCTGCTCGCTTCGACGCGCTACTGGACGCTTTACGGCCGCAGGTTCGGAATCTCGAAACGGCAGATGCAGACGCTGCGGATCGAGGATTCGGAGCCATGACGGAACCTCTCCCCGACACTGCTGTCCGGTGTATCGAAAGCGGATTGCGAGCAAGGCACATGCCTCGTTCGCAATCCGTGCATTCGTTGGCGTAGAAAGAATAATGACGTATTTGCTACATGATCTTTTCGGTCACAAATGCATAGATTGCAAACATGAAAAGATAGATTCCCCAGGCAATGTACCACGCATAACTGAGCTTCTTCTTTGCGATTTCCCAATTGGGATTGGCCCAGAAATCGCGTGGGGCAATGCTCATCTCGACGCTGTACTTGTAGGCTATCAGAAATCCGATGATGGGCAGTATGCAGGCAAGCCCTGCCTGCCAGGGGCCGAACATCCACACGATTATATCAGCAGCGACAAGAATGATGATACTTAAGGCCAGCAAAATAAAGGTTAAACAGCCTACCATGACATTTCTCTTTTTATAATTCGACAAATAATTGCTCCTCGGAAGGGTTCTGCAGAAAATCGGCAATAGCCTCCGAAATTTTTAATCCGACAGCCAGTTCAATCCACAACCATTGGCCATTGGGGTTGCATTCGAGAAAGACGTACTCGCCCGAGGGGGTAACGATCAAGTCAAAACAACCGAAGTTAAGGCCCATCCGGCGCAGGAACGCCACGCATTGTGACGCAACGGAGTCCGGCAAGGCATACGCTTCCTGTTTCAGCCCATGCTCATATCCCTGGCGCCAGTCGATGCGTCCGGTCTCCTCCTGCTGTGCCTGCGAGTCGATTTTGCAGGCAAAAACCCGTTTGCCGACCACCGTAACCCGCAATTCGAACGCCTTTTCGATGTACTCCTGGACGAAACTCACCGTTTGCGAGAAGGCTTCGTCCGGAACTTCCCGCAGAGAGGCGGCCGGGGTCTTCTGTGCATAGAACACATAGTCCACACCCTGCCTCTCATCCCAAATGTCGCACACCTCAATCGGCTTTAGGATCAGGTCGGTGCACTCCTGCGACAATTTCTGAAACGGCTCTTTGGAGTTGGAGAAACAGCTCCTCGGAATCTGGAATCCGACTTTGCGGGCGATTGCATATTGCAGCATCTTGGATGCTGCCGGACGGTCGTTGACAATGCTGCCGATGGAGGGAATCTCCTTGAGCCAGTAGCGCAGGAATACCAGGAAACCGAGCGCCTCCTCGCGATTGTGCCGGTCAATCTCCGGAGTGCTCGGATAGGGAAGCTCTTCGGGCTTTTCCGGACGACGGTCCCAGACGGCCGTTATCTCCTCTCCGGTCGTTTCCAGTCCGTTCAGCCGGCAGCGAATCCAGAAAGAGATCTCCCCGGCGGCATCGACCTGCCAGCCGAACGTGTAATCGGTGAGCAGCGCCTCCGTATTCAACCGGAAGACCGGCACGCCCCGCGCCGACAACCGCTCGATTACCGGCGTAGGGTGTGCGTCCTCCTTGTTGGTGATAATCAGAATCATTTTACGTTCTTGCTGTCGTCTATCTCATTTTTACGATCCGCCTTAACACTATAGCCACTACCCACCTTAATTCTTGTGTTAGACGTTTTCAATGACCGGGTTCCGACAGTTCGCATATCATAGACGACTGTCTGTTTGACCGGATCATAGACAATGGGCTCTTCCTGCTGGAGAGCTTCAATCGGCTGGGGTTTGGTGCATCCCATCAGCAGCGGCATCACCGTGCCGCAACTCGTTCTGGTTTGGTTGTAAAGCATAGCTTTGAAATTTAAAGGTTAAACATTTTTCGTTCAAGGCAAGCGCTTGACGTTTGGTTCGAAATAGGCACAAAAGAAGCGCGAACTTCGGCTTTTTATCTCTAAGGTCCGACCAAGGTACCCATACCACAAAAAGCGAAGCCCGCGCAGTACGCG
Source organism: Candidatus Alistipes faecigallinarum (assembly GCA_019115605.1). Lineage (GTDB taxonomy): Bacteria > Bacteroidota > Bacteroidia > Bacteroidales > Rikenellaceae > Alistipes > Alistipes faecigallinarum. The sequence continues at coordinate 84,978 of DXDG01000022.1, forward strand.
AGTTCCGACGTTTGGGCTTTGTGGTACTTTGTCTTTTTACTTGGTCGGTTTAAGAGATAAAGTGCAAGCCGTCGAAAAAGCTATATGTCTTTCTTGTTTATGTCATCGGACAAATATAGCAAAAATTCCGTTCTTTGCGCAGGGCTTCGCCGTTTTAGGGTGCTGTTTTCATGATACAGATTCATTTTTTCTCCGGTCAGGGCCAAAGGTAGCCCTTACATGGGAAAAATCACGGCTCATGTTTTTCATGAATCGACTAAAATCCGACCGGTCGTCGAGACCGCTCCGACTGTCCGAGCAGTTCCGATCGGCAATATTCGTCGAGTTGCTCGAACGAAGGTTCCGCGCCCTGCAGGATCATGTCAACCGTCCGTTTGCGGGCGATGTTTTCAATCTGCCCGCCGCTGAAGTCGTACCGTTCGGCCAGTGTGGCGGCCATCCGCTCATCGAGTGTCGGGATCATCGACCGCCAGATCCGGCTCTTTGCCTCCCGGGAGGGCTTTTCGAACTCAATTTTATAGAGGAAGCGCCGCTCGAAAGCCCGGTCCAGATTCTGTGTCAGGTTGGTCGTGGCGATCAGGATGCCCTCCAGCTGCTCCATCTCCTGCAGAATGATATTCTGGATTGAGTTTTCCATCTTCTCCACGGCTTTACTGGCCCCCTCCTGGCGGATGCCCAACACGGCATCCGCCTCGTTGAACAGCAGGATGGACGCCCGTTCCGACTGCCGCACATAAGAGCGGTAACGGTCGAAAGCCTCCTTGATGTTCTTCTCGCTTTCGCCGACCCAACAGCTTTTGATCTGTGAGACATCGACAACCATCAAGTCGCGCCCTGTGCGACGTGCCAGTTGGTAGACCGTCTCGGTCTTGCCTGTCCCCGGCGCTCCGTAGAAGAGGCAGGCAAATCCTTTGCGCATGCCGCCAGCCTCCAGCCGCTGCTGAATCTCCGCAAAGCGTTCGGGAGCAAGAAGTTCTCCCAGACGGTCAATCTGCCGCTGTACCGACGGGTTGTAGAAGAGTTCCCTGGCGGCAAAAGTCGTGCAGTCGAGCAGGTGACTTTTCTGTTTGGTCTGCTGATCGGTCAGATGAAGATCGGCGAACAGTTCCTCCTTGGCTTTGCTCGTCAGATGATAATACTCCGAATCATTCAAGCCGTCGGAGTTGCAGTTTTCGAGGATATTCATTGCCAGCAGCCCCAAACTGCGATCTTTTAAGCGATGGGATAGGAAACGCACATCACTTCGGGAAAAATAATTTTTCCAATCATGCTCTCCAATCATGTCATCATCCAGGTTGATGAAACGATTGCAGAAGATGTACAAAAGCAGCCGCTCCTCTTCGCAACCCTTTAAATCATAGGATTGAATCATCCGGCAGAATGCGAGTTGTGGATTGGCGACAACCAACAGATCAAGTTCTTGCAACAGTTGCTCCGTATCGGTTTCCTCGAAAATATCGGCCATTCGGTCGAAAAGCTGTTCAGTTGTCAAATGATCAATCGGAGCCGGAGTATATACCCGGTTCTCCTTGATGGCGTTCACCACCTCCTTTGGCACAGAATAATAGACCGAATTGTCCTCCTTAATGCGCCGGATGAAACGCTTTTCGACCAACATATCGGTTTCTGCCATCATCGAAATGATGCGTACCATACGACACCCCACCAACTCGGCGAAATCGCTGATTTGAATCCGACTGTAAGCGCTTTTTTCCATGAAAAGGGCGAAAACCAGCGCCTGTTCCTCGTTAATAGACATGCGTTCGGCGATAAACATCAGAGACTCGCGGGCTTTTTCGTAGAATACCTCCCCGAGTTGCAATTCAATAGCCAGGTTGACGATTTGTTCGATCGCCCCGATCAGGGTCTGTTCCGGCTTCTTTTTATCCTGAAGCCGGTTTGCTCCGGCTTCCGCCTGGTGAATGGCACTTTTTGCTTCCGATTTCCGTTTCATGGCATCCGAAATTTTGATTTCCGATGCAAAGATCGGATGTCGTTGTGCCAAAACATGGCGTATTTCAAAAAACAGTTGCCAGCAGCATATGTCATTATTTTTCCCATGTGTGCCCTATTTTTGTCGCAGAATCAAGAAAAACACGTTGTGATTTGCGGCCACCTCCCGTCACCAAACTGCGAAACAGTTGCAGCGCGTCGAAGCCGCCGATTTGGCCAGGCTTATTTTGAGAGGAGAGGACCGGGGACCGATGGTACGAAGAAGTGGAACGCATGGAACGGGTGAATGTCCTTTTGTTGGACCTTGTCCAACAGATGTATCGCCGCAGACAGAGGTTGTATGCAGGCATGGGAAAAAGGCCGCGGATTGTATTATACCCGAAAGAGGTCGAACGGACTATTGAAATATTCCATGAAAACATTTAATTTTATTATCCAGAATCCGTTTTATTAAAACTACTGACATGAATACATTGGAGCTGAAATCCGTTGCCGATTTGCAAAAGCTGGCATTTTACATACCCGATTACCAGCGCGGGTATCGTTGGACGCAACGGCAAGTAGAAGATCTGCTGAATGACATTTTCGAGTTCAGCCAAAAGAATAATGCAGGTATCTACTGCCTGCAGCCTTTGGTGGTCAAAAGTTTGAACGGGCCATGGGAAGTGGTGGACGGACAGCAGCGGCTGACAACCATATGCCTGATTCTGGAGGTATTGGGCCTGTCCCGCATTGATATTACATATCAGACAAGAAGGGATAGTGCCGAGTTTCTGAATAAAATCACGACGGAAGAAGTAGCAGGAGAGAAGGCTGAAAAGAAAGCTGAAGAAAAGGCTGAAGAAAAAGCAAAAAACAATATCGACTTTTACCATATCTACCTGGCTGTAACAGTTATCCGCAGGTGGCTGGATGAAAAGAAAATAGATAAAGAGAAATTTCAGGATATTTTGCTCAACCGAGTAAAGTTTATCTGGTATGAAACCGAGGAAGATCCCAAAGAGGTATTCGCCCGATTGAACATCGGAAAAATCTCATTGACCAACGCCGAGCTGATCAAGGCCCTGCTGTTGAACAAATCCAATTTTGACAGCAGCGACGATGATAAAATCAGACTTTGGCAGCAGGAAATAGCCGTGGAGTGGGACGTCATCGAATATGCGCTCCAGTCCAATGAGTTCTGGCTCTTTCTCAATGCCCCCGGCGATGAACGCCCCACGCGTATCGATTATGTTTTCGATATGATCTGCCGTTGCGACTTGTTGGGCTGCAAGGATGAGAAAGAGATTGACGCGACCGATGATTTCCGGACCTTCCGCTACGTCTACCACTATCTTGCCGTGCAGAAGCAGAATAAGATTTCGTTGGCACAGGCCGTTCGTACCATCTGGGAGAACGTACGGGAAATATTCCATACCTTACAGGAGTGGTTCGACGATATGGAACTGTACCACTATATCGGTTATCTGATCTATATGGGCAGGAAGGTTGATGAGATTTACAAACAGTGGAACGTCTCTGACGGCAAGTTCGAATTCATAGAAAAATACCTGAAAGAAGAGATCAAGCGAACTATTCCATACAAGGATATCGAAAATACGGTTTACGAAGTCGAATCTGCCCCAAATAAAGGCGGAAGCAAGACAAACTGTCGCCCCATCCTGTTGTTGCACAACCTGCAGACGGTTATCAATCAGAACAGGATATTGGGCGCCAATGCAAAATACAAAAACGGGGTATTCTACAAGTTCCCGTTCCATCTGTACAAATTGGAAGGATGGGATGTGGAGCACATCGACTCGAATACCGAAAATGGCTTGAACGATATCCAGTCGCAGCGCGAATGGTTACTCAATGCCTATTTTGGTCTTCAGGACAAGGCCTATCAAACTCTCCGAGACCAGATTCAAGAATTTTTCAAGACCAGAAAAGGCGATGAACAAAATGCGGATTCTGACAAACAGACGGTACGCAACGAGCAGTTTGTCGCACTGAAAAAACAGATTGAAGACATCGGAGGCAGTAACCGGCTGGACCAAAATGAAAAAAACAAGATATGGAATTTCACCCTGCTGGATTCTTCGACCAACCGGAGTTACGGCAACGCCATTTTCCCGGCCAAACGCAGGGTCATCATCGGCAAGGACCAGGGAAAGAGGTTCAGTCTGCCGACAATCGACGAGAATGGAGAGATCGTTTTGGGTTCAGCCGAAAATGGGTCCTCCTCGTTCATTCCACCTTGCACCAGGTATGTATTCCTGAAATATTACAACACCGCCTCATTTGATCCCAATGCGTGGACCAAAGACGATGCCGAGGCCTATAAAAACAACATAAAAGAGGTTCTTAAAGATTTTCTGTCATGAGCATGAACAACGATAAGGTTTCATTCTGGAAACTTCTGAACGATAAAAAGATTGTCATCCCCATTATCCAGCGCGATTATGCCCAGGGACGGGAGGGCAGGGAGTTCCTGCGCGAGCGTTTTCTCGGGCAGTTGTTCGACGCCCTGAAGGGCGCCACGCCCCTGGTACTTGACTTTGTGTACGGCAGCGTCGAGGGCGACACGTTCTATCCGCTGGACGGCCAGCAACGTCTTACTACCCTATGGCTGCTTCACTGGTATCTGGCACTGTGCGCCGAAACTCTGTCTGAAGACAAGAAGGTGCTGGAAAAGTTCTCCTACGAAACGCGAATTTCTTCCAGAACATTCTGCCAGAAACTTTGCGGCATCACCCAGTCCTATCAGCCGCAGAAACACGGCATAGCCGCCTTTGTACGCAACCAAACCTGGTTCTACTCGGCCTACGAGCAGGATCCGACCGTCCAGTCGATGCTGCGCATGCTGAATGGGACGGATATTTCGGACAGCAACAAGATGGATATTACCGACGGTATTGAAGAATATTGTATCCAAGCAGAACTTACAAAAGAAAAGGCAAAAGAGCTGCTGGATCGATTAAAGGGAGAGGATGCCCCCATCGGTTTCTACCTGTTGAACATGGAAGACAAGGATATGCCGCTTGCCGACGATCTCTACATCAAGATGAACGCCCGTGGCAAGGTGCTGACAGACTTCGAAAATTTCAAGGTAGACCTTCTGAAATACAAGTTATCAAGCAGGGAATACCTTATCCCGGCAAACGATATGGGCGATGAGAGTTTCAGCCGGCTGCTGGATACCCGATGGACAGATCTGTTTTGGCACTATCGTTCGGCAGAATGCCACATCGACGAGATATACATGAGTTTTTTCAACCGCTTCTTCCTTAATTGGTACATCGCCAATACAGAAGAGAGTGCGGACGAGGTAGTATCCAGCAACCTTTACAAAGCAGTGTCGGCGGCCGAAACCAGGAAAGGCTCCCACTACCGCTACCTAAGTATCTCCATCTACGAACCGGCACTTACCGGCGAGTGTATAGAAGCTCTCAGCAAGTGCCTCAATCGCATGTGCGATCTTTATAATAATGCAAAAGGAGATAACAAACAGAAACTACAGGCAATAAACCCACTTTTCATGCCCTATTGGGAAGAAGTGGCCGAGAATGAAGAGAGCGACCAGGCAAACAAAATCTTCAGCTTTATTCCCCGTTATGCAACCGACAAGGACACGAATACTCCTGCTCCAATTACCTTGAAGCAACAAGTCGTTTTTCATGCCGTTTGCGTTTATCTTACCAACTGCGAGAAGGTCGAAACGGAGAATTTGAAGGATTGGATGCATTTTGTCTGGAATATGGTAGAAAACAGTTACCTGGACAGCAAACAGAGTGTCGGTGCCATTCGGTTTTTCGACAAAGGGCCGAAGATAGAGAACAACGAAGCTCCTGGTTGGGCCTGCGATAACATCATCGATTATCTGGCCGGGATAGACGTGGAACAGATGAAAAGTGACGTTTTCGGCCGCAGGCAACTGCTCGAAGAAATCGCAAAAGCCAAACAAATCAAACAAAATCCCGACTGGGAACATAATATTCATGAAGCCGAAAAGGCAGCCTTCTTCAAAGGGGCCATTGCTTTTCTGTTCAACAACGAAAAGGGCGAAACGGATTGGAGCAATTTCGACACGAAATGGAAAACTGCCCAAGAACTGTTCGACAAGGACGGAGTCAAGGCCGACAAGACCGTGGCTGCCATGCAGGCTCTATACAGCTACTGTGATGATTGGGGCTCGCAATTCTGGTGGAATGCCAAAATATTCAACGGCAAGGCAAATACCTGGAAAGATCAGATCCTGACGAAAGTGGCAGGAAACAACCAATATGTATATGCAAAGCCGGTTCATTATCTGTTGTTGATGGGAGCCAGACCATTAAAAGAAAGGAAAGAGGACAGACGGCTGCGGCTATTGTCCAGCAACTCCTTGATCGAGCATCTTGTAAAGGAAAACCCCAAAGGTCAGGACATGTACATACGATACCCTCATGATTCTTTGTATTACTGTGGAAAGAAATTCGGAGTCATGTTGTACTATGAGAGCCGCGACAAATGTCTGAACGAGTTGTTGAAAAACAATAAAATAAAACTTTTGGCAGGCCAGAACGAGAAGATAAGTATAAAAAACGATGATGGCAACGAAGTCGATGCCGTATTCTGGGGCGATTTGAATATCAACTTTGACTATTATCCGGAGAACGGAGAACCTTTGCATCTGCAATGGTACCAGGGAGGTAGCTCGACAGAGTATGAGATTTATCTGATGAATGAGGATTGGATATACAAAATGCGTCCTACTCCTCTTGAGGATGAAAAAGGCGATCGAAAGCGATATTACTGTTTCAACCTCCACATTGACGAATCGCCCGGCGAATTGTCCGGCAAAACGTTGGCAGACCAATTCTGCAAACAAGTAAAAGAGGAATTTGGGGAATTTATGAAGAATCCGGCTGAGTAGGCCGGATTCTTCTTGGTTGCTGTCAACGGTTATATTGTCGGAGCAGATCATCATTGGTGAAATCTGTTGTCCGCCTCTCCTCGTGAAGGGCATCCCGATGCCTGCACATCGGCCAATTTGATATATGCTATAATTTAGCACATCCTTGTTGTATCTTTGCAGAAAAGATTCTCCACTTGTGGAGAGATGATGAACAAAACCAAACCATACAACCATGACCAAGAGTAGAAAATCGCGCTCCTCGTCGAAAAGCAATGCCGCCACGCTTTTCAACCGTTATGTCTGGCTGGTCGATACCATCTATCGTGCCGGGCGTATCACCTTCGAGGAGATCAACGAACGGTGGCAGCGCTCGTCGCTCAACGAAACCGGCGAGGAGCTTCCCCTGAAGACCTTCCACAACCACAAGAACGCCATCCAGCAGATGTTCGACATCAATATCGAGTGCAACCGCAAGGGCGGCTACTTTTACTACATCGAGCATGCAGAGGATATGGAGCGGGGCGGCGTGCGGACGTGGCTGCTGAACACCTTCGCTGTGAACCACCTCATCAACGAAAGCCACCACCTCAAGCGGCGCATCCTTTTCGAGGAGATTCCCTCGGGGCAGCGTTTTCTGACGCAGATCATCGAGGCGATGCGCGACAGCCACACCCTGGAGATCTCCTACCAAAGCTTCTGGAACGATACGCCCCGCACATTCGAGGTGGCACCCTACTGCGTCAAGGTATTCCACCAGCGGTGGTATGTCGTGGCATGCAGCACGAGCGATGACCGGCTGCGCATCTATGCGCTGGACCGCATCCGGGAGCTCCGCACATCGGAACACCTGTTCATCCTGCCCGACGATTTTGACCCGCAGGCCTATTTTGCCGATTCGTTCGGCATCGCGGTCGATGAGCGTTACAAACCCGAGCAGGTACGGGTTCGCGTATCGGGCATTCAGCGACAATACCTTCGCACGCTGCCCCTGCACGCCTCGCAGCTGGAGACCGAAATTACGGACGATTCTTCCGTATTCGAATTCTACCTGCGGCCGACATTCGATTTCGAGCAGGAACTATTAACGCATGCCGCCAACACCGATGGACAGATTGAGGTTCTGCAACCGCAATGGCTGCGTGAAGAGATGAAGCAAATCGGCCTCAATCTGGTGGAGGCTCATAAAACCGTCGGACGCGAACAATGATTCGATATATTGCCGACACGGCTCACTATAATGAAGTTTTGAGTCGCGTGTCCCGCATAAGGCACTCGCTGTGGATCGGTACGGCCGACATCAAGGATCTGTACGTAAAGGTCGGAACGGGAAGCGAACCCTTCCTCGGGGTGCTGGATATTCTGGTACGGCGGGGCGTGGAGGTAAGGTTGATGCATGCCAAGGAACCGGGGCCCAACTTCCGCGCGGATTTCGACCGATACCCGGCCTTATGGGGTGGCTTGAAGCGCAAGCTGTGCCCGAGGATTCATTTTAAGATCCTGATTTTCGACTGTGCGGTTGCCTATATCGGGTCGGCTAATCTGACCGGTGCCGGCATCGGCATGAAAAGCGATGGCAAACGCAACTTTGAAGCGGGTATTCTGACCGATGAACCGGGATTGGTTGATGCCGCGGCCGACCATTTTGACTCGGTCTGGACGGGAGCCCATTGTCCGTCCTGCCTTCGCAAGAGCTATTGTCCGGACCGCATCCGGTAAACTCATCTGTCCCGCGTCGCCCCGGATTGCGTTTTTCCCAATCGCCCGGGAACATAAGCTGCGTTCCGGCCATACTCTCCTCTACCTTTGTCTCAACGACAAAACGGCAAAGGCAATGAATCGGATCGTAAAAATGCGCGACGTGCGGTTTGACAAGAGTCTCTTCGTCAATTTTCGTACCCGGACCGTGCTCGACAATCTGCTGTGCAGCTATCAGGGGCTGCCCAAAGGGGTGAACTACATGATTATCGGAGACCCCGGCGTCGGCAAGACCACCATCATTCTCGACATGCTTGCCAATATTCATGCCGTGCAACCCGCGGCACGGATTCTCTTCATCAGCGCCGAAATGAACGAGATTGACCTGGCGGTCTATGTCGAGCGCTTCCCGAAGTTCAGCGATCTGGATATTCTCTTCGTAGAGTGCGGATTCGATGAGGATGCCCATACCTGGCAACTCGTCTCCGATACGTTGGACGAGGGTTGGGACATTGTTGCCATCGATTCGTTCTACGAACTGCAGGGCATTGTCAAGGAGGAGGAGAGCGTCACGAACAAGCGGGCCGAGAGCATGCTGCTGTCGCTCATCAAGCAGCAGAACAAGGCTCAGAACCAACGCGATGTCAACACGACGTTTCTAACCATTCAGCAAGTGACGAAACAGGGCGCCTTCATCGGCTCGAACCGGCTGAAACACATGATTACGGCGATGATGGAGCTGCGCCTGGACAATCCCAAGAACATCTACTCCGACCGGTACGTCACATTCTCGAAGCATCGTCGCGGAGATGTGGGGGTAAAACTCTACTACAACCTGAGTACGACGGGAGATGTGTTTTTCGACGAAGAGCGCTACGAGCAGGAACAGGCCATCAAGCGACTGCAGCACAATGTCCGGAACGAATTGCACAACTTCGCCGACCGCTTCGACCAATTGTTCAACACCCTTAATAGACAACACAATGGATAATCAGACTTATTTGGAACGACGGGACTCGTTCATCGCGGCGCAGCTGCCCTTCTGCACCGTAACGCCGCAGGAGCTCATTTCAACGGGCGAACACACCTATGAGGTCAATGGATTGGAGCTGGCCGTTGAGCCGGAGGTGTGCAGGCTGCTGGATTCCTATCTCGGTTTGTCCAAACGTCAGACAAAGGCCGTTTCTGAGACATTCGGCGGTTCGGGAATTCGCGACCTGCGCAACTATCTGGCTCTGTCGAACAGCATTGAGAGAGCCGGGAAAATAGCGTTGCTTGCCAACCCCGATACGAGGACGGTTGTCGGGGCAACCCCCATCAAGAAAGAGGCCATTCCGGTTACCTCGTTTTTTGATTTTCTGGAGATGTTCATGAATGAAAACGACTATGCTCCCGAGCAGTTCTATACCTCGGAGTTCAGAGCTGGAGGCGTCACGGTAAGTCTGCGGCCCCAACATGCCGTTTACGATGAATTTGCCCCCGGTGATGAGTTTATTTCCAACGGTGTATGGTTCCGCTGGAACCTGGGCGAGGTGGAGGCCGGGAACTACTACATGCGCTTGATCTGCACAAACGGACAGATGGCACGGGTGAATGACAAAACCGCACGGACAAACCAGCTCGATGTCTCTTCGATGCGCAACATGTTATCATTGCCGCAATACGACGGGTTTACCAAAACGAATCTCGAAAAAGTCAAGAACAACGCATTGCTAGCCATGCAAACCGACGCTTCGGTGGGAGAGGTGCAGATGGCGAATCGCCTGCTGAAACGCTACGGGGTGGACGAATCCGTGGCCGATGAGATAGCTCCCTATCACCAGTTGCTCACCTCATATGCTGCTGCCGGATACCACCTGGAGCATTTTCCCCTTGCGATGTCGCACAGTGATATGAGGATGTGGGAACTGTTCAATCGATTGACCGCCTATGCAACCCATACCACTAACTGGGAGGCAGATGACAATCGTCGCAGCGGGCTGATGATGGAGAGTCTGCGGATGCTCAACCGGCCTCGGGATATCCAACGATATGTAAACATCTTTCAATAATCGAGATATTCCTGTTTTTAATTGAGTATGCCCTGCTGTGCAGCCATTTGGCGCGGCAGGGCTTTTATTTTGTCGAGCAAAGCAGAAGATGGAATCGTATCCTTTTACCCGACAGCGACCGGTTCGGATCTGGCGGTATCGGAAGCGAGGCTTGACCCCGGTCCATGTGCCACCCCTATATCACCCAATCCTGTGTATCGCTTCGATACTGCCGGTTCATTATCTACTCAACTCATCGCTGTCCGTCAGGAGATGCAGGTCTTCTTCTCTTCCTCGCGGAGCTGACAGTGCGCCACCAAACTCGTTACTTCCGTATTAAGTTGTTCAATCAAGGCCGTTTCCTGAAAGATACGCTTTGAAATACGACATCTGCCAGGCGTTTTGGGAATAGATCAAACATCTTCATCACCTGAATTTTGCATAGTAAAATGATGCAAATCAGCGAAATAGAGCTAAATCGTGACCTATTTTCGGTCCGAGCAAAATAGGTCACGATTAAGGCCTGAAATACTTGCTGCCTTTTGCGTCAACACGAGTGGAAGAATAAAAGAAAAAACCTTGCATATCGCTGATATACAAGGTTTTCCAGAATTTGGTCAGATTACTGCTCGCCCTCATTTTCTGATCCGGAGAGCGGAAAACGGGACTCGGACCCGCGACCTCAACCTTGGCAAGGTTGCGCTCTACCAACTGAGCTATTTCCGCAAGTGGTGTTTTGCAATTGCGAGTGCAAAGGTAGATAAAAAATCCGAATCTCCAA
>DXDG01000001.1 GCA_019115605.1 Candidatus Alistipes faecigallinarum
ACTCGGACCCGCGACCTCAACCTTGGCAAGGTTGCGCTCTACCAACTGAGCTATTTCCGCAAGTGGTGTTTTGCAATTGCGAGTGCAAAGGTAGATAAAAAATCCGAATCTCCAAATTTTACGCTGAAAAAGTGCAGCCATTCCGCTTCATGTCCGACGCGAAGAGACGGCTCTGCCGGGACCGATCCGTCTCCGGAGGCCTTACCGGAATCGCGGAAAACGAAAAAGCCCCCGAATCGTGATTCGGAGGCTTTCAGACGGATTTGCCGGAAAAGATCAGCGCACCTTGAATCCCTCGTCGGCGCGCATCGGAATCGGGAGGCTGGCGTAGTAGCCGCTTTCGAGCTTGTCCCGCACCGACTTGAAGGCATCGAGCGTGAACTCTACATCTTCAAGCGTATGGGCGGCCGTCGGAATGACACGCAGAATGATCTCGCCCTTCGGGATCACCGGGTAGACAACGATCGAGCAGAAGACACCGTGGTTCTCGCGCAGATCGACGATCAGGTTCGTGGCCTCGGGAATACCGCCCTTCATGAAGACGGGGGTTACGGGCGAGTTCGTTACGCCGATATTGAAGCCGTTCTCCGTCAGACCGCTCTGCAGGGCCCGAACGATGGTCCAGAGCTTCTGCTGGTATTCGGGGTGGTTGCGGATCAGCTCCAGACGCTTCAGGGCGCCGATAACCATCGGCATGGGCAGCGACTTGGCATAGAGCTGCGAACGCATGTTGTAGCGCAGCAGGTTGATCAGCCAGCGGGGGCCGCTCACGAAGGCGCCGATGCCGGCCATCGACTTGGCGAAGGTGTTGAACAGCACGTCCACGCCGTCCACCACGCCGAAGTGCGAAGCCGTACCGCGGCCGCCCTCGCCCATCGTTCCGAAACCGTGGGCATCGTCTACGAGCAGGCGGAACTGGAAGTCCTTCTTCATGGCAACGATCTCGTCGAGCTTGCCCAGATCGCCCTTCATGCCGAAGACACCCTCGGTGATGACGAGCACACCGCCGTTCTGCTCTTCGGCCAGCTCGGTGGCGTGTTTGAGCTGCAGGCGCAGCGACTCCATGTCGTTGTGGCCGTAGACGAAACGCTTGCCCTTGTGCAGGCGCAGACCGTCGATGATGCAGGCGTGAGCCTCGGCATCGTAGACCACCACGTCACGCGGAGTGAGCAGGCAGTCGATGATCGAGAGCATGCCCTGATAGCCGAAGTTGAGCAGGAAGGCATCCTCCTTGCCGACAAACTCGGCCAGCTCACGCTCGAGCTGCTCGTGGTACTTGGTCTGGCCGCTCATCATGCGGGCGCCCATCGGGGCAGCCATACCGAACTGTGCGGCACCTTCGGCGTCGGCCTTGCGCACCTCGGGATGGTTGGCGAGTCCCAGGTAGTTGTTCAGGCTCCAGTTGAGCATCATCTTCCCCCGGAACTTCATGTGGGGACCGATCTCGCCCTCCAGCTTCGGGAAGGCGAAATAGCCGTGAGCATACGACATGTACTGACCGATGGGTCCACCTGCATTTTTTTCGAGGCGTGCAAAAATATCAACCATATTTATCTGAATTTTATGTATTTAAGCTCCAAAATTGTTCTTTTCGGGCACACAAAAACACCGATTTCTCGGTTTTGGCACCCAAAATTAGGCCTTTTTTGCACCACTCGAATGCGTATTTATACTTATTTTTTCGGGGATTGCAATCCGCCCGCCGGCCGGAGCTTGCGGTCTATGGCATCGACAATTACGGCTACGGCGCCGTCGCCCGCAACGTTCGTCGCCGTGCCGAAGCTGTCCATGGCAATGTAGGTGGCGATCATCAGGCCGCAGAGCGTTTCGTCGAAGCCGAGCATCGATTCGAGCAGCCCGAGGGCGGCCATGACCGCGCCGCCCGGAACACCCGGGGCCGCCACCATCGTAACGGCCAGCAGCAGGATAAAACCCGCGAAGGTTCCCGTCGGAATGGAGAGGCCGGCGATCATCGCCACGGCCAGGGCGCAGGCCGTAATCTTGAGCATCGAACCCGAAAGATGGATCGTGGCGCAGAGCGGAATGACGAACGAGGCCAGCTCGGGGCGTACGCCGAGCTTCAGCGTCCGGGCCAGCGTTACGGGGATCGTCGCCGCCGAAGATTGCGTGCCGAGGGCCGTAACGTAGGCCGCAAGCATCGTGCGGAGCATGCGCAGGGGATTTCTGCGGACGGCAAGCCCCGCTACGGTGAACTGGAACAACAGCAGCAGTAGCGTCATGCAGAAGGTTGCGGCAATGAGTTTGAGAAAGAGGCCCAGAACGCCGGCCACCTGCCCCGAGCGGGTCATCGAGAGAAAGATGCCGAAGATGTAAAAGGGCAGCAGGGGGATGATGGCCCGCGAAATCACCTGTTCGATGATCGTCCGGAATTCATCCATCGCAGCCTTGAGGGCCCGGGACCGGATCCGGGCCATGCCCAGTCCGAGGAGGAAGGCCAGCACGAGCGCCGACATGATCCCCATGACGGGCGGCATCTCAACCGTAAAACAGGGAGCCGGCACAGCCTGCTCCCCGGGAAGGGTGAGCCGCGAACCGGCAAGCAGAGCCGGAAAGAGAGCCCGTCCGGCAAAGTAGGTTCCGAAGCCGGAGATGAGCGTAAATGCATAGGCCAGAGCAGCGGTCAGGGCGAGCAGCCGCCCGGCACCGCGGCCCAGGTCGGCAATGCCGGGAGCCACCAGACCGAAGATCAGCAGCGGAATGACGAAACCCAGGAACTGCCCGAAGAGGGCATTGAACGTCAGCGCCGCACGAACGGCCCATCCGGGAAAGAAAAAGCCGCAGAGAACACCCAGCAGCATGGCCAGCGCAACCCGCGCGAGAAGTCCGAATCTATGCTTCATGGAGGAATTTTTTTGTCAATAAAGCGAAACTATTTCCTATCTTTGCCTCATGACTGCACTCTATCACGACATCATCTTCGGCCCGGTGCACTCGCGGCGTCTGGGCCTCTCGCTGGGCGTCAATCTGCTGCCCACCGAATCGAAACTCTGCTCATTCGACTGCATCTACTGCGAATGCGGCTGGAATGCCGAGCATCCCGGAGCGCGGCGCTTCAACGCCCGTGGGGATGTGCGGCGACTGCTCGACGAGACGCTACGGCGCATGGTCGCCGACGGCACGCCGCCCGACGTGATCACCTTTGCCGGAAACGGCGAACCGACGCTGCACCCCGAATTCGGTGCCGTCATCGACGACACGCTCCGCCTGCGCGATGCGCTCTGCCCCACGGCCCGGGTCTCGGTGCTGTCGAACGCCACGCAGCTCCACCGCGAGGAGGTGCGCGCAGCCCTGCTGCGTGTGGACAACAACATCCTCAAGCTCGACTCGGCCTTCGACGAGACGGTGCGGCGGATGAACCATCCGCAGAGCGCCTCCTACTCGGTCTGCGGCGTTGTCGAGCAGATGAAGCGTTTCGAAGGCCGGATGATCCTGCAGACGATGTTCCTGCGCGGTACCTGCGACGGTGAGCCTATCGACAACACCACCGAACGGGAGGTTGCGGCGTGGCTCTCGCTCGTCGCCGAGATCCGTCCCCGGCAGGTGATGGTCTACTCGCTCGACCGCGACACACCGTGCCGGACCCTCGAAAAGGTTGCGCGCGAGGAGCTACAGGCCATCGCCGCACGGGTCGAGGCACTGGGCATTCCCTGCTCGGTCGCATAGTTTTTGCACGAAGGCGGAAAACTTTTTCATGACATGCAGATCCTGATCTCCTGCGCCAAGACGATGGCCACGGCGGATGCCGGCATCGTGCCGGCCGCCTCGCAGCCCTGCTTCGCCGATGTGGCGGACCGGCTGGCCGCACAACTCGCCGCCCTTTCGGCGGAAGAGCTCGGACGGCTGCTGCGCGTCAATGCGCGTCTGGCCGCCGAAAACCGCCGCCGCTACCTCGCCTTCCACGACGCGCCGCAGCAGGCGGCCATCACGGCCTATACGGGCATCGTCTTCAAGCGGATCGATCCGCGGAGCCTTTCGCCGGAGGATTTTGCCTGGGCCCAGGAGCATCTCAACATCACCTCGTTCCTCTACGGGCTGCTCCGGCCCCTCGATGCGATCCGTCCCTACCGTCTCGAAGGCGACGCGGTGCTTCCGGCCGCGGGCGAGCGGACGCTTTTCGAATTCTGGCGGGAGCGGCTGACCGAAACGCTGATGAAACGCGTCCGGCAGGATGACGGCGTGCTGGTCAATCTGGCCAGCGGTGAGATGAAGCGGCTCTTCGACTGGCCGCGCGTGGTGCGCGAAGTGCGGGTCATCACCCCCG
The DNA here is from genome assembly GCA_019115605.1 of Candidatus Alistipes faecigallinarum. Lineage (GTDB taxonomy): Bacteria > Bacteroidota > Bacteroidia > Bacteroidales > Rikenellaceae > Alistipes > Alistipes faecigallinarum. Next base: position 4,283 of record DXDG01000001.1, read on the forward strand.
AGTTCCGCATCCGCGAGGGCGAACGGCTCAAGACCGTCGTTGTATATGCCAAGATGTGCCGCGGGGAGATGACACGAAGGATCCTCCGGGAGCGCATCACCGATCCCGAAGCGCTGCGCGACTTTGAGTGGGAGGACTTCCGTTTCGATTCCGGGAGCAGCCGCAACAACCAGCCCTGCTTCGTGCTGCAATAGGCCGAAGGCTATTTCAGATTCTTGCCCTGGGGAACATACAGAAGCTGCGTCGTGTCGTAGCCGCGCCCTGCCGCACGGCGGAGGATCTCCTCCAGGGTCGGACGCGGCAGCGCCGGCGTGCGCGAAAGGATCCAGAGGTACTTCGGAGAGCTGCTTCCGACCAGCGCCCAGCGGTAGTCGGGATCCAGCGCCAGGACGTTGTAGTCGGCATAGAAGATCCAGAAGAAGGAGACGCGCAGCTGCCCGGGGCGCTTGCCCGGATGGGCCTTGCCGACGGTCTCGCGGGGTTTGCCTGCGGCATCCACCCCGCTGTTCACCACCCGGATGCGGTCCGGCGCTTCCAACGTGTAGTCGGCCCGGGCCTGCTCCACACCCCGCTCGAAGCGGTGATCGTAGCGGGCGATCTCATACCAGGTTCCCAGATAACGGTTCAGGTCGAACTCCGCAACGGGCGTCGTATCGACCTTCCCGGATGTACGATTACCGCCGCATGCAAAACCGGCCAGGCCGAGAGCCACAATCAGAACAAGAGGAAGAAGTTTCATGACGGACATGTTTTAGTCGAACTCCCGTCCCTGCATTTTCCGTGCCGGGACGGACCGGACTTTTTACCGCATTTCGAGAATCGTCCGCAGAATGGCCTCCTCGTCGTAGCCGCAGAGAGCCTGCAGCTGCAGCGGCGTGCCGTGCTCGACCCAGGCGTCGCCGATGCCCAGCATCCGGACGTGCGTGTCGCAGCCGTGCGTATTGAAGTAGGCCGCAACGGCCTCCCCCACCCCGCCGCGGATAGAGCCGTCCTCGACGGTGATGACCCTCCGGAAACGGCGGCCCACCTCGTCGAGCAACGCCTCGTCAAGCGGCTTGACAAAGCGCAAATCGTAATGGGCCACCTCCACCCCCTCCGCAGCGGCGCGTTCCGCGGCCCGCGCGGCAGCTCCGGCCGTCGTGCCGATCGTAACCAGCGCCAGCGCATCGCCGTCGCGCAGCCGCTCGCCGCGTCCCGCGGGCAGGATCTCGAAGGGTTCACCGCGCCAGGCGACACCCTCGCCATAACCGCGCGGATAGCGGATCATATAGGGATGTCCGGCCTGCAGGGCCGTGTACATCAGGTTGCGCAGTTCGCGTTCGTTGCGCGGGGCGGCGATCGTCAGCCCCGGCACGGCGCCAAAGGCGGCCATGTCGAAAACGCCGTGGTGCGTAACACCGTCCTCACCCACCAGACCGCCGCGGTCGAGGCACATGACGACCGGAAGATCCTGAATCGCCACGTCGTGGATCACGTTGTCGTAGGCCCGCTGCATGAAGGTCGAGTAGATGTTGCAGAAGGGAACCATCCCTGCGGCGGCCAGCCCGGCCGAGAAGGTTACGGCGTGTCCCTCGGCAATACCCACGTCGAAGCAGCGGTCGGGCATCTCGCGCATGAGGATATTCATCGAGCAGCCCGAAGGCATGGCGGGCGAAACACCCACAACACGGGCATCCTGCCGCGCGAGCTCCAGCAGCGTCTCGCCGAAGACATCCTGATAGCGTGCCGCACCTCTCTTCGGGCGGATACGCTCTCCCGTATCGGGGTTGAAACAGCCCGGAGCGTGCCAGACCGACTGGTCGCTCTCGGCCGGACGGTATCCCTTGCCCTTGACCGTCATGACGTGCAGCAGCTTGGGTCCTTCAATATCGTGCAGGGCGCGGAGCGTGCGGACCAGCTCCCGGAGGTTGTGTCCGTCCACGGGTCCGAAATAGCGGAAGTTGAGGCTTTCGAAGAAGTTGCTGTTGTTCAGCAGTCCCTGCTTGACGGCATTGCCGGCCTTCTGACAAAGCCGCAGCAGCCGCGGCGTATGGGAGAGCAAGCCCCACAGCCGCTGCTTGAAACGGTTGTAATGGACCGACGTGGAGATCTTCAGCAGGTAGTTCTTCAGGGCGCCCGTGGCCTGGTCAATGGCCATGTGGTTGTCGTTGAGTATGACCAGCAGATTGGTCTGCTTGCTCGCTCCGGCGTTGTTCAGCCCTTCGAACGCCAGGCCGCCGGTCATCGAGCCGTCGCCGATCACGGCCACGACCTGCCGCTTTTCGCCGCGCAGCTCGGCCGCCTTGGCCATGCCGAAGGCCGCCGAAATCGACACCGACGCATGCCCGCCGCCGAAGGCGTCGTAGGGACTCTCGGACATCTTCGGGAAGCCGCTGATGCCGCCCAGCTGCCGCTTGGTCCGGAAGGCTTCGCGGCGGCCGGTGATGATCTTGTGGGCATAGGTCTGGTGGCCCACGTCCCAGACGATCTTGTCGTCGGGCGCATCGAAGACATAATGCAGCGCGGCGGCCAGCTCGACGGCCCCGAGGCTCGAAGCGAGGTGTCCGGGATGCACCGAGCACTCTTCGATGATATACCTCCGCAACTCGTCGCAGTAGAGACGCAGCTCCTCGGCGGAGAGGCGTTTCAGATCACGCGGGGAGTCGATTCGATAGAGCAGTTTGTATTCTTCGGACATGTTCGGTACTTCTCTGACAAAAGCGGTAGACAAAGATAGTGCATCCGGAGCGCAATACCAAATTTTATTCTTCGGGACGGCGGCGGGGAGCCCGATTTCACAAAGATGCGCCCGCAATGCGGATTATTCCGAAAAATTTTTTTATCTTCGCCATACGATAACTCCAAGAAACGATGAAATACAAACGCATACTCTTGAAACTGAGCGGCGAGTCGTTGCAGGGACAGGCCAGCTACGGGCTCTCGCCCGAGGTGCTGCAGTCCTATGCCGAACAGATCCGCGATGCGGCGGCTGCGGGCGTGCAGATCGGCATCGTGATCGGCGGCGGCAACATCTTCCGCGGCCTCTCGGGCGCCAAGCGGGGCTTCGACCGCGTGAAGGGCGACCAGATGGGCATGCTGGCCACGATCATCAACTCGCTGGCGCTCCAGTCGGCCCTCGAGGACAACGGCGTGAAGTGCAAGGTCCTCACCTCGATCCGCATGGAGCCCATCGGCGAATACTACTCCAAGGCCCGGGCCATCGAGTACCTCGAGGCGGGCTACGTCGTGATCGTCGGCGGCGGCACGTCGAACCCCTACTTCACGACCGACTCGGCGGCGGCACTGCGCGGCATCGAGATCGAGGCCGACGTCCTGCTGAAGGGCACGCGCGTGGACGGCGTCTACACGGCCGATCCCGAGAAGGATCCCTCGGCCGTGAAGTTCGACGAGATCACCTTCGAGGAGGTGCTCGACCGGCGGCTCAAGGTCATGGACCTCACGGCCTTCACGCTCTGCCGCGAAAACCGTCTCGAAATCGTCGTCTTCGACATGGATACGGCCGGGAACCTCGGCAGGGTCCTTGCCGGTGAAGGAATAGGAACCCGCGTAAAACTGTAAGGATATGGCTGAAAAGAAGAGCAACAAGTCATTGTGGGTGATGCTGGCGCTGATCGTCGTCATCCTCGTGGTTATCCTGCTGCTGCCCGGATGCGGCAACCGCACTGCGAAGGTGGCCGGCGAGGTGCAGGCCACCACGCTCGTCGAGGTCGGCGACACGGCCCCCGATTTTGTCGTCGGCATGTTCGACGGCACGCAGGTGCGGCTGTCGGAGCTGCGCGGCAAGGTCGTACTGCTCAATTTCTGGGCTACCTGGTGCCCGCCCTGCCGGGCAGAGATGGCCCGTGTCGGCACGGATGTCATCGAGCGCTTCGCCGGGCGCAACTTTGTCTTCCTGCCCCTTTCGCGGGGCGAGTCGCGCAGCGACGTGGAGGCCTTCCGCGAAAAGAACGGATACGACTTTCCGATGGGTCTCGACTCGACGAAGGCGGTCTACGGCCTCTATGCCTCGAACTACATCCCCCGCAACTTCCTGATCGACCGCGAGGGCAAGATCGTGGCCACGTCGGTGGGTTACGACACGGCGGAGTTCGACGAACTGATCCGGACCATCGAAAAAACACTTGAAAATCAATAACGCAGAGACTACCATGGATACCAAAACGATTCTCAACGAAGCCACCGCACGCATGCAGAAGGCCGTCGATCACCTCGAAGAGGAGCTGCTCAACATCCGGGCCGGCAAGGCGTCGCCCAACGTGCTGAACGGCGTAATGGTCGATTACTTCGGTTCGCAGGTCCCCGTATCGGGTGCTGCCAGCGTTACCGTTCCCGACGCCAAGACGATCCTGATTCAGCCCTGGGACAAGAAGATGCTGCGACCGATCGAGAAGGCGATCATCGACTCGAACATCGGACTGACCCCCTCGAACAACGGCGAGACGATCCGTCTGACGATTCCGCCCCTCACGGAGGAGCGCCGCAAGAGCCTGGTAAAGCAGGTGCGCGGTGAGGCCGAAACGGCCCGCATCAGCCTGCGCAACGCCCGCCGCGATGCCGTCGAAGCCTTCAAGAAGGCCCTGAAGGAGGGCATGCCCGAAGATGAGTCGAAAGACGGCGAAACGCAGTCGCAGAAGCTGCTCGAAAAGTTCACGAAACGGCTCGACGAGGTGCTTGCCAAGAAGGAGAAGGAGATCATGACGGTGTAGACCCGTCCGCCTGCAAAGTGAAAAATCCGGCCCGACGCACAGTCGGTGCCGGATTTTTCCATATATTTGCTCTCCCTAACCCTCTCATAACGATGAAAAAACTGCTGTTCGGGCTCTTCGCGGCATTCGCGTTGATCCCGGGGCTCCGGATGCCGACGGCCGCGGCCCAGGGCTACGTAAAGTTCAACGCGCTCTACGCACTGGCCGGCGTGGTCAACCCCGCCGTGGAGTTTGCCATATCGCCCAAATCGACCCTGCAGACCGACATCGTCGTCTCGCCGTGGAAATCGATCGACGACTACCACATGCTCTTCGCCATCTTCATGGGCGAATACCGCCGCTACTTCAAGGGCCACAACGAAGGGTGGTACCTCGGCGCCAACCTCGGCATGATGGCCTTCAACATGTCGAAGCCCTACATTCAGAACTGGGCCCTGAAGTTCGAGAATCGCTACTGCAAGGGCTACGGCATGATGATCGGCCTCTGCGTGGGTTGGGAACACCGCCTCGGCGAACGGTGGATCATGGATGCCTTCCTGGGCTGGGCCTGGATGGACAGCCACTACAACGGATACAGCTTCGAGGGCGAGATTGACATGCATCCCCACCGCCCCGTCGAGCCGAAATATCCCGATCCCTTCAACGGCTCGTCCGAGTGGTATCCCAACAAGATCGGCGTCTCGTTCGGATACCGGATCTTCGCCCCGGGAAAATAGCACGCCGCAGCGACTGGGGCTGCAACCGACAACCGGCCCGGCATCTTCCGGCAAAAAGCGGGAGCCGATGTTCGGCTCCCGCTTTCATCTAAAGGGTTACCCCCCACCGTCAGAAGGCGAAGAGATTGACACCCACCTGCAGATAGCCCTGCCGCAGGTCGGGGTTCCACATCGCATGGGCAAAGACCGGCATCTCGAACTTCTTGATCCGCAGCTTGTAGGTCGTCTTGAGCGAGATCTGGTTGATACCGTCGCTTCCGTAGAAGTTCGCGTGTCCGTCCACGTCGTCGCGGTTGAAGGCAAACGTACCGCCCAGCCCCAGATCCACGATCCAGTGCTCGTCACGGAAGACACTGTACTCGGCATAGACGAAGGTCGAGTAACGGTTATTGCCCGCATCGTTCAGGTCGCGGCCGGCAAAGATCGTCGCCCAGTTCAGACGCAGCGGCACCTCGAAGAGCGTGTCGAAGTTGTAACCCACGCTCAGATCGAGGAAGTGGCTCGTCGAGAACTTGTTGTAGTTGAAGATGTCCTTGCTGAAGGGCAGCTCGGGCGAATAGTTGTAGATATCCCACAGAGCCACGGAGAATCCCGCGACCGTATAGGAGAGGTAGTAGTCGAACTCCTTGTAGTCGCCCGTAAAGTCCGTACCGCCCCACAGGCCGACCCTGAGTCTGTCGTTGAGCAAGCCGACATTCACGTCGGCAGCCAGTACGCCGCCGTCGGCGACCTGAAGGCCGCGCCACAGGTGCATGTTCTGAAGCGTTCCGCTGAAATGGAGCTTCTGCCCGTAGGCGGTGCTGCTGAGCAGCAGCGCCGCGAGAGCCAGCATCGAGAGCTTGAAGCGTTTCATGGCCGGTCGGTTTTAGCAGAAGATCAGACAATAGCCTGCGGCAGCCAGGAATCCGCCGATGACGGGACCTACGACCGGTACCCACGAATAGGCCCAGTCGTTCGAGCCCTTGCCCTTGATGGGCAGCACGGCGTGCGCGAGGCGCGGAGCCAGGTCGCGGGCCGGGTTGATGGCGTAACCCGTGGTGCCTCCGAGCGACATGCCCAGCGCGACGATGAGCATCGCCACGGGGAAGGCGCCGAGAGCGCCCATGCCCACCTCGGGCGTGTTGCCCTGGATCGAGAGCGCCAGAATCACGAAGACAAGCACGAACGTGCCGAGAATCTCGCTGAAGAGGTTGCGGCCGTAGTTGCGGATGGCCGGAGCGGTGCAGAAGGTTCCCAGCTTGACGGCGGGATCGTCCGTCGCGTCATAGTGGTCCTTGTAGAAGGCATAGACCAGCACGGCGCCGACAAAGCCACCGAGCATCTGTGCCACGATGTAGGGCACGACAAGGCTCCAGCTGAAGGTGCCGGCGGCAGCCAGACCCAGCGTAACGGCAGGGTTCAGATGGGCACCCGAATAGGGACCCGAGATGAAGACACCGAGCATGACGGCAAGGCCCCACGCAAGCGTGATGACCACCCAGCCGCCGTTCTCGCCCTTCGATTTCTTCAGACAGTTCGAGGCGACGACACCGTCGCCGAAAAGCACCAGAATGGCCGTTCCGATAAATTCGAACAGGCACTTTACAAATACATCATTCATGGAAGTTTGAGGTTTAAGGTTGGTTGTGTGGTTTGAGGTCAGGCTGGTTATTTCGTATAGTCGCTCAACGTGCGCTTGACGGCATCCTTCCATCCGTCCTGTGCGGCACGGACCTTCTCCTCCTCCCACGAGGGTTCGAAGATGCGGTCGACCTGCCACTGCTTGCGGATCTCGTCGATGCTCGACCAGTAGCCCACGGCCAGACCGGCCAGGTAGGCGGCGCCCATGGCCGTGGTCTCGACCACCTGCGGACGGATGACCTTCGTGCCGAGAATATCGGCCTGGAACTGCATCAGCAGATTGTTGCGCGAGGCTCCGCCGTCGACCTTGAGCTCCTTGAGCGGAACGCCCGCATCGCGCGACATGGCGTTGGTGATGTCCATCGTCTGGTAGGCGATGCCTTCGAGCGCCGCACGGGCGATATGCGCCGTGGTCGTGCCGCGGCTGATACCCGTGATCGTACCGCGGGCATACTGGTCCCACCAGGGAGCGCCGAGGCCCGTCAGTGCCGGCACGAAATAGACGCCGTTCGTATCGGGAACCTGCGAGGCGAGCGCCTCGACCTCCGACGAGGACTTGATGACGCCCAGACCGTCGCGCAGCCACTGCACGACCGAGCCGCCGACGAAGATGCTGCCCTCAAGGGCGTAGTTCACCACGTCGCCGATCTTCCAGGCCACGGTCGTGATGAGGTTGTTTTTCGAGAGGATGGGTTTCTCACCGCTGTTCATCAGCAGGAAGCAGCCCGTGCCGTAGGTGTTCTTGACCATGCCCGGCTCGGTGCACATCTGTCCAAAGAGGGCCGCCTGCTGGTCGCCGGCAATACCCGAGATGGGCACCTTGTGGGCGAAGATCGTCGTTTTGGTGTGTCCGTAGACCTCGCTCGAAGACTTCACCTCGGGCATCATCGAACGCGGGATGCCGAACAGGTCCAGCAGCTCCTGGTCCCACTCCAGCGTGTTGATGTTGAAGAGCATCGTACGCGAGGCGTTGCTCACGTCGGTAACGTGCACCTCGCCGCGCGTCAGGCGCCAGATGAGCCAGGTATCGACCGTACCGAAGAGCAGCTTGCCCTTCTCGGCGCGCTTGCGGGCTCCGGGAACGTTGTCGAGGATCCACTTGATCTTCGTGGCGCTGAAGTAGGCGTCGATGATCAGACCGGTCTTCTGACGGATCATGTCGGTAACGCCCTGCTTCTTCAGCTCGTCGCAGTAGTCCGACGTACGGCGGTCCTGCCACACGATCGCATTGTAGATCGGCTCCTCGGTCTCGGAATCCCACACGATGGTGGTCTCACGCTGGTTCGTAATGCCGATGCCGGCAATGTTCAGACCGTTGATGTCGAGCGTCGTGATCGCCTCGGCAATGACCGAAGCCTGCGAGGACCAGATTTCGTGGGGATCGTGCTCCACCCAGCCCGACTGCGGGAAGATCTGGCGGAATTCGCGCTGTGCCACGGCACACGTCGCGCCCTTTTCGTCGAAAACGATGGCCCGGGAGCTGCTCGTTCCCTGGTCAAGTGCAAGAATGTACTGTTTCATAGGTTCAGATTATCGGTTGGTTAGTTAAAAGTTCGGTTTCAACTTGCGGCGTTTCAGGCCAGCCGCGAGGCCAGGATCGACAGCGGGTGCTCGCACCGCTTGCTCGTGGACATCTCGATCTGCCACTTGCAGGTCTCGCAGTCGGTGGCCACCAGGTCGGCCCCCGAGGCCTCGATCTGGCGGAAGAGCCCTTCGCCCACGGCCTGCGAGGTGCGGTAGTTCTCCTTCTTGAAGCCGTAGGTGCCGGCGATGCCGCAGCACTGCGAGTCGAGGACGATGACCTCAACGCCCGGAATCATGCGCAGCAATTCGATCGAATAGTAGGCCCAGCCCATCTTCTCCATGTGGCAGGGAGTGTGATAGGCCACGCGCAGCGGCGTCGTATCCTTGAATTTCAGCTGGCCGCGGTTCTTCTGCAGCAGCCGGTAGAGGTAACGCGTCGCCAGCTCGATATGGTCGCGGACATCCTCGTTCCCCAGGTCAAGCACGTGCGGATACTCGTCGCGCAGCGTGAAGGTGCAGGTCGAGGAGGTCGTGATGACATCCATCTTGCGGTCGTTCACGGCCGTGCGGATCGACGCGAGGTTGGTCTCGGCCTGCCGCCGGGCCTGCTTGTAAAGGCCGTTGGAGATGAGCGCCACGCCGCAGCACTTCTCCCTGTCGAGCAGGCGCACGCCATATTCCAGCGCATTCATGATGCGGATGAGATCCTTGCCCAGCTGCGGGTTGTTGTAGTTCACGTAGCAGCCGTGGAAGTAGCTCACCTGACGCGGGAAGGCCTCCTGCGCGGCGGCAGCGTGTTTGCGGTACCACGAGGTGAAGGTGCCGTGGGCGTATTTGGGGAAGACGCGCCGGTGGTCGATGCCCATCACCCGATCCATCACCAGACGCACGGGCTTGAGGGCCACGGCCGTATTGACGATCGGCGCAAAGGGCGTGGCAAGCGTGCCCACGAGATCCGTATTGGCCAGCACGAAGTTGCGCGGCGAGGTGTTGCGCTGCGGACCGTACTTGATGCGGGCTGCCTGGATGATGTCCCCGATACGGACGTTCGAGGGGCAGGCCACCTCACACCGCTTGCAGTTCATGCAGTACTTCAGGGCGGCATCGAAATAATCGGGTTGCTTGAGCCGCAGACGCTCTCCGTCGGGTCCGGCCTGCTTGGGTCCGGGAAAAGCGGGGTTCACGGCGGCTACGGGGCAGTAGACGGTGCAGACCGTGCACTTGATACACTGCTCGAAATTGTTTTCGCTGACGGTATTCTGCTGAATGTTCATGACTGATGGCTGTTAAGGATCTCATCTGCGGCAAAAAGGGCCGAAAGCAGCGATACGCCGGCGCCGCATCCCTCCTGTACGGGGTGGAAGCCGGCCAGACCGGCGCCTGCACCATAGAGATTGCCGATCGCGCGGCCCTCGCGGACGACATGCAGCGCCGCATCGGTCCGCACGCCGAACGCCTGGTAGTTCTGGCGGTCGAAGAAGCGCAGCGTGTACCACTGCGAGCGGTCGGACGTTGCAACCGTATCGGCTCCGAAGACCGGCTCGACGATCCGGTCGGGCGTTGCAACCAGTCCCCGGCTGAAGAAGCTTCCCGTGGCCAGCACGAAGTGGTCGGCCTCGAAGGGGATATTGCCGTGGTTGGCCGTGAAGATCCGCTTGACGCTGTTCCCGTCATATTCGGCGCGCAGCACGCTGTCGCCGAGGAAATATTCGCCGCCGAGTGCGCGGAAACGGTGCTGCAGCGCCTGCTGGGCCCGAATGCCCGGAATCGAGGGCGGAAGGGTGGGCAGCAGGTAGAGCGGCGTCGGGATCTTCGCGCGCAGCACCTCGAGCGAATCGTTGCGGTTGAGCCCGATGATGGCCGGAAGGATCAGCGCGTCGCACGCCGCGGCGGCATCCCGCACCTGAGCGGCCAGCGCCACGAGGTTCCGCTCGTGGTCGAAGACCCGGGCGATGTTGGCCGAACGCATCTCGCTCGGATTTTGGCGGATCTGCTCCAGATCGGGCAGATTGACCGACGCAAAGGTGCACTCGATGCCGTATTTGCGGAACTCCTCGGCGATGAATTCGGGGTAAAAGTCGAGGAATCCCTCGACATTGGCGATGCAGACCTTGCGGAACGGCAGCCGGTCGGGAGCTTCGGCCGTCAGGTAGCCGTCGATGGTCAGCCAGGTAGCCCGCGCCTTACCCATCGGGGTGATGCGGAAGTGGTTGCCCCGGCAGTCGCCCGCAACGGAAATACCCGCCCGGCGCAGCAGCTCCGCGGCCTCGCGGGCATACCGTTCGCACCGCTCCGCGCCCATGACGGCATAGGGGTGTTCGGGGTTCGTGCGTTCGAGTGCGGCGATGCCCTCCAGCGGATCCTGCACGTCGGAGCCGTCGGGCAGTTTCGAAAGCAGGTCAAACGACCCCGAAGAGAAGTGCAGGGCGCTCTGCCCCTGCGAGATGATGGCGCAGCTCCGGCCCGCCTCCGCCAGGCGGATGCCGCAGGTCATGCCCGCGAGGCCTCCGCCGATAATTACCGTGTCGAATCTCATTGTGCTGCAGTTTTTTCGTCCGACAATCCGCACACGCCCTCGTAAACCCAGGTTGTGTACTCGCTTTCACGCAGCGTATCGCCCCAGGCGATGGGCTGCATGCCCTTCCAGCGTTCGTTGAGGAAGGAGGCCAGGTCGGCCTTGGCCTTTCGGGCGCAAACGGCATCCCGGCGTCCCATGAGGCCCGCGGCCCGGCAGGCGCACAACTCGCCCTGGCAGGTTCCCATGCCCACACGCGTACGGCGGCGCAGATCGACCAGGTTGTTCACCGCGAGATGCTCCATGGCGTACTCCACCTCGCCGATCGAGACCTCCTCGCATTCGCACACGAGGCTGTTTCCGAGCGAATCGTCGCCGATCTGTTCGGCCAGGGCCCCGTGGCGCGAGATGGCCGAACGGCGCTGCGTCAGCGGCTTGTGCCGGATCTTCTTCTCGACCTCCTCGCGCTTTTCGGCCGATCCGGGCAGGGGTATTTCGGCCGTACGGCACTTCTCGGTGCTGCCGATCTTCCTGCAGATGAGGTCCGTGGCCCATTCGGCCATCAGACGGTAGGTCATCAGCTTGCCGCCCGTGATGGTGATGAAGCCCTCCATGCCGTCGCGCGTGGCGTGGTCCAGCAGCACGATGCCGCGGCTGACCGTACGGCCGCTCGGATCGTCGTCCGAGGCGACCAGCGGACGCACGCCGGCATAGGCGCGCAGGATGCGCGTCGTGGCCAGCTGCGGCGAGAGTTTTTCGCCCTCGCGCAGCAGAATGTCCACCTCCTCGGGGGTGATGATCATGTTGTCGATCTGATCGAAGGGAACCTTGCTCGACGTGGTGCCGATCAGCGAAATCGTGTCGCCCGGAACCAGGATGTCCGCATCGGCCGGCTTGCGGCAGCGGTTGAGCACCATGCGGTTCACGCGGTGGCCGAAGATCAGCAGCGCCCCCTTCGCGGGAAGCATGTTGACCACGATGCCCGCCTTGGCGGCGATGCCGTGGCCCCAGATGCCGCCGGCATTGACAACCACGCGGGCGTAGCAGTTCTCCTCGCTGTGCGTGCGATGGTCGTAGACCCGCACGCCGACAATGCGGTCCTGCTCGCGGAGCAGCTCCCGCACTTCGGTATAGGTGCGGATCTCGGCACCGTGCGCCCGCGCATCGAGGATGTTGGAAGAGGTGAGGCGGAAGGGATCCACGGCGCCGTCGGGAACGCGCACGGCACCGATCAGAGCCGGGTTGGCCGCAGGTTCGAGCCGGCGGGCCAGCGCGGGATCGAGGATCTCGGTGCGGATTCCGGCCGTGCGGCACGCCTCGACGAAACGGGCCTGGTACTCCAGTCCGTCCTCGGGAAGCGTGATGAAGAGTCCGTCGGTCTCCTCGACGCAATGCGCCGCGATCCGGCGCAGAATCATGTTTTCACGAATACACTCCTTGGCCGACTCCTGATCCGTGACGGCGTAGCGCGCACCGCTGTGCAGCAGTCCGTGGTTGCGGCCCGTGGCACCGGTGGCGATGTCGGAGCGTTCGAGCAGCAGGGAGCGGATTCCCCGGAGCGAACAGTCTCGCGCAATACCCGCTCCGGTAGCTCCCCCGCCGATAATAATGACATCGTACGTCTGGTTCATAATTATGGTAGGTAGATAGGTAGATCAATCCGATGCAAAGGTAACCATATTTTTCCAAAAACAAAATAAAACGAAATAAAATTTATTTCGTTTTATTTCGAATCTGCAAATTTTATCGAAATATCATACTTTCGAAATGTTTCAAAATATCATATCGAAACCTTTCAAAGAGCCTTTTCCGGCCAGCCGAACAGCCCGCGGCTGATGCCCCGCCTCAGGCGCAGCAGCCACACGAAGCGGCGCGGGGACATCGTGAAGGCCAGGCACAGCGTGGCGCCCCACTTGACCAGCTCCATCAGGCGGGCTTTCAGCATCCGGTGATGGATCCGGGCCCGCAGACGCTGGCTGACGCCGACGTTGTAGCTCAGGCGGCGGAAATAGTCCGCCGTGAGTTTCGACGGCGGAATGATGTGCCACATCACCGCTCCGGGAACATACCAGATCGTCTCGCCGCCCCGCAGCAGCCGTTCGAAGAGGTCGTTCTCCTCGCCTCCGATCAGACGGCCGTTCACGCGGCCCAGCGACGGATCGAAACCGTCGTAGCGCGCCAGCCCGGCGCGCCGGAAGGCCATATTGCCCCCGCCCGGAACCCGTCCCGCGGGGAACGGCCGCACCGCATCGCCAAAATCCATCGGATTGGCAATCGGCATCTCGGTCCACCTCGACATCCACGACGGACGCCCTTCGGGATACTCGGCAATAATCCGGCCACCGGCCACGACGGCGTCGGGATTTGCATCGAAAAAGTGGAGATAGGAGGCCAGAAACGCCTCATTGACCCGTTCATCGTCATCGATGAAGGCGACAATCGGCCCCGCGGCCTCCGCAAGGCCCCGGTTGCGGGCATAGGAGACCCCCGGTCCCGTCTCCCGGACCATCCGGAGATTCACGCCGGGATGCGCGGCGGCAAAGGCGGCGAAACGCTCCGCCGTATCGTCCGAGGAGTTGTTGTCCACGACCAGACACTCCCACTCCCCGGCGGGGAGCGTCTGCCGCACGACGGACCGGAGCGCCGCAAGCAGCGGCACGGCGCGGTTGTGCGTGGGGATTACAAGGCTGATACGAATCATCGTACGAAAATAACAATTAATCCGCAAAAAACCGCTATCTTTGCGCAAATTCGAAAATGCAAAACGACAGAGACATGTACGGAAGAATACGGACACTGCTGACGCTCCTCGCGCTGACGCTGACCTCGCTGGCGGCTTCGGCACAGAGCGTTCAATGGGACAGCAAGGTGGAGCCGGTGGAAGGCAACCAGTACAGGATCGTGCTCGAGGCAACGATCCCCGCCGGATACCACATGTACGACATGGGGCCCTACGAAGGCGGACCCAATGCCACCTCCATCACCTTTACCGCGGGCGAGGGGGTTACACTCGAAGGCGGCGTCGAGCAGCTCTCGACCGCCCACCGCTACTTCGACCAGATGTTCCAGATGGAGATCGGCACCTTCTCCGGCAAGGCGCAGTTCGCCCAGCGCGTAACGCTCACGGCTGCGGAGGCGACGCTCAAGGCCCAGGTCGAATGGATGATCTGCGACGATACGAGCTGCATGCCGCCCGAAGACACGGAGCTGACGATCACCCTGCCCGAAGGCACGGCCGCAGAGGCTGCCATCGAAGCCGCCCCGGCAACCCCGGCAACCGACACCGCCGCACCCGCGGCGAAGGATGCCGTCGGAAGCAAGGGACTCTGGGCCCTGATCATCGAGGCGATCCTCTGGGGATTCGCCGCGCTGCTGACGCCGTGCGTCTTCCCGATGGTGCCGATGACCGTGTCGTACTTTCTCAAGGGTGAGGGCGGAGCAGCCCTGGGACGCCTGCGCGCCTCGCTCTACGGCCTGTTCATCGTCCTCCTGTACACGGTGCCCATCGCCGCCATTATCCTCATCACGCGCATCGTCGGCGGCGACGCCGTAACGGCCGACATCTTCAACTGGCTGGCCACGCACTGGCTGCCGAACGTCATTTTCTTCCTCGTCTTCATGGTCTTCGCCGCCTCGTTCTTCGGAGCGTTCGAGATCACCATGCCGTCGTGGATGGTGAACAAGACCGACTCGAAAGCCGACACGAAGGGTCTCGGAGGCATCTTCTTCCTGGCCCTGACGCTCGTGCTCGTGTCGTTCTCCTGCACGGGTCCCATCGTCGGCTCGGTGCTCATCAAGTCGACATCGGGCGAGTTCTGGACGCCGATCATCACCATGCTAGCCTTCTCGGTGGCCTTCGCCCTGCCGTTCACCCTCTTCGCGCTGTTCCCCTCGGTGCTGAAGAAGCTCCCGAAGAGCGGCGGATGGTTGAACTCCGTGAAGGTCGTCATCGGATTCATCGAGGTGGCCCTCGGCATGAAGTTCCTCTCGGTCGCCGACCAGACCTACCACTGGGGCATCCTCGACCGCGAGATCTACCTCGCCGTATGGATCGTCGTCTTCTCGCTGCTGGGGCTCTACCTGCTGGGCAAGATCCGCTTCGCGCATGACGATGAGGTCCAGCACCTCGGCGTCGGACGTCTGGCACTCGCCATCGTCGTCTTCTCGTTCGTCGTCTATATGATCCCGGGCATGTGGGGCGCCCCGCTCAAGGGCCTCTCGGGATACCTTCCGCCCCTGACGACGCAGGATTTCGTCCTCGGAGCCAACACCGCCGCGGCCCCCGCAACCTCGTCGGCCAGCGAGCTCGGACAGCGCAAATACAGCGACTTTCTCCACCTTCCCCACGGGCTCGAAGGCTTCTTCGACCTCGAGGAGGCCGAGGCATACGCCGCCAAGGTCGGCAAGCCCCTCTTCATCGACTTCACGGGCCACGGCTGCGTGAACTGCCGCGAGATGGAGGCCCGCGTCTGGTCCGATCCCCGGGTGCTGGAGATCCTGCGCAACAACTACGTCATCTGCGCCCTCTATTCGGACGACAAGAAGGTGCTGCCCGAGGAGGAGTGGGTTACGACCGACGCCGGGAAGGTGCTCAAGAGCCTCGGCAAGATCAACTCCTACTACGCCCTGAAGACCTACGGTGTCAATGCCCAGCCCTACTACGTCCTGCAGGGTGTTGACGGGCAGCCGCTGGTCGAGCCCCGCGGCTACGACCTCGATGTCGATGCCTTCGTGCAGTTCCTTGAGAGCGGCGTCGCCGCATACCGCAACTCCAGATAGAGGATCCGCACGGATCCCCGCAGTGCGAGCGCTCCGCAACCCGGCCGGGTTGCGGAGCGCTCGCTTTACACCGGAGCCGATCCCCGGACACCGCGCTGCCGGTCCTTCATCCGTCCCGGCATGGCAGGGTTTTTGATCTTCCACAGGGGCCGCGATACCGGAAGAATTCGAACGGTCAGGGTATCGGGCCCGCTCCGCCGCAGGGCGGCGGAACGTCAAGGGAGAGTCCGGCAGCGGATTCGAAGAGAGGGATCCGGAACCGGCAACGCAACGGCCGATTTCCGGAACACGGCTTCGGGGGAGCATCCTGCAGAGGGTGCTCCCCTTCCGCATGCCGCCGCCGCACGCGAAAAAGGGGCTGCAGTCTTGCAACCGCAGCCCCGGATCAGGCAGAATGCCGACAGGCCGATCACTTGCCCAGCTGCATCTTCTCGATCAGCGCACGCGTCTCGGGCTTGTGTCCGCGGAAGCGCACATAGAGCTCCATGGGATCCTCCGTGCCGCCCTTCGAAAGGATGTTGTCGCGGAACGAGGTCGCAACCTCCCGGTTGAAGATCCCCTTCTCCTTGAAGAGCGAGAAGGCGTCGGCTTCAAGCACCTCGGCCCACTTGTAGCCGTAGTAACCGGCGGCATAGCCTCCGGCGAAGATATGTCCGAAGGCTGGCGACATGGCCGTGCCCTCGACGACGGGCAGCACCTGCGCGGGCGCCATCGCCTCCCGTTCGAAAACTTCGACATCGCCCTCGAACGGCTCGGTGAGCGTATGCCAGGCCATGTCGGTCAGGCCGAACGACAGCTGCCGCACGTTGGCATAGGCGGCCAGGTAGTTCTGCGCGGCAACGATGCGATCGACGATCTCCGCAGGGATCTTCTCCCCGGTCTGGTAGTGTGCGGCCCACAGGTCGAGGAACTCCTTCTCCGTGGCCCAGTTCTCCATGATCTGCGAGGGAAGCTCCACGAAATCGCGGTAGACGTTCGTACCGGTGAGCGACTCGTACGAACCCTCGCCCAGCATGCCGTGCAGGGCGTGTCCGAATTCATGCAGGAAGGTCTCCACCTCGTCGAAGGTCAGCAGCGAGGGCGAGGTTTCGGTGGGCTTCGTGAAGTTCATCACCAGCGAAACGAGTGGACGCGTCTCCACGCCGTCCACGCACTTCGCACCGCGGAACTCGGTCATCCACGCACCCGAATTCTTCGAGGCGCGGGGGAAGAAGTCGAGGTAGAGCACCGCCATGAAGCGTCCCCCGGCGTCGGTTACGTCGTAGGCCGTAACATCGGGATGGTAGACCTCGATTTCGGGATTGGGCGTGAAGTTCAGCCCGTAGAGCTTGTTGGCCAGCAGGAAAACACCCTTCTTGACCCGTTCGAGCTCGAAGTAGGGCTTCACCATCTCGGCGTTGAGCGCATACTTCTCGTCCTTGTATTTTTCGGTGTAGTAGGACCAGTCCCAGGGCATCAGCGTCTCCTTGAATCCCTGCGAGGCGGCGTACTCCGAGATCGTGCGGTAGTCGGCATCGGCATACCCCTTCGTGGCGACGAGCAGCTCGTCGAGGAAGGCCCGTACGGTCGGCGTATCCTTCGCCATGCGCTCTTCGAGCACATAGTCCGCATAGCAGTCATAGCCGAGCAGGCGGGCCAGCTTCAGACGCGTATTGACGATCTTCTTGACGATCTGCGTATTGTCGAACTCACCGCCGAGCGAGCAGGAGCTGTTCGCCCGCCAGAGCTTCTCCTTCAGCGCACGGTTCGACGAATAGGTCATGAAGGGCAGGTAGCTCGGGTACTGCAGCGTTACGACCCAGCCCTTCACGCCGCGCGACCTGGCCTCGGAGGCCATGCCCTCACGCACGAAGGCCGGGAGTTCGGCCACGACCGCCGGATCGGTGATGTGGAGCGTAAAGGCGTTGGTTGCCGCCAGCGAATTGCGGTCGAACTCCAGCGAGAGGGCCGACAGCTCGGTCGTATACTGGCGGTAGAGCTCCTTGTCGGCGTCCGACAGCGCCGCGCCGTTGCGGGCAAAACTCCGGTAGGTCTTCTCCACGAGGCGCTTGTCCTCGGTCGAGAGGCCGCGGCCCGGATGTTCGTAGACCGCCTTCACGCGGGCGAACAGCTCGGGATTGAGAGAGATGTCGTTCGACAGCTCGGTCAGCTTGGGCTGCACGCGCATGGCGATCTGCTGCATCTCGTCCGAGGTATTGGCGCCCAGAAGGTTGAAGAAGATGCCCGAAATGCGGCCGAGCAGCTCGCCCTGACGCTCCAGCGCCACGATCGTGTTCATGAAGGTCGGCTTCTTCGGGTTGCTGACGATCGCCTCGATCTCGGCCCGCGAGCAGGCGATCGCCGCGTCGAAGGCCGGTTCATAATCCTTGAGTTCGATCCGCGAGAAGGGCGGTGTGGCGTGGGGCGTATCCCACGCGGCCAGCAGCGGATTCGTGAGATCCAGTTCGGGCAGGTCGGCCCGGGGAATCGAATTGTCGGCGCATCCGGCCGCAAGTGTCGAAAAGGTCATGATGAGCAGTGCTTTTTTCATCGTATAAGGTTTCTTGGTTTTACGTTCGGGTTCGGCGGCTACTCGCGGCGATCCGCCCCGTCGAGGGCGGTCCGCACGGCCTGCACGTCCGCGGAAAGCGGCTGCTCCACACGCTGCGGCGCCGCAAGCGAGTCGGCCGGCTCGGGCTCGTTCCACAGGCCGCGGCCGCGCAGCATCGGGATCCGGTCGGGGTCCTTGCCGCGGAAGGCCCGGTAGAGGCTCATGCCGTCCTCCGAGCCGCCGCGGGAGAGCACCTTGCGGCGGAAATCGTCGGCAACGCGTCTGTTGAACAGGTCGCCGCTCTCGCGGAACGCCTCGAAGGCATCCTTGTCGAGCACCTCGGCCCAGATATAGAAGTAGTAGCCGGCCGAGTAGCCGCCGTCGAAGATATGGCTGAAATAGGGATAGCGGTAACGCGGCTCGATCTGCGGGATCAGCCCCCGTTTTTCGGTGAGGACCTCCCGCTCGAAGGCCATCGGATCGAACGTTTCGTACTCCTCGATCGAGTGGATATCCATGTCGGAGAGGGCCGCGGCGACCAGCTCCGTGGTCATGAAGCCCTGGTTGAAGAGCTCGCTGCGGCGGATCTTGTCGATCAGCGACTGGGGAATCACCTCGCCCGTACGGTAATGCACGGCATACTGGCGCAGCAGCTCGGGCGAGAAGGCCCAGTTCTCCATGATCTGCGAGGGCAGCTCGACAAAATCGCCCTCGACCTCCGAGAGGCCGCGGTACTTCACGTCGTGGAAGAGGAAGTGGAGCGCATGGCCGAATTCGTGGAAGAGCGTCTCCGTCTCGTCGAGCGTCAGCAGGGCCGGCGTATTGCCCACCGGAGGGGTGAAGTTGCAGACGATCGACACGACGGGCGCCTTGCGCACGCCCTCCTCGTAGGTCTGTTCGACATAGTTGCCGCACCACGCACCCTGGCTCTTGCCCGCACGCGGGAAGAAGTCGAAGTAGAGGACGCCCAGGTGCGTCTCGTCGGCATCGAGCACCTCATAGGCCGTCACATCGGGGTGATAGACCGGAACGACCAGCGGCCGGAAGGTAATGCCGTAGAGCCGGTTGGCCAGGAAGAAGATGCCGCTCCGGACATTCTCCAGCGAGAAGTAGGGGCGCAGCATCGACTCGTCGAGCGCGTATTTCTGCCGGCGGAGCTTCTCGGCGTAGTACCACCAGTCCGATGCGGCGAACTCCCCGTCGGGACAGTCCTTGCGGAAGAGCTCCTCCATCTCGGCCAGCTCCCCTTTGGCCCGTTCGAGCGCCGGCGTCCAGATGCCGTCCAGCAGTTCGTAGACGGCACCCGTCGTGCGGGCCATCTCGTCATCGACGACATAGGCGGCATAGGAGGGATAGCCCAAAAGGTGCGCCTTCTCCGTACGCAGACGGATGAAGTCGTTGATGAGCTGCTTGTTGTCGTACTCGTCGCCGTGGTTGCAACGGTTCAGGTAGGCCGTATAGATGCTGTCGCGCAGCTCCCGGTCGGAGGAGTAGGTCAGGAAGGGAATCATGCTCGGCTTATGGAGCGTGAAGAGCGGCACCTCTCCCTTTCCGCGGGCGCGTCCCTGCTCGCGGGCCGCCTCCAGCACATCGTTCGGAAGACCTCCCTGCTGCTCGGAAGAGAGGGTCATCTCGAAGCGGTTGTTCTCGGCCAGGAGGTTGTTGCCGAAGCGCACCGCGGCAAGGGCCAGTTCGCCGTTGATCTCCTTCAGGCGGGCCTTCTGCTCCCCGTCCAGCAGGGCTCCGGCCCGCACGAAGCGCCGGTAGGTCTTCTCCAGCAGCCGCTGCTGCTCGGCGTCGAGCGAAAGGGACCCGCGCCGCTCGTAGAGGTCGCGGATCCGCGCAAAGAGCCGCTCGTCGAGCAGAATCCGGTCGTAATGGGCCGCCAGGCGCGGCATGAGCTCCTCCTGCAGGGTCTGCAGCTCGGCGTTGTTCTCCGCGGCGCAGAGCATGCCGAAGACCAGTTCGGTCTGCGCCAGCATCGCTCCGGAGCGGTCGTAGGCCAGGATGACGTTTTCGAACGTGGGATCGTCGTTGTTCGTCGCAATGGCGTCGATCTCGGCGTCATGCAGCGACATGCCCCGCTCGAAAGCCGGCAGGAAGTGTTCGGGGCGGATCTCATCGAAGGGCGGTACGCCGTAGGGCGTCGTCCACTCCGTGAAGAAGGGGTTCTCCCCGCTCTTCTTCTCGGACTCGCACGATACACAGTTCATCATCAGAAAAAGTGTCAATAATCCAGCAATAGGTTTCATCTGTCGTCTTATTTGTATAACTTTGCGGCTCGGAAACTTCCGCCGCGGCAGACGCCCGCAGCGAAGCCGTTGCAAAGTTAGTAAATTATAACAGGTATGCAACTTTTTTACGCCCCCGACATCGAGGTCCCGTATCATACGCTCGGCGAGGAGGAATCGAAACACTGCATACGGGTGCTCCGCCTCTCGTGCGGCGACGAGATCCACCTGACCGACGGACAGGGAAACCTCTATCGGGCGGAGATCACGGACGACCACCCCAAACACTGTACCGTACGGATCCTCTCGACGGAAAGCCAATACGGGAAACTGCCCTACGAACTGACCGTGGCCGTGGCGCCGACGAAAAACGCCGACCGCTTCGAGTGGTTTCTCGAGAAGGCCACCGAGGTGGGCATCTCATCCATCCTGCCCCTCGAAACCGAGCACAGCGAGCGCCGCACGTTCAAGACCGAGCGGGGCGAGAAAGTCATCACGGCCGCGATGAAACAGTCGCTCAAGGCCTACCGCCCGGAGCTGCGGCCGCTGACGACGTTCCGCGAGGCGGTGCTCCGGCCTTTTGACGGACAGCGTTTCCTGGCCCACTGCGCACCGGCGCATGCGCCCGAAGGGAAGCGCTACCTTCCGCAGGCCATCAGGGCCGGCTCGAAGATCGAGGTGTTCATCGGGCCCGAAGGGGACTTCTCGCCCGAAGAGATCGACCTCGCCCTGGCCCACGGATTCGAGGAGATCACCCTCGGCGACCAGCGGCTGCGGACCGAAACGGCGGCCCTGGCGGCCGTGGTGATGGTCGCGGTGGCCAACACCCTGAAAACAAAGGAATGATGTTTACGCTCTACACCCTCTTCGCTCTGGCCGCAATCTCGGCCCTGCTCTTCGCCGTTCCGCTCCGCAGCAAGGGGCTCACGGCGCTCATCCTCATCGGAATCGGAGCACTCGGAAGCTGCGCACTGGCCGTCCGGACGCTGGTCGAAGGAGTACCAACGCAGCTGTGGAGCGGGCCGAACGCCCTCTTCCACGGCGACACCGGCTCGATGGACACCCTCTCGGCCCTCTTCGTCCTGATCATCGGCATCGGATCGGTCGCTTCGGCCGCCTATTCGCGGGGATATCTCGCCGCAGAGCTCGCCCACAAGTCCCCGGCACACGTCTCGCTCCACTACACCGCACTTACGGTCATGTACTACGCCATGCTGGGCGTCGTGCTCTCCGACGGAGGCTACTCGTTCCTCTTCTTCTGGGAGCTGATGACCGTGGCGTCGTTCCTGCTCATCCTCTTCGAGGCCGAGCGCCGCGAGGTGCGCCGCGCCGCGCTCTCGTACCTCATCATGATGCACATCGGCTTCTTCCTGCTGCTCGCCGGATTCGTGCGGGTCGCCACCGAAGCCGGCTCGGGTTCGTTCGGCGCGCTGGCCGAATACCTGCACACGCGGCCCGCCCTGCCGCTGTTCATCCTCTTCCTGGCGGGATTCGGCATGAAGGCGGGACTGTTCCCGATGCATGTCTGGCTTCCGGAAGCACACCCCGCAGCCCCGTCGCACGTCTCGGCGCTGATGTCGGGCGTGATGATCAAGACCGGCATCTACGGCATCCTGCGCACGACGGCCGCCGCGGGCGGAATGACCTCGCTGCACACCGCCGGATTGATTCTCCTCGCGGCAGGCATCGTTACGGGGCTCTGGGGCATCATCCTCGCGGCCACGCAGAACGACGTCAAGCGGCTGCTGGCCTACTCCTCAATCGAGAACATCGGGGTCATCCTCATCGGCATCGGCGTGGCGGCCCTCGGCAAGGCCTCGGGAAATCAGGTCGTGGCGATGGCCGGCATCGCCGGAGCCCTGCTCCACACCGTGAACCACTCGTTTTTCAAGTCGCTGCTCTTCTTCGGCGCCGGCAATCTCCTCACAGCCCTGCGGACCACCTCGCTCGACGATCTGGGAGGCGTGGCCCGGCACATGCCGATGACCGCCCTGCTCTTCCTGACGGGTACGGTGGCCATCTGCGCCCTGCCGCCCCTGAACGGTTTCGTCTCGGAGCTGCTCATCTACCTCGGACTGTTCGACAGCGTCGCCTCGGGATGCGACACGCTGGCCGCAGCCGCCGGGCTCGCGGCGCTGGCGCTGATCGGCGGCATCGCGCTCCTCGCCTTCACGAAACTCTACGGCACGGTATTTCTCGGAGCACCCCGCACCCACGAGGTGGCCGAATCCCGGGAGGTGGACAACGGCCGCATCGCCGCCATGGCGCTCCCGCTGGCCGGCATCCTCTTCGTGGGGCTCTTCCCCGGCGTGGCGACGGGAACAGCGACCCGCGCGGCAGCCTTCTTCCTTCCCACGCCCGTCGACACGGCCGGCTGGCTGCTTACGCCGACGCTCCAGACCGTGGGCCGCACGGTATGGCTCCTGCTGCTCGTGGCCGGAGCCCTCTACTGGTTGCGCCGCAGGCTGCTGCGCAACCGCCCCGTCACGGAAGGCCCGACCTGGGGCTGCGGATTCACGGCGCCGAACGTGCGGATGCAGTATACGGGTGAATCCTTCTCCGAAGGGCTGCAGTCCATCGCCACCTCGCTGACCCAGAACAGCGGCGAGGGAGCTCCCGTGCAGAAGGGCGAGATCTTCCCCTCGACGCACCGTTTCGACATCGGACACCGCGACCGCATCGGACGGCTCTTTGCGGCCTGGTGGGTGGAGTTGCTGCGGCGCATCAACGCCCGCGTCATGCGCCTCCGCACGGGCAAGATCAACCACTACGTCCTCTTCGCGCTGGCCTTCCTGGCACTCGTATTCCTCCTCTCGCTGCTTAAACTGATCTGACGATGGCACTCTTCAATACACTCCTGCTGCTGCTCGTCGCCCTGGCCATTCCCGGGCTCATCAACCGCACGCGGGCCCGGCTGGCCGGACGCAAGGGCATCCGCTTCACGCAGCACCTCCACAACGTATGGCTGCTGCTGCACAAGGGGGCCGTCTACTCGACGACGACCTCGACGCTCTTCCGCGCCGCCCCCTCCGTCTACCTGGCCTCGGCGATCATCGCCGCGCTGCTCATTCCCGTGGGCGACCTCTGGCCGATGATCTCGTTTGACGGCGATCTGGTCG
The DNA here is from genome assembly GCA_019115605.1 of Candidatus Alistipes faecigallinarum. GTDB lineage: Bacteria > Bacteroidota > Bacteroidia > Bacteroidales > Rikenellaceae > Alistipes > Alistipes faecigallinarum. The sequence goes on from DXDG01000001.1 coordinate 28,023, forward strand.
CCTTCGCCTACCTGCTGGCTCTGGGACGCATGGCTCTCATCCTGGCGGCCATGGACACCGGCAGCTCGTTCGAAGGGATGGGCGCCAGCCGCGAAGCCCTCTACGGAGCTCTCGTGGAGCCGGCCCTGATGCTCACCTTCGGGACCTTCGCCCTGCTCATGGGATTCACCTCCTTCGCGGAGATCTTCGCCTTCGACAGGACCGGAGAGGCACAACTGGCCGTCGTCCTGCTGCTGGCGGCCTACATTCTCGTGAAGATCACCATCACCGAAAGCGGCCGCATACCGGTGGACGACCCCCGCACGCACCTCGAGCTCACGATGATCCACGAGGTCATGTGCCTCGACTACTGCGGCGTCGATCTGGCCTTCATCAAGATCGCCGGATGGATCAAGACCGCGGCCCTGTCGATCCTCGCAGCCGATGCCGTCGCCGCCATATGCGCCTTCCACTGGTGGGTCGCAGCTCCGCTGGCCGTGCTTCTCACGGGCCTCTCGATCGGCGTTGTCGAATCGACGCAGGCCCGCAACAAGCTCGTCCGCAACACCACCTTCATCCTCACCGTCGTCGCCCTGGCGGCTTTGGTCTACTTCACCGCCTTCCTGCTCCAACGCAACATCTCGATCCAATGATACTGCTGCTCGTCATACTCTACGTCGTAACGCTCATCTACCTCTCGATCACGGAGCGTTTCCGCAACTTCGCCGCGCTCATCGGGCTGCAGGGATGGCTGCTCTTCGCCATTGCGCTGGTGCGTCTGCACGCCATCAATCCCGCGGATTTCGCCTTCATCGCCTTCGAAACACTGCTTTTCAAGGGTATTCTCATACCGTGGCTGCTCTTCGCCGTGATCCGCCGCACGAAGATCAACCGCGTGCGCCGCTCGGGCTCCTCGCAGTCGGGAGCCCTCCTGCTCTCGCTCACGGCCCTGGTCGTCAGCGTCTCGATCACCTACTACGTCGCCGACACGACCGTCGATCTCGTCTTCTTCGGCGTCGCCCTCTACGCGCTGCTCAGCGGACTGATCCTCATCACGCTGCGACAGCGGATCTTCTCCCACATGGTGGGATTCCTCGCCATCGAGAACGGCGTGTTCCTCTTCTCGACGGCCATCGGCGTCGAGATGCCGCTGGTCATCAACGTCGCCATCCTGCTCGACATCCTCATCTCGGTGCTGATGCTCGGCGTCTTCTTCACCAAGATCGACGGCAAGATCCACGCCGACGATGCCGATTCGCTCACCAACGTAAAGGACTGACATTATGCTCATCTATCTAATATTCAGCATTCTGATTGCCGCAAGCGCCTTTACGGCCCGCAACGAGCGACACCTTCTCATTTCGGGCGTGCTCTTCTATGCCGTCCAGGTGCTCTTCGCCGTATGGATTCTTGCCGGAGCCTTCGGAGCCACCTCGCTCGGGGTCTTCCAATACGACGACGCCGGGACGCTCTTCTTCATCCTGCTCACCGTCGTCTCGGCCTTCGTCTTCGCCCACTCGGAATCCTACCTGCACGGCGGCGACCTGCGCCAGATGCGCACCTACTCGGCGCTGCTGCTGCTGCTGACGACAGCCATCGCCGGCGCCTACTTCGCCGCGAACCTCGCCGTAACGTGGATCTTTCTGGAGGCCACGACACTCTGCTCGGCGGGACTGATCTACTACCGCCGCACGGCCCAGGCGCTCGAAGCGGCCTGGAAATATCTCTTCGTCTGCTCGACGGGCATCGCCATGGCCTACCTGGGCATCCTGCTGCTGGCCGCAGCGACCAAGTGCGAATCGCTCTCCTACGAGGCGGTGGCGGCAGCCGCCCCGGGCAGCAACGTCCTCTACCTGAAGACCGCCTTCCTGCTCATCCTCTGCGGATACAGCTGCAAGATGGAGCTCTTCCCGCTGTATCCGGTCGGTGTCGACGCCAACTTCGCCGCACCGGCACCCGCCTCGGCGCTCATCTCCACGGGAGTGGTCAATGCGGGATTCCTCGCCGTGCTGCGCGTCTACAAGATCCTCGCCCAGACCGAGGCCTTCCCCTGGGTGCGCTCCGTGCTGCTGCTCACCGGCGTCCTGTCGCTCATCATCGGAGCCCTCTTCCTGCGCCGCACGAACAACTACAAGCGCTTCCTCTCCTACTCGACCGTCGAGAACATGGGCATCGCGGCCATCGGGCTCAGTATCGGCGGCTTCGGCGTATGGGCCGCCGTATTCCACGTCGTCTGCCATACGCTCATCAAGAGCAGCCTCTTCCTGCAGATCGCCGTCGTCCGGCAGGTCTACAACAGCTACCGCATCAACCGCATCGGCGACTACATCCACATCAACCGCGTGGGGGCCGTCGGTCTGATCCTCGGCATGGTCGTCGTCATGGCCTTCCCGCCCTCGCCGCTCTTCCTCTCCGAGGTGGCCATCCTCCGCGAGGTGATCGCCGGCGGGAAGTGGTGGCTCGCATGCGCCCTGCTGCTCCTGCTCTGCATCGTCATCTACTCGTTCTGCGTGCGGGTGCTCCGCCTCTGCTACCAGCCCAACCAGGATGAGCTGCACCTCTCGAAGGCCGACCGCAAACGCTCCTGGTCGGTTCTGGTCCTGCTGCTCGCCGCAACGATCGCCGGCATCTGGCAGCCCGGATTCCTCGTATCCATGATCGACCAAATCGCATCGCTATGACCTGGTACATCACCGACAACCGCGCCGATGCCGTCGCGCTGCACGACATTCCCGAAGTATCCTATGCGGAGTTCCACGCCGACCTGGATGCACGCCTCGGCGATCCGCGCTATCATGTCGCCCACTACTTCGCCCTGCCCGACGGCGACCGCATGCGCTTTGTCTGCCTGCTGCTCGACGACGCAGAGCACCGGGTGCTGATCGCCTCGCACACGATGGAGTATTACGACGAGGGGGTGCTCCCCTCGCTCACGGCCCGGCATCCCGCCCTGCACCCCTTCGAGCGCGACATCACCGAGCGCTACGGCATCCGCTTCGACGGCATGCCGTGGGACAAGCCACTGCGCGTCCCGGCCGACGGCTACGACCGCCGCCGTTCGATCGACAGCTACCCCTTCTACACGATGGAGGGGCGCTCGCTGCACGAGGTGAACGTCGGCCCGATCCATGCGGGCATCATCGAGCCGGGGGCCTTCCGCTTCATCTGCAACGGCGAGCAGGTTCTCCACCTCGAAATTGCGCTGGGATACCAGCATCGCGGCGTGGAGGCCGAGTTCACGCGTACGGAAAACCGGCTGCGGCAGGCATGCCTCGCGGAGACGGTCGCCGGAGACAGCGCCGTAGCCCACGCCACGGCCTTCGCCGCGGCGGTCGAGAAGCTCACGGCGGCCCGGCTGCCGGAGGCACTCGAAATCGAGCGCACCCTGGCCCTCGAACTCGAACGCATGGCCATGCAGATCGCCGACACGGGAGCCCTCTCGACGGATGTGGGCTATCAGCTGGGGCAGGTGGCCTGCGAGGCGCTGCGCACGATGACGATCAACACCACGCAGGCGTGGTGCGGCAACCGCTTCGGCAAGGGGCTGCTGCGTCCCGGCGGCACGGACCATCCGCTCGATGCCGAGACGACGGAGATGATCCGCCGCAACGTCCGCGAAATCGCCCGCCACTACGACGAGGTACGCCACGACCTGAAGTCGTCGCCCTCGCTGCTGGCCCGCTTTGAGCAATGCGGCACGGTGCCGCGCGAGGAGATGCTCCGCATCGGCGGCGTGGGACAGGCGGCCCGCGCGAGCGGCGTGGAGCGCGACCTGCGCGCCTCGCATCCGTGGGGATGCTATGCCACGCTGCTCGGCCACAAGCCGATCGTCAAGCGGCAGGGCGACGTCATGGCCCGCCTGATGGTCCGCTGCCGCGAGGTGCTGCAGTCGGCCGCCTGCATCGACACGCTGACGGCACGGCGCGCGGAGATCGGCTTCGATGCACTGCCGCAACCCGACTACGCGACGCCGCTCGCCCCCCGCTCGCTGGCCTTCGGACTGATCGAAGGATGGCGCGGCGAGACATGCCACGTCGTCATCACCGACACGGCGGGTCGTATCGCCGCCTGCCGCGTCAAGGACCCGAGTCTGCACAACTGGATGGCGCTGGCGCTGGCCTGCCGCGGCGAGGGCATCTCCGATTTCCCGATCTGCAACAAGAGTTTCAACCTCTCCTACTGCGGGCACGATTTATGACGCAGACCGCAGGGAGGAGCCGAAAAACAAATATCGATAGCGTATATGATTTTTCCGAAAATACGTGTTTTGCGAAGCCACGGACAGCAGGCCATCGAGGATCTCGACGCCGTGGAGCTGACGGCGCGCTTCCGCGGGCGGCCCGAACTGACCGAAGCCGCGACGGCCGAAGAGCGCACGGCGGTCGGGCAGGCCGCGGCGATCTGCCCCACGGGAGCCCTTGCGGCTGCTCCCCTGGCACTCGACCTGGGGCGCTGCCTCTTCTGCGGCGAGTGTGCCCGGCGGGCGCCGCACAACATCCGCTTTACGAACGACTACCGCATCGGAGCACCCACGCGCGAGGCGCTTGTCATACGGCCGGGCGACCGGGGTGTCGCATTCGACGAAAAACAGGTCCGCCCCGAGATCCGCCGTTTCTTCGGCCAAGCACTGGAGTTGCGGGAAGTGTCGGCCGGAGGCGACGCTTCGGTCGAGATGGAGCTCAACGCCACGGGCAACGTCAATTTCGACTTCGGGCGCTTCGGCGTCGGCTTCACCGCCTCGCCCCGCCATGCCGACGGCGTGGTGGTCTCGGGTCCCGTAACGCGCAACATGGCCGAGGCGCTCGAGATCTGCTACGAAGCCGTCGCCGAGCCCAAGATCCTCGTCGCCTGCGGCACGGAGGCCTGCTCGGGAGGTCTCTTCGCCGAAAGCCGCGCCGTGGAGCGCAGCTTCTTCGACCGCCATCGGGTCGACCTGTGGCTGCCCGGCGCACCGACCCACCCGATGGTCTTCATCGACGGCATACGCACCCTGCTGGGTAAGAAAACAAGAGCATAGATCAACATGGAACAGACCAGGCTTCGTGAACTCTTCAAGAGTTTCTTCAAGATCGGCCTCTTCACCTTCGGCGGCGGATATGCGATGATCTCGCTGATCGAGGCCGAAGTTATCAAACGGCGCGGATGGCTTCCGCAATCCGAATTTCTGGACCTGCTGACGCTGGCCCAGTCGTCGCCCGGACCGATCGCCATCAACACCTCGGTATTCATCGGCTACAAGGTCCGCGGACTGCGCGGAGCCGCCACGGCAGCCTTCGGAGCCGTGCTCCCCTCGTTTCTCATCATCCTGATCGTGGCGATCTTCTTCGCGGGAATCCGCCACAACGTTATCGTGGATGCCGCCTTCAAGGGCATGCGTCCGGCCGTCGTGGCGCTGATCGCCGTACCGGTCCTCTCGCTGGCCCGGGGCATGCATCCGGCACTCTGGGTCGTCGTCGTTCTTGTGGCTCTGGCCGTATGGGGACTTGGCTGGTCGCCCGTTCTGCTGATTATCGCCGGCGCCGTGGCCGGAATCGCCTGGACTCTGACAATCGGTAAAAAAGCACGCTCATGATCTTCCTGCAACTCTTCCTCTCATACCTCAAGATCGGATTCTTCGGGTTCGGCGGCGGATACGCCATGCTGGCCCTGATCCAGCACGAGGTGGTTGTCCGCCATGCCTGGATGACCAATACCGTTTTCACCGATATCGTGGCCGTCAGTCAGATGACCCCGGGCCCGATTGCCATCAACTCGGCGACCTACGTGGGATATACCGTCGGCATGCAGGCCGGAGACCATCTCCTCTTCGGGATTCTCGGCTCGGCGATCGCCACCTTTGCCGTCTGCCTCCCGTCGCTCACGGTCATGCTGCTGCTCACGCGCTTCTTCCTGCGCCTGCACGGAAATCCCATCCTCGCGGGTGCCATGTCGGGCATGAAGCCCGTCGTCATCGGCATGATCGCCTCGGCGGCCCTGCTGCTCATGTTCCCCGCCTCGCACGAAGGCGAGAGTTTCATCGACACGTGGAGTTGGGTGATCTTCGGGCTTTGCGCCATCGCCTCGTTCCGCAAGGTGAACCCCATTCTGCTGATCCTTCTCTCGGCCGTGGCAGGCATTCTGATCTACCACGTCTTCTGACGCGGCAGAATGCCTTACAGGGCGAGCACGAGTGCCCCGCCCGTCAGCAGCAGGAGCAGGAAGGCCGCCAGGCAGATCACACCGAGGATCGCCACGACGGTGCCGATGCAGCCCCAGCGCTTCTCACCGCAGGGCAGCGGATCGGACAGGAGCGTGCAGATGAGGCCCACGAGGGGCGTAAAGATCAGACTGATCAGAAAGGACCAGCCGAAGCCGATCCGGCGGTTGCTGCCGACAAGACCCACAAGCACGGAGAGCAGGCAGCCGCTCAACACACCGAAAAAAACGGTAAAGATTCCCATATTCTGCAGTTTTTTCGAATCATATCAATTCCCGAAACCCGCTACGCCCCGCCAAAAAAGGCGTGCTGCAGCAGGATCCAGAACAGGAAGCGGACAAACGACCCGGCGAGCGCCATCAGGGCGGTCATGCGGGGCCGCACGCGGTAAAATCCCAGCGCAATCATGAAGACCACGCCAATCACCGGCGCCCAGAAGAAGGGTGCCAGCCATACGCCGAAGCGGTCCACACGCACCTTCTGCTTCTCCAGCGTCTCGGGACGCACCTTGAAGGCCCGCTCGAGCCACTCCCACTTGGCAAACCAACCGAGCCAGTAGGAGGTCATGGCACCGAGCCAGTTGCCGACGGCCGCCAGCAGCAGACATGCCACGGGATCGGCACCGGCGGCAAGCATGCCCACAAGCAGCACGTCGGAGCTCATCGGCAGCACCGTTCCGGCAAGGAACGTGCCGATGAAAAGTCCCGGATAACCCAGATTCACCAACCACTCCATCGCTTCCGGCATTTATCGGGCAAAGCGGTAATAGGTACCCAGCGGCAGCTGCTTGCCCCCGCGGTCCGTGAAGCACAGCTCGCCCCACTGCTCCTCGCGGGGAGCGCCGAAGGCCTGGTGCACGGCCGTGCGGGCCAGCGTCGAGGAGAGTCCCATCGAGTAGAGATTCAGCACCAGAAAGGCCCCCGACACCTCCAAGAGACGGGCGCAGCACTCCAGCATCTCGCAGATACCCTCCTCGAGGACCCACTTTTCGCCGTTGGCACCCCGCCCGTAGGCCGGAGGATCGAGGATGATGCCGGCATAGCGGTTGTCGCGGCGCACCTCGCGGTGCACGAACTTCAGGGCATCCTCGACGATCCAGCGCACACCGTCCAGACCGCTCGCCTCCATGTTCTCCCGGGCCCAGGTAACCACCTGGCGCACCGAATCGACGTGCGTAACCTCGGCTCCGGCGGCCCGCGCGGCCAGCGTCGCACCTCCCGTATAGGCAAAGAGGTTCAGCACGCGCGGCGGCTCTGCAGCGGCAGCGGCCAGCGCCCGGCAGCGGTCGTAGATGAAGTTCCAGTTGGCCGCCTGCTCGGGAAAGATACCCACATGCTTGAACGAGGTGAGGGCCAGACGCATGCGGAGGGACATCTCCCGGTAGCGGTACTCCACCGTCCAGCGGTCGGGCATGCCGCGCCGGAGCGTCCACCGGCCGCGCTCGTCGCTGTTCGCGTCGCGCAGGAAGGAGGCGTCGGCACGCTGCCACTCCGTCTGCGGAAGGCTCTTGCGCCAAATGGCCTGCGGCTCGGGACGCCGCGTTATGAAGCGTCCGAAACGCTCCAGTTTCTCGAAATCGCCCGTATCGAGCAGTTCATAGTCCCGAAAGTCGGGCGTCAGTTGTTCTTGCATACCAGGGTAAAAGTACAAACCGGTCGGAGGCGGAGACGCGCTCCGGCCGGTATTTTTTCATATCAGCGAACGACCGGTTCGATCCGGAAGCGGAAGGTGTAGTCGCCGTAGGGAATGCGGAACTGCTCCAGCGGGAGCTCGCCCCACGAGTTGATGCATCCGAGACCCATCTGCCGCAGGTCGAAATTCACATGCGTGCGGCCGTCGGGCTGCAGCGTGCCGGAGTGCTGCTGCGGCGGGAAGTTGGAGACATCGAGCGCCTCGGTCGAATAGGGCAGCGCCGAAGCCGAGAAGGGTGCGTCGGAGCGGATCTCCACACCCGAGCCCGACGTGTCGAGCACACGCCACCAGCGCACGTCGCTCTTCGTACCCGACTCCTGGGGACGCACATAGGCATCGTGGTACTGATCCGAAACCCGCTGGGAATAGAGCCCCAGATCGGCCGACGAGAGGCGGTCGGCATAGTTCTCATGCGCACCGCGGCCATAGTAGAGGATCCGGTTGTAGCGGGCCGGCATCTCCATCGTCATGCCGAAGCGGAAGAGGTTCGGGGCCTCCTCCCCGCCGGGCTCCATGGACTCGGTAACCTCCATGCCGCCCGCGCCGTCGATCCGGTAGCAAAGCGTCAGCGAGGCCCCCAACTCGGGAAGCGTGTAACGGGCCGTCAGCACGGCCACACCCTCCTCGACGGCCTTGTCGAACGATTCGAGCTTCATTGCGGGACGTTTCCAGACGGAGAGTTTGCGGTCAAGGCCGGCACCCAGATCGTTTTCGGTCGGCGCACGCCAGAACTGCGGGCGCAGCGAGGCACCCTCGGCAAGCAGGTCGCGCCCCTCGAAGCGGTACTGCGTGAGGAATCCGTCACGCGAGAAGAAGGCCTCCCAGCAATCGCCCTCGACACGCGTGCCGCGCTCCCAGGTGGTAATCTCCACGGGGCGCTCCACGGCCGGAGCATCGAGCTGTCCGGCAAAATCATAGGCGCGGACAACGAGCTGCTGGCGCGCTACGGCAAAGCCGGCCTCCAGCAGCGGTTCGGCATCGCGCAGGCGATAGGCTACATTGAGAAGCACCTCGTTGGCCTCAGCGGGGATATCGGTCTCCGTGAAGCCCAGGTCATACATGCGGCGCTGCTGCGGCGCCACGTCGAGAGCGTCCACCGTACCGCGCTTCACGACACGGCCGTCGGCCACGAGCTCCCAATCCAGCGTGTAGTTCTCCAGACCGCGGAAGAAGTTTTCATTATAGATCTCGACACGGCCCTGCTTCAGATCCACCGGCGCGGTCCATACCGACTGGTACTGCCGCTGCACCTCGTAGGCATGCGGATGGTAGCTGCGGTCGGCGGCGATGATACCGTTGTTGTTGAACGAGTTGTCCGTGGCGTCGTAGTTGTTGAAGTCACCGCCGTAGCAGAACGACACGCGGCCGTCGGCCTCATAGCGGGCCAGACCCTGATCGACGAAGTCCCAGATGAAGCCGCCCTGGTAGACGGGGTACTTGCGCACGAGATCCCAGTAGAGATCGAAACCGCCCATCGAGTTACCCATGGCATGGGCATATTCACACTGGATCAGCGGCTTGGTGGGGTTCGACTCGCAATACTCCCGGCAACGGTCGTAGTCCCAGTACATCGGGCAGATGATGTCGGTATAGGGAGCCCCCTCCTCGGGTTTGTAGGCCATCGCCTGCTCGTACTGCACCGGACGCGACGGATCGTACTCCTTGACCCAGCGGTACGAAGCCTCGAAGTTGGGACCCATGCCGGCCTCGTTGCCCAGCGACCAGATGATGACCGAGGGGTGGTTCTTGTCGCGCTGCGCCATGCGGCTGCTCCGCTCGACATGCGCCTTGGCATAGGCGGGATTTCCGGCCAGCGCCTTCTCGCCGAAGACGCCGTAGCTGATGCCGTGCGACTCGGCATTGGCCTCATCGACCACATAAATTCCATACCGGTCGCAGAGGTCGTACCACTGCGGATCGTTGGGATAGTGGCTCGTACGCACCGCATTGATGTTCAGCTCCTTCATGATCCGGATATCCTCGATCATCCGCTCGCGGCTCACCACATAGCCCTTCAGCGGGTCCATCTCGTGGCGGTCGGCGCCCTTGATCAGCACCGGCTGTCCGTTTACGAGCAGCTGTGCATCGCGGATCTCCACGGTGCGGAAGCCGACGTTCTGACGGATGGTCTCGGTCGTCCGGCGGCCGTCCGACACGGCAATCTCAAGCGTATAGAGGTTCGGCATTTCGGCCGACCACTTCGCGGGATTCGCTACCCGGAAGGTCGTCGAGGCTGCCCCCTTGCCGGGCGTAAGCTGCTCCGAGGCAACCTCCTGCCCGGCCGCATCGCGCAGGGTCAGCGTCAGCGCACGCACCTGCGGCGTAGAGGTTGTCTCCACGCGCAGCTCCCCGTCGCGGTACGAGGCGTCGAGCGACGGCGTGATGCGCACATCCTCCAGATGCGCCCGGTCGCGGGCCCGAAGCTCCACGCCGCGGGCAATGCCCGAGAGGCGCCAGAAGTCCTGATCCTCCAGATAGGAGCCGTCCGACCAGCGGAATACCTGCATGGCGATAAGGTTGCGGCCCGGGTGCACATATTTCGTAACGTCGAACTGCGCGGCCAGCTTGCTGTCCTCGCTGTATCCGACGAAGCGGCCGTTCACCCAGACATAGACGTTCGACGTGGCCGACCCGATCGACAGGGTGATCTGCTTGCCCGCCCACGACGCGGGAATCTCGAATTCGCGGCGGTAGGAGCCCACATGGTTCTCCGCATCGGGGATCAGCGGGGGATCGCTCCGGAAGTTTCCGCGCCAGGCGTAACCCACATTGACGTAGATCGGGTCGCCGTAGCCGTTCACCTCCCAGATGCCGGGAACGGGCATCGTACCCCACGCCCGGTCGTCATAATCCGTGCGCCAGATCCCTTCAGGACGGTCCGAAGCGTCGCGCACCCACATGAAACGCCATATGCCGTCGAGCGACAACCGCTCGCCGGCTTCGAACGAGGAGCGCATCGGCAGCCGGTTGACCGCATTGACCTCCGGGTCGCGCCACTCGTTCCAGGTCTGCGCCGCAGCGCCCCATACCACGCCCGTCAGGAGCAACGCCGTCAGGGCCAACATTCGTTTTCTCATCTTCAATCTATTTTATTTGGTTTCTTTTCATCTCGCTCCCCCGAGGCATCCACCAGGGACATCTCGCACCGCACACAATCGAATGCAAGCCGGTAGCGGTGCCGCCCTCGCTCAAGCCACAGCTCGCCCCGCAGCCGCGGATGCTCCTTCAGACACTCGCCGATCTCGCGGCGGATGCAGTAGGAGGTCCGCATCACCGGATGCCCCACGGTCGTCGGAGCCAGGTCCAGCCCCCGCTCGATCCGCCGCACCCCATGGTCGCGGTAGAAGGCCTCGGCCAGACGGTTCGTAACGTTCTCCTCGGCCGTGAGCTGCTCCGAAGGGTAGCGTGCCGCGGGATTTTCGGGCAGGATGCGGTGTTCAAACAGGCGTGCCATCCGCGCCGCCAGAAGCCGGTCGAGGCCTTCGCGGCGCAGCTCGGCCAGCAGCGATGCCGGAACGAAGCGCTCCGCGCCGTGGAGTTCCACGTCGCGGACCTCGAAGATCGTATCGCCGCTGCGCGCGGCCTGCTGCCGCAGCGAGGCGGCATTGGCCTCGGGGTTGCGGGCCGCATCGAGCGCCACGCGCCGTTCGGCCGCAGCCGTGAAGCCCTCGCAATCCGTAAAGGTGATCCGCACGCCATCTTCCCGGGTCTCCACCCGGGCCGTGGCGGGAATCACCCGCCGCGTGCGGCTGCGCTCGACGCGCAGCGTGAAGAGCCGGTCGTAGTTGCGGTAGACCTCCGCGCCCGGGCGAATTCCCTCCATGCGGTTGGGCACGATCCGCGCACCCTTCACCGCATTGACGTTCGTGCCGACAAAGCCCGCCTCCGAACGGAAGCAGATGCCGTCACCCGGGGCGAGCCGCACCCCCTCGGGGCTCTCCAGCCGGAACGCGTTGCGCTCGACGCGCACGACCCGACCGATGCGTTCACCGACCGCCTTCGGCGTGTCGAACGACGCCACGCCGGCGCACTTGCCCGCGAAGAAGTATTCGGACTCGCCGCGCGTAAAGCTCTTCGAGGGGTCGGGATCGAAATCCGGGCGGCTCTCGCCGACCGAGGCGCGCTGCAGCTGCGGACGTGCGGCCAGCGCCTCGTCCACGGCCCGGCGGTAGTAGGCCACCACGTTGCGGATATAGGTCAGATCCTTCAGGCGGCCCTCGATCTTGAACGACGAGACGCCGGCATCGATCAGCTCACCCAGATGCTCCGAGAGGTTCAGGTCGCGCACCGACAGCAGATGCCGTCCCTGCAGGCAGGTGCGGCCGCGGCCGTCGGTCAGGTCATAGGTCAGACGGCAGGGCTGGCTGCAGGCGCCCCGGTTGCCGCTGCGCGCGGACATCGACCGCGACAGGAAGCAGCGGCCGCTGTAACCCACGCAGATGGCACCGTGCACGAAGCACTCCACCTCGGCCGTCGTGGCGCGGCAGATCGCGCGGATCTCGTCGAGCGTGAGGTTGCGCTCCAGAATCACCCGGGCAAAGCCCGCCTCCGAAAGGAACCGCGCCCCCTCGGGCGTACGGTTGCACATCTGCGTCGAGGCGTGCAGCTCGACGGGAAGGTTCATGCGCCGCAGGGCCATGTCCTGCACGATCAGGGCATCGACCCCCGCGGCAATCAGCTCCCGGGCCTGACGTTCGGCCTCCTCGAGTTCGTCGTCCCACAGGAGGGTGTTGAGCGTGGCGTGGATGCGCACGCCATAGCGGTGGGCATACTCCACGGCCCTGGCGATCTGTTCGGTCGCATTGCCGGCAGCCTGCCGCGCCCCGAACCTCGCGCCGCCCATGTAGACGGCGTCGGCACCATAGTCCACGGCCGCCACCGCCGCGGCGAAATCCCGCGCCGGAGCAAGCAGCTCGATCTTTCTCGAAGATATCTTCTCCATTGGAAAACAAAGATAAAGTTTTTTCCGGGATTTTGCCCCCTTTCCGCCGAGAATCGCTATCTTTAAGGTCCCAAACCGCAAAACGCACGCACCATGCACGAAAGACTGCTTCTGGGCGGCCTGCTCCTCGCCGGCACCGCCTCCGCAAAACAGGCAGCGGCACAGACGCCTCCGGCCGACAACGCCCAACGGCCCAACGTGGTCTTCATCCTGGCCGACGACCTGGGCTACGGCGACTTGAGCTGCTACGGACAGCAGCGTTTCCGGACACCCCATATCGACTCACTCGCAGCCCGCGGCATGCGCTTCACGCGCTGCTACGCGGGCACGACCGTGAGCGCCCCGTCGCGCTCGTGCCTGCTGACGGGAACTCACTCGGGACATACGCCCGTCCGGGGCAACATCGAACTCCCGCCCGAGGGGCAGTATCCCCTGCCGGAGGGCTCGGCACGCCTGCTGCAGCTCTTCGACCAGGCCGGCTACCGCGTGGGCGTCTTCGGCAAGTGGGGCCTGGGATTCATCGGCTCGACAGGCGACCCGCAGCGGCAGGGCGTGGACCGGTTCTTCGGTTACAACTGCCAGCTGCTGGCCCACAGCTACTACCCCGACCATCTGTGGGAGAACGACCGCCGCGTGGAGCTCGCGGACAACACCGAGGCCATACCCTACGGCGAAGGGACCTATGCCCCGGATCTGATTCACCGCAAGGCGCTGGAGTTCCTCGACGAGGCGGCCGCGGAGAAGGCCCCCTTCCTGCTCTTCTACCCCACGACCCTCCCGCATGCCGAGCTGATCGTCCCCGAGGACAGCATCATGCAGCGCTTCCGCGGACGCTGGGAGGAGACCCCCTACCGGGGCATCGACTCGGGTCCCGCGTTCCGCCGCGGCGGATACTGCTCGCAGGAGCATCCCCGGGCGGCCTTCGCCGCGATGGTTACCCGGCTGGATCTCTATGTCGGAGAGTTGGTCGCCAAACTCCGTGAAAAGGGGCTTCTGGAGAACACGATCCTTCTCTTCGCCAGCGACAACGGCCCCCACATGGAGGGCGGTGCCGACCCTGACTTCTTCGACAGCAACGGCCCCTACCGGGGTTACAAACGCGACCTCTACGAGGGCGGCATCCGCGTGCCGATGATCGCCGTATGGCCCGGACACATCGCCGAGGGCGCGACCAGCGACACGCCCGTCGCCTTCTGGGACCTTCCGGCCACCTTCGCCGAGGTGATCGGCTCCGATCAGCCGCTTCCCGAGGAGGGCATCAGCCTGCTGCCGACGCTCGAAGGACGCGGGGAGCAGCCCCGGCACGAAACCCTCTACTTCGGATTCATGGAGTTCGACGGCCGCGAGGCCCTCTGCCGCGGCGACTGGAAGCTGCTGCACCTCGACATCCGCTCCGAAAATCCCCGTTACGAACTCTACAACCTCCGGGAGGATCCCGCCGAGGAGCACAACGTCATCGACCGTTATCCCGGAATCGCCGAAGAGCTCAAGGCCCTGATGCGCGCCTCGTGGCGGCCCGACCCGGCCTGGCCGCTCTTCGGAGAGTAGCCGCAGGCGGAGTGGGAGCGTCGGCGTCGGTGAAAAATTCCCGGACCGGGCGTGCAAGATTGCGCCGAATTTACTATTTTTGCACTCCGTAACGCGCATACACGAAAAACTCAAGATACCATGCTTACACTGAAGCAAATCCGCGACGACAAGGAAGCCGCCGTACGCCGCCTGGCCAAGAAGGGTGTGGACGCCGCATCCGCCATCGAAAAGATCATCGCCCTGGACGACCGTCGCAAGGCTCTCCAGGTGGAGCTCGACTCGACGCTCGCCGCACAGAACAAGGCCGCCAAGGAGATCGGCGCCCTGATGGGCCAGGGCCGCCGTGAGGAGGCCGAGGAGCGCAAGCACTTCGTGGCCGACCTCAAGGAGAAGTCCTCGCGTCTGCAGACCGAGTCGAACGACGTGCAGCAGGAGCTCCAGGCCACGCTCGTAACGCTTCCCAACTTCCCGGCCGACATCGTTCCCGAAGGCAAGACGGCCGAGGATAACCTCGTGGTCAAGCTCGTCGAGAGCTACACGCAGCTGCCCGAGAATCCGCTGCCCCACTGGGAGCTGGCCCGCAAGTACGACATCATCGACTTCGACCTGGGCGTGAAGCTCACCGGCGCGGGATTCCCCGTATACAAGGGCAAGGGCGCCCGGCTGCAGCGCGCGCTGATCAACTACTTCCTCGACTGCAACACCCGCGCGGGCTATCTCGAGGTGGAGCCCCCGATCATGGTCAACGAAGCCTCGGGATTCGGCACCGGACAGCTGCCCGACAAGGAGGGACAGATGTACCACGCCACGGTCGACAACTTCTACATGATCCCCACGGCCGAGGTTCCCGTAACGAACATCTACCGCGACGTGATCCTCGACGAGAAGGATTTCCCGGTGAAGATGACCGCCTACACCCCCTGCTTCCGCCGCGAGGCCGGCTCCTACGGCAAGGATGTCCGCGGCCTGAACCGTCTGCACCAGTTCGACAAGGTGGAGATCGTCCAGCTGTCGCTGCCCGACGTGTCGTATGAGGCCCTCGACGGCATGGTGGCCCATGTCGAGACGCTGGTCAAGTCGCTCGGACTCCCCTACCGCATCCTGCGGCTCTGCGGCGGCGACATGTCCTTCACTTCGGCCCTGACCTACGACTTCGAGGTCTACTCCGAGGCGCAGAAGCGCTGGCTGGAGGTCTCCTCGGTCTCGAACTTCGAGTCGTTCCAGGCCAACCGCCTCAAGCTCCGCTACCGCGACGCCGAGAAGAAGATCCATCTGGCACACACGCTCAACGGCTCGTCGCTCGCCCTGCCGCGCATCGTGGCTGCCCTGCTTGAGGATTTCCAGACCCCCGAAGGAATCCGGATCCCCGAGGTGCTGATTCCTTACACGGGTTTTGATATTATCAAATAAGTTTTCTATATTTGTCGGACACAAACAACACTCATAACAATAAATTTTTACTGCAATGGCTTACAAAATCACCGACTCCTGCGTTGCTTGCGGTACCTGCATCGGCGAATGCCCCGTCGAGGCCATCTCGGCCGGCGATATCTATGTAATCGATCCGGACAAGTGCATCGACTGCGGCACCTGCGCAGGCGTTTGCCCGAACGAGGCGATCGTCTCGGAGTAACGACAACGTATCATCCGAAAAAAACGCACTCCGGAATACCGGAGCGCGTTTTTTGTTTTTCAGAAGAGAATCCCATGAACGAACTCGAAAGAATGAAGGCCGGCTGCTGGCTGCATGCCGTCTGTCCGTCGATCGGCGCGGAGCTGCACCGGGCCGAGGAGCTCTGCTTCCGG
Organism: Candidatus Alistipes faecigallinarum; assembly: GCA_019115605.1. Lineage (GTDB taxonomy): Bacteria > Bacteroidota > Bacteroidia > Bacteroidales > Rikenellaceae > Alistipes > Alistipes faecigallinarum. The sequence continues at coordinate 44,168 of DXDG01000001.1, forward strand.
CTCAACCAGCTGCCGCCGGGCCGCCGCGAGGAGCGTGAGGCGATTCTGCGCGAGCTTTTCGGCCACCTGGGCGAAGGGTGCACGCTCCACAGCCCGTTCCACTGCGATTTCGGAACGCAGATCCGCATCGGCGACGGCTTTGTCGGGAACTTCAACCTCACGATCCTCGACGAGGCGCCCGTAACGATCGGCGACCGCGTGCTGATCGGCCCCAACGTAGGCATCTACACCGTAAACCACGCCCTGCTGCCCGACCAGCGGGCCGAAGGGATCATGCGCTCGCTGCCCGTACGGATCGGCAACGACGTCTGGATCGGCGGGCATGCCGTCATCACGCAGGGCGTAACGATCGGCGACGGCGCCGTGATCGGTGCCGGGAGCGTCGTAACGCACGACATCCCGCCGCGGGTCGTCGCCGCGGGAAATCCGTGCCGGGTGCTGCGGCCGATCACCGAAGAGGACCGCATCCGGGAGGTTTTCTAAAGGGAGAAAGGGGAATCCTACTCTTCGTAGAGGAGGTACTTGGCCCGCAGCGTCCGGAACCGTTCCGCCTCGGGCAGCCAGCGGGCGCGGATCTCGGCGTCGGTAGCCCCCGCGCGGATCATCTCACGCACCCAGCCCGCACCGACCAGCTTCTCGAACATCGGGGTGAAGAAACCGTCGCCCAGCGTCTCCAGGTCGCGGTAGGCATCGATCACATACCGGAGGGTGAACCCGACCTGCCGCGCCTCGTCGAGAGGCATTTCGCGCAGATCGACACCCCGGCACAGGCGGCCTTCGAGCGGCGGATGCTTGGCCCCCGCCGTCGGGCGGGGCGTGAAGGTGTAGCCACGCTCCTTCAAGTCGGGATGTCCATAGCACTCGAACGGGCGGTCGGTGCCGCGTCCGAGACTGACGACCGTCCCCTCGAAGGGGCAGAGCGCCGCATAGAGATAGACGGCCCGCTGCGTCGGCAGATTGGGCGAAGGAGCCACGGGCAGCGTGTATTCGGTGGCGTGCGTATAGTTGCGGCAGCGCACGACGGTCAGCGCGCCGGGCTTTGCCCACCCCTCGCCACGGGCCATGAGGGCGATTTCGCCGAGCGTCATGCCGTGCAGCACGGGAATCGGCAGCGCCCCGACACCCGAACGGTATTTCATGTCTAACAGCGGCCCCTCGACCTTGTCGCCGTTGGGATTGGGTCTGTCGAGCAGAATCACCTCGCGGCCGGCATCGGCCGCGGCATCCATCAGCCGCAGCATCGTAATGTAGTAGGTATAGAACCGCAGCCCCACGTCCTGCAGGTCGATGACCAGCACGTCGAACGTGCGCATCGTCTCCTCCGAAGGACGCCCCGAGCCTCCGTCGTAGAGCGAACGGATCGGAATGCCGGTCTTCGCGTCGCGCGAGTCGCCGACATGCTCCCCGGCATCGGCCGTGCCGCGGAATCCGTGCTCGGGCGAGAAGATGCCCGTCAGGTCGAAGCCCCGTTCGTGCAGCAGGTCGACCAGATGGACGCATCCCGAGGCATCGGCCCCCGCCGCACCGGGCATCACGGCCACGGAGGTCTGGTTGGCAAGGACCGCCACGCGACGCCTCGCAAGCCGCGGAAAGTAGGCCGCCGTATCGGTCATGCCGACCAGCACCTGCGCCGACGCGGGCGCAAACGCCCCGCCCAGCAGCCCCGCGAACAGAAGAAACAGCCGCCGCATCATCACGAGAGCGTTCCGCCGTACTCCATGAGGTAGGCCTTGATAAACGCGTCGATATCGCCGTTCATCACCCCCTCGACATCCGAGGTCTGCACCCCCGTACGGTGGTCCTTCACACGGCGGTCGTCAAAGACGTAGGAGCGGATCTGCGAACCCCACTCGATCTTCTTCTTCGAGGCTTCGAGCGCCTGCTGCGTGGCCATGCGCTTGTCCAGCTCGCGCTGGTAGAGTTTCGACCGCAGGATGCGCATGGCATTCTCGCGGTTCATCAGCTGCGAGCGCGTCTCCATGTTCTCGATCAGATACTCCACCGGCTCGCCCGTGTCGGGATCCTTGCCGTGGTAACGCAGCCGCACGGCCGTCTCGACCTTATTGACGTTCTGGCCGCCGGCGCCCGACGAGCGGAACGTATCCCACTCGATGTCGGCCGGGTTGATCGTGATCTCGATCGAGTCGTCCACGGCGGGCGAGACGAAGACCGACGCGAAGGTCGTCTGCCGCTTGTTGTTGGCGTTGAACGGCGAGAGGCGCACCATGCGGTGCACGCCGTTCTCGCTCTTGAGGTATCCGTAGGCATATTCACCCTCGAATTCGAGCGTACAGGACTTCACGCCCACCTCGTCGCCGGCCTGGTAGTCGAGCACCTTGACCTTGTAGCCGTGCGCCTCGCCCCAGCGGGTGTACATGCGCAGAAGCATCGAGGCCCAGTCGAGCGCCTCCGTACCGCCCGCACCGGCGTTGATGTCCATGATCGCGCCGAGCTTGTCCTCGTCGCGCCGCAGCATGTTGCGCATCTCGAGTTTCTCGATGCGGTCGAGCGTGCGGGCGTACTGCTCGTCCAGCTCCGCCTCGCTCACCACGCCCTCCTTTACGAAGTCGGGCATCAGCTGCAGGTCCTCAACCTCCTTGCAGACGGCATCGTAATCCTCGATCCACGCCTTGATGCCCGCCACCTTGCGCAGCTGTTCGCGCGCCTTGTCGGGATTCTCCCAGAAGTCGGGTTCCTGCGTCTTCTCCTCCTCGTTCCGAAGGTCGATACGCTTCTGTTCGATGCCCAGGCATCGCTCCAGCGCCGCACGGCGCTGCTCCATATCCTTGATCTGCTCCGCAAGTACCATAGGTCAGAATTTCATGTCGAGTTTGCGCGAGGCGAACTCCAGGATGAAATCCGCCGTTCCCTCGTCGCCGAAAATCGAGGAGTTGATGCACAGGTGGTAGGTCGAGGCCGCTCCCCAGGTTTTCGAACTGTAATAGTTGTAGTAATCGGCACGCTGTGCGTCGCCGCGCTCCATGCGCGTACGGGCCTCCTCGGCCGTACAGCCCGTCCGGGTGCAGATGCGGCGGACACGGTCGCTGTCGTCGGCCGAGATGAAGATATCGACCCGCCGCGGATGCTCGCGCAGGATGTAGTCGGCGCAACGCCCCACGAAGATGCACGATTCGTGCTCGGCCAGATCGCGGATCACGTCGCTCTGGATCTTGAACAGGGCATCGTTCGACAGCACGTTCGGCACGTTGGCACAGCCTCCGGCAAAGGGCGAACGCAGGTAGCCGATCATCGTCGAAAGGACGTTGCGCGACTCCTTCTCGTCGGCCTTCTCGAAAAATTCGGCACACAGCCCGCTCTGCTCGGCGGCCAGATTGATCAGCTCCTTGTCATAGAGCTTGATGCCCAGACGCCGGGCGATGATCGCCGCGATATCCCGGCCGCCGCTGCCCAGCTGGCGGCCTATGTTGATTACGAAATGCTCATTCATGACTCGCTCGTTTTATTTGCGGCGGAAGCCTCCGCGGCCAGATGCCGCCGGAACGTCCGCAGTTGATGTGTCAGCATGAAGAAGGCCACGACCGTAGCCAGAAAGTCCGAGACCGGCATGGCGCACCAGACGCCCCAGCTGCCGTCCCACGGGGTCGAGACCTCGAAGAAGTGCGGCAGGAAGAGCAGTCCCGGGAGCAGGAAGAGCAGCTGCCGCGACAGCGACATGAAGATCGCCTTGCCGGCCATGCCGATGCTCTGGAAGAAGTTCGTGGCCACCATCTGGAATCCGATGATCGGGAAGCAGATGAAGGTGATGCGCATCCCCTCGACGGAGAGCCGGATCAACTCCTCGTCGCGCGTGAACAGCGACACGGCCACCCGCGGAATGAGCTCCCCGACGAGGAAGCCCGCCGTGGTGATCGCCATGGCACAGAAGATCGTCAGGCGCAGCACCCGCAGCACGCGGTCGTACTGCCGGGCGCCGAAGTTGTAGCCCGCGATGGGCTGCATGCCCTGGTTTACGCCCATGACGATCATCACGAAGACGAAGGCCAGGCGGTTCACGATGCCGTAGGCGCCGATCATCAGGTCGCCGCCGTAGGTTTTCAGCCCCTTGTTGATCAGAATGACGATGAAGCAGGCCGTGAGGTTCATCAAAAAGGGCGACATGCCGATCGAAAGGATGTCGCGGACGATCTTGCCCTGCAGGCGGTAGATGCCGCGGCGGAAATGGATCAGCTCGCTGCGGTCCGAGAGCAGGCGGAACTGCCAGACGAGCGAGATGACCTGCGCGAGGATCGTGGCGATGGCCGCCCCGCGGATGCCCCACCCGAAGCCGTAGATGAACAGCGGGTCGAGGATCGTATTGATGATCACCGTATTGATCGTCGCGTACATCGCCTTGCGGGGATGTCCCGAGGCGCGCAGGATGGAGTTCAGGCCCAGGTACATGTGGGTGATGACATTGCCCGCGAGGATGACGGTCATGTATTCGCGGGCGTAGCCGATCGTCGCGTCGCTGGCGCCGAAGAAGTAGAGGATCGGATCCAGGAAGAGCTGGGCCACAAAGCCGAAGCCGATACCCAGAATCAGATTGAGCATCACGACGTTGCCCAGCACCTGCTGCGCCGTGTCGTAATCACGCTGGCCGAGACGCATCGACACGAGCGTCGCGGCACCCACGCCCACCAGCGAGCCGAACGCCGCGGCGAGGTTCATCAGCGGGAAGGTGAGCGCCAGACCCGAAATGGCGAGCGGCCCCACCCCGTGGCCGATAAAGATACTGTCGACCATGTTGTAGAGCGAGGAGGCCGTCATGGCCACCACCGCCGGGACGGCATATTGCATGAGCAGCTTCCGGATACGCTCCGTTCCGAGCTCCATGGCTGCCGATTTGAGTTGTACTGTCGGCATAAACGTTTATTTTTTTCTTACCGCGGCACCGCGCGGTCAAGCTTGTCGAACCACGTCCGGTAAAGTTCCGGATCGGTCGAGAGTCCCAGCTCCTCGGTGTTGAACGCGGAGGCCTCGTCCGAATACCACTGTCGCAGGACATGGATGACAAGACTCACCTCCGAGGTCAGTCCCGCCGGTGCAACCCGGAAGCTCATCCGGCGGATCTCCCCAGCAACCGGCACGACCGAAGCCATTTCGAGAGGCAGCACCTGCCGCGCCACGACGATTCCCGAGGCCTTGTCCGCGCTCTCGATCAGACACCCCTCCGAGAGGAGCAGATCGACGAGCAGCGCATAGCACTCCTCCGCACCGACGGTCATTGCGTGCCGCGTCAGCGCGGCAATCCGCTGCGGGTCGGGAGTTCCCTCCACAACTGCGGTTCGTTTACGCGCCTGCAGGGCCGACATGGACGTACATCCGGCCAGCCCCGTTGCGGCCAGCAGGATGCCCAGCGAGGCGCATCTGCTCCAGAAAGCCGTTCGTCCCATCCCCGTGCACGCTACTCCAGCTCCCAGTCCGAACCCTCCTTGCGGTCCTTGACCCGGATGCCCGCCGCGGTCAGTCCGTCGCGGATACGGTCCGAAATCGGCCAGTCCTTCGCGGCCTTGGCCTGCTGGCGGATATCGAGCAGCATCTCGACCAGCGGCGTTACGTAGTCGCGGCCCGTGGCGGCACCGGCGGCCTTTTCGTCGCGCAGTCCGAGGATCTCGAACGCATAGCGGTGTACCGTCTGCCGGAGCGTTTCGAGGTCGGCGGCCGAAATCCGCTCCTTGCCGTCGGCGATCTGGTTGATCGTGCGCACCCAGTCGAAGAGCGCCGAGATGACCATCGGCGAGTTCAGGTCGTCGTCCATCGCCGTGCGGCAGCGCTCCTCGAGCTCCTCGGGATGTACGGTCGAAGTGTCCGACGGCTGCAGCCTGTCGAGCGTCTCGATGCCCTTCATCAGGCGGTCGAGCCCCTTCTCGGCGGCCTGCAGCGCCTCGTTCGAGAAGTCGAGCGTCGAGCGGTAGTGCGCCTGCAGAACGAAGAAGCGGATCGTCATCGGCGAATAGGCCTGTTCGAGCAGCTTGTGGCTGCCCGTGAAGAGCTCCTCAAGGGTGATGAAGTTGCCGAGCGACTTGCCCATCTTCTGGCCGTTGATCGTGATCATGTTGTTGTGCACCCAGAAGCGCGCCGAGTCGTGGCCGAGGGCCGCCGTGGACTGTGCGATCTCGCACTCGTGGTGCGGGAACATCAGGTCCATGCCGCCGCCGTGGATGTCGAAGCGCTCGCCGAGGTATTTGGTGCTCATCGCCGAGCACTCCATGTGCCAGCCGGGGAATCCCTCGCCCCAGGGCGAAGGCCAGTGCATGATATGCTCGGGAGCCGCCTTCTTCCACAACGCGAAATCGTAGGAGTGGCGCTTGTCCGACTGTCCGTCCAGCTCGCGCGTGTTGGCCACGATATCCTCGAGGTTGCGGCCCGAAAGGCGTCCGTAGTGGTATTTTCCGTTGTATTTCTCGACGTCAAAATAGACCGATCCGTTCGAAACGTAGGCATAGCCGTCCGCGAGGATCCGCTTCACGAACTCGATCTGCTCGATGATGTGGCCCGAGGCACAGGGCTCGATCGAGGGGGTCTCGACGTTGAGCGCATCCATCGCCCGGTGGTAGCGCTCCGTATAGTAGTGCGCCACCTCCATCGGTTCGAGCTGCTCGAGACGCGCCTTCTTGGCGATCTTGTCCTCACCGTCGTCGGCATCGTGCTCGAGGTGCCCCACGTCGGTGATGTTCCGCACATAGCGCACCTTGTAACCCGAGGCCTTCAGGTAACGGAACAGCAGGTCGAAGGTTACGGCCGGACGGGCGTGGCCCAGGTGCGGATCGCCGTAAACGGTGGGTCCGCAGACATACATTCCGACGCGTCCGGGCGTCAGCGGCTCGAACTCCTCCTTGCGGCGGGTGAGCGTATTGTAAAGTACGAGTTTGGAATCCATAGTGCAAACAAATATTCGTTTCGAACGGGTAAAGTTACGATTTTTTCGCCACACTCCGACAAAATGGACCGAAAAATTCCCCGCCCTCCGCACTCGGAAGCAATCTGGATAATAAGAATTGGAAATCGCACGTTAATTGCGTATCTTTGCCCGATAAACCCGAGTATTTACGGATCATATGACATTCTTCAAACGCTGGAACAACATCACGGGATGGGTGGTCTTCGCCATCGCCGCGATGGTCTACCTCATGACGATGGAGCCCGTCTCAAGTCTCTGGGACTGCTCGGAATTCATCGCCACCTCCTACAAGCTCGAAGTGGGCCACCCGCCCGGAGCCCCGCTGTTCATGATGCTGGCCCGCCTGGCCACCCTCTTCGCCTTCGGCAACCCCGACTACGTGGGCATCGCCGTCAATGCGATGAACTCGCTGGCCAGCGCCTTCTGCATCCTCTTCCTCTTCTGGACGATCACCCACCTGGCCCGGCGCATGATGACCCGGCACGGCGAAGAGCCCACGCACGTGCAGACCTGGGCCGCCCTGGGTGCCGGCGCCGTGGGAGCCCTGGCCTACACCTTCACCGACACGTTCTGGTTCTCGGCCATCGAGGGCGAGGTCTACGCCCTCTCGTCGATGTTCACGGCGCTGGTCGTATGGCTCATGCTCAAATGGGAGGAGCAGGCCGACCAGCCCCACGCCTCGCGATGGATCGTGCTGATCGCCTACCTGATGGGACTCTCGATCGGCGTGCACATCCTCAACCTGCTGACCATCCCCACGCTGGCCTTCATCTACTACTTCCGCACCACGGAGAAGGTTACCTTCAAGGGCGTGGTCTACACGACGCTCATCGCCTGCGCCGTGCTGCTGTTCATCAACAACATCATCATTCCCTATACGGTATGGCTCGGGGCACAGGTCGATACGCTCTTCGTCAATACGTTCGGACTGCCCGCCAACTCGGGCATGGTGGTCTTCGCCCTGGTGCTGATTCTCGGACTGGGCTGGGCCGCCTGGACGGCACACCGCAAGGGCCGCGTCCTGCTGAACATCCTGCTGCTCTCGACGACGATGATCCTCGTAGGATTCTCCTCCTACGCCTCGATGACCATCCGCGCCGCGGTCAATCCGCCGATGAACTCCAACAATCCGAACAACCCGCACGCCCTGCTGGCCGTGCTCAACCGCGACCAGTACGGCAGCCGCCCGCTGCTCTACGGCCCCTACTACTCGGCGCCTCCCGAGTCGCTCGTGGAGAAGGAGATCACCTATCTCGACGAGAACGGCCGCTACAAGAAGGTCAAGGTCCCCTCGCACTATACCCATGCTCCGGAGTTCATGCACCTGTTCCCCCGCATCTGGGACAGCAACAAGGGTGAGCGCGCCTACAAACAGTGGGCCGCCTACCGCACGAGCGTCGAGGTGGCGCGGGACGAGAACGGCGAGGTCGTCCGCGACGAGCAGGGGCGCCCCGTGCGTCAGGAGGTCCTCGACTTCGGCCGCAAGCGCGTCTACACCGACTCCTACGGAGATACGCGCACGGTCGTCGAACCGACGTTCGCCGAGAACCTCTATTTCTTCTTCAACTACCAGCTCTCGTACATGTACTGGCGCTACTTCCTCTGGAACTTCGTGGGACGCCAGAGCGACATCCAGCCCGTAAGTTCGACGATCGCCGACGGAAACTGGCTCTCGGGCATCCGGTGGATCGACGAGAAATACGTCGGGCCCCAGGACGGGCTTCCGCGCGAGGTGGCCGAGAACAAGGGGCGCAACACCTACTATTTCCTCCCCTTCCTGCTCGGTCTGATCGGCCTGCTCTACCAGCTCAACCGCGACCCGCGCAACTTCTCGATCGTCATGTGGCTCTTCATCATGACGGGTATCGCCCTGGTCTTCTACTTCAACACCTCGCCGGGCGAACCGCGTGAACGCGACTACGTCTACGCGGGATCGTTCTACGCCTTCTCGATCTGGATCGGCTTCGGCGTGCTGGCCCTCCGCGAGCTCTTCGCACGCATCGCCCGCCGCGACAACACAGCCGTCACGGCAGCCGCCACGGTGGTCGGTCTGTGCGTTCCCGCGATCCTCGCGGCGCAGAACTGGGACGACCACGACCGTTCGGGCCGCTACATGGCCCGCGATATCGGCTGGAACTACCTCCAGTCGACGCTGCCCAACTCGATCATCATCAACTACGGCGACAACGACACCTTCCCGCTCTGGAACAACCAGGAGGTCTACGGCGTACGTCCCGACGTGCGGATCATGAACACCTCCTACCTCGGCGGCGAATGGTACATCGACGAGATGAAGACCCGCGCCAACGAGGCGCCGGGCGTTCCCTTCTCGCTGCCCAAGAGCAAGTACACCTACACGAACGACTACGTGCCGATCATCGAGGCCGTTGACCGGGCCACAGATATCCGCGAGGTGATCGACTTCATCCGCAGCGAGGATCCCCGCAGCAAGACCGCCCTGGTGGACGGCTCGCTGACCGACTACATCCCCTGCCGGCGCATCGCCCTGCCGGTGAACAAGGAGAATGCCATCGCTTCGGGCATCGTCGCCGAGAAGGACCGCGACCTGATGGTGGATACGGTCTACCTAAACCTCAAGGGCTCGGCGCTGGCCAAGAACGAGCTGATGCTGCTCGACATGCTGGCCAACTTCGACTGGAAGCGGCCCATCTACCTCACGCAGGTCTACATCCTGCAGAACCTCGGGCTGATGGACTACCTCCAGTTCGACGGCTATGCCTACCGGCTGGTGCCGATCCTCACCCCCGTGCGGAGCGCCTACGAAATCGGGCGCGTCGATCCCGACTACGCCGCACCGCTGCTGCGCGATACGTTCCGCTACGGCAACCTTGCCGATCCGAAGGTCTACTGCGACTACTTCATCCAGTACAACCTTGCGGCGTCGCACGCCCGCGAAGCCTTTGCCCGCGTAGCGAAGGAGCTGCTGGTCCAGGGACGCGTCGAGGAGGGGGTCGAGCTGCTCGACCTCGGACTCGAAAAGCTCCCCACGTCGCAGATCCGCTTCACCGACGCCAACACCTACCCCTTCCTCGAGGCCTACTACGCCGCATCGGCCATGGGCGCCCCCGAGGCTGCGGAGAAGGGTGATGCCCTGCTGCGCGAATATGCCCGCACGCTGATCGAATACATCGAGTACTACTTCCGTTTCGAGGGGCTGCAGGGCGACATGATCTCGAACGAACTCGACGCGAAACTCGATGAGCTGGGCAACGTCTACTACCTGGCCAGCTACGCCGGACGGCGCGAGATCGTGGCCGAGCTCAACGACTACTACCGCACGCTGGGCGTTCCCGAAGAGCATCTGCTCGATGCCGGCACGACACCGGCCGACTCCACGCAGGCCGCAGCCGTCCAATAGACACCGGCCCGTCGGGGAATCCCGAAAAGAGAAGAGCGGGTTGCCGAATGTTCGGCAACCCGCTCTCTTTTGGCTTTCCGGCCGGATCCGGAATCGGTCCCGGCGGATCAATTGACGTTCGGCAGGAACGAATAGTCGCGCGAGTAGGCAAGCATCTGCTCGACATAGTTGGCCGGATAGGAGATCTTCACGTCGACGATGCGGCCCTGCTGCTCGACAAGCTCGTATTCGGGATTCACAAAGCCGCCGTAGGGCTCGATACCCAGCGCATAGTAACGGTCGCGGACCTCTTTGTGCAGCTCGGGATCGACCTGCACGGCATAGCGCTCTACCAGATCGCGGCCCGCCTCGTAGTCACCCTCGGACTTGATGCGCTGTATCTCGCGGAGCAACTCGCCGAAGAGCGTGCGGAGCTTCTCGAAGTCGTTCACCACAACGTAGATCTTGCCCTGCTCCTTCACCAGTTCGATGACCTTGTCGGCCTTGCCCCGCTCGTAGCACCACTCCGAGATGAGCTTGCGGTTGCGCATGTGCGACTCCTCGACATTCTTGCCCGGCTCGATGCGCGCCAGCTGGGTCATCAGACCGTTCATCACGTAGTTCGCATAACCCGCCTTGGCCACGTCGAACGACGGAACAAGCCCCAGCTCGACCATCTTCGGATCACCCAGGTAGTAGAGGCCGAACAGGTCGGCACGCGCCTCCTCGAGCGTCGAGGCGTAGCTGCCCAGCGCCGTGCCGCTGACACCCGGGGCGAGCTGTCCCGAGCCGTGGCCCAGGCACTCGTGCAGGTCGGTGTGCAGGTCGTCGGCCAGCTTGCCGTAGCGGTCCATGCGCTCGCGGTCCTCGGCACGCAGCACGAACTCCTCGTTGAAGCCGTTGCCGTGGGCCGCCTGGTCATAGGCATAGGTGATGTTGTCGATCGTTACCGACTTCGAGCCGTACTCCTTGCGGATCCAGTCGGCATTCGGCAGGTTGATGCCGATGGGCGTCGAGGGGAAGCAGTCGCCGCCGAGCATCGCCACCGTGATGACCTTCGCCGAGACGCCCTTGACCTCCTTCTTGCGGTAGGCGGGATCGACGGGCGAATGGTCTTCGAACCACTGGGCATTCTCGGAGATCACCTCCGTGCGGTGGCAGGCCGTCGAATCCATGAAATTGACGTTGGCCTCCCACGACGCCTTGCGACCCAGCGGGTCGCCGTAGTCCTCGATGAAGCCGTTCACGAAATCGACGTTCGAGAGCGTGTCGCGCACCCAGCCGATGTTGTAGCGGTCGAACTCCTTCAGATCGCCACTCCTGTAATAGGAGATCAGCGCCTCGATGTTCGTCTTCTGCGGCTCCTCGGCCACGCCGGCAGCCTTCTCAAGCCAGTAGACCACGCGTTCGATGGCTGCGGAGTACATGCCGCCGACCTTCCACGTCCGTTCGTAGAGGCGGCCCGACGCGGGATCCTTCACCAGCTGCGAGTTCAGTCCGTAGGAGACCGGTTCGGGATCGGAGGCGTGGGCCGCGGCCATCTCCGCATAGAAACGCTCGGCCTCGGCCTGGCTCACGCCGCGGTAGTAGTTGCTCGACGAGGTGAGCAGCAGGTCGTCGCCGGCCCGCTGGTTGAGTTTCGTGGGATAGAGCGTCGGATCGAAGATCGCGCGGCAAACCTCCTCGCGCAGGTCGTTCAGCTCGCCGAAACGCTCCTCGGGGATCGTGGCAAGCACCTCGCGGAAGTAGGCTTCCGAAAATTCGGGCGTGAACTTGTCGTTCGAATAGTGGTGGTGGATGCCGTTGGCGAACCACACCTTCTTGAGGTACTTCTCCAGCGCCTTCCACTCGGCGCAGTCGCGGTCGCCCGCGTAGTTCTCATAGAGGGTCTCCAGCGTCCGGCGCACGGGGAGGTTCACGGCGCAGTTCTGGTCGTAGAGAATGTCGCGGCCGCTCTTTGCGGCCTCGGCCAGGTAATAGATCAGCTCCTTCTGTGCCAGCGGCAGGGCCTCGAAGCCGGGAACCTCGTAACGGATCACCTTGATGTCGTCGAAGCGATCGACGATCCAGGGCTTGCCGGCCGTCTCGGGAGCCTGCCCGCACGAAGCGAGCGTGGAAACAATGAGTGTCATGGATGCGGTTGCAAATAAATTTTTCATGGTGTTCGGGGTTTTCGTTTCAATGGGTCAAAAGGAAACGGAAGCCGGGGCTGCGGCGTCCGCCGTGCAAAAATCCTACAACTCCCTGATCCAGATGTTGCGGAAACTGATCGGAGCGCTCGGATCTCCGTGCGCCTGCAGGCGCAGCGGACCCGCTCCGTGGGGCACGACACGCGGGAAGCCGATATACTCCGTCGTGCCGAGGATCGCCGTGTGGTTCTGCAGCACGACGCCGTTGAGGATCACCGTAACGTAGGGCGGAATGCGGTAGGTGCCGTCCTTCTTGAAGACAGGCGCGGAGTAGATGATGTCGAAGACGTTCCATTCGCCCGGACGGCGCATGGCATTGACCAGCGGCGGGGTCTGCTTGTAGACGCTGCCCACCTGTCCGTTCACATAGGTCTCGTTCCGGTAGCCGTCCAGGATCTGGATCTCGTACTTGTCCTGCAGGTAAACGCCGCTGTTGCCGCGCGACTGGCTCTCGCCCGTAATGTTCTCGGGAACGCACCATTCGAGGTGGAGCTGGAAGTTTTCGAACGACTGCCGCGTAAGGATGTCGCCCCTGCTCTTGTCGACGGTAAAGACGCCGTCGTGAACCGGCCAGGCGGCCTCGCCGCCGTTGGCGCTCACCCACGCCGAGAGGTCCTCACCGTCGAAAAGCACGACGGCATCCGACGGGGCGCTGTTGCTCCGGATATCGCCCGGAGCGACGACGGCCGGCTGCGGCGTCCAGTATTCGGACATTCCGGGCGTCATCGCCTCCGGCTGGGGATACTGCTTCTGTTGGGCCTGCACTCCGAGGCAGGCGCCGCAGGCCAGAAGGACGCCCGCGGACTTCAGCATAAAGCGTACGGTCATGATTTGAAATGCAGTTTATCGGGTTGGTATGCGGATACGTTCAGCAAAGATAGCACAAACGCGCGGCAATTGATCCGGACCTCTCATTATTTTTCACTTTTCGCTTCCATTTCTTAATTATCTTTTCTACCTTTGCGCCGCAATCGTTTCACAAAGAGATGAAAATTTTCACAAGCGTCAAGGAGCTCCGCGCCGCACTGGCGAAGGTGGAGCCGTCGGGAATCGGATTCGTCCCCACGATGGGCGCCCTCCATGCCGGGCACCGCTCGCTCGTCGAGCGCGCCCGCCGGGAGAACGACACGGTCGTGGTCAGCGTCTTCGTGAATCCCACGCAGTTCAACGACAAGAACGATCTGAAACACTACCCCCGCACCCCGGAGGCCGACGCCCGCACGCTCGAAGAGGCCGGCGCGGACTTCGTCCTCATGCCTTCGGTCGAGGAGATCTATCCCGAGCCCGACACGCGGGTCTTCGACTTCGGGCAGATAGACAAGGTCATGGAGGGTGCCACGCGCCCGGGACACTTCAACGGCGTGGCGCAGGTGGTCAGCCGCCTGTTTGACATCGTGCGCCCGGCACGCGCCTACTTCGGCGAGAAGGATTTCCAGCAGATCGCCGTCATCCGCGCCATGGTCGCCCAGCTGAAACTCCCCGTCGAGATCGTCGAGTGTCCGATCGTCCGCGGCGAGGACGGCCTGGCCCTCTCGTCGCGCAACCAGCTGCTCGACGCCGAGCACCGTGCCGCCGCACCGCATATCTACGCCACGCTCCGCCAGGCCGTGGAGCGCTCGCGCGAAATGGATCCCGCCGCTCTGAAGGCGTGGGTTACGGCCGAAGTGGAGCGCAACCCGCTGCTGAAGGTGATCTACTACCAGTCGGTGGACGCCCTCACGATGCAGGAGGTCGCCTCCTGGGACGACGCGCCCCGCATCCAGGGCTGCATCGCCGTGCAGGCCGGGGAGATCCGTCTGATCGATAACATCCGCATCCGATAAACCATGAAATTCCAGATCGAAGTCATCAAATCGAAGATTCACCGCGTAACCGTTACGCAGGCCAATCTGAACTACGTCGGCAGCATCACCATCGACGAGGAGCTGCTCGACGCCGCCAACATGATCGAAGGCGAAAAGGTACAGATCATGGACATCAACAACGGAGAGCGTTTCGAAACCTACATCATCAAGGGCGAGCGCGGCAGCGGCGCCATCTGCCTCAACGGCGCGGCGGCCCGCAAGGTCCAGGTCGGCGACGTGGTGATCATCGCCTCGTATGCCCTGATGGATTTCGAGGACGCCAAGCAGTTCCGTCCGTGGGTCATCTTCCCCGATACGGAAACCAACCGGCTCATCCGGTAAACCGGCCGCCGCAAAGCACCCGAAAGGGTTCGCAAACAACAAAATCTCCCTTTGCAGGGAGATTTTTTCTTTCTATTGTGTATATTTGCGGATGATGCGCCCGGAAAGCCCGGAAAAACGCATCTTCATACCGTATGGATATCGCCCTCTCGCTGCTGGCCCTGCTGTTCACCGTCGTCGGCATCATCGGATGCATCGTCCCGGCACTTCCCGGGGTCATCCTCAGCTACGCCGGGCTGCTCTGCAGCTGGTTCACCTCCTACACCACAATCGGCACGTCGGCCCTCTGGATCTGGCTGGCGATCACCATCTTCGTCAGTGTCATCGACTACTACCTCCCGGCCTGGATGACCCGCCGCTTCGGCGGATCACGCTCGGGAGCCATCGGCGCCACGGTGGGCGTCTTCGCCGGATTCTTCCTTTTTCCGCCCTTTGGCATCGTCCTCGGCCCCTTCTTCGGCGCCGTCATCGGCGAACTGCTCCACGACAAGAGCCAGCCGGCCAAAGCCCTGCTTATCGGGCTGGGCTCGTTCCTCTCGTTCATCGTCGGCACGGGGCTCAAGCTCGCCGCAGCCGCAGGCATGCTCATCTACGTCGTGGCGGACATCTGGGAGCCGCTCCGCGCATGGCTGGCAACAATCTTCTAAAAAACATAAGCGCATATGAAAAGATTACTGACCCTGACTGTCGTCGTACTCTCGCTGCTCGCCTCGTCATGCAGCAAGTACAAGTACGAAACCGTGAAGGGAGATCCGATGCAGACGCGGATCTACACGCTCCCGAACGGTCTGAAGGTCTACATGAGCGTCAACAAGGAGACGCCCCGCATCCAGACCTACATCGCCGTACGTGTCGGCGGCAAGAACGACCCCGCCGAGACCACCGGCCTGGCCCACTACTTCGAGCATCTGATGTTCAAGGGCACGCCCAGCTTCGGCACCTCGGACTATGCGGCCGAGAAGCCGATGCTTGACGAGATCGAGCAGCTCTTCGAGACCTACCGCCAGACCGAGGACGAGGCCGAACGCGCGGCGATCTACCACCGCATCGACTCGATCAGCTACGAGGCTTCGAAGATCTCGATTCCGAACGAGTACGACAAGCTGATGGCCGCCATCGGCGCCAACGGCACGAACGCCTACACGTCGCAGGACATGACCGTCTACGTCGAGGATATCCCCTCGAACGAGGTCGAGAACTGGGCGAAGATCGAGGCCGACCGCTTCCGCAACCCCGTGATCCGCGGCTTCCACACCGAGCTGGAGACCATCTACGAGGAGAAGAACATGTCGCTCACGCGCGACGCGCGCAAGGTCTGGGAAGCACTCGATGCCGCACTCTTCCCCCACCACCCCTACGGCACGCAGACCGTGCTCGGCACGCAGGAGCACCTGAAGAATCCCTCGATCACCAACGTGCGGAACTACCACAAGACCTACTATGTGCCCAACAACATGGCCATCTGCCTCTCGGGTGATCTGAACCCCGACGAGGTGATCGCGACGATCGACAAGTACTTCGGCGACATGGTGCCCAACGAGAATCTCCCGAAGCTGGAGTTCCAGCCCGAGGAGCCGATCACCGAGCCCGTCGTCCGCGAGGTCTACGGTCTGGAGGCTGCCAACGTGATGATCGGATGGCGCCTGCCGGGCAACTCGACCGATCCGAACGACGTAGCACAGATCGCCAGCGCCATTCTCAACAACGGCCAGGCCGGTCTGATCGACCTCGACCTGAACCAGCAGCAGAAGGTGCTGGGCGCCTACGGCGGCTACTCCGGACAGCCCGACTACAGCACGTTCCTTGTGGGCGGCAGCCCCAAGGCCGGGCAGTCTCTCGAGGAAGTCCGCGACCTGCTGCTGGCCGAAGTGGCCAAGCTGCGTGCGGGCGACTTCGACGAGAAGCTCATCGAGGCGTCGATCAACAACTTCAAGCTCTACCAAATGAAGGCTTACGAGGACAACGCCTCGCGTGCCGACATGTATGTGCAGTCGTTCATCTCGGGCACCGACTGGGCCGACGAGGTGGCACAGCTCGACCGCATGGCGAAGATCACCAAGCAGGATATCGTGGACTGGGCCAACGAGTACCTTGGCGAGAAGAGCTACGCCATCGTCTACAAACGCGAAGGCGAGGACCGGAACGTACAGAAGATCGCCGCTCCGAAGATCACGCCGATCGTTACGAACCGCGACAAGCAGAGTGCCTTCCTCACGGAGATCCAGCAGTCAAAGGTAACCCCGATCGAGCCCGTCTTTGTCGATTACCAGAAGGATATGACCCAGTTCGACGTCCGCGAGGGCATCCACGTCCTCTACAAGAAGAACGAGCTGAACGACATCTTCACGCTCAACTACATCTTCGACACCGGCACGGAGAACGATCCCTCCCTCTCGCTGGCCTTCGACTACATGAGCTACCTCGGCACCGAGGCCATGTCGGCCGAGCAGATCGCTTCCGAAATGTATGACATCGCCTGCTCGTTCTCGATGTACGCCGGCAGCAACCAGTGCTCGATCTCCATCTCGGGTCTGAGCGAGAACATGCCGCGGGCGATGGAGATTGTCGAGGGGCTGATTTCGGGAGCCGTGGCCGACGAGGCGATTCTCGGAAATCTCAAGCAGGATATGATCAAGGAGCGCGCCGATGCCAAACTCAACCAGGCCCGCAACTTCGGCGCCCTGCAGCGCTATCTGTATTATGGAGAGGATTACATCAAGCGCACGACCCTCACGAACGACGCCCTTATGGCTCTCGGCTCCGAGCAGCTGATCGCCGCCGTACAGGCGCTCATGGGCAAGCAGCACGAGGTGCTCTACTACGGTCCGAAGAGCGAAGAGGAGGTGAAGCAGCTCATCGCCGAGAACCACAAGGCAGCCGACGAGCTCGCCCCGCTGGAGAAGAACTACCCGAAGAAGCAGCTTACGGACCAGAGCAGCGTCATCCTGGCCCAGTACGACGCCAACCAGCTCTACTACCTGCAGTTCTCGAACCGCGGCGAAGCATTCGACGTGAAGAACGATCCCGCCATCACGCTCTACAACGAGTATTTCGGCGGCAGCATGAACTCGATCTGCTTCCAGGAGATGCGTGAAGCCCGCGGTCTGGCCTACACGGCACAGGCATGGCTCGCCTCGCCCTCGTTTGCCGGCGACAGCTACAGCTACACCGCCTTCATCGCCACGCAGAACGACAAGATGCAGACCGCCATCGAGGCTTTCGACGAGATCATCAACCAGATGCCCGAGTCGGAGGCCGCCTTCCAGATCGCCAAGGATGCCATTATCTCGCGTCTTCGCACCGACCGCACCACGGGTGCAGACGTGCTCAACTCCTACATCCTGCTGCGCCGTCTGGGTCTCTCGGAGGACCGCGACCGCCAGATCTTCGAGAAGGTGCAGACGATGACGCTCGACGACGTGAAGGCCACGCAGCAGCAGTGGGTCAAGGACCGTCCCTACACCTACGGCATTCTGGGCGACATCAAGAACCTCGATCTGAACTTCCTCAAGACGCTCGGCCCGATCCGCACCGTCTCGCAGGAGGAGATCTTCGGATATTGATCCCGGATCCTGCGGATAAGAAAAACCCCGGAAGCGTTCGGCTTCCGGGGTTTTTCTTGGGTTGCGGCCGGCGCGGAGGAGCACAGTCGGCACAGGGGCCCGCGGTCTGCGCGAACACCCGGCCCCGCCGTCCGCAATCAATAGCGGTAGTGCTCGGCCTTGTAGGGGCCCTCGACGGGGACTCCGATATAGGCGGCCTGCTTCGGGGTCAGGTGCGTGAGTTCCACGCCGAGGCTCGCCAGATGCAGGCGTGCCACCTCCTCGTCGAGGTGCTTCGGCAGGCGGTAGACACCCACTTCGAGCTTTTGCTCCCACAGCTCCATCTGTGCGAGGCACTGGTTCGTGAAGGAGTTCGACATGACAAACGACGGGTGGCCCGTGGCGCATCCGAGGTTCACCAGACGTCCCTCGGCCAGGATGAAGATCGAGTGGCCGTCGGGGAAGGTGTATTTGTCGACCTGCGGCTTGATGTTGGTCTTGACGGCCGCGGATTTCTCCAGGCGCGCCATCTGGATCTCGTTGTCAAAGTGGCCGATGTTGCAGACAATCGCCTGGTCGCGCATCCGCTCCATGTGTTCGAGGGTGATGATGTCGCAGTTGCCCGTGCAGGTTACGAAGATGTTGCCCTCGGCCAGCGCGCTCTCGACGGTCTTCACCTCGAAGCCCTCCATGGCGGCCTGCAGGGCGCAGATCGGGTCGATCTCCGTAACGATCACCCGGGCGCCGTACGAACGCATCGAACGGGCGCAGCCCTTGCCCACGTCGCCGTAGCCGCAGACGACGACCACCTTGCCGGCGATCATCACGTCCGTGGCACGCTTGATGCCGTCGGCCAGCGACTCGCGGCAGCCGTAGAGGTTGTCGAACTTCGACTTCGTGCAGGAGTCGTTCACGTTGATGGCCGGGACGAGCAGTTCGCCCGCCTCCTGCATCTGGTAGAGCCGGTGCACGCCCGTCGTCGTCTCCTCGCTCACACCGCGCCACTCCTCCACCGTGCGGTGCCACTTTCCGGGGTCTTCGGCCAGCAGCGTACGCAGCGTGCCGAGGATCACCTCCTCCTCGTAGGACGAAGGCTCCACGTCGAGCGTCGCGGCGTCGTTCTCGGCCTTGTAACCCTTGTGGATCAGCAGCGTGGCATCGCCGCCGTCATCCACGATGAGCTGCGGGCCCTTGCCTCCGGGGAACGAGAGTGCCATGGCCGTACACCACCAGTACTCGGGCAGCGTCTCGCCCTTCCAGGCGAAGACCGGGACACCGGCGGCGGCAATGGCCGCAGCGGCATGGTCCTGCGTCGAGAAGATGTTGCACGAGCACCAGCGCACGTCGGCACCCAGCTCCACGAGGGTTTCGATCAGAATGGCCGTCTGGATCGTCATGTGCAGCGACCCCATCACACGCACCCCCTTGAGGGGCTTCTGCGGGCCATATTTGCGGCGCACGGCCATCAGACCCGGCATTTCATGCTCGGAGATCTCGATCTCCTTGCGGCCCCACTCGGCCAGCGACATGTCGGCGACCTTGTAGGGAAGATTCAAATCCAAATACATAGACGTTCTATTGATTGTTTTCGTTGATCCGTTTCAAAATTTCATCCCGGTCCCGCACGATCTGCGCCCGCAGCTCCCCGACCGAAGCAAAGCGGCGTTCCCCGCGGATCCGCTCCAGCAGTTCGACCCGCAGCGGCCGCCCGTACAACTCGCCCGAGAAGCCGAAAAGATGCGTTTCGAGCCGCCGCTCGGTCCCGCCGACCGAAGGGTTGCTGCCCAGGTTCGACATGGCATCGTACCACCGGCCCGCTACCGCGGCGCGCGAGCGATAGACCCCGTCCTCCAGAGCGAGCTCCTCCTCGACGGCAAGGTTGGCCGTCGGAAAGCCCAGCTCGCGACCCAGCCGGCGGCCGTGTCCGACCACCCCTTCAATCACGGCAAGCGGCGCCGCATCCGGGTCCCCGGCAGGTATGTGATTCCGCAATTCGGCCATCAGATCTTCTCCGTCAGTTTGCGCACCAGCCTGAATTGCGAGAAGAACTCCTTGGCAAAGACGCGGATGACCGTATAGGAGGGGATAGCCAGCAGCATGCCGAGGATTCCGGCCAGCGATCCGGCGATCAGGATCACGAGGAAGATCTCGAGCGGATGGGCCTTCACGCGTTCGGAGTAGAGCGTCGGCTGAAGCACGAAGTCATCCAGCCCCTTCAGCACGAGCAGCGACCCGGCAATGACCAGTGCCGTGTGTCCCACGCTCATCCCCTCGATCGGCGTGATGATGCCGACAATGACCGAGAAGATGCCGCCGATGAGCGGTCCGGCATAGGGCACGACGTTCATCACGCCCATGACCAGTCCGATGAAGGCCGCATCGGCGGCCCGCATGCCGAAGGCAACCATCGTAAGGGTAACGGCGATCG
Source organism: Candidatus Alistipes faecigallinarum (assembly GCA_019115605.1). Classification (GTDB taxonomy): domain Bacteria; phylum Bacteroidota; class Bacteroidia; order Bacteroidales; family Rikenellaceae; genus Alistipes; species Alistipes faecigallinarum. The sequence continues at coordinate 64,772 of DXDG01000001.1, forward strand.
TAAGCAGCAGGCTCTCGGAGAGGATTCCCGTGAAGTAACGCGCCAGGAGCACCGTCACGGAGTCCAGCGCCCGGGTGATGTTCTCCCGGTACCGGTCCGGGAAGAGGGTCGTTACCATCGAGTAGAACAGCCCCTCGTCCTTGAGGAAAAAGAAGGTGATGAACGAGATCGAAAAGATGGAGATCACCGAAGAGATCACCACCCCGACGATCGACGAGAAGAGCGTGTTGAACGAATCGAGATCAACCACCTGCTGCAGCGTCTTGGTCAGCGCCTCCGTGAGCGAGAAGGTATCGGACGACTGGGAGAAGAGCGACTGCAGGTAGTTCTGCATCCGCGAGAGAGGCTCCTCGACAGAGGCTAGGACAGCCGTGAAATCGACATGTGCGAACTGGTTGATCTTATTGAATACCAGAGGAATGAACAACGAGCACAGCGTGGCGATCACCGCCCAGATCACCACCAGCGTAACGAAGGCCGCCAGCCAGCGCGGCACGCGCCAGCCCCGGACATGCAGTGCCGACAGCCACCTTACGAGCGGAGAGCCCATGACAGCCAGCACGGCCGAGATGAGGATATAGACGACGATCGATGAAAAATACCAGACCAGAAAGAGCACGGCGGCCACCACGGCGGCACCCGCTATGAACTTCAGAATGGTCTGCGGCGTTGTTTTCATCTGCGGCGGACTTTTTCTATTCGGCTATTCGGCCTCGACCTTGCGCAGTCGTGCAATGGGAGTCTGCGACCCGACCACCGGATCGCCGATCTCAACCAGCAGCTCGCTGTCGCGCGGAACCAGCACGTCGACGCGCGAGCCGAACTTGATGAATCCGCAGACGCTGTTCTGCTCGACGGCATGTCCCACCTTCATGTAGGAGATGATCCGGCGGGCAATCAGTCCGGCAACCTGGCGGAAGAGCACCTGCTGTCCCGAGGGCATGCGGATGACGGTCGTCGTACGCTCGTTCTCGGTCGAGGACTTGGGGTGCCAGGCCACCAGGAAGCGTCCCGGATGGTATTTGAAATACTCAACCTCACCTCCCACGGGAACCCAGTTCATGTGGATGTTCGTAATGGACATGAAGATCGAGATCTGCATCATCTCGCGACCCAGATACTCCGTCTCCTGGACGCACTCCGTAACGACGACCCGGCCGTCGCAGGGAGCAAAGACCAGGTCGGCATCGTGGATGCGCACCCGCCGCGGTTCGCGGAAGAACGCCACGATGAAGAACCAGAACAGCAGCAGAAATGCCGTACCGCCCCAAAGCAGCAGTTCATTGGCATCGCTTTCGAGCAACCGATAAAAGAACCACCAGATGAGCAGGCAGACAACGCCCGAAATACCGATGATCTTGTAGCCTTCCTTGTTTATTCTCATAATCGAAAACGATTTGCGGTTTTACATGACGATAAGCATATACACCAATACGAAAGGTGCCGACAGCAGCATGGCGTCGAAACGGTCCAGAACGCCTCCGTGCCCCGGGATCAGACGGCCCGAGTCCTTGACACCAGCCGCCCGCTTGAACATCGACTCCGCGAGATCCCCCAGCACACCCGTCACGGCAGCGACAAGCGCCAGACCGGCCCAGGCAAGGTAATCCGCGCCGAGCAGACGGGCCGCGAGCAGCCCCAGAGCCACGGCGCCCAGAAGACCCCCGAAGAAGCCTTCCCACGACTTCTTGGGCGAAAGCCGCTCACAGAGGCGGTGCCGTCCGAGGGTCATGCCCACCAGATAGGCGAAGACGTCGTTGGCCCAGATGATGAAGACGTAGGCGATCATCGCCCCGGGCTGCCATCCCGCGCCTCCGGCTACGGGAATGAAACTCATCAGCGAGAGGGGCAGCGCCACATAGACGACGCCCAGCAGGGTTACGCCCACATCCGCCGCAGGATGCTCGCGCCGGCGGAAGAGCTCGCAGACCAGCATCAGCGGCAGCAGCAACAGCAGGAAAGCCAGTCCCCGCACCAGCCACGGGCTGTCGCCGAGGACAACAAGTCCCTGCTCATAGGCGATGCAGTAGGCAAAATAGAAGTTCAGGGCCAGCAGGACAACTCCGGTGATCGTTCCGATCAGGCGCTGGGGCGCCGAGCCCTGTTTCTCCACCAGCGAGTAGAACTCCGACATGCCGGCCACGAGGATCACGGCGAGCAGCGCGCCGAAACTCCATACCGACCAGTATATGGCCCCGAGCACCACCACGCCGAGAATCAGTCCGCTCGCCGTCCGCACTCCAAGGTCTTTCATCTTTTCACTCATCCGTCAAGCAAGGTTTTTGGGTTCGCAGTTTCGGTTTCCGGCCTATTTCTTTTCGCCTTCCGGCGCCGGGGAGTCCTTTTTCGCAGCCGCAGCCGCCGGCTCCTCCGCTTTCGAGGCGGAGAGTTCCGCTCCGCCCGGCGTCGTTGCAGTCCCGACCGCGGATCCGGAGGTTGCCGCAGCAGCATCCCCTGCCGGGGCGGCCTCACCAGCAGCCGCCTCACGGGCGGCCGCCTCGCGGCGCTCACGCTCGATATCCTTCTTGCGCTTGCCGAAGATCCGCTCGACATCCTCCGTGAAGACCACCTCGCGCGAGAGCAGCAGCTCGGCAAGCTCCTTCATGCCGGCGGCGTGCTCCTTGAGCACCTTCTCGGCCATGGCATAGGCCTCGGCGATCAGGCGCTTGGCCTCGGCGTCGATCCGCTGGGCCGTCTGCTCGGAGTAGGGCTTCGTGAAGGCCATGTCGCTCTGGCCCGTCGAATCGTAATAGGAGAGCGTACCCACGTCGGAGCTCATGCCGTAGTAGGCCACCATGGCGTAGGCCTGCTTCGTTACGCGCTCCAGGTCGTTCAGCGCTCCCGTGGAGATCTCGCCGAAGGTCAGCTGCTCCGAAACACGTCCGCCGAGCGTCGCGGCCATCTCGTCCATGAGCTGCTCGCGCGTGGTGATCTGACGCTCCTCGGGCAGGTACCATGCCGCACCGAGTGCCTTGCCGCGCGGGATGATCGTAACCTTGATGAGCGGACTGGCGTTCTCCAGAATCCAGCTTACCGTGGCGTGTCCGGCCTCGTGGTAGGCGATCACGCGCTTCTCCTCGTCGGTGATGATCTTGTTCTTGCGCTCCAGACCGCCCACAATGCGGTCAATGGCAGCCAGGAAATCCTCCTTCGAGATGAATTTCTTGTTGTGGCGCGCCGCGATCAGCGCCGCCTCGTTGCAAACGTTGGCGATGTCGGCGCCCGAGAATCCGGGGGTCTGACGCGCCAGGAACGAACGGTCGAGTGCCGGGTCGAGCTTCAGCGGACGCAGGTGCACCTCGAAGATCTCCTCGCGCTCCTTGACGTCGGGCAGCCCCACCTCGATCTGCCGGTCGAAACGCCCGGCGCGCATGAGCGCCTTGTCCAGGATGTCGGCCCGGTTGGTCGCCGCCAGGACGATGACACCCGTATTGGTCTGGAAGCCGTCCATCTCCGTGAGGAGCTGGTTGAGCGTATTTTCGCGTTCGTCGTTGCCGGAGAAGCCCGCATTCTTGCCGCGCGCGCGGCCGATGGCGTCGATCTCGTCGATGAAGACGATGCAGGGGGCCTTCTGCTTGGCCTGCTCGAAGAGGTCGCGCACGCGCGAGGCTCCCACACCGACGAACATCTCCACGAAATCCGATCCCGAGATCGAGAGGAACGGCACGTTGGCCTCACCGGCCACGGCCTTCGCCAGCAGCGTCTTGCCCGTTCCCGGAGGGCCCACGAGCAGGGCGCCCTTCGGGATCTTGGCTCCGAGCTCCTTGTATTTGTCGGCCTTCTTGAGGAAATCGACGATCTCCATGATCTCGACCTTGGCCTCCTCAAGGCCCGCCACGTCCTTGAACGTAACGCGCTTGTTGTTGTCCTTGTCGAAGACCTGCGCCTTGGCCTTGCCCACGTTCATGATACCGCCGGCACCGCCGGCACCGCCGCCGCGCGCCATCGAGCGCATGATGAAGAACCAGGCTCCGATCAGGACCACCCACGGCAGGAGGTTGATCAGCAGCGAGGTCCAGTCGCTCTTCTCGTTCTTGTAGATCACCGGAACCTCGTGTCCCGAGAGCTCCTCGGCGGCCTTCAGATCCTCGCGGAACGAATCGACCGAACCGATGGTGAAGAAGAACTGCGCCCCGTTTTCGGGAATCCGGCCGAACTGCTTGTCCGACGTATCCTTGCGGTATTTCTCGATGGCCTCCTCGGTCAGGAAGACCTGGGCCTGGTCGCGGTTCACGACCTGGATGCGGGCGACATCGCCCTGCTCGACCATCCGGGCGACCGACGACCAGTCGCTCGGCTGCGGAGCCTCGCTGCCGCCGCCGATAATCGCCCAGCCGATGATGAAAAGAGCGGCCAGCCCGTAAAGCATGTAGGAGGGCCGCGGCATGTTCACCTTATTATTGTTATTGTTGTTTTTACGCTGTTGTGCCATAAAAAATCAGTCTACTCTTCGTATTCGTACTTTACCATCGGCGCATCGGCCCACAACTCCTCGAGTTTGTAAAAGCTGCGCAGATCGGTCTGGAAGATGTGCACCACCACGTCCACATAGTCCATGGCGATCCACAGGGCCGTCTGCTGCCCTTCGACGCGCCAGACCTTCTCTCCGAGCGTTTCGAGCACCTTCTCCTCGATTCCGTCGGCTATGGCCGCCACCTGTGTGGTGGAGTCAGCGTTGCAGACGACGAAGTGCGAGCAGATGGCGCCGTCGAACCCCGAAAGGTCCAGCGATACAATATTCTTACCTTTTTTATCTTCAATCGCGCTGACGATCGTTTCGATCAGTTTGTTCATATCCATTCATTACGGGTCTATAACCTTGCAAAGGTAGGAAAAGAGATCGACATATGAAAATAACGCTCCAAAAATCGGCAATGAATCCCGCTTCGCCCGGCATCCCGGGCACGGACCAACCCTTTCCAAGGAACCGCGACGGAGAAAAAACGCCGTTTTGCAAAAAAAATTGCAAAAAACTTGCAGGACTGGATCAATGTTCGTATTTTTGCGAACGACTTTGAAGAACAACATGAAAACGAGGAACTATACCGAACGCGAAGAGCGGATCGCCCGTTTTGCCAAGGCGATGGGACACCCGGCACGGATGGCGATCCTGCACTTTCTGGCCTCGCAGCAGAGTTGCTTTTTCGGGGAGATCCACGAGGTGCTGCCCATTGCCAAGGCCACCGTCTCGCAACACCTCAAGGAGCTGAAGGATGCCGGGCTGATCCAGGGCGAAATCGAGACCCCGAAGGTGCGCTACTGCATCAACCGCGACAACTGGCGGCTGGCCCGCAGTCTCTTTGCGGAGTTTTTCAGCGACGAGCCCCGCGACAGCTCCTGCTGCGGATAGGCCGTTGTTTTTTTGCTCTCCATGTTCGTAATTCGACGAATTACATACATATTTTATAAAAACAGATCGAAAATGAAAATCAAGGTTTTGGGAACGGGATGCGCCGGATGCAGGGCGCTCTACGAAACGGTCGGCAAGGTAGTCGCCGAAACGGGTATTGACGCCGAGATCGTCAAGGAGGAGGATATCACGAAGATCCTCGAATACGGTGTCTATTCGCTGCCCGCACTGGTGGTGGATGACAGGGTCGTCTCCTCGGGACGCCGCCTTACGGCGGCAGAGGTCAAAAAACTGCTCGAAGCATGATCCGCCGCCTTCTTACCTTGTTCACGCTGCTGCTGGTCGCCTGCGGCGGCAACGGCCGCAGCCAGGCATCCACGCCGGAGGCGGCGCGCGGACAGGCGGCGCCGTCGGGACGGGTGGAGGTGCTCTACTTCCACGGCAAGAAACGCTGTGCAACCTGCATCGCCATCGAGCAACTGACGAAGGAGACCGTCGAAGGACTCGGCCGCAGGGATGTCTCGGTGCGGATTCTGGAGATCGGACAAAACGAAGAGCTGGCCCAACGCTACGGCGTGGCGTGGTCGTCGCTGCTCGTCGTACGCGGCGATTCCGTAAGGGATCTGACCCGCATGGGATTCAGCCTCGCCCGAAGCCGTCCGGAGGAGTTCCGGGCCCGTCTGACGGAAACCGTAACACAGCTCGCCCGATAGATGGAGACCCTGCAAGAACTGCTCGACGGCAGCACGACGCCGCTGTGGAGCGCGCTGCTGCTGGGACTGATGACCGCCGTCAGTCCCTGCCCGCTGGCAACGAATATCGCGGCCGTGGGATACCTCGGCCACGACGCAACGAACCGCCATCAGGTTTTCCTGGCCGGATTGTGCTACACCCTCGGGAGGGTGCTTACCTACACCGTGCTGGGCATGGTGCTGATTCCCCTGCTGCGGCGCGGCGCGGATCTCTTCGATGCGGAGCGGATGCTTGCCCGGTACGGCGAGGTGCTGCCGCCCGCGGTCCTGCTGCTCTTCGGGGTGCTGCTGCTCCTCGGCGCCGGCTGAAACTGCCGCGAATCGGCCGCATCAACGGAGAGGCTCTCCGCAGCAACGGATACGGAGGCGCGCTGCTGCTGGGCGCCCTCTTAGCGCTGGCCTTCTGCCCCACAAGCGCGCTTTTCTATTTCGGAATGCTGCTGCCGATGGCTGCCGCCGAAACGGGCGGATGGCTGCTGCCCGCACTTTACGCCGTGGCAACGGGGCTGCCCGTGGCCGCTGCCGCATGGATCCTGGCATACGGAGCCGCAGGCATCGGAGTCTTCTACAACCGCATGCAGCGCCTGCAGAAGGGACTCACGCTCCTCGTGGGCGGAGGAATGATCCTCGCCGGAATCTATTACGCCATCCTGCTGATTTCATAAATTCAAAAAACCGATATCGATGATCGACCGCTTTGCCGCCTGGCTCGTATACGGCCTCTTCGGACTGGATCCCAAAAGCCGTCTCGGAAGCTCCGTACACTTTTTCTTCTACGACACCACCAAGATCCTGCTGCTGCTCTTCCTCATCAGCATTCTGATGGGAATCATCAACGCCTACTTCCCCATCGGCCGGCTGCGGCACTTTCTTACCACGCGCCGCCTCTTCGGCCTGCAATACCTCTTCGCCTCGCTTTTCGGAGCCATCACTCCGTTCTGCTCCTGCTCGTCGATCCCCCTCTTCATCGGATTCGTCAAGGGAGGGATCCCGCTCGGCGTAACCTTCGCCTTTCTGATCACCTCGCCGCTCGTGAACGAGGTTGCCGTAGCCCTCTTTCTCGGATCGTTCGGTCTGCGGGCCACCCTGATCTACGTTACAAGCGGCATCCTGCTCGGCACGATCGGAGGTTTCGTTCTGAGCCGCTTCCGCCTTGAAAGATACCTGTCGCCATGGGTCAGAACCCTCCAGGCAAACTCCGACGAACAGACCGAAGCCTGGGAGCGGCAACGGACCTCGCTGGCCAAGCGCCTTCCCGCCATCGCACGCGACGCGCTGGGAATCGTCCGCGGCGTCCTGCTCTATGTCTTGATCGGCATCGGCATCGGGGCCGCCATACACGGATATGTTCCCGAAGGATTCTTCACCCGCTACCTCGCCTCGTCGAACCTGCTGGCCGTACCGCTCGCCGTGCTCTGCGCCGTGCCGATGTACGCCAACGCCGCGGGAATCGTCCCCGTGATTCAGGTCTTCGTCGCCAAGGGGGTGCCGCTGGGCACGGCCATCGCCTTCATGATGGCCGTGGTGGGGTTGTCGCTTCCCGAAGCCACGATGCTCAAGAAGGTCATGACCTGGAAGCTCATCGGCATTTTCTTCGGGACGGTAACCCTCTTCATCATCCTCTCGGGCTACCTGTTCAATCTGATCCTGTAGGCCGGGCCACGCTACGCCCCCACCGGACGGACATTGGCCAGAATCGTCTCCGTGAGGGCCCGGATGATCGAGTTCTTGACATAGGTCCGGCGCACGGCCACGGCGATCTTGCGCGAGGTCGCCCCCTTGGCGATGGTCTTCAACCGGTCGCGGTGGTCGGCGGGGATGTATTCGATGGCCATCTCGGGAATGATCGTCAGGCACGACGTGCAGTCCACGATGCGCATGAGCGTGTCGAGCGACCCCGACTCGAAGGTGTAGTGCGCCGGCATGGTCCGCCGCGCCTGGCACAGCTCGATGATCTGGTCGCGCATGCAGTTGCCCGGACTCAGAATCACCAGATCCTTCAGGTCGATATCCTCGATGCGGATGTTCGAACGCTCGTAGAGCGGGTTTTCGGGCGAGACGTAGGCGTAGAAACGGTCGCTGAAGAGCTCCTGCTCGATGATCCCCTCGCCGCAGGTGCCGCTGGCCACCAGCGCCGCGTCGATGCGGTCGCGCTTGAGCGCCTCGACGATGTCGGCCGTGATCATCTCCGAGATCTCCAGCTCGACCTTCGGATAGTCGCGCACGAAGGCCGGGATGAACTTGTGCAGCAGGTAGGGCGCAATGGTCGGGATGACGCCCAGACGCAGCTTGCCGGCCGTCTCGCCCTTCAGCTCCGAGACCGCCTCGCGGATGCCGTTGTAGGCCGTGAGCGTCTCCCGGGCCTTTTCGAGCACCACCTCGCCCGCTTCGGTCGGAATGACGGGTTTCTTCGAACGGTCGAGCAGCACCACGCCCAGCTCCTCTTCGAGCGACTTGATCTGCATGCTCAACGAAGGCTGCGTTACGAAGCAGTGCTCCGCGGCGAGCGAAAAGCTGCCGCAGTTGGCCACCGCCAACAGGTATTCAAGCTGGATTATAGTCATAATTCAGGTCTATTTCGGAAAGCGAATATATAAAAAAAAACTATATTCGCAAACTTTATTAGGCCGCACTCGCGCTTTTTCGTAAGTTTGTGCCAATGAACACCGGCCGTCGCGGGTCGGAGAACGGGCCGTCGGAGTCGCTCCGCAACGCCCGGACGATCCCGCAACCGCCTGCAAGCTACTTATTGACACGCTATGGGAAAAATCATTCTTACCGGCGACCGCCCCACGGGACGCCTCCACCTGGGACATTATGTGGGATCGCTGCGCCGCCGCGTCGAGTTGCAGAACTCGGGAGAATTCGACAGGATATTCATCATGATCGCCGATGCACAGGCGCTCACCGACAACGCCGACAACCCCGAAAAGGTGCGGCAGAACATCATCGAGGTGGCGCTCGACTACCTCTCGGCCGGTCTGGATCCCGAGCGGGCGACGCTCTTCATCCAGTCGCAGGTTCCCGAGCTGTGCGAGCTGGCCTTCTACTACATGAATCTCGTCACGGTGCAGCGCCTGCAGCGCAACCCGACCGTGAAGGCCGAGATCACGCTGCGTGGATTCGCCGAAGGCGCGGTCGAGGGCGACACCGCCCAGCGGCCGGGCATTCCCGTGGGATTCTTCACCTACCCGATCAGCCAGGCGTCGGACATCACCGCCTTCAAGGCCACGACGGTCCCCGCGGGTGAGGATCAGGAGCCGATGATCGAGCAGACGCGCGAGATCGTCCACAAGTTCAACGCCGTCTACGGACCGACGCTCGTCGAGCCGGAGATCCTCCTGCCCGACAACGTCGCCTGCATGCGCCTGCCGGGTACGGACGGCAAGGCCAAGATGTCCAAGTCGCTGGGCAACTGCATCTACCTCTCGGATACGGCCGAGGAGGTCAGGAAAAAGGTCATGGGCATGTACACCGACCCGGACCACCTGCGCGTGGAGGATCCCGGCAAGGTCGAGGGCAACACGGTCTTCACCTACCTGGACGCCTTCTGCCGCGAGGAGCACTTCGCCAAGTACCTCCCCGACTACGCCTCGCTCGACGAGCTGAAGGAGCACTACCGCCGCGGCGGCCTGGGCGACGTGAAGGTCAAGCGGCTGCTGATCGCCGTGCTCAACGAGACGCTCGAACCGATCCGCGCCCGCCGCAAGGAGTACGAGGGCCGCATCGGCGAGGTCTACGAGATCTTGCGCAAGGGTTCGGAAACGGCCCGCGCCACGGCGGCCGAGACGCTCCGCGAGGTGCGCCGCGCCATGAAGATCGACTACTTCGAGGACCGCGAACTCATCGAGGAGCAGGCCCGCCACTACGCCCGAAAGGCCGAATAACGGCCGCCGCCCCGCGCGACAAACATCCGCAGCCATGCAGATCCGCACCGACCGCATCTACCCGCTCTTCCTCCATCTGACCCGGAGGCTCTCGAACCGCCAGATGATGATGCTTCTGGCCGTGGTGGTCGGTGCGCTGGCCGGCATCGGCACCTATCTGTTCGAGATCCTGCTCTACGGCATCAAGACGGGACTGACGAACTGGTTCCCGGTGGACAGCGCCCACTTCCTCTTCCTGATCTACCCCGCCGTGGGTATCATCCTCGCGACACTCTTTGTCAAGTACATCGTCCGCGACAACATCTCCGAAGGGGTTACACGCGTGCTCTACGCCATGTCGAGCCGCAATTCGCGCATCGCCGCGCACAACTGCTGGACCTCGGTCGTGGGCGGTGCCACGACGATCGGATTCGGCGGTTCGGTGGGTCCCGAGGCCCCGATCGTCCTGACGGGCGCCGCCATCGGCTCGAATGTCGGAAGGCTCGTACGCCTGAACTACAAGCACACGACGCTGCTGCTCTGCTGCGGCGCGGGCGCTGCCCTTGCGGCCATCTTCAAGGCGCCGATCACCGGCGTGGTCTTTGTGCTGGAGATCCTCATGCTCGACATCACGGCCGCCTCGGTCATTCCGCTGCTCATCGCCTCGATCACCGCCACGACGATGGCCTTCGTGCTGCGCGGATTCGACCCCATCCTGGCCGTAACGCTCGCCCCGGAGGACGCCTTCGAGTTGTGGCAGATCCCGCTCTTCATCCTCCTTGGCATCCTCTGCGGACTGATGGCCTGGTACTTCACCTCGATGAACTCCCGCGTCGGAGGCCTCTTCAAACGCATCGACAAGCAGTGGAAACGGTGGCTGCTCGGCGGCAGCATCCTCGGCATCCTGATCTTCATCTTCCCGCCGCTCTACGGCGAAGGTTACGAAGGTTTCACCGCCCTGATGCACGGCAATACGCTGTCCCTGTTCGACAACTCGTTCTTCTACCGCTTCCGCGACATCGACTGGGTCGTGATCCTCTTCATCATCGCCACGATGTTCTTCAAGGTCATCGCCATGGCCTCGACCAACGCCGCGGGCGGTGTCGGCGGAACCTTCGCACCGTCGCTGTTCGTCGGCGCCTTCACGGGAGCCACGCTGGCGCTCCTCTGCAACATGCTCTTCCACTGGGAGGTCTCGGTGGTCTCGTTCACCCTCGTCGGCATGGCCGGTGTGATGTCCGGGGTGATGAAGGCTCCGCTCACCTCGATCTTCCTCATCGCCGAACTCTCGAACGGCTACGGGCTCTTCATCCCGCTGATGATCACGGCCTGCATCTCCTTCGCCGTGGACTACTACCTCGACCCCGACTCGATCTACACCAAGCAGCTGCGCCAGAAGGGCGAACTGCTCACGCACGACAAGGACCAGTCGGTCTTCGTCTTCCTGAAGCTCGACGAACTGATGGAGACCGACTTCCTGCGCATCAAGGAGAACATGACCCTGGGCGACATCGTGCACATCATCTCCACGGCCCGGCGCAACATCTTCCCCGTGATCGACAACTTCGGGCGGCTGCTGGGCGTCGTGCAGCTCGACGACCTGCGCGAGGATATGTTCAAGCCCGAAAAATACGGCCGCCCCATCTCGGACTACATGATCGCCCCGCCCGACAGGATCCTCGAACACGAATCGATCCTGAGCGTCATGGAGAAGTTCGAGGACAAGCACACCTGGATGCTTCCCGTCGTCGATACGCGGAACCGCTACCTGGGATTCATCTCCAAGTCGCGCATTCTGAACGCCTATCGCGAACAGCTCGTAAAGATCCAGCAATAAACCCGGCAACCGCCCGGGTTCGGATGCAACCGTCTTCGCCGGCAACCGCTCCCGGCAAAGAGGGAGATCGTCCGCCGGTTTCATTTCGTAACCCGTCCCATCATCCTCCCCGCCGACAATCCGGATCTGCTGCTCCTCAAACAGCGAGTCCGTCGATCTGCCTGTCGCTCAAAAACTTCGGAGTAACAACCTGGCAAAGAAACGGATGACAATCCGAAACCAAACAAATTATCACACAAATCACAGTATACCAGCATATTACAATGAATTAATAAAAATATTTCAATATTATTTCGCATTTTACGTTACACTTTTCCACAATTTATCTATATTTGCAGCCGATATATCCCTAACCTTAAATTTTGCTCTATGAAAAAACTGATTGCCTTTTGCGGAATGATGTTGTGTTGCATGTGGGCATTGACTGGTTGCAACGACAACGATTCGGAATCGACACCGGACCCGGTGGTATCCGCTTCTCGTTCGAGTTGATAAGCAAGACCTCCGGTTCGATTACCGTCAGCGTTACTCCCCAGAATTACGACGGGAACTACTATTGGGCCCCCATCGAGGCCGCAACGCTCCGTGAAAAATACGGCGACGATCCCAACGCGGCCGCAGTCGATGTGGTTACCATGCTCAAGAGCCTGTATGGCGAGTACGGATACAACTCCTTCGAGGAGTTCTACGCATCGCAGATCTCCACGGGAACCGACACCGCCACCTATGACGGATTCATGGCCCAGACACCGATCTACTGCCTGGCATTCGGACTGGACGAGGCAGGTGTCATCACCACCCACGTATGCCTTTCGGAGCTGTACACCACCGACGCCGTAGCCCCCTCGTCGAATACCTTCAAGATTACGCTCGACAATACGACCGTCACGGTCGAGCCGTCGAACGACGATACCTATACCTATTATCTCTTCCCGCAGAGCGTGATCGACGGCTATGAGTCACTCGACGCCCTGGCCGAGGCCTTCATCACGCAGAACCAGAGCATGATGGGCCTGCTCACCTATTCGGGAACCCAGCAAAAGGACTTCTTTGACACGTTCTTCCAGAACGGTACGGGCAACTACGTCGCCCTCGCATTCGGATACGAGAGCGGCTGCATCACCACCGACGTGACGGCCGAGACCTTCGAATACGTCGTAGCCGATCCTTCGGTCGGCGATCCCTTCTCGAACCTCACCGGAGACGTCTCGGTAGCTTGCACCGACGCCTACTACGAAAAGGGATTCGGCGGGAACCAGTTCTCCGACAAGGCCTTCACCTACTTCCTGGCCCTGCAGGCCGAATCCTCCTACTACTATCCCGAGACGCGTCTCTGCCTCTACATCCAGAAGGAGAACGACTCGGCATTTCCCGAGGATATGGCCGGCGTCTACAAGATCAACGCATCCCTGGCTTCGGGAAGCGTGGTCAAGGGATGGAAGGACGAGGAAGGTTACCACCACGGCAGCATCTACTATGAGAAGGATGCCTACGTGCCCAACGCCTCGATCGACTCCGGTACGGTAACCATCGAAAAGAACTCCGACGGCACCTATACCGTAACCGTAGACGCTCAGGACATGAACGGACATGCCATCCGCGCCAACTACACCGGAGCAATCCCGGAGTATACCGAATAGACGGCCTTCCCGACCCCAAAAGGGATGTTCCGATGGAGAATTGAAGACTCCATCGGAACATTTTTTTCATCATACGGGCATAATTTTGTCGTGTTTACTTGTAAAAATGTAAATTATACTTTACATTTGCAGCAGCAGGCGGGAGCAGTGCGCACCTCCGGCTGCCTGCCCGAACGACAAAAAGAGAACGACCATGAACACAACCATTCTGCTGCCCTATCCCTTCAAGCGAATCGGATGGGTGCTCTTCATCCCGGCCGCGCTGCTCGGGATTCTGATGGGAATCGACGGATTCAACGGCTTTCCGTCGTTTCTGCTGCCCGGAGCGGCGGAGACGAGCCAGACATTGGACCGCATCTGCAACAACGCGGCGCTGATCGGCACGCTCGTCGGGGCGCTGCTGATCACCTGCTCGCGCGAGCGGATCGAGGACGAGCTCATCGGCCGCATCCGTCTGAACGCCCTGCTTGCGGCGCTCTACGTCCACATCGGCATTTCGGTCGCCGCCGCCCTGCTGCTTTACGACCTCTCCTACCTCAACTTCATGATCTTCAACCTGTGCCTGCTGCCCGTCCTCTTCCTCGTGATCGAACGGGCGCTGCTGTGGCGTCTCGGAAAGGAGGCCGCGCATGAAGAATAGGATCCGGGTCGCACGCGCCGAGGTGCGCATGACCCAGCAGCAGCTGGCCGAGGCCGTCGGCGTAAGCCGCCAGACGGTGAACGCCATCGAGAGCGGGAAGTTCGTTCCCTCGACGCTTCTGGCGCTCAAGATCGCGCGGCTCTTCGGGAAAAGCGTCGAGGAGCTCTTCTCGCTCGACGAGGAGGAGTAGATTCGCCGGATACAGAAGACCCCTCCTGCACATGGTGTGCAGGAGGGGTCTTTTCGTTGTACGCTCGCGCCGTTACAGGGGCAGGAACGAGATAGCCTGACCGCCGCCGGGGGCCAGCACCACATCGATCGCATCGGCCGAAGTAACGTAACGCACCGTAACCTCGCAGGCCGTGGGGTTCGTCTCCCAATGGGCATCCGGGGCGTCGGCATAGATCGCCGCCTCGTAGGTTACCTCCGGTTCGAGGAAGTCCAGGTCGAAGTGCAGCTTCCGCGGCTCCTCGTTCGTAGCGGCGCCGAAGAAGAACTTGTCGCCGGCACGCCGCACGATGGCCACGTATTCGCCCGGCTCGCCGGCCAACGCCCGCGACCAGTCGCAGTCGGGGTCGAAATCGCGGAAGAACTGGAAGGCCGGATGCCCCTCGTAATGCTCGATCAGGTCGGAGGCCATCTGCAGCGGCGAATAGAGGATCACCCAGTCGGCAATCTGCTTGGCAAGGGTCGTATTGACCCGCATGTTCACCTCCTCGCCGCAGTTCCAGAGCTTGCGCCGCACGGAATCGCGCGTCCGCTCGTAAAGGATGTCGAACGTTCCGGGCGTATAGTCCATCGGGCCGGCCAGCAGGCGCGTGAAGGGGAGCATCACCTCGTGCGAAGGGGGATTGCCCTCGCTCCAGGCGTCCCACTCCTTGCCGCGGGCCCCCTCGCGGGTCATCATGTTGGGCCAGGTGCGGCGGATGCCGCAATCCTTGATCGGCTCGTGCGCATTGACCGTGATGCGGTATTTGGCCGCCTGCTCGACGACCTTCTGGTAGTGGCGCACGCCGTACTGGCTGTGGTGCAGGTATCCGTCCGGGAAGCCGCCCGCATAGCCCGTCTTGAGGTTGTGTACCCCCAGATCGGCATACCACATGAGGGCCGAATCGAGCTGCCGCTCGTATTCGGGGACGTTGCCGCCCGTCTCGTGGTGGCCGATCAGCTCGATACCCAGATGGCGCGCATAGTCGGCAATCTCCTCGATATCGAAATCCGCATAGGGCTTGCGGTAGTCGAAATGCTGCTCGCCGCCCCACGTCTCCCAGCCTTCGTTCCAGCCCTCGAACAGCACGGCGTCGATATGGTTGTCGGCCGCAAATTCGATGTAGCGCTTGGCCTGCTCGGTGGTGGCACCGTGGCGGTCGTCCATCGCCCAGGTATCCAACCCGAGGTGCATCGACCACCAGACGCCGATGTATTTCATCGGGCGGATCCACGAGGTATCCTCGATCTTCGAGGGTTCGTTCAGATTCAGAATCAGCGAGGAGTTGATCAGCCCCACGGCCTCGGGGGCCAGCTGCACGGTGCGCCACGGCGTGGTGAAACGCGCGGCAACGCGGGCCTTCGTTCCGTCGGGCAGCGGCGCCAGATCGGCCTTGAAGGAGAGCGAATCACACCGCCGGAGCACCATTTCGGGGAAATCGTAGAGCGCCGCCTCGTGGATGCTGCCGTACAGGCCGCCGGCGGTGCGGAACGTCGCCGGCGTGTTGGCATCCTCCAGCTCGTGCAGGGGCAGCGTGCGGTAGAGCAGCTCGTAGGTCTCGAAGCTGGCCGGAATCGTCCACGACGTGCCGTCCTCGGCAAAGCGGAACTCGGTGCACTCGTCCGTTACGACCAACGAATCGCGTCCCGGAACCTCGTATTCATAGCGGAAGCCCAGGCCGTCGTCGAAGAGGCGGAAGCGCATGACAAGCCGCGTATCGGCCTCGCCGCGCAGCGACACGGCCATTTCGTTGTAGTGGCTGCGGTTGGTCTTGTTCTCGCCCCAGGGCTGGGTCCATGCCTCGTCGACCGTCGCGTATTCGACGTCGTCAATGCGGAAATTCCGCGCCAGCTCGACATCCCGGGCCTCAAGGCCCAGCAGCGAGGGGGTGAAGAGCGGCCGGTCGTTTACCGTAACGGCATAGTGCATCGCGCCGCTCTTCCGGTCGGCACGGAAAGTCAGACGGATCGATTCGTCGGGCGACGAGAGTTCGGCTTTCTGTGTACAGGCCATTGTCGTGCAACCGACGAAGAGAGCCCAAAGTAATTTATGCATGCTGCGAAGAGTTTTTCGGGTTCTTCAGAGAGGAGCTTCCAGGGCGGAGCCTCCGCACCGCAAGGATACGGACTACAACTTGATGTCGTAGATCTGGATGACGCCCGCAAGCTTCCCTTCCCCGTCGGTAACGAGCAGCGAGGTGATCTTATTGCGTGTCATCACCCGCTCGGCCTCGATGAGCTTCTCGCCGGCGCCGATCGTTTTGGGATGCGGCGTGGCAATATCCCGGGCGCGGATATTGAAGAAGTCGCCCTTCAGACGCTCCATCGCACGCCGCACGTCGCCGTCGGTAACGATGCCCTCGATGCGGTCGCCGTCGCAGATGACGATCAGTCCCAGTCCTCCCTTCGAGATCGTATGGATCATCTCCACCACCGAGCAGTCGGGGCCGACGACGGGCAGGTCGTGGTCGCGCATGACATTGCCCACGGTCATCAGCAGACGCCGCCCGAGGCTGCCGCCCGGATGCAGACGCGCGAAATCGATGCTCGTGAAGCCTCGCTGCTGCATGAGCGACACGGCCAGCGCATCGCCCATGGCAATCTGCGCCGTGGTCGAGGTGGTCGGTGCCAGATGGAGGATGCACGCCTCCTCCTCTACCCCCACATTGAGGTGGATGTCGGAGTTGCGGGCCAGCGTCGAATCGTCGTTGCCGGTCATCGAAATGAGCTTGTTGCCGTTGGAGTGGATGAAGGGCACGATCTTCAGGATCTCGTCCGTCTCGCCCGAATAGGAGAGCGCCAGAATGATATCCTCCTTCGAAATCATGCCCAGGTCGCCGTGGAAAGCCTCTCCGGGATGTAGAAAGAAGCTCGGCGTACCGGTCGAGGCGAGCGTTGCGGCGATCTTGCGCCCGATGAGGCCCGACTTGCCCATGCCCGTAACAATGCACTTGCCGCGGCTTGCGAGTATCGACTCCACAGCCTCGACAAAGGCGTCGCCGAGGGTCTCCTCCAGATGTTGAAGCGCCAGCATCTCGGTATGTACGGCCCGACGGGCCACACCGAGAATCTGCGCCTTGGTGCTATCGGTCATTGTATGAGTTTTTTGATGAGGTTCTCCAGATCGTCCAGCTGCAGCATGTTCGGGCCGTCGCTCAACGCATGGTCCGGATCGGGATGCACTTCGAAGAAGAAGCCGTTGGCCCCGAATGCCTTTGCCGCAAGGGCCATGGCCGGCACGAACTCCCGGTTGCCGCCCGTCTTGCCGCCGGCGGCCCCGGGGCGCTGCACCGAATGCGTGCAGTCCATAACCACCGTAGGTGCGATGTGCAGCATGTCGGGAATGTTGCGGAAATCGACTACGAGGTTGTTGTAGCCGTACATGTTGCCCCGCTCGGTGAGCCACACCTCGCGGGCCCCGGCCTCGAGGGCCTTCTCATAGGGGTAACGCATGTCGGCACCCGAGAGGAACTGCGCCTTCTTGATGTTCACCGTGCAGCCGGTCTTCGCCGCGGCCAGCAGCAGGTCGGTCTGGCGGCACAGAAAGGCCGGAATCTGGATCACATCGACCACCTCGCCGACAGGCGCCGCCTGCCACGATTCGTGAATGTCCGTCAGGAGCTTCAGTCCCCACTTCGCCCGCACGTCGGCGAGCATCCGGAGCCCCCGCTCGAGGCCCGGGCCGCGGAACGAGGCGATCGAGGTGCGGTTGGCCTTGTCGAACGACGCCTTGAAGATGATCTGCGTGCCGAGCCGCCGGTTGATGGCGACCAGCCGCTCGGCTATCGCGTCGAGCAGCTCGGCCGATTCGATGACACAGGGTCCTGCGATGAATTGCATCATGACTATGCCTGTTATCTGGTTGTTTCGATTCGTTTGAGGAAGGCTTCGGCACGCTCCAGATCCTCCGGAGTGTCGATGCCCACGGTCTCCGCATCGCTGATGCCCACGCCGATCCGAAAGCCGTTTTCGAGCCAGCGCAGCTGTTCGAGCGACTCGGCCTTCTCGAGCGAAGACTGCGGCAGCGCCGTTACGGCCCGCAGCGCCTCGGTACGGAAGGCGTAGATGCCGATATGCTTGTAGAAGGTATGGCGTGCAAGCCACTCTTCGCGCGGCACACCCCGCAGATAGGGGATGACCGAACGCGAGAAGTAGAGCGCCCGCGAACGGGCGTCGAGCACCACCTTCGGGGAATTGGGATTTTCGAGCGCCTCGAGACCGTCCTCCGCCGTGAAGGGCTTGACCAAGGTGGCGATGTCGGTCTGCGGATCGTCGAAGCAACGCATGAGCGCCTCGATCTGTTCGCGCCGGATGAAGGGTTCGTCGCCCTGCACGTTGATCACGGCATCGTAGACGGCGCCCTGTTTGCAATAGGCCTCCCAGCAGCGGTCCGTGCCGCTGCGGTGCTCGGCCGAGGTCATCTCGGCCCGTCCGCCGAACGCACGCACGGTCTCATAGATCCGCTCGTCGTCCGTGGCGACCACGGCATCCAGCAGGCCCGAAACCTGCTCGTAAACCCGTTCGATGACGGGCTTCCCGCCCAGCAACGCCAGCGGCTTGCCGGGGAAACGCGTCGAGGCGTACCGCGCCGGAATGATGGCTATGAATTTCATGAATCCCGTATTTTTCATGTAAAAATAAAAGATAAAAGGTGAAAATCAAAATTTCCACCTTTCATCCCGCCGGTTTTACTGCTCCAGCGCCAGTTTCAGCACGTCGTCGTTCGTTCGGACGTAGTGGAACGTCAGCCCCTCGATATACTCGGGCTTGATCTCGGCGATGTCCTTGCGGTTCTCCTCCGAGAGGATCAGCTCCGAGATGCCGGCCCGCTTGGCCGCGAGGATCTTCTCCTTGACGCCGCCCACGGGCATGACACGTCCGCGCAGGGTCGTCTCGCCCGTCATGGCGATACGCTCGCGGACCTTGCGGCCCGTGTAGGTCGAGACGATCGACGTAACCATCGTGATGCCGGCCGACGGGCCGTCCTTCGGAATGGCTCCCTCCGGAACGTGGATGTTGATATCGTTCGTCTCGAACAGCTTCGGATCGATGCCCAACTCCTCATGATGGGCCATCACCCACTCGTGGGCGATCGTCGCCGACTCCTTCATCACGTCGCCCAGGTTGCCCGTAAGGCTGATCTTGCCCTTGCCGGGGGTTAGGCACGACTCGATGTAGAGGATATCGCCGCCGACCTCGGTCCACGCCAGGCCCGTTACGACACCCGTCATGCCGCCCACCTCATACTCCTCGCGCAGGAACTTGGGCATGCCGAGGATCTTCTCCACGTCGGCCTTCGTCAGCTCCGGGGCAAAAGCCTCGTCGAAGGCGATCTGCTTGGCCCGCGCCCGGGCGATCTTCGCCAGATGCTTGTCGAGCGACCGCACGCCGGCCTCGCGCGTATAGCAGGCAATGATATGCTCGACGACCTCTGCAGTCATCGTCAGCTCCTGCTCCTTGATGCCGTGCGCCTCGCGCTGCTTGGGAAGCAGGTGATCCAGCGCAATGCGGATCTTCTCCTCGAGCAGGTAACCCGGAATGTTGATCATCTCCATACGGTCGCGCAGCGCCGGGGCGATGTTGCCCGCGTTGTTGGCCGTGGCGATGAAGAGCACCTTCGAGAGGTCGTACTCCATGTCGATGTAGTTGTCGTGGAAGGTGGTGTTCTGCTCCGGATCGAGCACCTCGAGCAGCGCGCTCGAGGGATCCCCGTGGTTCGAGACCGTAACCTTGTCCACCTCGTCGAGGATGATCACCGGGTTGGACGAGCCACAACGCTTGATCGTCTGGATGATCCGCCCGGGCATGGCGCCGATGTAGGTGCGGCGGTGTCCGCGGATCTCCGACTCGTCGTGCAGGCCGCCCAGCGAGATGCGGCCGAACTTGCGGCCCAGCGCCGCGGCCACCGACTTGCCCAGCGAGGTCTTGCCCACGCCCGGAGGGCCGTAGAGGCAGAGAATCGGGGACTTCAGGTCGCCTTTGAGCTTGATGACGGCCAGGTGCTCCAGAATACGCTCCTTGACCTCATCGAGGCCGAAATGGTCGTGGTCCAGCTGCCCGCGGGCGCATTTCAGGTCGAGGTTGTCCTTCGTCGTGTCGTTCCACGGCAGCTCCAGCAGCAGCTGCAGGTAGGTCATCTGCACCGAATACTCCGCCACGGCGGGATTCAGCCGCTCGACCTTCTGCAACTCCTTTTCGAAGGTCTCGCCCACCTCCTTGGGCCAGTTCTTCTTCTTCGCCTCCTCGCGCATGCGCTCGATGTCGGCATCGGCGCCGTCGCCCAGCTCGTCCTGGATCGTGCGCATCTGCTGCTGGAGGTAGTAGTCGCGCTGCTGCTTGTCGATCTCCTGCTTGACGCGCTCCTGGATCTGGTTCTTCAGCTCGGCGAGCTGCTGCTCGCGGATGAGGATCTCGAGCAGCTTGCGCGCCCGGGCCAGCAGCCCCGGCGCCTCGAGCAGCGACTGACGGTCCTCGTCCGTAAGCTCCATGTTCGAGCAGATGAAGTTGATGATCCCGCGCTTCGAGTCGATGTTCTTGATGGCGAAGGCCGCCTCCTTGGGCATCGACGGCGAGACGTTGATGATGTTGAGCGCCACGTCGCGGATCGAGTCCACGAGGGCCTCGAACTCGATGCTCTTCAGGTCGGGCGTCGAGTCGCGCAGGGCGACGACGCGCGCCTTGAAGTAGGGCTCCGTCGAGATGTACTCCGAGATCTCGATCTTCTCCAGCCCGTTCAGAATCACCGTCAGGTTGCCGTTCGGCATCTCGAGGATCTTGATGATCCGCGCGGCGGTGCCGACCTTGTACATGTCGTCCGGCGCGGGGTCCTCGACCTCGCTCTCGCGCTGCAGCACGGCGCCCAGGATGCCGCCCTCGGCATTTACGGCCCGCACGAGCGAGATGCTCTTGTCGCGGCCTACGGTGATGGGCGTGATCGCCCCGGGGAAGAGCACCGAAGAGCGCAGCGTCAGAATGGGGATGATCTCCGGGACCTCGACCTGCTCGACGGTCTCGTCGCCGCCCGTCACGATCGGAATCACGCGGTGTTTTCCATCCAGAAGTTCGGGCACGAGGTTCATGTCGTCCACCTCGACCGCTTCGATTTTTCCGTTATCTTTTTTGTTCATTTTTCCCTTACAAATATATAATGACGCAAAGGTAACGTTTTTTCAGGTAATTTATTTTAACTTTGACAGAATGTTAATAACTTTGCGCCTCTGGAATTTCAAGCAAAACTGTCAGCACTATGCAAATTGCCGATAAATATTCGCCCCGCGAGATCGAGGCGAAGTGGTACGACTACTGGACGGAAAATCGGCTCTTCCACTCGGAACCCGATGAACGCGAACCCTATACGATCGTCATCCCTCCCCCCAACGTAACGGGCATGCTCCACATGGGCCACATGCTCAACAACACGCTGCAGGACGTGCTGGTGCGCCGCGCCCGCATGTCGGGCAAGAACGCCTGCTGGGTGCCGGGCATGGACCACGCGTCGATCGCCACCGAGGCCAAGGTCGTGGCGATGCTCCGCGAAAAGGGTATCGAGAAGTCGTCGCTCACGCGCGAGGAGTTTCTCCGCTACGCCTGGGAGTGGAAGGAGAAGTACGGCGGCGTGATCCTCAAGCAGCTGCGCAAGCTGGGCGCCTCGTGCGACTGGGAGCGCACCTGCTTCACGATGGACGACATCCGCACCGAAGGAGTGCTGCGCGTCTTCTGCGACCTCTACGACAAGGGCAAGATCTACCGCGGCGTGCGTATGGTGAACTGGGATCCCGCGGCACAGACTGCCCTTTCGGACGAGGAGGTCGTCTTCAAGGAGTCGCACGGCAAGCTCTACTACCTGCGCTACAAGGTCGAGGGCTCCGACCGGGCGATCATCGTCGCCACGACGCGTCCCGAAACCATTCTGGGCGATACGGCGCTCTGCGTCAATCCCAACGACCCGCGTTACCAGGATCTCGCGGCGGATGCCCGCGTCATCGTGCCGCTCGTAGGACGCTCCATCCCGGTCATCCGCGACGAGTATGTCGATATCGAGTTCGGTACGGGCGCCCTGAAGGTAACCCCGGCCCACGACGTGAACGACTACATGCTCGGTGAGAAATACGGGCTGGAGACCATCGATATCTTCAACGACGACGGCACGATCAACGACAAGGTCGGCATGTACGTCGGCGAGGACCGTTTCGACGTCCGCCGCAAGATCGAGGGCGACCTTGCCGCCGCCGGGCTGCTCGAGAAGACCGAGGAGTACACGAACAACGTCGGCTACTCGGAGCGCACGGGCGTGGCCATCGAGCCGAAGCTCTCGATGCAGTGGTTCCTTTCGATGAAGGAGCTCGCCGGGCCCGCCACGAAGGCTGTCATGGAGGATGCCATCCGCTTCGTGCCCGAGAAGTACAAGAACATCTACCGCTACTGGATGGAGAACATCAAGGACTGGTGCATCTCGCGCCAGCTCTGGTGGGGCCAGCGTATTCCGGCCTGGTACCTACCCAAGGGCGGTTTCGTCGTGGCCCCGACGCCCGAGGAGGCGCTCGCCAAGGCCCGCGCGAAGGCCGGCGACGAGTCGCTGCAGCTCGCGGACCTGCGCCAGGACGAGGATGTGCTCGACACCTGGTTCTCGTCGTGGCTGTGGCCCATCTCCGTCTTCGACGGCATCCGCAACCCCCACAACCCCGAAATCGAATACTACTACCCGACCAACGACCTGGTTACGGCCCCCGACATCATCTTCTTCTGGGTGGCCCGCATGATCATGGCCGGATACGAATACCGCCACGACAAACCCTTCCGGAACGTCTACTTCACGGGTATCGTGCGCGACAAGATCGGCCGCAAGATGTCCAAGCAGCTGGGCAACTCGCCCGACCCGCTGGATCTGATCGCCCGCTACGGCGCCGACGGCGTGCGCATGGCGATGCTCATCAGCTCGTCGGCCGGCAACGACGTGATGTTCGACGAGGCGCTCTGCGAGCAGGGCCGCAACTTCGGCAACAAGATCTGGAACGCCTACCGCCTCGTCAACGGCTGGGCCGTGGACCAGAAGGTGCCGCAGAGCGAGAACGACCGTCTGGCCGGAGCGTGGTTCGAGCAGGCGCTGGGCCGCTCGCTGCGCCAGATCGACGAGGAGTTCCGTTCGTACCGCATCTCCGAAGCCTTCAAGGAGGCCTACCGCCTCTTCTGGGACGACTTCAGCGGTCTCTACCTCGAGATGGTGAAGCCCGCCTACGGCGCCCCGATCGACGGGCGGACGCTCACGCAGGCCAAGGGCTTCTTCGATGCCCTGATGCGCATCCTGCACCCCTTCATGCCCTTCGTTACCGAAGAGATCTGGCAGGCGCTCGCCGGGCGCGGGGAGGGAGCCTCGATCTGCGTGGCCCCGATGCCGGAGCCTTGCGAGGCCGACGAGACGATGCTGGCGCGTTTCGAGCTGGTGAAGGAGATCATCTCCGCGGTCCGCAACGTCCGCAACCAGAAGAACCTGCCGCAGAAGGAGGCGCTCACGCTCCACGTCATCGCGGACGAGAACTACCCCGCGGAGTTCGCCCCCGTGATCCGCAAGATGGCCAACCTCACGGCCATCGAGACCGTCACGGAGAAGGATCCCGCCGCCGCGGCCTTCCTGGTCAAGACGACGCAGTACTTCGTACCGCTCCAGGGCAAGATCGACACCGAAGCCGAGCGGGCCAAGCTGCAGCACGACCTCGAATACTACGAGGGATTCCTCGCTTCGGTGATGAAGAAGCTCTCGAACGAGCGTTTCGTGCAGTCGGCACCCGAAAAGGTCGTCGCCAACGAGCGGGCCAAGCAGGCCGACGCCGAGGCGAAGATCGCCGCGCTCAAGGAGCAGCTCGCCGCACTGAACTGACCGATCCAAACACCCTTCGCCGGCATCCTCCCCACCACGGGGAAGGTGCCGGCGATTCGGTAAAACAGCACAAACCGCACCGAAACCGTGGCTGCGATCACCATATACACCGACGGCTCCGCCCTGGGCAATCCCGGCCCGGGGGGCTACGGCGTCGTGCTCCTCTCGGGGCCCTACCGCAAGGAGCTCTCGCAGGGCTACCGGCTGACGACCAACAACCGCATGGAGCTCATGGGGGTCTGCGTGGCGCTCGAGGCGCTGCGCTTCGACGGTTCGGAGGTCGTGGTCTACTCCGACTCGAAATACGTCGTGGACGCCGTAACGAAGGGATGGGTCTTCGGCTGGGAGCGCAAGGGTTTCGCCGGAAAGAAGAACCCCGACCTGTGGCAGCGCTTCCTGCGCGTCTACCGCCGCCACCAGGTCCGTTTCGTCTGGGTCAAGGGACACGCCGAGACCGTCGAAAACAACCGCTGCGACCAGATGGCCGTCGCCGCGGCCAACGACGCGGCGCACCGCCTGGAGGATACGGGCTACGAGGCCGGAGCCAGATAGGTCCCCCCGGCGCCAAAAGAGACGGAAACGGAGCGGCCTACGAAACGGTTGTTCATTCCGGCGCCTTCAGAGGCCGGAAATTCGTTGAAAACACGCTCTTTTTTCGCTTTTCGGGTTATTTTCCTATCTTTGCACCCGAGTTACCGTACAACCACCAATCGTCGCTCCGAATGTTCAAAACCTATATGCGGCTTCTGGGATTCGCCCGGCCGATCAAACGATACGCCATACCCTACGGGATCTTCTCGTTGCTGTATGCCCTCTTCAACACGCTGACATTCGGACTCATCATCCCGATTCTCAACACGATGTTCGACGACGGGTTCACCCCCGAGTACGTCGAGAAACTCCCCCCGCTGCGCTTCGACGGCGATTACGTCAACGACCTGTTCAACTTCGCCTACTCGCACCTGTTCAACACCTACGACCCGCGCAACATCCTGATGCTGCTGGCCATCGTCGCCGTGATCGTCAGTTTTCTGAGCAACCTGTTCCGCTACCTCGGGTCGTGGACCATCGAGACGATGCGCGCCCGCACGCTCCAGCGCATGCGCAACGAGATGTTTTCGCGCGTGATGGACATGAACGTCGGCTACTTCAGCGAGCAGCGCAAGGGAGACATCATCTCGAAGATCACCTCCGATATCGGCGTCGTGCAGTTCTGCATCACCAACACGCTGCAGGTTTCGTTCCGCGAACCGTTCCTCATCATCGGCTACATCGTCATGATGGTGGCCATCTCGTGGGAGCTGTCGATCTTCTCGATCCTTTTCCTGCCGGTGGTGGCCCTGCTCATCGGCAGCATCGTCAAGCGGCTCCGCCACCCGGCCCGCACCAACCAGCAGCGCATGGGCGAGATGGTCTCGACGCTCGAGGAGTCGCTCGCCGGCATCAAGGTCATCAAGAGCTACAACGCCACGCAGTACGTCAAGAAGAAGTATTACGAAATCAGCGCCGACCTGGCCCGCCTGACCCTCTCGATGGCCCGCCGGCAGCAGCTGGCCTCGCCGATGAGCGAGTTCCTCGGCATCACGGCCGTGGGCGTAATCCTCGTCTTCGGCGGCTCGCTCGTCGCCAAGGGTTCGCTCGACCCGGGCGGTTTCATCGCCTTCGTGGCCATCTTCTCGCAGATCACGCGCCCGGTGCGCACCTTCATCGACCAGTTCGCCAACATCAACCAGGGTATCGCCGCCGGCGAACGCATCTTCTCGGTCATCGACTCGCGTCCCGAAATCGAGGACCGGCCCGACGCCCGCACGCTCGACGGCCTGAAGCGAAAGATCGAGTTCCGCGACGTGCACTTCTCCTACGACGGCACGCGCGAGGTGATCGACGGCATCTCGTTCGAGATCCTGCGCGGACAGACCGTGGCGCTCGTGGGTCCTTCGGGCGGCGGCAAATCGACCCTCAGCGAGTTGATCCCCCGCTTCTACGACCCCACGCGGGGCGAAATCCTCATCGACGGCATCTCGCTGCGCGACTATACGCAGGAGAGCCTGCGCGCCCACATGAGCGTCGTGGCACAGGATACCGTCCTGTTCAACGACACGATCGAGAACAACATCGCCATGGGCAAGCCCGGCGCCACGCACGAGGAGGTGGTCGAGGCGGCCCGCATCGCCAACGCCGACTCGTTCATCCGCGAATGCGCCGAAGGCTACGACACGAACATCGGCGACCGCGGCGTGAAGCTCTCCGGCGGTCAGCGCCAGCGCCTCTCGATCGCCCGCGCCGTGCTGAAGAACCCCGACATCCTGATCCTCGACGAGGCCACCTCGGCCCTCGACACCGAGAGCGAGAAACTCGTGCAGGAGGCGCTGAACAAGCTGCTCGTGGGACGTACGTCGGTGGTGATCGCCCACCGTCTCTCGACGATCCACAACGCCGACCGGATCATCGTCATCGACCACGGCCGCATCGCCGAGGAGGGCACGCACAACGAACTGATGGAGCGCGGCGGCATCTACGCCAAGCTCATCGAGATGCAGTCCTTCGACTGATCCGGAGGAAAGGGGATGTCCGCCCCGGCAATCCAGGCAGAATACGAACCGGAACGGATGCCCGTTCCGGTTTTTTTCGGACCCGCAAAAGGTCCCGACGGCACGGAAAACGGGCGACAAAACGGGTTTTACGGGAAGATTGCGGACTTTTCCGATCTTTTTACTATCTTTGCGAGTTGTCAGAAAAATCAGAAAAACACCATACCGTCATGAAGTTCAAGGAGTACAAAGGGCTCGACCTGGCAGGCCTCGCCACCGAGGTGCTGAAGGAGTGGGACGCCCGCGACACTTTCCACAAAAGCATCTCGACACGTGAAGGCCATCCGACCTTCGTATTCTACGAGGGTCCCCCCTCGGCCAACGGCATGCCGGGCATCCACCACGTCATGGCCCGCACGATCAAGGATGTCTTCTGCCGCTACAAGACGCAGCAGGGATACCTCGTGCACCGCAAGGCCGGCTGGGACACCCACGGACTTCCCGTCGAGCTGGGCGTCGAGAAGAAGCTCGGCATCACGAAGGAGGACATCGGCAAGAAGATCTCCATCGAAGAGTACAACCGCACCTGCCGCGAGGCGGTCATGGAATTTACGGGCGTCTGGGAGCAGCTCACGCGCAAGATGGGCTACTGGGTCAACATGGACGATCCCTACATCACCTACGACAACAAATACATCGAGACGCTGTGGTGGCTGCTCAAGCAGCTCTTCGACAAGGGTCTCCTCTACAAGGGCTATACGATCCAGCCCTACTCGCCGGCCGCCGGCACGGGGCTCTCGACGCACGAGCTGAACCAGCCGGGCTGCTACCGCGACGTGAAGGACACGACCGTCGTGGGTCAGTTCCGCATCCGCGACCCGAAGCCCGAGATGGAGGGCTGGGGCACTCCCTACTTCCTGGCCTGGACCACCACGCCGTGGACCCTGCCGTCGAATACGGCGCTCTGCGTGGGCCCGAAGATCGACTACGTCGCCGTGCGCACCTGGAACGGCTACACGGGCGAGAAGATGACCGTCGTGCTGGCCAAGCCGCTGCTCTACGCCCACTTCAACAAGAAGGCCGAGGGGATCGCCCTCGAGGAGTACAAGCCCGGCGACAAGCTCATCCCCTTCCAGGTTGTCGGTGAGTACAGGGGTACGGATCTCGTGGGCATGCACTACGAGCAGCTGCTGCCGTGGGTGAAGCCCGTCGAGACGGATGCCGACGGCAACTGGCACGACGCCTCCGAGAAGGCCTTCCGCGTCATCCCGGGCGACTATGTTACCGTCGAGGACGGTACGGGTATCGTGCACATCGCCCCGACGTTCGGTGCCGACGACGCCTTCGTGGCGCGCGCCGCAGGCATTCCCTCGCTCTTCATGATCAACCGCAAAGGCGAGACGCGCCCGATGGTCGACCTGCAGGGCAAGTTCTACCTCCTCGATGAACTCGACGAGCGTTTCGTCCGCGAATGCGTCGATACGGAGGCCTACAAGGAGTACGAGGGCCGCTGGGTGAAGAACGCCTACGATCCGCAGTTCACCGTCGACGGCAAATACGACGAAAAGGCCGCCGCTGCGGCCGAGTCGCTCGACATCTATATCTGCATGAAGATGAAGGCCGCCTCGAAGGCCTTCAAGATCGAGAAGCACGTCCACAACTACCCCCACTGCTGGCGTACGGACAAACCCGTGCTCTACTACCCGCTCGACTCGTGGTTCATCCGCACCACGGCACTCAAGGAGCGGATGATCGAGCTCAACCGCACGATCCGCTGGAAACCCGAATCGACCGGTACGGGCCGCTTCGGGAAGTGGCTCGAGAACCTCAACGACTGGAACCTCTCGCGTTCGCGCTTCTGGGGCACGCCGCTGCCGATCTGGGCCACGGAGGACCGCTCGGAGCTCAAGTGCATCGGCTCGATCGAGGAGCTGATGGCCGAGATCGAGAAGTCGGTGGCCGCAGGCGTCATGAGCGAGAATCCCTACAGGAATTTCAAGGTCGGCGACATGTCGAAGGATAACTATTCGACCCGGAACATCGACCTGCACCGCCCCTATGTCGATTCGATCATCCTCGTCTCGTCGAAGGGCGAGCCGATGCGCCGCGAACCCGACCTGATCGACGTCTGGTTCGATTCGGGCGCCATGCCCTATGCCCAGGTGCACTATCCCTTCGAGCACAAGGAGGATTTCAAGGAGGTCTACCCCGCCGACTTCATCGCCGAGGGCGTCGATCAGACGCGCGGATGGTTCTTCACGCTGCACGCCATCGCCACGATGCTCTTTGACTCGGTGGCCTTCAAGAACATCATCTCGAACGGCCTGGTGCTCGACAAGAACGGCAACAAGATGTCGAAACGTCTGGGCAACGCCGTCGATCCCTTCGAGGTGCTCGACACTTACGGACCCGACGCCACGCGCTGGTACATGATCTCCAACTCGCAGCCCTGGGACAACCTCAAGTTCGACAAGGACGGCGTGGACGAGGTGCGCCGCAAGTTCTTCGGCACGCTCTACAACACCTACTCGTTCTTCGCCCTCTACGCCAACGTGGACGGCTTTACGGGACGCGAGCCCGAGGTGCCGCTGGAGCGCCGCCCGGAGATCGACCGCTGGATCATCTCGCTCCTGAATACGCTCGTCAGGGAGGTAACCGACTCGCTGGAAAACTACGACCCGACCCCGGCAGCCCGCGCCATCCAGGAGTTCGTCAGCGAGAACCTCTCGAACTGGTACGTCCGTCTGAACCGCAAGCGTTTCTGGGGCGGCGGCATGTCGGAGGACAAGCTGGCAGCCTACCAGACGCTCTACACCTGCCTGGAGACCGTAGCGCTGCTCTCGGCACCCTTCGCACCGTTCATCTCCGACCGCATCTTCACGGATCTGAATGCCGTGAGCGGCCGCCATACGGACGAGTCGGTTCACCTGGCCGCCTTCCCGAAGGCCGACGAGGATTGCATCGACACGCGTCTTGAGGAGATGATGTCGCTGGCACAGAAGGTCTCGTCGATGGTGCTGGCCCTGCGCCGCAAGGTCTCGATCAAGGTGCGCCAGCCGCTCATGAAGATCCTCATCCCGGTGCTCGATCCCACGATGGCCGAACATATCGCCGCCGTCAAGAACCTGATCATGAATGAGGTGAATGTCAAGGAGGTGGAGCTTATCGAGGATACCACGGGCGTCATCACCAAGCGCATCAAGCCCAACTTCAAGACGCTCGGTCCGCGTTACGGTAAGTACATGAAGCAGATCGCCGCAATGACTGCGGAGTTCTCGCAGGAGCGCATCGCGCAGATCGAGGCGGCTCCCGAAACGGTGCTCGAGATCGGCGGCGAGCGGATCACCGTAACGCCCGCCGACTTCGAGATCACCTCGGAGGACATGCCCGGATGGCTCGTCGCCTCGGAGGGCAAACTCACTGTCGCGCTCGACATCACCCTCACCGACGAACTCAGGGCCGAGGGCGTGGCACGCGAATTGATCAACCGCATCCAGAATATCCGCAAGGAGTCGGGATTCGAGGTTACGGACAAGATCCGCGTGGAGATCGAGAGCAAGCCCGCCGTCGTGGAGAGCGTGTCCCGCTTTGCGGACTACATCGCCTCGCAGACCCTCGCCGTGGAGGTCCGCACCGCGGAGGCTCCCGCAGGAGCGGTCGTTGTCGCCTCGGAGCTCGATGACGAACCGCTGCAGATCGCCGTTACGCGGATTTGAAGGCGGAGGAGATTCTCCCTGTAAAATTTGGTAAATTCGGAATATTTGCTTAATTTTACATAAACCCATAAAGCGATACGACTATGGCAGACGAAAGAACACGGTACAGCGATGCCGAACTCGAGGAGTTCAAGCAGCTGATCCTGAAAAAGCTCGAAAGTGCGCGCGCGGACTACGAGCTGCTGCGCGCTACCATCACGCATACGGCCGACAACGACACGGAGGACACCTCCCCGACGTTCAAGGTGCTCGAAGAGGGTGCCACGACCCTGTCGAAGGAGGAGAGCGGCCGCCTGGCCGCCCACCAGATGAAGTTCATCCGCAATCTCGAGATGGCCCTCGTCCGTATCGAAAACAAGACCTACGGCATCTGCAAGACCACCGGAAAGCTCATTCCCAAGGAGCGTCTGATGAAGGTCCCGCACGCCACCGAGTGCATCGAAGCCAAGGAGAGCCGGAAATAACGGCCCCCGAGGAGCATCCGGCACAAAACGGAAGCCTCCTCTGCAAGAAGAGGGAATCACACATCGAACGAAGTCCCCGATGAATACCATCGGGGACTTCGCCGTTTTACGGGAAGGCTCGGAAACGCCGTCGGAGAGCAATCGCAGGACCGCATTTTCGTGCCTTTTGCAACAGCAAATCGCCCTTTTCCTACAGATTCGACGAAAAAAAACGTATCTTTGGTGCAATGTTAGTTCGGGTCTGCATACTGTTTCTGCTGTTTGCCACAACGACATCCGCCGCTTTTGCCCGTGATGCGGAACCCGACACGCGCTCGCCCAAAAGAGTCTATGCGGACAGCCTGCGCAACCTCCGTACCCCGCAGCGCTTCACGCCCGACAGTGCCCGGATCTCCAATCCCGAAGCCCGCGAGCGCAACGAACGCCTCTACGACAGCATCCGTTCGAAGACCGGACGCCGCAAGGTTCCCCGCCTGCTCTACCAGATGCTCTTCGTGCGGCCCGTACGCGACACGACGCACAGCGGACAGGTGCTCGATGAGAGCCGCCTGCTGGCTCCCTACGAAGGCCGGACGATCGGCGAGATTACCATCGACCGCCAGCAGGTCTTCGACCCCGACGGCAACTGGCTTGAACGCACGGGCAACAAGCTGCACGCCCTCACCCGCGAACGGGTCATCCGCCGCGACCTGCTCTTCCGTACGGGCGACCGGCTCGATCCGCAGCTGGTCGTCCGCAACAAGCAGCTGCTGCGTTCGCGCAGCTACATCGCCGACGTGGATATCGCCGTCAGGCCCGACTCGCTCGACACGACCCGCGTGGACCTGCACATCACGACGCGCGACAGCTGGACCATCTCGGCCGACGGAGCCCTCCGCTCCGGAGGACGCACGATGGTCGGCGTCTCCGACGCCAACATCTTCGGATGGGGCAACAGCCTGAAGCTGATGACCAACTTCAGCCGCGAAGACTTCTCCTACGGCGGCAACATGGTCGAATACGAGATCCCCAATCTGCTCGGGACCTTCTATACGGCCGATCTGACGGCCGGACGCGACTTCTACAACTCGACCTTCGAGGTGGGCATGCGCCGCGAGTTTCTCCGGCCCACGGACTACGAACTGGGTATCTCCTACAGCAACAACCAGTCGAAGCGCTACATGATCGCCGCGGACACCTCGCAACTGGTCAAACTGCGGAACTTCGACGCCTGGGGCGGTTATTCACACTACCTGCCGTCACTCCGTTCGAGCATCTACCTAACGGGGCGCTACAACTTCCGGGACTACAGCCTTCGTCCCGAAGTGCGTCCGGACTTCAACCCGGCCCTGCACAACCAGGAGGTTTTTCTCATGGGTACGGGATTCTACCGCGAACGCTTCTATACGGCCAACATGATGTACGGATTCGGTACGCGCGAGTACCTGGCCACGGGCTACAAGGCCGAGGTGGTCAGCGGCTACTCCTGGAGCGAATTCGAGGACAACCTGTATCTGGGTCTGACCTACCAGACGGGAGGCTTCCGCTCCATAGGCTACATCATGGGCGGCTTCACGCTCGGCAGTTACATCAACCTCCAGAACGGCATGTGGCGGCGCAGCGCCGTGGATATCGACCTGAGGTGGTTCTCCAACCTGTTCATGTTCCGCCGCAGCCGCATCCGCCAGTTCCTCTCGCTCAACTACACGCAGGGGTGGAACCGCCTTTCGGGAAGCGACGAATGCATCCGTTTCACCGACGAGAACGGCCTGCAGGCCCTCAAGGAGCACCTCACGGGTACGAACCGCATGATTCTCAACACCGAAACCGTGCTCTTCACCCCCTACCAGCCCCTGGGATTCCGCATCGCGCTGTTCGGATTCGCCGATTTCGGTCTGCTCGGCTATTCGCCCAACATCTTCAAGAACGAATTCTACACCTCGTTCGGACTCGGCATCCGCCTGCGCAACGAGCGGCTCGTCTTCAACACGATCCAGATCCGGCTGGGACTGGCGCTCGGGAAACCCGG
This sequence comes from Candidatus Alistipes faecigallinarum, assembly GCA_019115605.1. Taxonomy (GTDB): domain Bacteria; phylum Bacteroidota; class Bacteroidia; order Bacteroidales; family Rikenellaceae; genus Alistipes; species Alistipes faecigallinarum. The sequence continues at coordinate 97,657 of DXDG01000001.1, forward strand.
ACTGGTCGAGAGCGAATACTTCCGGCTGTCGAATTCCACGCGCATCGAGCAGTACCGCTACCGGCCGACCCGCCCCGAAATCGTGCCGTTCGAATAGAGGGCGGCATGCCGGCAAAAAAAATGGAAGCGGAGCCGCTGACCGACGACCCCGCCCCCGAACATGAACTTTTTATTTTTGTTTCCGGTCTATTTGCGCGTTTTGATTTCCACCACACCATCGGCAGCCTGTTCCCCGTAGCGGCGCACGGCCTTCTTGCCCGTGCACACCTCCACGCTGCGGATCTTGTCGGGATCAAGCCCGTCGACCTCCTCCGCCGAAGCCTCCTTGCCGTCGATATAGATCTTCATACCGGCAAAGGTATCCTTACCGACCGAAGCGTTCCCGATAATGATATGCGAGCCCGAAGAGGGAACGACTACAGCATCTATCCGGCCCGAAAACCGGTCGGAGAGCTTGTCCAGATTCTCCATCTTGCGCTGTGCCTCCTTCCACTCCTCGCTGTCAAAATAGTTCCCGACCGCTTCGAGCTTCTTCTGGGCATCCTGCCACTCCTTGCTGTCGAAGTACGTGTCGGCAGCCTCCATCCTGCGCTGCGCCTCCTTCCACTCCTCGCTGTCAAAATAGTTCCCGACCGCTTCGAGTTTCTTCTGCACCTCCTTCCACTCGGCACTGTCGAAGCAGCTCGAATCCCGCAGCCGCAGCCACTCGTCGCGCTCCATCGAAACCTTCATCTCGGCACGGGCCGCACGGATCTTCTCCATCGCCTCGGCATACTCCTCCTCCGGGATCTGATCGCGGGTGGCCTTCAGTGCAGCCACGGCAGCCATCAGGCCCGCATCACCGGCCTGGATGCCCAGCCTGGCCAAACCGCGGGGCAACTCCTCCGGATCCTTTCCCAGGTCGATAAGCACCACGCCATGGGTGGCTTTCGGGCCATACTGCGCCGCTGAAACGGAGTCCTTGATGACGGTTACCGACTTGATCTGATCCACCGGCACCTCGTCGAGCGAGGAGACCGGCTCGCCGTTGACCAGAACCAGCGGATCGTCCTCTGCTCCCGAGATCAAGAGTTTCGATCCCTCGACACGGACCGTGTCGGCCAGAAACTGCGACTTGTCCCGGGCTTCCGTACCCGAACGTTTCGACCGTTCGATGCGGACCGTAACGTTTTCTTTCTTATCTTTGTCATCGGAAATGACATAACGGGTCTCGGCAAAGGCCCCGAGGGCCACGCCCACAAGCGGCAGGAGCAGGAGCACACGGGCTCCGGCCCACCGCGAAGATCTTTTACGCAACATCATGGTAATACGGTTTTTAAGTTTACTGTGATTGAAGCTGTTGGCGACTGAGTACCACCTCCCGCCGGCAGCTTCTTTTATCAATAGCATCTGATAGGCGCGTGCATCCGCACCGGCCGCCAGCACGGCCGCATCGGCCTCATATTCGTGCACCTCGCGCAGTTCGCGCCGCAGCAGCCACACGGCCGGGTTGAACCACTGCAGCGTGCAGACCACATCCATCCACAGCAGGTCGAACGTATGGCCCAGACGCAGGTGGGCCCGCTCATGCAACAGGATCGGCGCCTCGTCGGCGGCCTCCAACCGCTCCGGAAGCACGATATAGCGTCCCCAGCTGAAGGGCGATGCGGCCCGCGGCGTCCGCACCAGCACGACACCGCCCGCCAGCCGTTCGCGGCGCCCGCGGCCGACCAGCCGGGCCACGCAACCCAGCGACCAGAGCGTATGCAGCCCCGTGGCGACCGCTCCCGCGCCGAACAACACGGCAACCACCGCCTGCCACGAGAGCGAAGAGGCCGGTGCCGCGGGCGCCGGTGCCGCGTAGACAACCTGCGGCAGCTCGGGCATCGCTGGGATTTCGCGGTAGCGCGTAATGACGCAGAGGGGCAGCAGCATGGCAAGTGCCGTTCCGGCGAGCAGCACCAGCCGGTTGAACCGGTAGAGGGTCGTACGGCTCAATATGACCCGGTAGAAGATCCAGAAGACCACCAGGCAGACGGCCGCTTTCAGCAGATAGGGCAGAAAGGTTTGCATGGCTACTTCGCGTTTTTCGTTTCGATGCGGGCAATCAGCTCGCGCAGCTCCTCAACCGAGATCTTCTCCTCCTCGATCAGCGCCGAAACGGCCCCCATATAGGAGTTCTCGAAATAGCGGCTGATGACGCTGCCGAGCGTCGAGCGCGAAAATGCCTCCTCGCTCACCAGGGGATAATATTGATAGGTGCTCCCGTAGGCGGTATGCCCCACGTAGCCCTTCGCCTCAAGGGCGCGCACCATCGTCGAGATCGTATTGAAATGAGGCTTGGGATCAGGCGCCAGCGCCACCAGCTCCCGCACGAAGAGCGGCCCCCGCTCCCAGAAGCAGTGCATCAGCTCCTCTTCACGACGTGTCAGTCTTTCCATACGGCTTTCATTGATTTGCCTCCCCCGAGGGCGGCAATATAAATATTTTTACTTCCAACCGGGATCCTTTCCCAACAGTCGATCCTCGGTCCCAGAGCAAAGGTAAGCAAAATTTCCGAACGTGCAACTATTTTTTATAGTTTTAGAACGAAAAAATTTAGTTGGGCTGTTTTTTTCACTTTCGCGAAATAATGGCTACCTTTGGGACCATGATTATCATAGCAGACAGCGGATCGACCAAATGCACGTGGCTTCTTCACGACGGCGAGAAGACCACTTCGGTACGCACCCGCGGCATCAATGCCATACAGCACACCTCCGAACAGATCCGGGAGACCCTCTCCGCGGTACCCGAATGCGGGTCCGTGGAGGCCGTATACATCTACAGTGCCGGCTGCAGCCCGGCCTTTCCGGCAGCCAACGAGAAGCTCCGCCGCGAGCTGGAGGCGCGCTTCCACGCGCCGGAGATCTCCGTACAATCCGACCTGCTCGGCGCGGCCCGCGCCCTATTCGGCCGTGAGGAGGGCATCGCCTGCATCCTCGGCACCGGCGCCAACTCGTGCCACTGCCGCGGCGGCGAGGTGCTGCACAACGTCTCGGCGCTGGGCTACATCCTCGGCGACGAAGGTTCGGGCGCCGTACTGGGGCGCAACCTCGTCAACGGCATCTTCAAGGAGCACATCCCCCTGCGCGAGGAGTTTCTCCAGGCGACGGGGCTCTCCTACGAGGAAATCGTCCGCCGCGTCTACAACGAGCCCTTCGCCAACCGCTTCCTAGCCTCGTTTGCGCCCTTCATCCTCGCGCATATCGACACGCCGGAGGTACGGGAGATGGTGCTGCGATCGTTCCGGGATTTCGCCGAACGCAACCTGAGCCGCTATCCCAAGGGGCTGCCCGTCTCGTTCGTCGGAGGCATTGCCGCCCATTTCGAGGCGCCGCTGCGCGAAGCGCTCCGCACGGCCGGATATGAAGTACACGACATCATCGAATCACCCGCAGAGGGACTTTTGAAATACCACCATGGAAAATAGAGTAACCGAACAGTCATCGGCATACGACAACCTGCAGGAGATGTCGATCCACGACATCCTCACAGACATCAACCACGAAGACAGCCTCGTGCCTGCGGCTGTCGCCAAGGTCATCCCCGTCATGGAGCAGCTCGTCGAGCGCATCGTCGAGCGCATGAAGCAGGGAGGACGCATGTTCTACATCGGCGCCGGCACGAGCGGACGCCTCGGCGTAACGGACGCCTCGGAGCTGCCCCCGACCTACGGCGTGCCGTTCGACCTGGTGATCGGACTGATCGCCGGCGGCGACGGCGCCCTGCGCAAGGCTGTGGAGCGTGCCGAGGACGATCTCGAAGGCGCCTGGCGCGACCTGGCTCCCTTTCACCCCACGGCAAAGGACACGCTCATCGGCATCGCCGCATCGGGCACGACGCCCTATGTCATCGGAGGCCTGCGCGAAGCCCGCAAACAGGGACTGCTGACGGGTGCCATCACCTGCAACCCCTCGTCGGCCGTCGCCCGGGAGGCCGAATACGCCCTCGAAGCGGTCGTCGGCCCCGAATTCGTAACCGGCTCGACACGCATGAAGGCCGGCACGGCCCAGAAGCTGATGCTCAACATGATCTCCACGTCGGTGATGATCAAGCTCGGCCGTGTCGAAGGCAACCGCATGGTGAACATGCAGATCACGAACAACAAGCTCGTCGGACGCGGCACGCGCATGATCGCCGAGGCCGCCGGCATCGGCGAGGAGGAGGCCCGCGAGCTGCTGCTCAAGTGGGGCTCGGTGAAGAAGGCCCTCGAGCAGCTGGGCAAATAATGGACGGCCATGGCGAAACTCTTCACGGAACGTGAAATCCGCGCCGTGGCCATCTTCCTGCCACTGGCGGGACTGCTTGTCGCAGCCCTCGTGCTGTTGCGTCCCAAGGCGGACCCCGAGGCGGCCCGCGAAGCCGAGCAGCGCATGGAGCAACGTGCGGACAGCATCTCGCTGCATCCGTTCGACCCCAATACGGCCGACTTCGAGGAGCTGCGCAGCCTCGGGCTCTCGAAATACGAGGCCGTCAGCCTGCTGAAATACCGTGCCGCGGGCAAGGTCTTCCGCATCCCCGAGGATCTCACGCTCTGCTACGGCATCAGCGACTCGCTCTACCGGCAGCTGGCACCCTGGATCCGCATCGGCCGCAAATACGCCATTGCACCCCGCACCTACCGCACAACGCGCCTCGTAGCCGAGCCGCTCGCGCCCGAACCCTTCCGGATCGATACCGTGAGCGCCCGCTACCTGCAGGCCATCGGCGCCCTCTCGAAACGGCAGGCCGAGGCATTCATCCGCTGGCGCGACCTAAGCGGCATCTACGACCTGGAGGAGTTCCGCGCCTGCTATGTCATCAGCGATTCGATTGCCGAGGCGCTTGCACCCTACCTCATCTTTCCCGAACGGCCGCTCAAGCCGACGGCCGCACATCCCGTGGAGCTGAACACGGCCGACTCAGCGGCACTGCGCTCCGTGGTGGGCATCGGCGAGAAGACCGTCCTGCGCATCCTGGAGTACCGCGAACGCCTCGGCGGATTCTGCCGCGTGGAGCAACTCGCAGAGATTCCGGGCATCACGGAGAGCAACTACGAAAAAATTTTGAAACAAATTTCCTGCGACAGTTGCAAAATTCGGAAAATTGATATTAACTTTGCAGACCCGAAAATCCTGGGACGCCATCCCTACATCGCGCCGCGGGTGCTTCGGAAACTTTTGAAAACAAGACAGCTGAAAGGAGGTTGGAGCACCGCTGAAGAGTTGATAGACGACAACATACTGACCCGTGAGGAGGCCGCACGTCTGGCGCCCTATCTCGAGTTCGGGTCTTCGGCGGAATAAACCACACCGTCCTTGTGAAAATCTCGGGAAAGACACCGGAACGGCAGTCGCCCGGCAGCCAGTTAAACAAACCGAATTCAAAAACAACAAAAAAACAGATACGAATTATGATTATCATGCCGGTAAAGGAGGGCGAGAACATCGAGCGCGCCCTGAAGAAGTTCAAGCGTAAATACGAGCGTACGGGTGTTCTGAAGGAGCTTCGCCGCCGCCAGTACTTCACGAAGCCCTCGGTGGCAAAGCGTGAGGCCATGCAGCATGCGATCTATGTAGAGCACATGTACCGCGACGAGGAGTAGCCGAACTGCAACTCCGAACGAAATACGAAACCGGAAATCACGATCGTGGTTTCCGGTTTTCTTTTGCCCCGGGCGGGGAGACGGCCGCCCTATTTCCGCATCGGCGCGACACGGCGGCTGCGCAGCCGCCGCCACAGATGCCGCAGCGCCTCGATCGGATGCACGAAGAGCATCCGCGGCCCGGCATAGCGCATCACCTCGCGGATCCGCGCCCGGTAATCCGGGGCATAGCAATGGATCGGACAGCGTTCGCAGGGCGGCTTTTCCGCGCCGAAACGGCACATATCCAGACGTCGGCAGGCGTATGCATACAGCTGCGCGCACGACGGGCAGAGCGTCTCCCCGCCGCCGTGCCTTGCCCGGCAGTAGAGCCCGATCATCTGACCGACCACCCGTTTTTCGTGCATTATCGGATCCATCGTCTTTCGGCGCGGGGCACCCGATGCCCCGCCGCCGCGCAAAGATAGCAAAAAAAAGAGATGCGGAGCGAAGCGCCGCCCTTCGGGCAGCCTCCGCTCCGCATTTCCGACATATCGGCGGATTGGATCCGCCGGCTAACGTACGAAGAGCAGTTCGCGATACTTCGGAAGCGGCCAGATCTGGTCATCGACAATCTCCTCGAGCTTGTCGATATGGTAGCGGATCTCGTCGAAGCATACCGACACCGTATCGTGGTAGGCAATCGCCTTCTCGCGCTGGTCCTCGATCCGGTTGGCCACCTTGCGCGCCTCGATCATCTCGCCCGTAAGCTTCTGGATCGCGGCCGTATGGTCCTGGATCTTCTTGATCAGGGCGATGTCGGCCGAAGCGTTCAGACCGGTGATCTGCGACATCTTGTAGACCTTGTCGAGCAGCAGCGCCTCGTAACGCGAGGCGATCGGCACGATGTGGTTCATCGCCAGGTCGCCCAGCACGCGGCCCTCGATCTGGATCTTCTTCGTGTAGGTCTCCCACTTCACTTCGGTGCGGGCCTCCAGCTCGACCTTCGAGAGGACACCCATCTCCCCGAACATGCGGACGGCAGCCTCGTCGAGGTAACGGTCGAAGATCAGCGGCGTCGAGGTCTCGCAGTCCAGGCCGCGGCGCTTTGCCTCGGCCTTCCACTCGTCCGAATAGCCGTTGCCGTCGAAACGAATCGCCTTGCAGTTCTTGATCATCTGCTTGAGCACCTCGTAGATCGCCTTCTCCTTCTTCATGCCGGCCTCGATCTTCGCATCGACGTTCTTCTTGAACTCCGTGAGTTCGCTGGCCATCGCCGTATTGAGCACGATCATCGCCTCGGCGCAGTTGTCCGACGAACCCACGGCACGGAACTCGAAGCGGTTGCCCGTGAAGGCAAACGGCGAGGTGCGGTTGCGGTCGGTATTGTCGAGCAGCAGGGTCGGGATGTGCGAGATACCGCTCATCTTGAAGACGTTCTTCGCATCGAAACGGATCGCGTCATCGCTCTTCGAGGCCTCAAGCTTGTCCAGCACGGCCGAAACCTGCGAACCGAGGAAGGTCGAGATGATGGCGGGAGGCGCCTCGTTGGCACCCAGACGGTGAGCATTCGTGGCGCTCATGATCGACGCCTTGAGCAGGCCGTTGTGCTTGTAAACCGCCGAGATGGCATTCACCAGGAAGGTGATGAACTGCAGGTTCTCGGCCGCCGTCTTGCCCGGGCCCAGCAGATTGACGCCCGTATCGGTGCCGAGCGACCAGTTGTTGTGCTTGCCCGAGCCGTTGATCCCCTTGAAGGGCTTCTCGTGCAGCAGCACCCGGAACTGGTGGCGGCGTGCAATCTTGTCCATGATGGTCATCAGCAGCTGGTTGTGGTCGTTGGCCAGGTTGACCTCCTCGTAGACCGGAGCCAGCTCGAACTGATTGGGAGCCACCTCGTTGTGGCGCGTCTTCACGGGAATGCCCAGCTTCAGGCACTCATATTCGAGATCCTTCATGAAGGCCATCACGCGGGCCGGAATGGCGCCGAAGTAGTGGTCCTCGAGCTGCTGGTTCTTGGCCGACTCGTGGCCCATGAGCGTACGGCCCGTCAGCACCAGGTCGGGACGGATGGCCCAGAGGCTCTCGTCCACGAGGAAATACTCCTGCTCCCAGCCCAGGTAGGAGAAGACCTTCTCGACATTCTTGTCAAAGTAGTGGCACACCTCCGTTGCCGCCTTGTCCACGGCCGCCAGCGCACGGAGCAGGGGTACCTTGTAGTCAAGCGCCTCACCCGTATAGGCGATGAAGACGGTCGGGATGCAGAGCGTCGTATCGACGATGAAGGCCGGCGAAGCGGGGTCCCACGCCGAATAGCCGCGGGCCTCGAACGTATTGCGGATACCGCCGTTGGGGAACGACGAGGCGTCGGGCTCCTGCTGCACGAGCAGCTTGCCCGAGAACTCCTCCAAAACGCCGCCGCAGCCGTCCGGCTCGGCAAAGGCATCGTGCTTCTCGGCCGTACCGCCCGTCAGCGGCTGAAACCAGTGGGTGTAGTGGTCTGCGCCATGCTCCAGCGCCCACTGCCGCATGCCGGCCGCAATGCTGTCGGCCACTTCACGCGTCAGCGGCGTACGGTGCTCCATCGTATCGAGCAGCGCCGCATAGGTCTTCTTGTCCAGGTACTTGCGCATGGCTTCGCGTCCAAATACCTTCTCTCCGAAATAGTCCGAAGGACGTCCTTCGGGAGCCTTCACTTCAACGGCCGTGTGGTTGATCGCCGCATCGACCATCTTGAATCGCAATAATGACATCGGTATGAATTTAAAAGCGGTTTCTGTTACTGCTGCAAATGTAGTTATTTTCACTTTTCGTTGTTTTCGCAAAATCGTGTTTTTTTTCAACAATCGTTCAAATTTTTCGCACTTTTCCCGAAAAACACCCTGATTTTTCCGAGTACACGTCGTTTTTTAGGGATGTTTTCGGGAAAATAACCCGAAAATTTCAGCAAAATCCCGAAAATCGCATTTTTGTGAATTTGCGTGAATTTATGGCTATAAAGGCTAATATTGGCCATTATATCCACATTCCACATATTCCGCGCCCCGCAAAAAAAACGCACGGCATGCCCCACCTCATGGAGGAGGCCCCGACACACCCGAAAATACCTATGTATAAAAAAGCTGTTATTTTATTAACAATTTCTTGTTCCAAATCCTGAATTATTTTGTACCTTTACGTGCCGTTTGAAAGAAAAGAAGACTACACTTATAACTAATCTCTAAACAGTTATGGCAAATACCAAACGTGAAAAGCTGTTCACCGAATTCCCGCCGGTCTCGACCGAGCAATGGGAAGCGGCGATCGCAGTAGACCTGAAGGGTGCTGACTACGAGCGCAAATTGGTGTGGCGTACGGGTGAGGGATTCAATGTCCGCCCCTACTACCGCGCCGAGAACCTCGAAGGCATCCAGTTCCTGGGCTCGCAGGCAGGCGAGTTCCCCTACGTTCGCGGTACGCGCGCAAACAACCACTGGCGCGTACACCAGACCGTTGAGGTCAATTGCCCCAAGGAGGCCAACGCCGAGGCGCTCAAGCTGCTCAACTCGGGCGTCGATTCGCTCGGTTTCGAAATCGCGAAGGAGGACTTCACGGCCGCCGATCTCGACGAGCTGCTCCGCGACATCTGCGTTCCCGCCATTTCGCTGGTATTCAGCGGCAAGGGCACGGGCAACGTCGCCGAGCTCGTGATCGCCAAGCTCGAAAAGGAGGGGACGATCGCCGAGGCCGACGTGGCCTTCGCCATCGACCCGCTCGTAAAGGGCCTCTCGACCAAGGGAGACTTCTGCTCGCCCAACGGTGAGAAGTGCTTCGCCCGCATCGCCGCCCTCATCAAGAAGACGGCTGCCTACAAGCACATCCGCATCGTAACCGTCTCGGCCGACATCTTCTCGAACGCCGGCTCGACCATCGTCGAGGAGCTTGCCTTCGCCCTTTCGGCAGGCAACGAGTACCTCGCCCGTCTGACCGACGCCGGTCTGACGGTGGACGAGGCCGCCCGCAAGCTGCGCTTCTCGTTCGCGGTAACCTCCAACTACTTCATGGAGATCGCCAAGCTGCGCGCTGCCCGCATGCTCTGGGCCAACATCGTCAAGGCGTACAACCCCGAGAAGAACTGCGCCGGCAAGATGATGATCCACGCCACGACCTCGAAGTGGAACCAGACGGTCTACGATCCCTATGTAAACATGCTGCGCGGCACGACCGAAGCCATGTCGGCCGCCATCGGCGGCGTCTACTCGATGGAGGTAACGCCGTTCGACCGCTCGTTCGAGACGCCGAGCGAATTTGCCAAGCGTATCGCCCGCAACGTCGAGCTGCTGCTCAAGCATGAGTCGCACTTCGACCAGGTGGTCGATCCCGCCGGCGGTTCCTACTACGTGGAGAACCTGACGCAGTCGATCGCCGCCGAGGCGTGGAAGCTCTTCCTCGAGATCGAGCAGAAGGGCGGCTATACGGAGGCCTACAAGGCCGGCGTGATCAAGGAGCGCGTGGAGGCATCGGCCGCCGCCAAGGACAAGGCCATCGCCACGCGCCGCCAGTCGCTGCTCGGCGCCAACCAGTTCCCCAACTTCACGGAGGTCGCTCCGAAGGAGATCACCGAAGACGCCGTCAAGCGTCCGCAGGCCGAAGGCAATGTCCTTACGCCCTACCGCGGTGCCATGGCCTTCGAGGAGATGCGTCTGCACGTGGACCGCTCGGGCAAGGAGCCCAAGGCCTTCATGCTCACCTGCGGCAACCTCGCCATGGCCCGTGCACGCGCCCAGTTCTCGTGCAACTTCTTCGCCTGCGCCGGTATCCGCGTCATCGACAACACCTTCTTCAAGTCGGTTGAGGAGGGCGTAAAGGCCGCTCTGGAGTCGAAGGCCCAGATCGTCGTGGTCTGCGCCTCGGATGACGACTACGCGGAGGTGGCACCCAAGGTCAAGGAGCTGCTCGGCGACAAGGCCATCCTCGTCGTTGCCGGAGCTCCCGCCTGCACGCCCGAACTCGAGGCACAGGGCATCAAGAACTTCATCAACGTGAAGTCGAATGTCCTCGAGACCCTGAAGTATTACCTTAAAGAGATGGGAATCTGATCATGAGAGCAAAATTTTCTGAACTGAAATACGAAGCGGGCCAGCAGAAGAGCTGCTGCGCCACGAAGGGCTGCGGCGAGGTTGAACCGTGGCTCACGGCCGAGCGCATTCCCGTCAAGGGCGCCTATACGGCCGAAGATCTCGAGGGCATGGAGCACCTGAACTATGCCGCAGGTATCGCCCCGTTCCTCCGCGGTCCCTACTCGACGATGTACGTGATGCGTCCGTGGACGATCCGTCAGTACGCCGGTTTCTCGACCGCCGAGGAGTCCAACGCCTTCTACCGCCGCAACCTCGCAGCCGGCCAGAAGGGTCTTTCGGTGGCCTTCGACCTGGCTACGCACCGCGGCTACGACGCCGACCACCCGCGCGTGGTGGGCGACGTGGGCAAGGCCGGTGTGTCGATCTGCTCGGTTGAGGACATGAAGGTGCTCTTCAACGGCATTCCCCTCGACCGCATGTCGGTGTCGATGACCATGAACGGTGCCGTGCTGCCCATCCTGGCCTTCTACATCGTTACGGGTCTGGAGCAGGGCTGCACGCTCGACCAGCTCTCGGGTACGATCCAGAACGACATCCTCAAGGAGTTCATGGTGCGTAACACCTATATCTATCCGCCCGAGTTCTCGATGCGCATCATCGCCGACATCTTCGAGTACACCTCGAAGAACATGCCCAAGTTCAACTCGATCTCCATTTCGGGTTACCACATGCAGGAGGCGGGCGCCACGGCCGACATCGAGCTGGCCTACACGCTGGCCGACGGTCTGGAGTACCTCCGCGCAGGTATCAATGCCGGCATGTCGATCGACGCCTTCGCACCGCGTCTGTCGTTCTTCTGGGCTATCGGCATGAACCACTTCATGGAGATCGCCAAGATGCGCGCCGCGCGCATGCTCTGGGCCAAGATCGTCAAGCAGTTCGATCCGAAGAACCCCAAGTCGCTGGCACTGCGTACCCACTCGCAGACCTCGGGATGGTCGCTCACGGAGCAGGATCCCTTCAACAACGTGGCCCGTACGGCCATCGAGGCCATGGGCGCCGCTTTGGGACACACCCAGTCGCTGCACACCAACGCCCTCGACGAGGCGATCGCCCTGCCGACCGACTTCTCGGCCCGTATCGCCCGCAACACACAGATCTACATCCAGGAGGAGACCAACATCTGCCGGGAGATCGACCCGTGGGCCGGTTCGTACTATGTGGAGTCGCTCACCAACGAGATCGCACACAAGGCCTGGGAGCACATCCAGGAGATCGAGAAGCTCGGCGGTATGGCCAAGGCCATCGAGACGGGTATTCCGAAGATGCGTATCGAGGAGGCTGCGGCCCGCAAGCAGGCCCGCATCGACTCGGGCGCCGAGAAGATTATCGGCGTGAACGAGTACCGTCTGGAGAAGGAGGCCCCGATCGACATCCTCGCCGTGGACAACACCGCCGTACGCGAGAGCCAGATCAAGCGTCTGAAGGAGCTGCGTGCTTCGCGCGACGAGGCTGCCGTGAAGAAGGCGCTCGAGGCCATCACCGAGTGCGTGAAGACCAAGAAGGGCAACCTGCTTGAACTGGCCGTCGAGGCTGCGAAGGTCCGCGCTACGCTGGGTGAGATCTCCGACGCCTGCGAGGTGGTCGTAGGCCGCTACAAAGCCGTTATCCGTTCCATTTCAGGAGTATATTCGTCAGAAGTGAAAAACGACAAATCCTTCGAGCGCGCCAAGGAGCTGTGCGCCGAGTTCGCCAAGAAAGAGGGCCGTCAGCCGCGTATCATGATCGCCAAGATGGGTCAGGACGGCCACGACCGCGGTGCCAAGGTCGTAGCTACGGGTTATGCCGACATCGGCTTCGACGTCGACATGGGTCCGCTGTTCCAGACCCCCGAGGAGGCTGCCAAGCAGGCTGTCGAGAACGACGTGCACATCGTCGGCGTTTCGTCGCTGGCCGCAGGACACCTCACGCTCGTGCCGCAACTGATCGCCGAGCTGAAGAAACTCGGCCGCGAGGATATCATCGTCATCGTCGGCGGTGTCATTCCTCACCAGGACTACGATGAGCTCTACCGCGACGGTGCCGCCGCCATCTTCGGCCCCGGTACGCCGATCGCCACGGCAGCCATCAAGATGCTCGAAATCCTGCTCGCGGAGTAATCCGCACGGAGCGATCCATGCAAAGCGCCCCCGGACCCGAGGTCCGAGGGCGCTTTTTTGTGGTCGGAAAGACCGGCTTCCGGAAGGCTACCGGCAGGCCTCCAGGATGCGGCGGGCCATCGCCCCGTCCACATTGCCGGCCTCGCCGTAATGCACGCCCTGGGCATTGAAGCGGCGCTCGATCTCGGCGATCGTCTCCTCGCCGATACCCTCCTCCGAGAGGTGCGTCGAAAGACCCAGCGAGCGGAAGAACGCCTCGGTGCGGGCCAGCGTCTGCTCGATACGCTCCTCTTCGCTGCCCTCCGTGATGCCCCAGATACGCTCGCCGTACTGCAGCAGCTTGCCGTGCTTCTGCTCGCGCAGCGTCCGCAGCGTACCGTTGATGACGATCGCCAGCGTTGCGCCGTGCGTCAGTCCGTGCAGGGCCGTCAGTTCGTGGCCGATCATGTGGGTCGCCCAGTCCTGCGTTACGCCCATGGCGATCATGTCGTTCAGACCCAGCGTCGCGCCGAGCATGTACTCCGACATCACGTCGTAATCGCGCGGCTCGGCCAGGGCGCGGGGCGCGATCTCCACGATCGTATGGAGAATACCCTCGGCCCAGCGGTCCATCAGGCGCGACTGTCCGGGGGTGGTCATGTACTGTTCGAGCACATGGACAAAGGTATCCGACAGGCCGCAGGCGATCTGCCGCGTCGGCAGCGAGAACAGCGTCTCTGGATCGAGGATCGAGAAGACGGGATAGTTGCCGTAGAAGGCAAACTTCTCCTTGGTCTCGTAACGCGAGATAACGGCGCCGCTGTTCATCTCGGAGCCCGTGGCCGACATGGTCAGCACGGTAGCCAGCGGCACCGTGTGCTCGGCCTTGCCCTTGAGCACGATATCCCAGGCATCACCGTCGTAGAGCAGGCCGGCGGCAATGAGTTTCGTGCCGTCGATCACCGAACCGCCGCCCACGGCCAACAGGAAATCGACCTTGCGCTCCTTGCCCAGGGCAATGGCCTTGCGCAGGGTCTCGACCGAAGGATTGGGCTCAATACCCCAGAACTCGACGAAATCGCGGCCCGCGAGGGCGGCAACCACCTGGTCGTAGACACCGTTGCGCTTGACGCTGCCGCCGCCGAAGGTGATCATGATGCGCTTGTCGGCGGAGATGAGCGTGGAGAGTCGGGCGATCTGGCCCTTGCCGAAGATCAGCTCCGTAGGATTGTGATAGATGAAGTTTTTCATGGTATGAATCGAATTACAGCATTGATGATGCAAGGTTGCCTGCCGCAACGCCTCCGCGTATGGACGGCCACGGCATGGACGTAACAAAGATACGAAATCGCAGGCAAAAAGAAAACCCCGGAGCGCTTTTCAGCCTCCGGGGTTTCGTATCTATCAGCCGCGGTTCACCGGAACTGCAGCTGTCGGTACCGTTAGAAATATTTGCCGCGCAGATCCTCGATCTTGGCCATCTGCTGAACAGCCGGGAGGAAGAACTGCTGGGCCATGTTCTCATACATGGCCTGGGCACGAACCTTCTCGCCCTCGGCATTCTGCTTCTCGGTCTGCTGGGCATCCTCGACCTCGACGATGAAGACTCCCGAAAGGCCCTTCACGGGTGCCGACACAACGCCCTGCTGCGACGAAGTGATCGCTCCGACGACACGCGGCTCGAAGCCGATGCCCTCGAGATAGAACGACGAGAAGCTTACATCCTTGAAGTCCGCAACCTCGGCGCCGAGGCTGGCAGCCTGCTCGGCGAGGGTCGAACCGGCGAGGTCCTTGACGATATAGTCGTATTTCTTGTCGCGGAGCACCTGGGCGCGCAGCTGCGCCTCCACCTTCTCCATCGAGGCATATTCGTCGTTGTCAACTGCCGTAAGCATGGCAATCACGTAATCCTTGCCGACGGAGAAGATCTCCGAAACGTCACCCGGCTCGGCGCCATAGACCCAGCGGACCACGTCGCGCGAATCCTCCATGCCGCGCAGCGTGCGATCACCCTGGTTGATGACGGCGACACGGGGCGTTACGGCAGCCTCCGAAGCGGCGGCGGCGAAGGCCTCCGAGGAGCCCTTGGCATTGACCATGAACGAACCGGCGTTGTTGTGCACGTTGCGACGCGTATCAGCCGAAGCCTCGACGGGATAGGTGATCGAAGCGATCTGAAGGTGCTTTACGGGCTTGTCGGCGCGGTATACCTGCATGAGCTGGACCGTTCCGCCCGAGGCGATCTTCACGATATCGCCCGCCTTGGCGTTGCCGAGCGCCTCGGCAAACTCGCCGACGAAGGCCGAGAAGGGCATTACGCCGACCTCACCGCCATTGGCGGCCGTTGCATCATAGACCGAATAGCGGGCTGCGGCCTGGGCGAAGTCCCCGCCGTTGCGCAGCACCGTCAGCAGGCTGTCGGCCAGCTTCTCCTCGCTGGAGGGGAGCACGATATGGCGCAGACCGAGCGAATCGGGAGCCTCCTTGACCGCAAGCACGCGGGCCATCGTCCACTCGTTGTTTTTCAGTACGGGTCCGTAGGTCTTGCCATCCAGCAGGGCGGCAGCCTCATCCTCGGGAAGCTGGGCGGCCGTAACGAAGTTGTCGGCAATGTGGCCGTTGCGGTTGGCACGCACGAAACTCTTCAACTCCTCGGCGGCGGCGAACTCCTTGCCGACCTCCATGACCTTCTGCTCGAGTTTGAGCAGGTCGTCGTCCGTGGGAGCGACCTCGAAGACAACGTAGGAGATCGTACGCGACGGCGACTGACGGAAGAGATCCTTGTGGTTGTTGTAATAGCTCTTCATCTCGGCACTCGTGATCTGGAAGAGCGAATCGGGAACATCCGTATACTTCTTGCCGGTCCACTTTCCGGCAAAGAGGTTGTTTGCCGTCTTGACACCCTGCTCCACCTCAAGGGCGTTCACGAAGACACCGCCACGGACCAGGCCGAAATACTTCTGCATCTCACGCTCCGTACGGGCCTGCTCGTTAAGCCGGGCCCACATCTGCGCGGCCTGAGGATTGGTCTCGGCCTGTGCGAGAAAATCCGATACGGCCGCTACGTTGAAGGTTCCGGTCCGCGGATCGGCAAAGGCGCTGTAGAAGGCCTGCGTCGGCTGCTTGCCGCTGGCCATGGCCATACGCTCGGGCTCGGTAACACGCAGCCCCAGCTTGTCGAAACCGGGCGTCAGGACATATTTCGAGATCAGCGACTGCCAGGCGGCATTGGCCAGCATGGCGGCCTGCTGCTCGTCGCTCTCCTGAGCGCCGCTCTGCGTCTTGATCTGCTCGTACTGATCGTAATACTCCGAATAATGGATCTTCTCACCGTCGATCACACCGACCTTGGGGTCGTTGCCCGAGAAGCCCATCTCGGTCTTCAAAGAGAGAATGAAAGCCAAGAGGGCAAGGGCGATGATAATCGAGAGCACGATGCCGAACTTGGTGCGTAAAGTGTTTAAACTTGCCATATAAATTGTTAATTATTCGTTTTGTTTCGAAAGATCAGCCAAAGGTAGTAAAATTAATTGTAAAAACGACAAGAAGCGCAGAAAAATACGTCCTGAAACTCACGACACTCCACCCGGGCGGAACCCCGCCGCGGGAAGCCGCCGGCCGCCGGCCGGGATCAGATCTTCTTGACACGCGCCAGCTCGATCCGCGAACGGGTTGTCCGCAGGATGCGCAGCTGCAGCGAGCCGATGACGACCGTCTCGCCCGTTGTCGGGATCCCCTCGTAATTGTAGATGATGAAGCCTGCCAGCGTATCGTACTCCTTGCTCTCCTCGATGCCCAGATCGTACTTCTCGTTGAGATACTTCACCTCCAGCCGGCACGAAAGGACGTACTCGTTCTCGCCGACCTGCTTTTCGACCAGCTCCGAAACGTCGTGCTCGTCCTCGATCTCGCCGAAGATCTGCTCGAGGACATCCTCCAGCGAGATCACGCCGGCCGTACCGCCGAACTCGTCGATCACCACGGCAATGTTCGAACGATGCTTGATGAAGTTCTCGAGCACCGCTTGCAGGGGCATCGTCTCGGGGACGAAGTTGACCTGCATCATCACGTCGGCAATCTGCGCCGGACGCGTGAAGAGGCTCTTCGAATTGACGTAGCCGATGATGTTGTCGATGGACTTGCGCCAGACAAAGATCCGCGAGAATTTCGACTCGACGAAGCGCTCGGTCAGCTGCGCGATCGAGGTCTCGTCGATATCCACCGCCTCGATGTCGATGCGCGGAACCATACAGTCCCTCACGCGCAGATCGGCAAAGTCGAGTGCATTCTGGAAGAGTTTCAGCTCGTTGTCGGGTTCGGCGTGCTGCTCCGTATTGTTCGCCTCAAGCAGGGCGGCCAGGTCTTCGCGGTTGAAGTTCGGCGCCGCATCCTGCCGTTTGACCCGCCGCCCCATCAGGCGCAGAATGCCGTGCGAGAGCAGTGTCGTGAAACGGGCCAGCGGATAGAGCAGGATGTAAAAGAAGTAGATCACCGGAGCCAGCGCCCGGTAGTAGAAGTTCGGGTTGTTCTTGAAGATCGACTTGGGCAGGAACTCGGCGACAAAGATGATGATGAGCGTCGAGACAATCGTATCGAGGGCCACCGATCCGCTCGCGGCAAGCTCGTCCCAGTGCAGCCAGCCGTAGACCTCCCGCAGCAGAATCGACATGGAGAGCGAATAGACGACCAGGGCAATGTTGTTGCCCACGAGGATCGTCGTAATGTACTGGCCCGGGTCACGGGCAAAGACCGCGGCGATCCGGTCGAACATCCGGCTCTGCTTGCGGTCGATCTCCAGTTTGAGCCGGTTTTTACTCGTGAAGGCGATCTCCATGCCCGAAAAGAAGGCGGAGAGCAGCAGCATCGCGGCGATCAGCAGAATAATGGACAACATCGGAGTTATTTTTCGGAATTCGTATTCGCTTCAACTTCCGCGGCAGCCTCGACGGGGCTCGCTTCAACCGGCTGCATCGCGACCGGCTTCACCTCATGCGACGCAGAGACACGGGCACCCCCTTCGGCGGATATCGCCGCACGCTCCGCGACACGGGGCCGCGCCGGAGTGGTTGCGACCGGGCGTGCCGGAGCCGCACTCGGGGCAGGAGCCGCAACGGCGGACTGCGGCACGGAGAGCCCGCTGTCGGCCGACGACGGCCGATCCGCATCCGGGCGCGCTGCCGCGCCCCGGGTCGGCGCGGCAGCCGGAGCCGGCTCTTCGGAGGCCATCGTTGCCGTAGAATCCCTTGCGGTCTTCATCTCCACCTCCATACGGCCCTTCATGCGCCGGAAACGCCACTCCTTGAACGAGGCATCCGACTCGAAACCCTCGCCGATAAAGACATCGCGTCCGTTGTTCTGCACGATCTTCGAATCGACGTTCGAGTAGACCTTGTCGGTCCGGGCGTTCCAGAAGAGCTGCTGCGTATAGAGGGTCTTGCCGTCGGACTTGCGCACCACGACGTTTCCCTTCGCCTCCCACAGCTCCTGGTTTTCGTAATAGATGGCGTAGTTGGCCGTCAGCACGGCATCGACCGACGAGAGCGAATCATCCTGGTAGGTCGTGATCTTCACCCCCTTGCGGAACTCCCGGTAAGGCTCCCGGGCCAGCGTATAGCCTTCGAGCTGCGGAGCCGTGAAATGGTACGAGCGGCGTCCGTTGCGCGACATGATGACCGAGAGGCTGTCGCTGTATTCGGTCATCAGCGTCTCGACGGAACCGGCCGCCTCGGGCTCCTTCTCCCCGCAGGAGAATAGCAAGATAGCACTCCCCGCTACGGAGAGTGCTACCCGACCATATTTTATCCAGTTTCTGGGCATCGTGCGGCTGATGTCCGGGCCTTATCGCGGACGTACCGTCGTGGTAACGCCGGCAGCCGTACCGCAGGTAACCGTATACCGTGCGCCGGCCTGCAACTCGTTGAAGAAGCACTCCTCGGAGTTGGGGAAGTTGTTCCGGAAGGTCGAAAGGGCGCTCTTGGCATGCCCGAGGTACTCCGAATCGCTCGGGAGCAGTTCGATGGCCTTGGCCATCGTGTCGTAGGCTGCCCAGAAGGCTGCCTGACCGGCAAAACCGCCGCACGCGGCAGCCGAAAGGCCGTAGCACTGCGCCAGCACGAAGTAGGGAACACCGTCCTCGGGATTCAGATCGCGGGCCTGACGTGCAGCGGCGGCAGCCTCGGAGACGTTGTTGGCGGCGAGACCCACCAGACCGATACGTGCCAGGAGCTTCTGACGCTCGGCGTCATCCTTCTCGACGGCCAGCGCCTCGTTCAGATAGGACATTGCCTTCGTATAGTCGAGCTTCTCCTGGAAAATCTGGGCCAGAGCTAGCGCCGTATTGGCCGACGGCTTGACGGCATAATACTTTTCGGCCGTTGCCAGGAAGAAGTCGCTCGTGCACTTCGCACGCGACATGAGCGATACGGCCTGCTCGAGCAGCGCCTCGTCGTCGGGAGCCGCAGCCAGGCGCGCGCTGAACAGACGCTCGAGGTTCTCACAGCTGGCGGCACCGCTCAATCCGAAGGCAGCGTCGAACTGATCCTTGAACTCCTTGGCTTCGGGGTGCGTCTCGAAGAAGGGGGTCAGCCGCTCATACTCGGCGAGCACCTCGTCGGGCATCACCTCATCCGTATTGCGGTAGTCGTCGCAAAGGTTCGAGAAGTAGGCCACCACGGTCTCGGGATCGGCACTGTTGCCGCCGGCCTCGATCGCCTCGCGGAAGAGCTTGCGGATACCGGCACGATCAACGGGTCTGAAGGCGAGATATTCGCGGGCCTTCTGGTCCAGGATGAAGGCGCGGCCCTGCTTGGCGCTGTCGCCGAAATACTCGGCACGCATGTCGTAAATCATCATCAGCGAATCGACGTAGGCATTCTTCTCGTCGTTGCTCTTGGCGCGGTTGATCTTCTGCTTGTAAACATTGGCACCGCGCTGGTAAATGGCTACGGAAGCACCCGGGCAGTTTTTGAGCAGATCGCGCAGGTAGCGGGCCGCAGCATCGTAGTCCCGGTTCTCGTAGGACTCCTTGAGGAAGTTGCTGTTCAGAATATTCTTTTCCCGCTCTTCGGGAGTATCGCCCCACTTCGCATACTGGGGGCCACTGAAATCCTGCTGGGCCATTGCACCAACCGCAAAGAGCATGCAGGCTGCAGAGAGTAAGAATTTAACGTTTTTCATCGGTCAGATTAATTTTTGTGCGTTGAATATTGTTGTCTTGTCGAAATTCATCCGTCAATCGTATTTCGGGCGCGAGAACCAGTACTCACCGTTCTCCTGAGCCCCGGCGAAGAGCGAGAAGCCCACGGCAATCTTGAAATACTGCTGCCGCACGAGACCTGCCCGTTCGGCAATGTTGTAGCCGCGGCGTCCGTACTCGACACCCACGTCGATCGCCGAAATCGCCCACAGCTTCACGGGAATGCCGAATCCGGCGGTTACGGCATACTGGGCAAGACGGTCTCCGTTGAAAGTCTGATTATGATATCCGTAACGGAAACCGGCGCGGTAGGACCAGCGCTTGAGAAAACTGCGCACGTCGTAACGCGAAGGAGTGTACTCCACACCCGCCTTGAAGGTACTCGTATTGGTGTAGGCCACCTTGTAGGAGGTCCGCTCCGAACCGCTGACGCCCGTCATCTCATAGCCCGTGTTGCTGTCGCCCCAGTTCTGATAGACGTAGTCGAATGCGATGGCCCATTTGGACGTCTGATAGTGGACGCCTACGGCCAGCTGGCGCGGCAGGACCATTGCCAGATGCGTCGTGTCGCCCTTGACCGAAGTGCTGTAGATGTCGCCGATGTAGATCCGCTTAGTTACCTCGGGATTGAGGTCCCCGCCGATATCGAACGCCGCACCGAACGTAAGAATCCGCTTGCGGTTCAATATGGGGCTCCACTGCACGCCGATCTGACCCTTGACGCTCGAAATCGAATAGCTGTCCAGACCCACCGACGAGGTGAAAGTCCCTTCGCCCGTAATGGCCGTCGGAGTCATCTTGAAGGTTCGGTCGATGCTGCCCCAGTAGTACTGGGCAGCCACGCCGATCGAGAAGTTCTTGAAGACCTCCCAGCCCAGGCCGAGCTTCACCTCCGTCACGTCGCCCTCGCCCTGATAGTCATACTGCACGCGGCCGACATTGCCCCAGACGGGATCCGAGGGATCGTACTCGTGGTAGTATTTCGTACGGTAGCCCACCGAGCTGTAGGGCGTCAGGCTGAAGCCCAGTCCCAGCTTCTTGGCCACGGGCATCTGGAAGGCGATATCGTGGAAGTTGAACGTATTGTAGGCCGTACTTTTCGACTCGCCGGATACCTGCTGCGAATTGTAGTAGTTCTGGCCCTCCAGTCCGAAGTTGAAGAGGAAGGTCTTTTGCGGAATGGAGCTGTAGGCGGCGGGATTAAGCAGATTGACCACACCCGTCGAGCGCAAGGCCACACCCGCGCCTCCCATCGAACGCATCGGCAGCGTCCCCGGCGTGTTCTGCTCTCCGATGCCGTACATCGTATAGGGAGAAAAAGCGTTGATGCTGCTCGTCTGCGCCGCGGCCGCAGCGGGTATAAAAGCTGCAACCCCCACAAGAAGTTTAACCCAGGTGTTCTTCACTCGCATTGTACTCTAAAATTCTATTCAATCCGCAAAAGACGAGATTACAATTTGCAAATATCGTATTTTTAATTCTTTTCGCAAAGAATTTCGCATCTCCTCCGGTAAAAATTACACACAAGTCCTCAAATTGCGCCTCAATGCGGGCGATGTATCCCTCGATTTCGAAACGGAGCGAGTTCATCACCCCGAAGCGGATCGCCTCGCCGGTCGTCCGTCCCACCAGACCGGTCGCTTCGGCCGCCCCGCACAGCGGCAGCGCAGCCGTATAGTCGTGCAGCGCCCTGAAACGCATGGCCACACCCGGCGAGATGCAGCCCCCGAGAAATACGCCTTCGGCCGACACGACATCCAGCGTCACGGCCGTGCCGACATCGACGATGAGCGTATTGCGCCCCGCGTAGAGCGTTGCGGCCCCCACGGCGGCGGCCAGCCGGTCGCGGCCCAGCGTCTCGGGCGTCCGGTAGGCATTGCCGATCGGCACGGGCGTCTCGGGCGTGAAATCCACCACCCGGTCGGCATGATGCCGCACCAACGCCTCTACGGCCGGCATCTCGCCCCGCGTCGAGGAGACGATGGCCCGCGCAGCCCGCGCCCCCCGCAGCAACTCCGTGAAATCCTCCTCCCGGGGAGACTCCGCAGCCCCCTGCCGCACGAGTTTTCCCGCCTCGAAAAGGGCGAACTTGACCAGCGTATTGCCTATGTCCACAACGAGGTTCACAGTTCGCGCAGGGTTTTGTAGGCGTCTTCGACGTCTTTGACATTTCTAACGGTCATCGCCAGCCGATTATTGTGCTGCTTGAGCACGAAACGGTCGGGATGCTGCGTAACCCGCTGCAGCAGCTGCATGAAGACGTCGCTTTTGTAATAGGGAGAGTTCTCCTCGCCCACGAAATGGACAATCATCAGCCCGTTCTTGACCTTCACGCGCTCCATGCCCAGGCGGATCGCCTCCCAGCGCAGACGTACGACATTCAGCAGCTCCTTCGCGGCGCGCGGCAGCGGTCCGAAGCGGTCCACCAGACGGCTCTCGAAGGCTTCAAGGGCCGCCTCGTCCTTCGTCGAGTCGAGCTCGCGGTAGAGCTTCAGGCGCTCGGCCTGCTGGGCGACGTAGTCGTCCGGCAGCGACGCCTCTACCTCGATCTCGATATGGGCGTCGTCGATGAAGGCCATCCGGTCGACCACCTGCTGCTCTCCGGCATCGAGTCCCGGGACCTGAAGCCCCTCGGCCCGCAGCTCGGCAATCGCCTCGTTCATGATCTTCTGGTAGGTCTCGAATCCGATGTCGGCGATGAAGCCGCTCTGCTCGGCACCGAGCAGGTTGCCCGCACCGCGGATGTCGAGGTCCTGCATGGCGATGTTGAATCCCGACCCGAGGTCCGAAAACTCCTCGATGGCCCGCAGGCGGCGCCGGGCGTCGGAGGTGAGCAGCTCGTCGGGCGGCGTAAGCAGGTAGCAGTAGGCCTTCTGGTTCGAACGTCCGACCCGACCGCGCAGCTGGTGCAGGTCGCTCAGGCCGAAGTTCTGGGCGTTGTCGACGATGATCGTATTGGCATTGGGAATGTCGATGCCGTTCTCGACGATCGTCGTCGAGAGCAGGACGTCGAACTCCCCGTAGATGAAGTCCATGACGAGCTTTTCGAGCTGCTCGGCCGGCATCTTGCCGTGGCCGACGCCCACGCGGGCCTTCGGGCAGAGGCGCGTGATCAGCCCCTGGAGGGTCAGCAGGTCCTCGACCCGGTTGTGGACGAAGTAGACCTGTCCGCCGCGCGCCAGCTCGGTTTCGATGGCATCGCGGATGATCTCCTCCGAGAAGACGTGCGACTCGGTGATGATCGGCTGCCGGTTGGGCGGCGGCGTGGAGATGACCGAGAGGTCGCGCGAGCCCATGAGCGAGAACTGCAGCGTCCGCGGGATGGGAGTCGCCGTGAGGGTCAGCGTATCGACCGAGACGCTCATCTCGGTGAGCTTCTCCTTGGCCGCCACGCCGAACTTCTGCTCCTCGTCGATAATCAGCAGGCCCAGGTCGCGGAAACGGACCTGCTTGCCCAGCATCTTGTGCGTACCGATCAGGATGTCGATCTTCCCGGCCGCCAGCTCCTCGCAGATCTGGCGCACCTCCTTTGCCGATTTGGTCCGGTTGAGATACTCCACCCGCACGGGGAAGTCGCGCAGCCGCTCGCTGAAGGAGCGGTAGTGCTGCAGGGCAAGGATCGTCGTCGGCACGAGCACGGCGACCTGCTTGCCGTCCACCGCGGCCTTGAAGGCGGCGCGGATCGCCACCTCCGTCTTGCCGAAGCCCACGTCGCCGCAGACCAGGCGGTCCATCGGCTGGTCGGACTCCATGTCGCGCTTGACGGCCGCCGTGGCGGCCTGCTGGTCCGGGGTATCCTCCCAGCGGAACGACGCCTCGAGCTCGTGCTGCAGGTAGCTGTCCGGCGAGAAGGCGAAACCCTTCGAGGCCTTGCGCTTGGCGTAGAGGGCGATGAGCTGGCGCGAAATATCCTTGACGGCCTTCTTCGTGGCGCTCTTGAGCTTCTGCCAGGCACCGTTGCCCAGCTTGTAGATCTTCGGCGGCTCGCCGTCGCCGGACTTGTAGCGCGAGATGCGGTGCAGCGAGTGGACATTCACGAAGAGCACGTCGCCGTCCTTGTAGACGAGCTTGATCGCCTCGTGCACCTTGCCGTTCTCGTTGATCTTCACCAGCCCGTCGAAACGCCCCACGCCATGGTCGATATGCACGACGTAGTCGCCCGGCCGCAGCTGGTTCAGCTCGGCGACGGTCATCTGCTCGTCGCGCCGGATCTCGCCGTTGATGCGGTAGCGCTGGTAGCGGTCGAAGATCTGGTGGTCGGTATAGAGGCACAGCTTCAGGTCGTTGTCCACGAATCCCTCGTGCAGGGTGAGCGAAAGCGGACGCACGACGGCCTGTCCGCGGCCGATCTGGTGGAAGATGTTCTCCAGACGCTCGATCTGCGCCTTGTTTTCCGAAAGGATGTAGGTCTCGTAGCCGCGCAGGGCGTTGCGGATCATGTCGTCGGCCAGCATCTCGAAGTTCTTGTTGAACTTCGGCTGGGGCGACGTCGAGAAGGTGATCTTCACCGTGGCGGGACGCTCCGGGAGGTTGTCGCGCAGCAGGAAGAGGCGCATCGCGGCCATGTCCGCAAGCAGGCCGTTGCGGCTCGTGAGCAGGCGGTCGATCTGCTCGGGCTGCTCCATGTCCGAGAGGGTCTTGCGCCGCACGTCGTTCACGCGGCGCAGCACATAGTCGGCATCGTAGAACCAGCAGGCGGCCCGCTCACCGGCAAAACGCAGCAGCGAGACGCGCTCGTCGCCTGACGCCGAGGCATTCGTGTCGGGGATGATCTCCACGCGTTCGAGCTTGTCGGCCGAGAGCTGGCTGGAGATGTTGAACCGTCGGATCGAATCGACCTCGTCGCCGAAGAAATCCAGACGGTAGGGCTTGCTCTCCGAGAAGGAGAAGACATCGACGATACCGCCGCGCACGGAGTACTGCCCGGGCTCGTAGACGAAATCCACGCGGGTGAACGAGGCGCTTTCCAACTCCTGCACGAGCACCTCGATCGAGATGCGGTCGCCGACACCCACGGAGATGGTGTCCCGCCGCAGCACCTCGGCATCCACGACACGCTCGGCCAGCGCCTCGGGGCAGGTGCAGACCACCAGGTAGCCCTTGCCGTCGAAGGCCCGCAGGGCATGCATCGTGGCCGTGCGCTGCACGACGCCCTGGGCATCCTCAACGCCGTTGGCCGCGGAGTGCTTATAGGCCGAAGGGAAGAAGAAGATGCGCGACTCGTCGAGCAGGTTGTAGAAGTCGTTCAGCAGGTAGGCCGCGGCGTCGCGGTCCTCGGCAACGAAGATATGCACGCCTCCCGTGCGGGCCACGGCCGCCGCGGCATAAAACGAGAGCGCCCCGCCGACCAGCTCTTCGAGATGGACGGTCGTGCGCTCGTTGCGGTATTCGCGGCACAGCCTGCCGAGGTTTTTCGAACCGGCGGCAAACTGCGCCATCTGCTCGCGGGGAGTTGCCATGGGCTATTTTCCGATCAGGTCGTTGTCCTTGCGGTCGTGGTAGTGCACCTCGATGATCCCCGTGCTCTGATCCTCGGCGATCTCCAGTCGCACCTTGTACTTCCACTCCCAGCGGCGGCGCAGCGACCAGATGCCCTTGCGCAGGAAGGCCGCCACATAGGGGCTTACGACCAGCTTGATGTATTTGTGTCCCCGATCCTCCGTGAGGAACGAGATCTGGTTCTCGATCTTCTTGTCCAGCAGCACCGTAGGCTCGATCTTGCCCGTGCCGTTGCACGTCGGGCAGACGTCCGAGACGCTCTCCACGGCCACGGGGCGCACCCGCTGGCGCGTGATCTGCATCAGTCCGAACTTCGTCAGCGGCAGCACCGTATGCTTGGCCTTGTCGGTGGCCAGCAGCTTGACCATCTCGTCGTAGAGCGCCTGCTTGTTCTGCGCCTTGTGCAGGTCGATGAAGTCGATGATGACGATGCCGCCCAGGTCGCGCAGACGCAGCTGGCGGGCGATCTCCTTCGCGGCGGCCAGATTCACGTCCATGGCCGTCTGCTCCTGGTTGTCCTCGGCCTTGGTGCGGTTGCCCGAATTGACGTCGATGACGTTCATGGCCTCCGTGCGCTCGATGATCAGGTAGGCGCCGCGCTTGAGCGACAC
This sequence comes from Candidatus Alistipes faecigallinarum, assembly GCA_019115605.1. Classification (GTDB taxonomy): domain Bacteria; phylum Bacteroidota; class Bacteroidia; order Bacteroidales; family Rikenellaceae; genus Alistipes; species Alistipes faecigallinarum. The sequence continues at coordinate 123,744 of DXDG01000001.1, forward strand.
ATACTTGGCAAACAGCGACTTGATCTGCTTCGAGATGTCGAAGTTGTCGAAGATGGGGACCGTGCCCTTGTAGAGCTTGACGATCTTCACCATCTCGGGGTCGATCACCTTGACGTAGTTGCGGATCTCGTTGTAGAGCGCCTCGTCGTCCACGACGATCTGCGAGAAGGAGCCGTTGAGCGAGTCGCGGATGATCGTGTTGGCGCGGCTCATCTCGCTCATGAGCTGCGCGGGGGCCGTTGAGCGGCGGATAGCCGCCACGGTCTTGCGCCAGCGGTCGATCTGCGTCTGGATATCGTGCTCGATATCCTCGTCCTTGGCCTCCATGGCCGCCGTGCGGATGATGACGCCGAAATTCTTCGGGAGCACCGCCGCGGCGATGCGCTTCAGCCGCTTCTTCTCCTCGGCCGAACGGATCTTCTGCGAAAGGAAGACCTTCGAGGAGAAGGGCACCAGCACGACGTTGCGGCCGGCAAGCGAGATATCGGCCGTCAGGCGCGGGCCCTTGGTCGAGATGGCCTCCTTGGCCACCTGCACCATGATCTGCTGACCGACCTGCAGGTAGTCGCCGATCTTGCCGCCCTTCTCCACCGGGGGTTCGAGCTTCATGGTTTCGGCCCGCAGTCCCCGCTTGCCGGGCTGCTGCGAGGCGGCGAGCTTCTGCATCGACGGGAACTGCGTTCCCAGATCGAGGTAGTGGATGAAGGCGTCCTTTTCGTGTCCTATGTTGACAAATGCCGCGTTGAGACCCGGCATGATCTTGCGCACCTTGCCCAGATAGATGTCGCCCACGGAGAAGCCCGTCTGGCACTGCTCCTTGTTGAGCTCCACGAGCACCTTGTCCTCGCACAGGGCAATGGTGATCTCGGCAGGTGTAACGTTGATGATAAGTTCTCTGTTCATGTATCGTGGTCGGCACTCCGAAGCGCGGAACGGGCCCGAAGCGCGGTAAAAATATGTTGGGTCGCCTGTTGGTATGGAGTGGCGGATAACTCCAAAATCTTTCGTAATCCATGCGCCCGGAGGGCGCTTCCGGCAGCGGCCGGCGGTGCGGACACACCGCTCGATTCTAAAAACGGTAAAGCTAAAAGAGCCGGGCTCCTTTAGCTTTACCAAACGTTAGCACTAAAGTGCTACCCTACTTTTTCTTATGACGGTTCTTGCGAAGACGTTTCTTGCGCTTGTGGGTAGCCATCTTGTGCCGCTTATGCTTCTTTCCGTTTGGCATAATCCTAAAATTTTAGAGGTTCTTGAACTTATTTTACCTTCTCTGCGAAGCTCTTTGCAGGCTTGAAAGCAGGAATATTGTGTTCGGGAATGGTAATGGTCGTATTCTTCGAGATGTTGCGGGCAACCTTCTGGGCACGCTTCTTCACGATGAAACTGCCGAAGCCACGAAGATAGACATTGTTATTCTGAGTGAGCGACGTCTTGATGCTCTCCATGAAAGCCTCAACGATAGCCTGCACCTGCACTTTCTCAACTCCCGTGCTTTTCGCGATTTCGCTTACGATATCTGCCTTTGTCATAATTATGTGGTTTTTATAGAGTTTAACCTCGAATTCGGTGTGCAAATATACACTTTATTTGGATTTCCGCCAATAATCCGTCATTTTTTTCACTTTTTTCTCAGGCATCTTACTGCCACGTTCACAATGCGATAACAAATATCGCGCAAAACCGCGGCACGGCGCAACCGGACTTCGCATTCGGGGCCGGTGCGGAGCCGGCCGGCCGCTGCATGAGATACAACGCACTGACGCCAAACATATTGCGCAGAAGGCGGAAAGAAATCGCACGCCGGGTCCAATAAACCGCGCGGTTTTTGCGTTTACGGAGTAAAATCACTATTTTTGCAAACCTTAATCGTAACTGCGCTATGGTCAAGATACTCTGGGTGGACGACGAAGTCGAACTGCTGAAGCCGCATGTCCTCTTTCTCCGACAGAAGGGCTACGAGGTAGACACCTGCAACAACGGATACGACGCCATCGACATGGCTTCGGAGGAGCCCTACGACCTGATCATCCTCGACGAGATGATGCCCGGCATGACGGGGCTCGAAACCCTTCCGAAGATCAAGGAGGTGCGCCCGACGACGCCGGTCATCATGGTGACCAAGAGTGAGGAGGAGAACATCATGGACAAGGCCATCGGCTCGAAGATCGCCGACTACCTCATCAAGCCCGTGAATCCCAACCAGGTGCTGCTGTCGATCAAGAAGAACGTCCACCAGCAGCAGCTCGTTACCGAGCAGACGACGGCCGACTACCGCTCGGAGTTCGGGCGCATCAGCGCCTCGCTGCAGATGGCCGAGACGTTCCAGGACTGGTGCTCGATCTACCGACGGCTCACCGGCTGGGAGATCGAGCTCTCGGAGTCCACGGACCAGAGCATCAGGGAGGTCCTCTCGTACCAGAGCGCCGAGGCCAACCAGGAGTTCTGCAAGTTCGTGCGCCGCAACTACTACAACTGGATCAACAACCGCTCGGACGAGA
>DXDG01000005.1 GCA_019115605.1 Candidatus Alistipes faecigallinarum
TATGCTTGAACGATTTATTTGCGTGTTCGGGATTAACCCAGACATGCAAGTTATTGACAAACTTTTCAAAGAACTCATTTTATTTACTGCCAGAGCCGCTTAGGCGTGGCGAATTTTTAACGAACTATTGCCTATGGATACGCTCAAATTATTCACATATCCGAAAACTCCGTTCAAGTGTGCCCGCATTCTGCTATCTGCACATACGGTTTTTCCAATATACAATAAGGTATCCTGACCATAAATATGATGGTCACCATATAATTGATACAGGACATTCCGCTTGTCCGACGTATATGCGGCAAAATCCTCAATGGTTTCAAGAGGTATCTTTTTTGACCAGGTGATAATGATTTCTTGATATACAGCCGTTCTCATATCTCTATAAATTGGCCATAATGATTAAGAATACGATAAACGCCACAAAAAGGCCCGTCAAAGTACTGTACAGTATGATGTTCTGCTTCTTTTGTTTGCTTGCAAACGCCTGCCACTCCTGCTCTTTAGATATAAAATAGGGCAACATGGGATGTTGCGCATTTACAGCACGAAGCATTGCAAGTCCCGTATTAAACTGCGATCTGGCAGCCTGCATACTTTTCTTTTTATCCGATTGTTTAAGCCACAAATCAATGGACGATGTCAAAAAAGTCAGATTCTTAATGATTCCTTCAACATCTTTTGCCTTGAAATCAATATTCAAAATCGTATTCAGCAAATTTAGATGATACTCGCATTCCAATGTCGTTTGCTTGGCTCGTTCGATCGCATCGTAATCAATAGTCGATGAATTGTTATTCACACTGACAGCTACACGTTTCCTTATATCATCCGCATGTTTGCCATATAATTTATTACCAATCGCTTTACCCGTTTTTTTACCGAACTCTTTGGTTGCATTGTCCCAAAAATTACCCATAATTCAATTCACTTATTCTCCCCAGCCTTAAAGAAGATTTACGAATAAGGAAGGCGCAAGACTGTTAGCTTATATCATTGATTGGCTCTGGACAGCCCATGTCGAATACAAGAAAACATCTCACGCCTCTGGCTGTATCTAATGCGACTGCACCATATACAAAACCAAAGGAGAACGTCTTCGTTATTCCATCGACATTTGCTGAACTGTCCAGATTCATCAATGAGGAATAAAGCTAAACGCTTCCTATCAAATATGTATGCCCAGCGGGCAATACAAAGATAAAGAAAATCCGAGACATTCCGTGCATATGTCTCAAAAATCAAAAAGACCGCTCCCGGAAATTCCGGAAACGGTCTTTTACAATTCGTGTTGCGAACGGAAATATCCGCCGCTTGACGCTACATCTACATATAATAGTCGTAGTTCGTTCCATCCTTGTCGGCCATGAAGCACGTGCCGTCGGGAAGGAACTTCAACCGATATACCTTGAATTTCAAGCTGCCGAGCTTCTCCCGAACCTTTTCGGGAACATCCCCGTAGAGCATGAATCCGTTCTCGTAACATACGACCAGTCCGTCGTTGGTCATATGGGCCGACAGGACCTCGCCGTTCTGACGGGTTCCCTCCTCGATATCGTCGCCGAGATCCGGAGACGAGAGGATGCGTTCGTTCGAAATCAGGATCCAGTTTCCGTCATCGTTGAAGGAGACCGACGATACGATCTCGCTGACAAAAAGCGCCTCCAATCCGTCCAGATCCATCTCATACTCGTTCAGGACCTTTTCCAGAAGACGCGGGATATTGCTCCAGCGGAAGCAGTTGATGCCATAATGGACCAGCCAGCTGCCTTTCTCGGTGAGCTGAACGTCCTCGATATACTCCCCCTGCTCGATCAACTCATCCAACGTCTGCTGCAGATCCCTGGGAATATCCCTGGCCGCACAGGTATTTCTTCCGGTCAGGGCAAGGTCGCCGCCATTCATGGTAATGGCCACACTGCGGCAACTCCCCCACTCGCCGATCCGCTCCTTGATGTACTGGCGGCTGTTCTGGGCCGACAGGGAGACCGATGTCGAAAACAACAGGGCAAGAAACAGGCAAAATTTAGCTCTCATAGATTCAAGATTTACAGACAATTAACAATCAAATACTTCTCAAAGGGCATGCCCATGACAAGCAAGGCCGCAAGGAGATGACAAAAAAAGGTTTATCGAACAAAAATAGTACAATGCATCGGATTGTCCAAATAATTTACCGGTGAATCATTCCCGCATTTATTTTATTACCTTTGTATCCGGAACAGACCGTACCCAACCCCGAAAACCGGATTAAAAACGATGAAACATAGCATCATGGCACTCCTTGCCGCATTGTCGCTCGCGGCATGCGCCCCGGAGCCCGAACCCGAGCGCGAAACCCTCTGCGTATCGATTCTCCCGCTGCGCAGCCTCGTCGGAGAGATCGTCGGCGATGATTTTCGGATCGACGTGCTCGTGCCGCCCGGGGCAAGTCCCGAGACGTTCGAGCCCACACCCCGACAGATCGTGGCCCTCGACAAGGCACGAATGATTTTCGGAGTCGGGCTCCTCGATTTCGAAGTTTCGCTGCTCCAAAAGATCGAAAACCGGGAGAAGCTCGTCATTCTGAGCCGCGGTATCAAGCTGCTGGAGGGCACCTGCGCCCATGCCCGACACCACGACACGGTGGACGGCGGCCGGGCCGAGGAGGATGCTCACAACCACGCTCACGGAATCGACCCCCACATCTGGACCTCGCCGAGAGAGCTACAGCGCATGGCCGCAAATGCCTACGAAGCGATTCACGCAGCATGGCCCGATTCGACGAAATATACGGAGAACTACCGCCGGCTGTCCAGAGAGCTGCAGGAGCTCGACCGGCGTACCGCCGGGAAGATCGCACGAAGCGGCGTGAAGGCATTCATCATCTACCACCCGGCCCTCACCTACTACGCCCGAGACTACGGCATCCGGCAGGAAGCCGTGGAAACCGACGGGAAGGAGCCCTCGGCAAAACGTCTGGCGGAGCTGATCCGCATAGCCCGCAGAGAGGGGATTCGCCAGATCTTCTACCAGAAGCAGTTCCCGGCATCGGTCGTCGAGACGATCGCCCGCGACATGGACGCCCGGACCGTTGCCATCGATCCGCTGCGCGAGGAGGTGATTGCCAACATCGACTCGATCACCGATTTAATTACCGACGTACGATGAATCTGGTCCGCATGCATGACGTAAGCGTCGCCTATGACGGTTACGAGGCCCTCGAAAAGGTCGATCTGGAGATCGGCGCCGACGATTTTCTGGGCGTGATAGGCCCCAACGGCGGCGGCAAGACAACGCTCGTAAAGGCCATACTCGGAGCGGTGCCCTACACCGGAACGATCGAATACGCTCCGGAGCTGTTCCACAACGGGGAGCGGCTGATCGGCTACATGCCCCAGATCTCGGATTTCGACCGTGCATTCCCCATATCGCTGCTCGAAGTGGTTCTCTCGGGACTGCAGGGCAGGCGCGGATTCTGCTCCCGATATACGAAGGATGACCGACGGAAGGCGCTCCAACTGCTCGAAGAGGCCGGCATCGGCGATGCCGCACGCAAGCCCATCGGTGAAGTGTCGGGCGGGCAGATGCAGCGGGCGCTGCTCTGCCGGGCCGTCATCGCCGACCCCCGGCTGCTGATCCTCGACGAACCGGCCAATTTCGTGGACAACCGTTTCGAACGGGAGCTCTACGAATCGCTGCGCAGATTGAACGAACGGATGGCCATCGTAATGGTCTCGCACGACATCGGAACGATCTCGAGTGTTGTGAAGGAGATCGTCTGCGTCAATCGCCGCGTACACCGGCACCACTCGAACCGGCTTACCGAAGAGCAGCTCCGCAACTACGACTGCCCGATACAGCTGCTCACGCACGGAAGTCTGCCCCACACCGTGCTGGAACACCACCCCGGAGACGGCTGCAGCGACCACGAATAGCGGCGGCGTGTGCACAGAACCCCGCACATAAGCCGCCGGCAGCACAATATCAACCATCGAAAATCCGTTATTGGGATGAATGCGGATGCAGGACAGGCCGCGAGCCGCACCGGTTCGGCCGGATTCTTGCAGCACGCATTCAAACCGATAAAAACGCAAAAAAGATGATCCGATTCTTATGGTTGATAGCCGCCCTGTGTCTCGGCATGAGCGCAGAGGCGCAAACGACGGTAAAACGACTCTATCCCAAGGAGGATAAAACCGAAAAAACACAAAAGCAGAAGAAAACCCGCGCAGAGCGCCAGGCTGAAAAGCTCGCTCAGGAACAACTCGACTCGGTCAATTACGTGCGGGCAGTCCAGGCCCTTGAGAACCTCGACTTCGTACTCGAAGCCGACCGGCTGATCTTCAAGCGCGGGACGAGCGCCTTCGTATCCCCGATCACGAACTTCGTGTCGCTGCACAACGACGAGGCCACCGTGCAGGTCGCACCCTTCAACAGTATCAGCGGACCGAACGGTGTAGGAGGTGTTACGGTAGAGGGTACGGCCTCGAACATCCAGATCAAGACCAACAAGAAGGGAACCTCGATCTTTTCGATGAGCGTCATGGGCAAGGGGATCTCGGCAACGGTGGTCATTACTCTTCCCAAGGGTTCCAACAACGCATCGGTTACGGTCAATCCCAATTTCAACTCCAACCGGATTACGCTCAACGGCGTGATCATTCCCAGAAAGGAATCGAAGGTTTTCCAGGGTGTGGCATTCTGACCATACGGCCCAGCCGCAGAGATGAAAAAAGCCGTTGCATGCAATATGCAACGGCTTTTTCCGTCTTGTGAGGTCCGCGTAGGACGGCAGGAGGGGGCTACCCTACTTCTTCTGCTCGTTGATGGCGCTCAACTTCTCGAAGAGTTTCTCGAAGGCATCGTCCATCTCGGCGCGCAGCGCGGCGTAGTGCTTGCGCACGAGCGAGCGGTTGTGCGGCTCGGCGGGGTTCATCGCCTTGGCGAACAGCGTATTGCGCAGAGCAACAGCCTCCTCCATTACGGCGAAGATCTCCTGCTCCTTCGAAGGCTGGAAGCAGATGGCCATATCGCAATCGAAAACGACCTCTTCGAGGCGGTAGTCGATCTCTTTCTTCAGAACTCGTAAATTTGCCATATTAAATAAGGTATTAAATTCTTTCGAAGAACAAAGATACGAATTCCTTTCGGATTACCAAATTTCCCCGGAGGAATTGCCCGGCAAAACGGGATCGGAAACGGGGACGAAAGGCCCCGCATGCAAAAAAATGGGCCGTTTGCCGTTATTTTCGGAGCAAAAGAGGCGGTTTATGAAATTTTTTTATTATCTTTGTTCCCGATGATAACCTGCAACCATATCCATCGCCATCATCATCTCTTCGTCATCGGGGCAAAGGGACAGGCGATGCTGTACTGGTAGATCGGAAACAAACAACACGGAATACAAATACAGGAGCTCACCCTTTCGCGGGATGAGCTCTTTTTTTGTTCATGCACCGCGGGAGGCGCTTCGAAAAACAAGATGTCATGCTGAAAATTGCCATTCAGGCCAAAGGCCGGCTCAATGAACAGAGCCTCGAACTGCTCGCCGAGGCGGGTATCCGCGTAGCGGAGAGCAAACGAAAACTTTTGTCGCGCGCCGAAGGCTTCCCGCTCGAAGTGCTCTACCTGCGCGACGACGACATCCCGCAGGCCGTCTCGATGGGTGTGGCCGACCTGGGCATCGTCGGGCTGAACGAGGTGGCCGAAAAGGGATTTGAGGTCGAGCAGCTCATGGACCTCGGATTCGGCGGCTGCCGCCTCTCGCTCGCCGTGCCCCAGACCGTCGCCTACGAGGGTCCGGAGTTCTTCCGCGGAAAACGCGTGGCGACCTCCTACCCTACGATCCTCGCCCGCTACTTCGCCGAAAAGGAGATCAGGGCCGAGATCCACACCATCGAGGGATCAGTCGAAATCGCCCCCGCCGTGGGGATGGCCGACGCCATCTTCGACATCGTATCCTCGGGCGGCACGCTCATCTCGAACGGGCTGAAGGAGGTCGAGAAGGTCTTCTTTTCGGAGGCCGTGCTCGTCGCCACACCGGGGCTTGACCGGGAAAAACGCCTCGAAATCGAGCAGCTCACCTTCCGTTTCCACTCGATACTCGACAGCCGCAACATGAAATACGTGCTGATGAACCTGCCGAAGGAACGCCTCAACGAGGCCGTACGCATTCTGCCCGGCATGCGGAGCCCGACCGTACTGCCGCTCGCCCAGGAGGGTTGGTGCTCGATACACGCCGTAATCGACCAGACGCAGCTCTGGGAGCGCATCGAACGCCTCAAGGAGATCGGGGCCGAAGGCATCCTGATCCTCTCGCTCGAAAACATGATCCGATAACGAAAAACAGTGAAGAGATGCAAGATACACAAGACATGCTGACGCTTTATGACAATCCCGCGCGGGCGGAGTGGGCGGCACTCACCGAACGTTGCGTGCGGCAGGAGGCGAAGATCACCGGGCAGGTGGAGACCATCCTCGCCCGCATCCGCCAGGGTGGAGACCGCGCATTGCGCGAAATCACCCGCGAGATCGAGGGGCGCGACGCCGCCGCGTTCGAAGTTTCGGAGGAGGCGTGCCGCAAGGCCGCCGGGAAGGTATCCGAACCGTTGAAGGAGGCCATAGAGACGGCCCGGAAGAACATCGAGGCGTTTCACCGGACGCAGCTCCCGCAGGAGGTCTCGGTCGAGACGATGCCCGGCGTACGGTGCGTACAGCGGGCCGTGCCGATCCGCAGCGTGGGGCTCTACGTCCCGGGCGGGAAGGCCCCGTTGTTCTCCACGGTGCTGATGCTTGCGCTGCCGGCCCGCGTGGCCGGGTGCCGCGAGGTGGTGCTCTGCACCCCGGCGGGCCGCGACGGCGAGATCGCCCCGGAGATTCTCTACACCGCAACGGTATGCGGCGTGAAGCGCATCTTCGCCCTGGGAGGCGCCCAGGCCATAGGCGCCATGGCCTACGGCACGGAGAGCGTTCCGAAGGTGGACAAGATCTTCGGGCCCGGAAACCGATATGTTACGCGCGCCAAGCAGCTGGTCGGCGCCGGCGACGTGGCCATAGACCTTCCGGCAGGGCCTTCGGAGGTGCTGGTCCTCGCCGACGACGAGGCGTCGCCGGAGTTCGCGGCGGCCGACCTGCTCTCGCAGGCCGAGCACGGCGGGGACAGCCAGTCGATCCTTGCCTGCGCCTCGGTGGATTTTGCGTGCCGGGTGCGGCAGGCCGTCGAGGAGCAGCTGCAGCGGCTGGAGCGGGCGGAGATCATCCGCGAAGCGCTCCGCACGAGCCGGATCATCGTACTCGCCGACCGCGGGGAGCGCATCGCCTTTGCCGAGGCATACGCCCCGGAGCACCTGATCGTGGCGATGCGCGATGCATGGGAGGCGGCCGTGCAGGTTCCGACCGCAGGGAGCGTATTTGTCGGGGCCTGGTCGCCCGAGAGCGCCGGAGACTACGCCTCGGGGACGAACCACACGCTGCCGACGGGCGGATGGGGCCGCGCCTGCAGCGGCGTGAACACCGATGCCTTCCTGCGCAAGATCACCTATCAGGAGCTTACGCGCGAAGGGCTGGCGGGGCTCGCCCCGACGATTGTCCGCATGGCCGAGGCCGAGGGGCTCGGAGCACACGCCGCAGCGGTCCGCGTCCGCATGAAAGGAGGTGCCGTATGAAGCCGCTCGAAGAGCTCGTACGTCCCTGCATCCGGGCGCTGAAGCCCTACTCCACGGCCCGGGACGAGTATGCCGGAGGAGAGATCTCGGTCTGGCTTGATGCCAACGAAAGCCCCTTTGACAACGGGATCAACCGCTATCCCGATCCGCACCAGCGGCAGCTCAAGCGGCAGGTGGCCGCGATGAAGGGCGTACGCGAGGAGCAGGTGTTTCTCGGGAACGGCAGCGACGAGGCGATCGACCTCGCCTACCGCATCTTCTGCACGCCGGGGCGGGACAACGCCGTGGCGATCTCCCCCACTTACGGCATGTACCGCGTGGCGGCCGACATGAACGACATCGAGCTGCGCGAAGTGCCGCTCGGCAGGGATTTCTCGCTGCCCGTGGAAGCGCTGCTCGGGGCGGCGGACAGCCGCACGAAACTCCTGTGGCTCTGCTCGCCGAACAACCCCACGGGAAACGCCTTTCCCGCGGCGGAGATCGAGCGGCTCCTGCGTCGTTTCGAGGGGATGGTGATCCTCGACGAGGCCTACATCGACTTTGCCGACGGGGAGGGCTTTCTCCCGCGGCTCGGGGAGTTTCCGAACCTCGTCATCCTCCAGACCGCCTCGAAGGCCTGGGGCATGGCGGGATTGCGGCTCGGGATGGCCTTTGCCGCGGAGCCCGTGGCGGAGCTTTTCGGCCGCGTCAAGTATCCCTACAACCTCAACGTGCTGACGCAGCAAACAGCCGCCCGGCAGCTGAAAGCCGGGATCGGGTCGCGCGTGGAGCTGATCCGCCGCGAGCGCGGACGCGTGGCGGAGGCATTGGCCGCAGCGGCGTGCATCGAGCGGGTTTACCCCTCGCAGGCCAACTTCCTGCTGGTCCGCACGGCGGATGCCGACCGGCTGTACGAAGCGCTGATCCGCGCCGGAGTCATCGTCCGCAACCGTTCGCGCGTGGCCGGATGCGAGGGATGCCTGCGCATCACGATCGGGACGTCCGAAGAGAACGACCGCATGTTGAATACCGTAAACGACTTTCGCTTATGAAAAAAGCACTCTTCATAGACCGCGACGGCACGATCCTCGCGGAACCGGCCGACGAGCAGATCGACAGCCTCGAAAAGATGGAGTTCGTGCCCGGTGCCATCTCAGCGCTGAAGCTCCTCGCCGGACTGGATTACGAACTCGTGCTGGCCACGAATCAGGACGGGCTCGGCACCGAAGCTTTCCCCGAGGAGCAGTTTCTCCCGCCCCACGAAAAGATGCTTGCGACGCTGCGCGGCGAGGGGGTCGTATTCGACGACCAGCTCATCGACCGCACGTTCGAGCGGGACGGAGCCCCGACACGCAAGCCGCGGACCGGGATGTTCACCCGCTACATGGACTCTTCGTACGACCTGGCGGCAAGTTTTGTCATCGGCGACCGGATAACGGACATCGAACTGGCGCGGAACCTCGGGGCGCGGGGCATCCTGCTGGCGCCGGATGCGGCGGAGGGGCTGCGCCGCGTGCGCGAGGCCGGTCTCATGGAGGCGTGTGCGCTTGTGGCAGCCGGATGGGAGGAGATTGCCGAATATCTGCGGCGCGGAGAGCGGCGCGTCGAGGTGCGGCGCGAGACGCGCGAGACGCAGATCGTCGTACGGCTCGATCTGGACGGGCGCGGCGATTTCAACGGGCAGATCTCGACCGGGCTGCGCTTTCTGGACCACATGCTGCAGCAGATCGCCCACCACGGAGGCGTGGCCCTCGCGGTGGAGGCCCACGGCGACCTCGACATTGACGAGCACCACACCGTGGAGGATGTGGCCATCACGCTGGGCGAGGCGATCGACCGGGCGCTGGGCTCCAAGGCCGGCATCGCCCGCTACGGATTCGCCCTGCCGATGGACGACTGCCGGGCGCTGGTGCTCCTCGACTTCGGCGGGCGCATCGACTTCGAGTGGGAGGCCGAATTCCGGCGCGAGCGGATCGGGGACGTTCCCACCGAGCTGTTCCGCCACTTCTTCCACGCGCTCTGCTCGGCGGCGCGCTGCAACCTCCAGATCGCGGCCCGCGGTGAAAACGAGCACCACAAGGCCGAGGCGATCTTCAAGGCCTTCGCACGCGCCCTGCGCATGGCCGTGGCCCGGCAAGGTTTCGGATACGACATACCCAGCAGCAAAGGCGTCCTATGATAGCGGTAGTGGATTACGATACGGGCAACCTGCGCTCGGTGGCCGATGCCCTGCGCAGGATCGGGGCCGGGTTCACGCTGACGGCCGACCCGGCGCAGCTGCTGCAGGCCGAGCGGGTGATTCTGCCCGGGGTCGGCGAGGCGGCGAGCGCCATGGCCCGGCTCCGCGAGCGGGGACTCGACGAGGTGATACCCCGGTTGAAGGCTCCCGTGCTGGGAATCTGCATCGGGATGCAGCTGCTCTGCCGATGGAGCGAGGAGGGCGACACGGCCTGTCTCGGCATCTTTTCAGCACGCGTCGGGCGGATTCCGGCAACGACACGGGAGGGAGAGCGGCTGAAGGTCCCGCATGTCGGATGGGACACGATCGAAGGGCTCCGCACGCCGCTCTTCGACGGGATCGACGAGGGGGCGTTTGTCTACTACGTCCATTCGTATGCCGCCGAGCTTTGCGCAGCGACCGTGGCGACGACCGGTTACGGCATGGCATTCAGCGCCGCACTGGCCCGCGACAACTTCTTCGGCGTGCAGTTCCATCCCGAGAAGAGCGGGCGGACGGGGGCGCGGATCCTCGAGAATTTCCTCAACATGAAAGATTAAAAAGCAGAAAACGACATGATCGAAATCATACCTGCCACGGACATCATCGACGGGCGCTGCGTCCGTCTGACACAGGGCGACTACGCCCGGAAGAAAACCTACTGCGACGATCCGCTCGAAGCGGCGCTGCGGTTCGAGGAGGCCGGCATCCGACGGCTCCACATGGTCGATCTGGACGGGGCGAAGGCTGCGGAGCCCCGGAACCTCCGCACACTGGAGCGCATTGCCACGCGGACCTCGCTCGAGGTGCAGTATGGCGGCGGCATCAAGAGCCGCGAGGCGCTGGAGACGGTCTTCAACGCCGGGGCAAGCCGCGCCATCTGCGGAAGCATCGCCGTGCGGCAGCCGGAGCTGCTCGCGGCATGGATCGCGGAATTCGGAGCCGGAAGGATCATTCTCGGGGCCGACATCCGCGAGGGCAAGGTGGCCATTCAGGGCTGGACCGAGACGGCCGGGATAACGGCCGAAGAGCTCATCGGACGCTTTCGCAGCGACGGCCTCACGCAGGCGATCTGCACGGACATCGCGCGCGACGGCATGCTGTGCGGCGTCTCAACGGCATTTTACGCCGGGCTGCAACGGCAGTTTCCGGAGGTGGAGATCACCGTAAGCGGCGGCATCGGCACGATGGCGGAGATCGAGGCTCTGCGCAGCGAGGGCCTGCGCAGCGTCATTGTCGGAAAGGCCCTCTACGAAGGCCGTATCACCCTCAAAGAGATCGAACGATGCTTGCAAAACGGATAATACCCTGTCTGGACATCCGCGACGGCGCGACGGTAAAGGGCATTCACTTCGAGCAGCTGCGGCAGGTCGGCGATCCCGTGGCGTTGGGTGCGAAATACGCCGCCGAAGGGGCCGACGAACTGGTCTATCTCGACATCAGTGCCACGGGGGAGGGGCGTCAGACCTTCACGGAACTCGTGTCGCGCATCGCCGCGCGGATCGACATTCCCTTCACCGTGGGCGGCGGCATCCGCTCGGTGGAGGATGCCGCACGGCTGCTCGACGCCGGGGCCGACAAGATCTCGCTCAACAGCGCCGCCGTGGCCGACCCCTCGCTGATCGACGCCATAGCCGCCCGCTACGGCTCGCAGTTCGTCGTCGCGGCGATCGACGCCCGGCAGATCGACGGCCGCTGGCAGGTTACGACACACGGCGGAAAGCGCGCCACCGAACGCGAGTTCTTCACCTGGGCCCGGGAGGCCGTAGATCGCGGCGCCGGGGAGATTCTCTTCACCTCGATGGACCACGACGGCACGAAGAACGGCTATCCGTGCGAGACCTTTGCGCGGCTGGCCGAGCTGCCCGTGCCGGTCATCGCCTCGGGAGGCGCCGGGAGTGTCGCACACATCGCCGACGTGCTGACCCGGGGGCGGGCCGATGCCGCGCTGGCGGCCAGCATCTTCCACTACGGCGAGATTCCGATACCGCGGCTCAAGCGGGAGCTCCGGGAGCGCGGGATCGCCGTACGACTGTAAAGCAAAACAGACAAAAAACACGAAATACACCATGAAAATCGAAGCAAAACCCTTTTCGGAGCTCAACATCGAAAAGCTCCCCGACGGGCTCGTTCCCGCCATCATCCAAGACGACCGGACCCTCAAGGTGCTCATGCTGGGGTACATGAACCGCGAAGCCTACGAAAAGAGCCTCGCCGAGGGACGCGTAACCTTCTACAGCCGCACGCGCCACACGCTCTGGACCAAGGGCGAGACGAGCGGCAACCGGCTCGACATCGTCTCCGTAGCCACGGACTGCGACAACGACACACTGCTCGTGAGGGTCATCCCCCACGGCCCGACCTGCCACACGGGATCGACGAGCTGTTTCGGAGAGGCCTCGCCCGAAAACGAGGGTTTCATCCGCTACCTGCAGAGCGTCATCCGCGGCCGGCACCGCGACATGCCCGAAGGATCGTACACCTCGAAGCTCTTTACGCGCGGCGTGAACAAGATTGCGCAGAAGGTCGGCGAAGAGGCCGTCGAAACCGTGATCGAAGCCGTGGCGCAGAACCGCGAGGCGATGATCTACGAGGCATCGGACCTGGTCTACCACCTGCTCGTGCTGCTCGAAGCCACGGGATGCTCGATCGCCGATCTCGAACGGGAGCTGGCGCGCAGGCATGCCTGAATGACGGGCCCCTCGGGATACGAAACGCCCCGGCCGTAAACAAACGGTCGGGGCGTTTTGCGTAAACGCAGCCGTGAGGCTACATGCGTTCGGGAACGTCAATGCCCAGCAGCTTCATGCCGAGGCGGATGATGCGGGCGACCTGCTGTGCCAGCTGGAGGCGCAGCTTGCGCACCTCCACATCCTCCTCGCGCAGGATCGAGTGGTCGTGGTAGTAGCCGTTGAAGCTCTTGGCCAGCTCATAGACATAGGCGCCGATGATCGACGGGGCGAAATTCTCGCCGGCGGTCTTCACCGTAGCGGGGTACTCCGTGAGCTGCTTCACCAGGGCGATCTCCTCGGGAAGGTACGAGGCCGAGACCGCACCCGTGAAGTCGATGCCCGCCTCGGCGGCCTTGCGCAGCACGGAGCAGATGCGGGCGTGCGTGTACTGGATGAAGGGGCCCGTATTGCCGTTGAAGTCGATCGACTCGCGCGGATCGAAGAGCATCGTCTTCTTGGGATCGACCTTCAGGATGAAGTATTTCAGCGCGCCGAGGCCCACCATCGTCGAAACGGCTTCGGCCTCCTCCTCCGTAGCACCGTCCAGCTTGCCCAGCTCGGCAGACATCTCGCGCGCCGTGCGGACCATGTCGGCGATCAGGTCGTCGGCATCGACCACCGTACCCTCGCGCGACTTCATCTTGCCCTCGGGGAGCTCGACCATGCCGTACGAGAGGTGCGTGATGTGGTCGCTCCACTCGGCGTAGCCCAGCTTCTTGAGCACGAGTTTGAGCACCTGGAAGTGGTAGTTCTGCTCGTTGCCCACGACATAGATCATGTCGTCGAGGCGGTTGTCCTCGAAACGGCGGTAGGCCGTGCCGAGGTCCTGCGTCATGTAGACCGACGTGCCGTCGCCGCGCAGCAGCAGCTTCTCGTCCAGGCCGTCATTGCGCAGGTCGATCCACACCGAATTGTCCTCGCGACGGTAGAAAACACCCTTGCGGAGACCCTCCTCGACAAGCGACTTGCCCAGCAGGTAGGTCTGCGACTCGTAGTAGACCTTGTCGAAATCGACGCCCAGCGCCTTGTACGTTACGTCGAAGCCCTCGTAGACCCAGCCGTTCATCATCTCCCAGAGCGCGTAGACCTCCGGGTCCTTCGCCTCCCACTTGCGCAGCATCTCCTGCGCCTGGAGCATGATCGGCGCCCGCTTCTTGGCCTCCTCCTCCGACATGCCGCCGGCGACGAGCTCCTTGATCTGCGCCTTGTAGTGCTTGTCGAACTCGACGTAGTACTTGCCGACCAGGTGGTCGCCCTTCATACCCGACGATGCGGGCGTCTCGCCGTTGCCGTAGAGCTTCCATGCAAGCATCGACTTGCAGATGTGGATGCCGCGGTCGTTGACCAGATTGGCCTTGATGACCGTGTGGCCGTTGGCCTTGAGAATCTGCGCCACGGAGTATCCCAGCAGGTTGTTGCGGATGTGCCCCAGGTGCAGCGGCTTGTTCGTATTGGGCGACGAGTATTCGATCATGATCGTGCGGCCCGTCTGCGGCGCCTCGCCGTAGTGCGCATCGGCGGCGATCTCCGCGAAACGCTCACCCCAGAACGAGCTGTCGAGCGTCAGGTTCAGAAAGCCCTTGATGACGTTGAACGATGCGATCTGAGGCACATGGGCCTGCATGTATTCGCCGATCTCGGTCGCGGTGGCCTCGGGGGACTTGCGGCTCCGGCGCAGCAGCGGAAAGGTTACGAGCGTATAGTCGCCCTCGAACTCCCGGCGTGTCTTCTGGATCTGCAACGGCCCCCCGCCGAGCTCCCCGTAAAGCGTCTCGACCGCCTGCCGAACCGCTCCCGAAATATAGTTCTCGATATTCATGTCCTTTTGATTTTCGACCGCAAATTTAACGCTTTTCACCGAATAACCAATCGCCTGCACCCCTTTCTTTTGGCTTTTCGCTCCGCTTGCATTATCTTTGTCTTCCGAAATACCCCGAACCGACACATGGAAATTCTCATCATCGTCATCCTGATCCTCCTCAACGGAGTATTCGCCATGTCCGAAATGGCTCTCGTCTCCGCCCGGAAGTCGAACCTCGAAATGCAGGCCCGGCAGGGCAGCAAAGGTGCACGAAAAGCCCTCAAACTCGCCAAAGACCCCGACCGATTCCTATCCACCGTGCAGATCGGAATCACCCTGATCGGAATCCTTACCGGTATCTACTCCGGAGATACCCTCGCCGCCAGGTTCGGAACCAGCCTCGCCACCCTCGGAATACCCGTCCGGACGGCAACCGTCATCGCACAGGTCGCCATCGTCATCGTCGTCACCTACCTGACCATCATCTTCGGCGAACTCGTCCCCAAACGCATCGGCATGAACGCCGCAGAACGCGCCGCAAAGATCGTAGCACGGCCCATGGGATTCCTCGCCGCAATCGCCTCGCCCTTCGTCTGGCTCCTCGCCAAAAGCACCGCTGCCGTTACCCGAATCCTGGGACTCCGGGAGTCCGGAAGCAAGGTCACCGAAGCCGAAATCCGATCCATCATCCAGGAGGGAACCGAAGACGGGGCGGTTCAGGAGGTCGAACAGCAGATCGTCGGCCGCGTCTTCTCGCTCGGAGACCGTACCGTCGAGTCGATCATGACCCACCGAAGCGAAATCGCATGGATCGACCTCGCCATGACGCCCGAACAGATTCACGAAATCGTCGCACAGGCCCCACACAACCGATACCCCGTCGGCGACGGAAGCCTCGACAGAATCCTCGGCGTGGTCTATCTCAAAGACCTATTCCTCCACCTGACCGATCCCGACTTCGATATCCGAAAACTGATCACTCCCGGAAAATTCTTCCACGAGGAGTTCGAAGTCTACAACGCCCTCGAACAGCTCCGCAGCGAACAGCTCGGGTACGGAATCATCTGCGACGAATTCGGTGTCACCCGCGGAATCATCACCCTCAAAGACATCTTCGAGGCGCTCGTCGGCGAACTCCCCGACCCCCGCGAGGAACCCGACATCGTGCGACGCGACGACGGTAGCGCACTCGTCGACGGGCAGTGCCCCTTCTACGACTTCCTCGCCGCGTTCGGCGTCGAGGACGACTTCCCCGCCAATGCCTACAACACCGTCAGCGGTCTGATCCTCGACCTGCTCGGACATATCCCCGCAACGGGCGAAAAACTCGAATGGTGCGGTTTCTCGTTCGAAATCGTCGACATGGACGGAGCCCGAATCGACAAAATACTCGTCACCCACCGTCCGCAAGAACCCGAAGAAGCATGAAAATCGCCGACATAGACCTCGGAGAACAGCCCCTGCTGCTCGCACCCATGGAGGACGTTACGGACCCCTCGTTCCGATACATGTGCAAACGCTTCGGCGCCGATGTGGTCTACACGGAGTTCATCTCCTCGGACGGACTCATCCGCGATGCCGCCAAATCGCTCAAGAAGCTCGAAATCGACGACGCGGAACGTCCCGTGGGCATTCAGATCTACGGCCATCTGATCGAACCGATGGTCGAGGCGGCCCGCATGGCCGAAGCGGCCCGACCCGACATCATCGACATCAACTTCGGCTGCCCGGTGAAGAAGATCGCCGGACGCGGCGCCGGTTCGGGCATGATGCGCGACGTGCCGCTGATGGTCGAGATGACGCGGCAGATCGTCCGTGCCGTGAAGACCCCCGTAACGGTCAAGACCCGGCTGGGATGGGACGAGGAGTCGAAGAACATCGAGGAGATCGCCCTCCGGCTGCAGGATGTCGGCATCGCAGCGCTCACCATACACGGCCGCACCCGCGTCCAGATGTACCGCGGCGAAGCGGACTGGACCCTCATCGGCCGCGTGAAGAACAACCCGCAGATCCATATTCCGATCATCGGAAACGGCGACGTCGATTCGGGCCCCAAGGCCCGGGAGATGTTCGACCGCTACGGCGTGGACGGCGTGATGATCGGACGCGCAACCTACGGGCGCCCGTGGATCTTCCGCGAGGTGAAGCACTACCTGCGAACCGGCGAGGTGCTGCCCCAGCCTTCGGTCATCGAGCGGGTCCGCATCGCCAAGGAGCACCTGCACAAATCACTCGAAATCAAGGGCGATCATGTCGGAATTCTTGAGATGCGGCGCCACCTGACCAACTACTTCAAGGGGCTTCCCAACTTCAAGGAGACGCGGCTGAAGCTCGTAACGTCGCTCGACATCAATGAGCTGTTCGCCACGCTTGACCTCATCGCCGAACGGTGGGGCGACTACGACCTCTCGGCAGCCGTGCCCGCCCCGCTCTCGCACGACCTGTAACGACCGGCCTTCCCATAAAAAACGGCATCGCTGCTTGCGATGCCGTTTTTTCATCTCCGGGATCTGCTCCCCGCAGCTATTTCAGCACCCGCTCGATATAGGCCTTGTAGTCCTTGACAACGGGCTTGTACGACTCGTCCTCGAACAGCGGCGAAGAGATCAGGAAGTCCGCCGTCGAGCGATTGACGGCCGTCGGCACGTTGTAGAGCGTTGCCAGGCGCAACAGCGCCTTGACATCGACATCGTGCGGCTGGGCCGACATGGGATCCCAGAAGAAGATCAGCGCGTCGATGCGTCCGTCGGCAATGAGCGAACCCAGCTGCTGGTCGCCGCCCAGCGGGCCCGACTTGAGCAGCGTGATCCGAAGCTCGGGATGCGGCAGAGCGTTCGGCTCCTCGTCGCGATGGTGGTCACGGAGCGTACGCTCGACCATCTTGCCCGTAGTACCCGTGCACACCAGATGATGCGCACTCAATTTCGCACAGTTCCAGTCGACCCACTCCGCCAGGTCGCGCTTCATGTTGTCGTGGGCCACAAGGGCCAGCACCTTCATCTTCTGCTCCATACGCTCTCACTGTTTTTAAGGAAAATTCAAATCGTTGCGCTCTACTCCCCGGACTCGGGCGCCTGTGCAGAAGGCTCCTCCGCAGGCTCCTCCGATGCCGGCGCAAACTCCGTGAAGCCCGCCTTCACCAACAGGTTGAACCACGAAAAGCACTTCTTCATGTCCGAAACATGCACCCGGCTGCGGTCGTACTCGGGAAGCACCTCGGCAAAATAGGCCTTCAGCTTCTCGGGATCCTCCTTGGGGCTGATCGCCTCCTTGCCGCCCGTATGGGCATAGATACGCGTGAACACCTCATGAAGCGGAATGTCGTCCCCCTCGGTGAACATCGAAATGTCCGAAAGCGCGCTCATGCGCGACTGCGCCGCGGCATTCATGCGCCGTCCGTCGAGCAACGACTCCACGATGACGCCCCGACGCGACTGCGCCACATATTTGTAAAGTCCGGGAAGACCCGGAATGGCAAAAATCTCCCTGAGTTCCATAATGATCAAAAATATTTGGGTTTTAGACTGTTATTCGTTCTTGACATGAACATCCATCTGCGGGAAGGGGAAGTTGATGCCCGCGGCGGGAAGCTCCTTGTAGAAACGTTCGTTGTACTCGAAATAGACGTCCCAATAATCGGCATTCTTCGTCCAGACGCGCACCGTAAGATTCACCGAGCTGTCGGCAAGGGCCGAAACCCGGACAACCGGTTCGGCAGGCTCCTTCAGAATCCGCGCATCGACCGCGAACATCGCCAGAATCGTCCGCCGCGCCACATCCACATCATCGCCGTAGGAGATGCCCACGCTCCAGTCCACACGCCGCAGCTCGGCCGTCGTGTAGTTGTCGATGATGGCCGTGGCGATCGAGTTGTTCGGAATGTAGATCGTCTGGTTGTCCACCGTCGTGATTACCGTCGAGAAGAGCTTGATCTCCCGCACCGTGCCCGACTGTCCCTGGGCAGAGATGTAATCACCGATACGGTAGGGCTTCATTAGCAGGATCATCACCCCGCCGGCGAAGTTCTGCGCCGTGCCGCTCAAGGCCATACCGATGGCCAGCGTGGCGGCCGAGAAGACGGCGATCAGCGACGTGACGTTCACCCCGAGCGTCGAAACAACAATGAGGACCAGCAGCAGCATGAAGACTACGCGGATCGTATTGCGCAGGAACGACCGCAGCGATACGTCCACCTTGCGCCGCTCGCAGATGCCGTCCAGAACGCGGATCAACCGCCGCACGATCCACCGCCCGATGAAGTAGATGACCAGGGCGATGAGAATCTTCACCAGAATCCAGACCGACTCGGACAACAGATTCCGCAGCAGCGTGTCCACATCCAGACTGGTGAGTTTGCGGACCGCCTCCGCAAAGTTGGCCTTCTGCACGCTGTCGGGAACAATCAGCGGAGCCTTGTCCGCCTGGGCAAAGAGGGCGCCAAGCACGCCGTAGAGTGTATTCATAACGATAGGTCCATGAAGTTTCGGGGACAAAAATAAAGAAAAAAAGGAGAAGTTTATTAACTTTGTCCATAATTTACAGCAGTAAGCGTAAACAGATCACTCAAGATGCAGAACGACGTAGAAATTATCCAGATCAACATATCCGGAGAAGACAAACCCGGAATGACCTCCTCGCTGACCGAGATCCTGGCCCGGTACGACGCCTTCATTCTCGATATCGGACAGGCCAACATCCACCAGTCGCTGACGCTCGGAATCCTGATCCGAACCACGGCCGACAAGTCGGGAAACATCATGAAGGAACTGCTGTTCAAAGCCTCCGAACTGGGTGTCATGATCCGCTTTACGCCCATCACCGAGGAGCGCTACAACGACTGGGTGAGCCGTCAGGGCAAGAACCGCTACATCATCACCCTACTGGGACGCACCGTAACGGCCCGGCACATTGCCGAGGTTACGAAGAGCGTCGCCGAACACGGCCTCAACATCGACGCCATACGGCGTCTGACGGGCCGCGTGCCCCTGCACAAGGACGACCGGACGGCCCGCTCGTGCATCGAGCTCTCGGTGCGCGGATCGCTCACGGACGCCGACCGCAGCGCCATGCAGGAGCGCTTCATGAACCTCTCGGAGATCGGCCTCGACGTCTCGTTCCAGAAGGACGACATCTACCGCCGCAGCCGCCGCCTGATCTGCTTCGACATGGACTCCACGCTCATCGAGACCGAGGTGATCGACGAACTGGCCGAAAGGGCCGGCGTCGGCGCCCAGGTGCGCGCCATCACCGAACGCGCCATGCGGGGAGAGATCGACTTCCGCGAAAGCTTCACCGAACGCGTGGCCCTGCTCAAGGGACTCGAGGTCTCGGTCATGGAGGAGATCGCCCATGCGCTGCCCATCACCGAGGGTCTCGAACGCATGATGACCATCCTCAAGCGCGTGGGATACAAGACGGCTATCCTCTCCGGTGGTTTCACCTACTTCGGAAACTACCTGCGGCAGAAATACGGCTTCGACTACGTCTATGCCAACGAGCTGGAGATCGAGGACGGACGCCTGACGGGCCGCTATGCCGGAGAGATCGTGGACGGACGCCGCAAGGCCGAGCTGCTGCGGCTGCTCTGCCAGTTCGAGGGGATCAACATCGCCCAGTCGGTGGCCGTGGGAGACGGCGCGAACGACCTGCCGATGCTCAACCTCGCCGGTCTGGGCATCGCCTTCCACGCAAAACCGAAGGTGAAGGCCACGGCGCGGCAGTCGATCTCGACGATCGGGCTGGACGGCATTCTCTACTTCCTCGGACTGAAGGATTCGCGCATCGAGGAATGATCCGGCGCTGCGCGATAGCTGCGGCCATGCTGCTGGCCGCGGGTTGTTACGACGCCCCTTACGGAGAGCCGGACGAGGGTGCGCAGCCGCCCCGGCACACCGAGACCATCGCCACGCTCCGCAAACGATATCCCGGAAAGACGCTGCTGCTCGAAGGCGATATCATCGTCGAAGGGATCGTAACGAGCAGCGACGAGGGCCGGAACTTCTACCGCTCGTTCTGCATCGAGGAGGAGGGCGCAGGTATCGAGATCATGGCCGGCATCGACCAGCTGCACAACGACTACCCCGTCGGCTGCCGCGTCTCGCTCTCGCTCAAAGGCATGGCGCTGGGCGAAAGCCGCGGCGTACTGCAGATAGGACGGATGCCTGCACCCGAAAGCGGGTATGCCACGGATTACATCGGCTCGAAGCCGGCTCTCGACCGTATCGTAACGAGGCACGGCGAAACGCTGCTGCCCACAGAACCGGCAGCGTACGGAATCGGAGACCTCACAACGGAACAATGCGGGACGCTTGTCCGTATCGGCCCGGTGCTTTACCGGCCCGAAGAGCTTTCGGAGGCGACGTGGGCCGGATACAAGCGTTTTGTCGACGAGAAGGGCGCGGAGATATACACCTATGTACGCAATTATGCCCGGTTTGCGGAGGAGGAGGTGCCGTTTGAACCGGTCATGCTCGCGGGAATCCTCCAGTACGACGAGACGGGCGAAGGCCGATACATCATCAAACTGCGCGATGAGAAGGATTGCCGGAAGATTCAATAGCACCGTCGCATGCGGCATCTGCGTTGCAATGCTTGTGGCGGGATGCGACAAGGCAACCCGGCCGCAGATCGGCGGGGAGCAGCCGGCGACGAACAGCATCGTCTATCTCAAATCGCTCTGCGACGGCCGCAGCAGCATCGTCGTAACGGAGGAGATCACCATCGAAGGGTTCATCACGGCGAACGATCTCTACGGCGAGTTCTACAAGTCGCTGGTTCTGCAGGATGCAAGCGGAGGAATCACCGTGGCGGCCGATCTGGAGTCGGTGGCGGAGTTCTGTCCCTTCGGATATGTGGCTACGCTGCGCTGCCAGGGGCTCGTGCTGACCGACTACGGCGGGAAGATCCAGATCGGCACCGTGTCGGAGGGAAGCGGCGCAGGACGTATTCCCGAAGAGGATTTCGCCCGCTACGTCAGCGTGCGGGTTCCGGCCGGGGACGAGACGCTCCGGGCCAGGACCATCACCCTCGGGGATCTCTCGGAACGGCTCATCGACACGCGCGTAAGGATCGACAACATACACTTCACGCAGCCCGGTGCGACGTGGTGCGATACGGACCCCGAAACCGGGCGCAGCATCACGACCGAGCGGACCATTGCCGACAAGCAGGGCCGGACACTCGTCGTGCGGAGCGCAGGCACCTGCTCCTATGCAAGAGAGCCCCTGCCTTCCGGCACGGGCTCCCTGTACGGTATCATCGACTATTTCAACGGGAAATACACGCTCCGCGTAACGAATCACGACGTCGTATTCCGCGACGGTCAGCGCTGAAGCGCCTCCCAGAGCATATCCTTCAACTGCGGGATGTTCAGGCCCGAGACCGAGGAGATGAAGATCGACGGAACCCCCTCGGGCAGGTGGGCGCGCATCTCGCGGATCAGCTCCTCGTCCAGCATGTCGCACTTGGTGACGGCCAGCAGCCGCTCCTTGTCCAGCAGTTCGGGATTGTACTGCGTCAGCTCGCCGAGCAGGATGTCGTAGTCGCGGCGGATGTCGTCGCTGTCGGCCGGGATCATGAACAGCAGCACCGAATTGCGCTCGATATGGCGCAGGAAGCGCGTACCGAGACCGCGGCCTTCGTGCGCGCCCTCGATGATGCCCGGAATGTCGGCCATGACGAACGACTTGTGGTCGCGGACCTCGACGATGCCCAGGTTCGGTTCGAGCGTCGTGAAGGCGTAGTTGGCGATCTTCGGCTTCGCGGCCGAGACGACCGACAGCAGGGTCGATTTGCCCGCATTCGGGAAGCCGACCAGACCGACGTCGGCCAGCACCTTCAGTTCGAGGATAAAGGCCCCCTCGTCGCCCTCCTCGCCGGGCTGCGCATAGCGCGGCGTCTGGTTCGTGGCGCTCTTGAAGTGCCAGTTGCCCAGGCCGCCACGGCCGCCCCGCAGCAGCACGAGGCGCTCGCCGTCGGCGGTAACCTCGCCGACCAGCTCGGTCGTCGTCGTACCGTCTTCAAGCTCGACAACACGCCGGGCGACCGTGCCCAGCGGCACGGGGATCACGATATCCCGGGCATCCTTGCCCGAAGAGCGGGCGCCCGAGCCGTTCTGACCGTCCTCGGCAAACTGGTGCCGCTGGTACTTGAGGTGGATGAGCGTCCAGTACTGCTTGTCGCCCTGCAGCACAATGCTGCCCCCGCGGCCGCCGTCGCCGCCGTCGGGACCGCCGAAGGCCACGAACTTCTCGCGGCGGAAATGGGCCGAACCGGCACCGCCGTGCCCCGAGCGGGCAAAGATCTTCACGTAATCTACGAAATTGGAACCTGCCATAGTCTGTCTATCTATTCTCCGCTTGTTTTCGCCTGCAAAGATAATGCAATCCGGAACGTGAACCAAATCCGGAGGTTGCAACCCATGCAGCAGGGCCGCCGCGGTGTGCGGCGGCCCTGTTCGCTTTACGGGGGATCAGAGCGTCAGCGGCTCGTAGGGAAGGCCCCACGCCTCGGCGACGGGACGATAGACCACCTTGCCCTGCACGACGTTCAGACCCAGAGCCAGTTCGTGGTTCTCCCGCGCGGCGCGCTCCCAGCCCTTGTCGGCCAGCTGGATGACATAGGGCAGCGTAGCGTTTGTCAGCGCGAGGGTCGAGGTGCGCGGAACGGCGCCCGGAATATTCGCCACGCAGTAGTGCAGGATACCGTCCACATAGTAGACCGGATCCTCGTGCGTGGTCGGGCGCGAGGTTTCGAAACATCCGCCCTGGTCGATGGCCACGTCGACCATGACCGTACCCGGCTCCATGTCGCGCAGCATGTCGCGCGTAACGAGCTTCGGGGCCTTGGCACCCGGGATCAGCACCGAACCGATCACCAGATCGGCATGTTTGAGTTCCTCGCGGATATTGTACTCCGAGGACATGAGCGTCTTGACGTTGCGCGGCATGACGTCGGCCAGGTAGGTCAGACGCTGGAGCGAAATGTCGCAGATCGTAACGTCGGCTCCCGTTCCGGCCGCCGTGCGGGCCGCAGCCGTACCGACAACGCCCGCACCGATGACGAAGACCTTGGCGGGTTTCACTCCAGGGACACCGCCCAGAAGCACCCCCTTGCCGCCGCGCGGCTTCTCCAGGAAATAACGCCCCTCCTGCGCGGCCATGCGGCCCGCCACCTCGGACATGGGGATGAGC
Source organism: Candidatus Alistipes faecigallinarum (assembly GCA_019115605.1). Lineage (GTDB taxonomy): Bacteria > Bacteroidota > Bacteroidia > Bacteroidales > Rikenellaceae > Alistipes > Alistipes faecigallinarum. Next base: position 23,568 of record DXDG01000005.1, read on the forward strand.
AGCGGCAGCGACCGGTCCGCACGCTCGACCGTCTCGTAGGCGCAGCAGACGGCGCCGCTGTCGATCATCGCATGGGTCAGAGGTTCGCTGCTCGCAAAATGGAAATAGGTGAAGACCAGCTGGTCGCGACGGATCAGCTTATACTCCGGAGCAATGGGTTCCTTGACCTTGACGATCATCTCGGCCGTGGCGTAGACCTCCTCGATCGAAGGAAGGATCCGGGCTCCGACAGCCGTATAGGCCTCATCAGGGAATCCGCTGTTCACACCGGCCGTCGTCTGCAGGCAGACATCATGGCCCCGTTTCACCAGTTCGTGTGCACCTGCGGGGGTCAGCGCCACGCGATTTTCGTTGTTTTTGATCTCTTTGGGAATACCGATAATCATAAGACGGGAAGTTTTTAAGGTTTTTCGCCCCTCAAAATACGAATTTTGCGGCAAAAACCAAAAAACAGGGGCAATTTTTCACCGCCGGCATCAGAACCGGTAAGAGATCGTAAGGTAGAACGAACGCGGATAGGCATAGGTGTAGCGCGTCGCATGGGGCATCCACAGGGTTGCGTCGCCGGCCGAGATGCGGCGCACGCGCAGCGACTCGTAACCGTTGTAGAGCAGATCCGCGGCGTCGGTCAGGTTGTGAAGCATCAGCGCCACGGTAAGCCGCGAACGGCCGAAATAGAAACTCTTGAAGAGCGATGCATCGAGCGTGAAGGCATCCGAAAGGCGCTCCTGGCGGGTGAAGGCCTCGAATGCCTCGGGCGTGAGGCCCGCCTGCCCCGACACGCGGTCCGTACGGCGCAGGGGCATCGGTTCGACATAACGCAGCCCGGCATAACCCGCCGAGAGGTGAAAACCCCACCCGCGCGGGCCGAAATAGGTGAGCTCGGAGGCGGCTGCAAGCTGGGGAGCTCCCCCGATCTGACAGTCCGCCATACGGGCGCGGGCACGGGTCAGAACCGCCGTATTGTCCACGTCGGAGAGAACCGTTACCTCCGGGTCCCGGATATAGGTAAAGCGGCCGGCAGAGGCGGCAAGGGCCAGCTGCCAGCGGTACGACAGGCGGATCTCGGCCGCCGCCTCCACCCCGCAGGAGAGGAACCCGATGCCCGAAACGGAGATGTCGCAGTAGAGCGACGACAGGTCGTCGTAATAGCGGCGCGTCTGCTGCCGGTCATAAACCGCAGCGGCATAAGCCGCAAGGCGAAGGTCGAACTGCGCGCCCGTACGACGCCACGACAGCTCCGCGGCGTAGGTCCTTTCGCACCGGGGCTGCTCGATCGGGCGGTTGTTGTAGAGCGGCTGGTAGAAGAGCTGGTCGGCACGGGGCGCATCGGCCGCGGCGAAGAGAATGCCCTCCAGGTAGCTACGGGCCGAGAAGGACCAGCCGACGAGCGCCTTCACGAGCCACGGCGAGAAGCGCAGCGTGCGCGAAGGCCCGTATGACAGATCGCCCGGGAAGAGCTCCTTCTCGTAATAGCCGCGGCGCGAAACGGCGGCACTGCCCAGCTCGGCACTCAGATCCGCCCGCAGACGGTCGGAACGGTAGTCGGCCTGCAGCAGGATGCGGGCCTCGCGCATGAGCAGCGCATAGTCGTAGCCGAAGCGGTCGCCCTCGCGGATTTCACGGTCGGGATGCCGCAGGTCGTTCTGAAGCAGGTTGCTGTAGGTGTCGTCGTCGATCAGATAGCGGTCGATATCCGTCAGGTACCGCGCACCGAGCAGGTCGCGCATCTGACGGTAGGAGCGGCTGCGGTCGTAGTGCAGCGTCAGGCCGTAACGCAGGGTCAGGGCGTGGTCGAGGGCCGTGGTGAAGGCGGCATCGAGGCGCAGATCCGTCGTACGCTCGACCCGGTCGTCGAGGGCGTAGACCGCCTCGCCGTTCCGCATCCGGTTGCGGCGGATCAGCTCGTCCCAATTGATCTGCGTATAGCGCGGATCGGATGCAAGCCATGCCCGTTCGGTTTCGAGATCGCCCGTATAGCTCGGCAGGTAGCGGTAGTTGTCCGGCATGGGTGTGCGGGCGTCGTACCAGTCGAGCATGCTGTAACGCGAGAGGCCCGTCTCCCCGCCGAGATTGACGGCCAGGGAGGTTTGCGCCGAGAGCGGCAGTTCGTAACGGAGAGCCAGGAACGGAAGGAACTCCCGGCGCACGCGGGAGTTGCGGACACGGCCGTCCTGGTATCCCCAGGCGGGGTTGTAGAAGCGGTCGCCGGTCAGGGTGAAGGCCTCCTCGGAGGAGGAGAGGCGCGTGCCGCGCGTCGAGGGCGGAAGGATGCAGAGCAGCGAAAGGCGGTGATCGGTGTTCCAGGCATGTGCAATACGCAGGGCCGCGGTCATCGCGTTGGTGAAGACGCCCTGCACATGCAGGTCGCGGCCCGTGCGGGCATCGAGGGCCAGCGAAGCGGTCCAGCCGCGGCCCAGATCGCCCGAAGCGGCGACCTTCGCGCCCACGAGGTAATTGCGGTCGGTGAAGCGCACCGAGGCTAGGAATGGCTGCAGGGGCTCCTCAACCGGAAAGTCGAAGAGCCGGACACCGCCCGAACTGCCCGGCAGCCCGGGCGCGGGGACCAGTCCCGCATAGCGGGTCTCCCGGGCACCCAGCAGGCGCAGCACCGAGAGGTGGCGGTAGGAAAGCTCCAAGCCCGAAAGCGAGATGCGCTCGGCATCCCACCCCAGGCCGCGGCGTTTCATGGCGACCTGCGGGAGGTTGAAGTCGGTCAGTTCGCCGTAGAGGTCCACCGAAGACTGGATGGCCCGGTAGAAGAGCGTCGAATCGGTAGCGAGCAGCTCGCGCCGCTCCTCCCGTTCGGCATAGGGATAGTACTCGTCGTCAAGGTACTGCGCAGCGGCCGGAAGACTGACCGACAGCAAGCACAGCAGCAACAGGACAAAACGGGACATGGGAAAAGCGCATTCGGAAGGAGCTATCGGGTGAGGATCCGGAAACTCCACGGCGACATATCCTCCTCGACGCGTCCGCGCAGCTCGTACGGCATGCCGCTTATGGCGTCGGTATAGAGGCCGGCATAGATGCCCGTATAATAGTCGGCGTGGATGGCATAGGGCGAGAGGTTCATGATGCAGACCACCTGGTCGCCCTCCGTTTCGCGGACGAAGGTCATCAGGCAATCCTCGGCATTGTTGCGGATCTCGACCATATCACTCCCGCGGCCGCCTGCGGCAAGGGCCGGATGGGCATGATGCAGGGCCGTGAGATGGCGGTAAAACTCCGTATAGGCGTTGGGCCGGTAGAGCGACGCGGGAATCGGATCCCGGTCGAAGAAGGCGAAGGAGTGGTCGTAGCCGACCTCCTGTCCCGTGTAGATGAGCGGAAGCCCGCACGGCACGACGAACGTGAAGGCCGTCATGATGCTGCGCGCGGCCCCGAGGCGCGTGAATTCCGAGCCGCTCCAGGAGTTCTCGTCGTGGTTCGAGGTGAAGGCCAGGCGCATGGCCGTACGGGGATAGCGCCCGCGGTCGGCATGGAGCCAGTCGCGCAGCGCCGTAACGCGCACGCGCTGCTGCGCCACGTCGCACAGCAGGTGGTGCATCTCCCAGCCGTAGCAGGCATCGAACGTCCCGCCGTCGAAGAGATTCGTCTGTTCGGCCTCGGCAAGCAGGAAGAGATCGGGCTTCACACGCCGCAGGCGGGCTGCCGTCTGCTGCCAGAATTCGATGGGTACGAGCATCGCCATGTCGCAGCGGAAGCCGTCGATACGGTGTTCCGTAACCCAGAACTCCATGGCCGCGGCCTCGGCCTCCCAGACCTCGCGGTTCGCATAGTTGAGTTTTGCCGTATCGGTCCAGTCGTACGGCACGGCCGGAGCACCCGCATCGTCGCGTTCGTACCACGAAGCCGGGGCTTCGGTGATCCACCGCGCATCGCGCGAGGTATGGTTGGCCACCCAGTCCATGAGCACCTTCAGACCCAGGCGGTGCGCTTCGGCAACGAAGGCGTCGAAATCCGCCATCGTACCCAGCTCGGGGTTGATCGCCCGGTAGTCGCGGATCGAATAGTAGGAGCCCAGCGATCCCTTGCGCTGCTCCTCGCCGATCGGATAGACGGGCATGAGCCACACGGCGTCGATGCCCATGTCGTGCAGAAAGGCAAGTTTCGGAGTGGCGGCACGCAGCGTGCCTTCGGCAGTGAGCTGCCGCACGTTCATCTCATACAGAACAGCCTGGTAGCTCCATTCGGGATGCAGATTCATCGTCTTCGGGTTTTGTGAAACGGGCCGGGGCCGGATTCGGAGAACAAAGATACGATTTTTTCGGAAAAACAAACCATCCGGACCATCCGAACGGCATGCGGCACAGACAAAAAAACCGGATTCCGCACAACGGCGGAATCCGGTATCGGTTGCGGGTGCACTACCCTATTTCCAGAGGTTGCGCGGGTAGCGGCCCTCGGCGATCATCCGCTCGATGGCGGCCATGAGCGCCGGTTTGTCCTCCTTGTAGGTTACGCCGTGCCACTGGGCGGCGGAGCGCAGCACGCGCAGCGAAGCCTCGCCGTCGCCGATCAGCTTGTTCACCATCGTCGGGATGTAGAACTCGGCCTTCAGGTTGCCGCGGTTCTGGGCATACCACTCCGGGAAGTAGGCTTTCGAATGGGCGAAATAGTCGGGCGTGAAGCCGAAGAGATTCATCGACACCGGCGTATCCTCGGCCAGCGGCTCGTCGGCGCCGCCGTCGTGGAAGACGATCCGTCCGTCGGGCATGCGCTCGATCTGCGTACGCTCGACCATCGAGGTGAGGTTGCCCTCGGCATCAACGCCGCAGACACCGCGCGAAACGGTGCCGTTGTCCGAAAGCGTCTTGTTCAGGTCGTAGGCCACCATGCAGTAGCGGCCCCGGCTCCCGCCCAACTCCTTGAGGTAGGCACCGATCGTCTCGTAGGCCTCGGCACCGTAGAAGTCGTCGGCATTGATGACGGCGAACGGCTCATGGATCGCATCGGCGGCCATCATCAGGGCGTGGTTCGTACCCCACGGCTTCACGCGGCCCTCGGGGACCGCGAGGCCCTCGGGAAGGTAGTCCAGCTCCTGGAAGACATACTCCACGGCGATACGTCCGCCGAAACGCTCCGCGGAGAAGACCTCCTGGAACTCCTTGGCAAACGAGTGGCGGATGACGAAGACCACCTTGCCGAAGCCGGCCCGGACGGCATCATAGACCGAATAGTCGATGATGGCCTCGTTGTTCGGACCGACGCCATCCATCTGTTTGAGCGACCCGTAACGGGAACCCATGCCCGCGGCGAGTACGAGAAGTGCAGGTTTTACCATACTTTTATCACTGTTTGAACGTTGATTCGTAATAAGTCAGGCAAAGATAGCGAAAATAGCGCGACCGGCAAACCTTTCGGTTCGGAAAATAATCCCGGCACGGATTCCGGCCTGCAGCAAAAAAACAGGGCCCGGAAAAGGGAGGCTCCGGAAAGAAAATTTGGCAGTCCGCGCGGCATGTACTATCTTTGTAAGGTTTAAACGCAAACGATTCCGATCGATGAAAACGATACAATCCATGCGGGCCTGGTGGCGCGGACTGTTCCGCAAGCGCCGCTTCAACATGCTCAACGCCACGGACAACAGCGAGGAGTGGCACGTGCACATCTCGCCGGCAAGCCTCATGGCCGGACTGGTGGCCTTCGTGCTGCTGCTCTTCATCCTCATCCTTACGCTGGTGGCATACACCCCCGTGCTGGAGTTCCTGCCCGGATACCGCACGGAGGCCGACAAGTCCCGCGAGAGCCTCATACAGAACATCATACGCCTCGACTCGATGGAACGCATGATGAACGACATGATGACCTACAACGAGAACATCGCCATGATCCTCGAAGGGAACACCCCCGTGGCCCGGACGCTCCCGGCCTCCGACACGATGCGGGGCAGCAAGGTGCTCGTCATGCCTTCGGCCGAGGACTCGCTGCTGCGGGCGCAGATGGAGGGCAACGGCCCCTACTCGCTGACGGCAAACGCTGGCTCGTCCCGCAAGCAGATCCGCGAGTCGATCGAGCTGATGAAGCCCGTCGAGGGGATCATCACCGAACGCTTCAACATCAGCCAGAACCATTTCGGCGTGAAGATCGCCGCAGCGGCAACCGACCGCATAGCAGCCGTGGACGGCGGCACGGTGATCCAGAGCAGCTGGACTCCCGAGCAGGGTTACACCGTCATCATGCAGCACGCCGCAGGCATGCTGTCGATCTACCGCGGCCTCTCACAGTCGCTCGTCGCACCGGGACAGAAGCTCCGCGCCGGAGAACTCATCGGCTACAACGCCGAAGCCCAGAACGGCGAGGTCCCGATGTTCGAATTCGAATTGTGGAACAACGGCAAGCCGGTGGATCCCGAAAGCTATATCGTATTCTGATTCCATGAAACAACGACTTGCCATACTGGGCTCGACCGGTTCGATCGGCGAACAGACGCTCGACATCGTACGCGAGAATCCCGAACGTTTCGAAGCCCGCGTGCTGACGGCAAACAGCCACTGGCAGCGGCTCGCCGAGCAAGCCCGCGAATTCGACGCCGACACGGTGGTCATCGCCGATGAAAAGTGCTACGCCCCGCTGTGCGAGGCCCTGAAAGATACGGACACCAAGGTATTCGCCGGCGAGGAGGCCGTGGCGCAGATCGCTGCGGCACGCGGCACGGAGATGGTCGTGAACGCCCTGGTGGGATATGCCGGACTGGCCCCGTCGGTGGCGGCCATCGAGGCCGGGAAGAAGCTCGCCCTGGCGAACAAGGAGTCGCTCGTCGTCGCCGGAGCCCTCGTCATGCCGCTGGCCCGCGAGCGGAGAGCCCCGATTCTCCCGATCGACTCGGAACATTCGGCCATCTTCCAGTGTCTTGCGGGCGAGCGGGCCCCCGTGCGGCGGCTGATCATCACCTGCAGCGGCGGAGCCTTCCGCGACCTTCCGCGCGAGGCGCTCGGGAGCGTTACCGCGGAGCAGGCGCTGCACCACCCCCAGTGGAAGATGGGCGCCAAGATCACGATCGACTCCTCGACGCTTGTCAACAAGGGTTTCGAGGTCATCGAGGCCCACTGGCTCTTCGGAACGCCGCCCGAACGGATCGACGTGGTGATGCACCCCCAGTCGATCGTCCACTCGATGGTCGAATTCGAGGACGGCGCCATCAAGGCCCAGCTCGGCACGCCCGACATGCGCATGCCCATCAGCTACGCGCTGATGTATCCCGAGCGGGCCCGCAGATCAGGCGAACGTTTCGACTTCATGGCCCATCCGCAGCTTACGTTCGCCGCGGTGGATCACGACAAGTACCCCGCGCTGGGGATCGCCTACGACTGCCTGCGGCGCGGCGGCACGGCAGCCTGCACGATGAACGGTGCGAACGAGGTGGCCGTGGCGGCCTTCCTCCACGGACAGTGCGCCTGGCTCGACATCGTACGCACGATCGAACATGCACTCAAAACGGCGGACTTCACCCCGAAGCCCTCGCTCGACGACTACGCCCGGGCGGATGCCGAAGCACGCGCCCGCGCCGCGGAATATCTGAAACTGTAATATCCGACTCTTCGAAACGAACATGGATCTCGTAATCAAAATTCTCCAGTTTTTCCTCTGCTTCACCATTCTGGTGGGTATTCACGAACTCGGGCACTTCATCATGGCCCGCATTTTCCACATCCGCGTCGAGAAGTTCTATATCTTCTTCGACCCCTGGTTCTCGCTCTTCAAGTTCCGGCACAAGGACACGGAATACGGTCTGGGATGGCTGCCGCTGGGCGGTTATGTCAAGATCGCCGGCATGATCGACGAATCGATGGACAAGGAGCAGATGAAACAGGCCCCGAAACCCGACGAATTCCGTGCTAAACCCGCCTGGCAGCGCTTTTTGGTCATGATCGCCGGCGTGGTGATGAATGTCCTGCTGGCCATCGTCATCTATTGCGGCATCTGCTACACCTGGGGCGACACCTACCTCGCCAACGAGGATGCCCGCTGGGGATACAACTTCAACGAGGCGGGACACAAACTCGGATTCCATGACGGAGACCGCATCCTGGCGATCGACGGGCAACCCGTGGAAAAGATCCAGGACATCGTAACGGCACTGCTCATCACCGAAGGCGACCGGCAGGTACGCGTCCTGCGCGACGGTGTCGAAACAGACATCTCGCTTCCGCTCGACGATCTGATCGCCATGCGTCAGGAGAAGGGGTACGAAGGGTTCCTCACGCTGCGTTATCCCTTTATCGTGGACAGCATGACCTCGCAGGCGGCCATAGCCGCGCTGCGCCCGGGCGACGAGATCCGTGCCGTGGACGAACTCCGCAACGCCGAATTCCCCGAGTATCAGAAATACATCGCCTCGAAGGCCGGCGACAGCGTACACCTCGAGGTGCTGCGCGGGGACAACACGCTGCAGATCGCCCTCCCCGTATCCGACGAAGGGGTGATCGGCGTCATCTCCAGCAACCAAATCTACACCCCCCGCACGCAGAAATACACCTTCTGGGAGTCCATACCCGCCGGAATACACCGCACCGGCGAGATGCTCTCCTCCTACTGGGAGCAGCTCAAGCTCATCGTGCAGCCCAAGACGAAGATGTACGAGGAACTCGGCGGATTCATCGCCATAGGCAGCATCTTCCCCTCGGAGTGGAACTGGCAGGATTTCTGGATCAAGACCGCCTTCCTCTCGATCATCCTCGCCGTGATGAACATCATCCCCATCCCGGGGCTCGACGGCGGACACGCCATATTCACCTTCTGGGAGATGATTACCCGCCGCAAGGTGAGTGAAAAGGTACTCGAGATGGCCCAGTATGTCGGGATGTTCATCCTGCTCATGCTGCTTCTCTATGCCAACGGAAACGACATATACCGCTTCTTCATCAAATAGCAGGGCCATGACCGAACTGGAAAAGATGCTTGCAGGCGAGACCTACGACTTCACGGCTCCCGACGTGGCCGAAAGCCTCCGGCGCCGCCGCGTGAATCTCGCCCGGTTCAACGCCACCTCGTTCGACGACCCGCACTACGAGGAGGCGCTCTCGGCACTGATCCCCCACCGGGCTCCGACGGCCCGGATCATACCGCCGTTCTACTGCGACCACGGACATCCGATCCATTTGGGCGAGGGGGTCTTCATCAACGCCAACTGCACGTTCCTCGACGGCGGCGGCATCACGATCGGCGCCCATACGCTCATCGGCCCCAACTGCCAGCTGTACACGCCCCAGCATCCGATGGACTACCGCGAGCGCCGCAAACCCATTGAGGTCGGACGCCCGATCACCATCGGCGAAGACTGCTGGCTCGGCGGCGGCGTGATCGTCTGCCCGGGAGTCCGGATCGGCGCCCGCTCGATCATCGCCGCAGGAAGTGTGGTCGTGCACGACATTCCGGAGGATTCGCTCGCGGCGGGAAATCCCGCCGTCGTGAAACGACGCCTCCGAGGACCGGCCGGTCCTCCGTCGGCCACCTAATGTCAAACGAAAACAAACAGGACGAAAGCATGGAAACGAAACAGGCAACAAATACGATGACACAGGCCGAACGGCTCGAGGCATGCGCCTCAACGCTGCGCCGCCACGGATTCGACGTAACAGTCGTACGGGACGAGAAGGAGGCGTTCGAGCGGATGCGCGACGTCGTGGAGGCCGAGATGCCGCAACTGGTGTCGTTCGGAGACTCGATGACGATGCGCGCCACGGGAATCATCGAATGGCTGCGCAACGACCCGCGCTGGACGCTGCTCGACGGATTCGACGCCTCGATGCCCCGGCCCGAGCGGCTCGAAATACGCCGCAAGGCCCTCCTGTCGGACCTCTTCATCACGGGAATCAACGCCGTAACGATGGAAGGTACGCTCCACTGGCTCGACATGGTCGGGAACCGCATCGCCCCCGTCGCCTTCGGACCCCGCAAGGTGGTGCTCGTCGCCGGAAGCAACAAGATCGTCGCAAACCGCGAAGAGGCCGAAGAGCGTATCCGACGGATTGCCGCCCCGCAGAACATCGCCCGCCACGAAGGTTTCCGGACACCGTGCGCCAAGACCGGCGTCTGCATGGACTGCAACTCCCCGGACCGCATCTGCAACACGCGGATGGAGATGTTGCGGTGCCATCCGAAGGGACGCATACATATCGTACTTATCGACAAGGAATTGGGATTGTGAAAGAGATGAAAAGCGTGTTTTTCCTGCTGGCGGCGCTGCTTCTGGCAGCCTGCGGAGAGTCCACCGTGGTTTTCTACACGGTGCATTACCCCGTTGTTCTGGTCGAGGCCGAAGTAACCCTCGACGGAGGCAGCGGCTCCGGAGAGGACGACGGAACCACCCCCGACGACGGGACATCATCCGACGATGAAACCGCTCCGGATGACGGAACGGAAGGGAGCGGCACGGACACCACGAACGAAACAAGGACAGAGAGCGATGGCACGGAGGATCCACTTGTACAGGAGATCGAGGCGGCGATCGTCGCAGCGGCGCCCGTACAGGCCGGAGGCGGCTACACGCTCTACTTCTCGCAATACAACGGCGGCAGGGCCCGTATCGTCCGCAACCCCGAGGCGGAGCCCGTAATGGGTTTGTTCGGCAAGGAGCCCGCAAAGAGCCAGTTCGAAGTGATCTTCGACGGAGAGGACTATATCTGCAAGACCAGTTCGTACAACGACGGGACGGAGGTGCGGAAGACCGTGCTGGAGATCGATCTGACGGAGTCCTTCCAGGCGCTCTACCCGACGGCCGGCATCACGCGGGCCGTGCGCAGGGAGTACACCTCGACAACAGCAAACTGACAAGGAGATGGCAAAGGTCAAGAAAGCCTATTTCTGCAAGAATTGCGGGTTCGAAGCCCCCAAATGGCTGGGCAAATGCCCCTCGTGCGGCGAGTGGAACACCTTCACGGAGGAGATCATCGCCCGCGAAAGCGGCTCGGTGCCCGCCGTGGCGGCCGGATCGCTGCCTGCGGCCAGGCCGCAGCCCGTGCGCGAGATCCGCGAAAGCGAGCACCGCCGTATCGATATCGGCAACACGGAGGTGAACCGCGTGCTCGGAGGCGGCATGGTCCCCGGATCGCTTATCCTGCTCGGCGGAGAGCCCGGAATCGGGAAATCAACCCTCTCGCTGCAGATCGCACTGGCAGACAACGGGCTGAAGACCCTCTATGTCTCGGGCGAGGAGTCGGCCGAACAGATCAAGATGCGCGCCCTGCGCATCGGCATCGGAAACGATGACTGCATGATCTATCCCGAAACGCTGCTTGAGAACATCGTGGCGCAGATTGCCGAGCAGAAGCCCGATCTGGTCGTCATCGACTCGATACAGACCATCTACACCGACCTGCTGGACTCCTCGGCGGGAAGCGTCTCACAGATCCGCGAATGTGCCGCGACGCTGCTCAAGTACGCCAAGACGACCGGCACGTCGATCCTCATCATCGGCCACATCACCAAGGACGGCACGATTGCCGGGCCGAAGATCCTCGAGCATATCGTCGATGTCGTCCTGCAGTTCGAGGGCGACAGCAACAACATCTACCGCATCCTGCGCGGCATCAAGAACCGTTTCGGCGCGACGTTCGAGATCGGTGTGTTCGAGATGCTCGAAGGGGGATTGCGGGGCGTGGACAACCCCTCGGAGATTCTGCTCACGCACTACGAGGAGCCGTTGAGCGGCATCGCCGTGGGGGCCGCGGCCGACGGCGTACGCCCCTACCTGATCGAGGTGCAGGCGCTGGTGAGCGGCGCGGCGTACGGAACGCCGCAGCGCACGGCAACGGGATTCGACACGCGGCGCATGAACATGCTGCTTGCCGTACTCGAGAAGCGTCTCGGCATGAAGATGTTCCAGAAGGATGTCTTCCTCAACTTCGCCGGAGGATTCAAGGTCGCCGATCCGGGACTGGATCTGGCCGTCGTCGCCGCGGTGATCTCCTCCTACTACGACCGGCCCATCGCCGAAGGGGTCTGCTGTGCGGGAGAGGTCGGGCTTTCGGGCGAGGTGCGGCCGGCGCCGCGCACCGAACAGCGCATCAGCGAAGCGGCCCGTCTGGGATTCCGCAAGATCATCGTCTCGGGGTACCTCTCCAAGGAGGCCCGACGTCCGAAGGGCATCGAGATCGTCCCGATCACGGGCATTGACCAGCTGCCCCGGGCCCTCTTCGTGGAATAGTATTTGCTGCTTCCGGCACGGGAAGGGAGATTGCGGAGCACGGAATGCTCCGACGACAAACGCCCGCCCGGGAGTGTCATGAATGATTTCGACAAGATCATCTGGAGAGAGACCCTGACCCTCGTGGAGTTCTTCGCCACATGGAGCGGTCCCAGCCTGGCGCTGGATCCGGTAATCAACCGCTTCCGCAGGGAGATGAACCACCGTGCGGAGGTCTACCGCATCGACGTGGATGACGAGCAGCTGCGCGACGTTGTCCGCCGCCACCGCATCACCCGCATTCCGGCCCTCATCTTCTTCCGTCGCGGAGAGATGCTCGGCCGGCATGACGGACCGCTGACCTACGACCGTCTGACAAAAATGCTCGACGAGATCGAACGGACCGAAGGGATCCGGGAGCCCGCAGAACTTTCACAGGTTCAGATTTCCAGCTGCCAGGAGAGCTCCTCGCGCAGGTAATTTTCGGCGGGAAGGACTCCCACGGAGCCGGCAGCGCGAAGAACCGCCTGCCGGTTTTCTTCGTTACAGGAGGCGATACGGACCAGAAGCGCCACGGCGCCACGGGCGATCAGCAGCGCCTGCTCCCTCGTGCAGGTTCCGTCCGCAGATTCCGCCCGCTCGGCAGCCCGGTGCAGGGTCTCCAGCGCCCGGCCGATCCATGCCGGATCGGGCCCGGTGAAACGCGAAGCTGCCATCAAAGCGGCATATTGCAGGCTCCACGGCATATCGGGAGCCGTCCACCGTTCAAAGAGATTCGGAAAGTCGGGCACGCGGTGCAACAGGGCGAAGGCGGCCTCCTCGGCCAGCTCGCTGTTGACGATACCCTCGCCCCAGAACGGATACTCCGCCTCGGTCAGGCGTTCGGGCTCGGCGATATGGTAGGCCGCAAGGCGCAGTTCGCGCACGTCCTGCAGGGCCAGGTATTTCGCAAATTCGTAGTCGGGCGCTTCGGCGCGCGCCAGCATGCGCAGCGTCGGAAGGCTCACGCCGTAATTCAGGCCATAGGGCGTGCCGACAGGGCACATGGCGTCGGCCACGGCGCCGTTGCGCTCGCGGCGCATGGCCCCGAGCAGCGCCGTCATGCGGGTGGTAGGATTCATCATCGGGCTATTTGCGACGCGGAAGGGCAACGCGAACCGTACGTCCGAACTCGAAGAGCGGCAGCACGGCACGGGCATACTCCTGACCGCCGGCGATCACCGTACAGGTGGAGGGATCGGCCACGCGGCACATCACGACACTCGACTCCTTCGGCCCAGCCTCCACGGAGCAGGAGGTATTGCCCGAAGGCTCGATCTGCAGCACGACCATGTCGCCCGAGAGATCGTTCTCGGGAAGAAGGCCTGCTGCCGGACTGAAACGGCAAAAGATATACTGCTTCTTGTCGGCCGAAGGATAGACCAGATAGCGGTACCCGGCGGTTGTGCGGACCTGCTTGCCCAGGAACAGTTCGAGGTACTCCTGTTCGAGACGGTCGATTTCGTTCAGCGCGGACTTCAGTCCCTCGCCGAAGACATGTTCGCCAGCCTCGCCCGTAATGAGTTCCAGGCGGTGGCGGCGCAGGGCGAAGATCTGCTCGGCGGCGCTCCGGGCGGCATCCTCCAGGGAAAGAATCGTCATCGAGGTGCGGTCGGGCTGCAGGGCGGCAAAGGCCTCGTCCGAAGAGGCGTGCGACAGAACCTGCGATGTGGCCGAAGCCGGGGCCGGGGCCTCATAGACGGCATCGCCGGCCAGGGCGATGCGCGCATCGGCAATGCGCCACGTCGTCTTGTCCGTAAGCGGAGCACGCACGCCGAGGTATTTCTGCGCATAGCGCGCATAGGGTCCGCAGAGGACCGCCGTACGCTCGACCGTCAGATCGACGGCAACAACCGACCGGGGCATATTGACCGAGATGCCCGAAGCACTCTCCGTGGCGCCCTCGGGCACGATATAGGGATTTTGCGCCGTCGCGGCAACGCCGCAGCACAGCAGAAGCAGAGTCAAAAGGCGGAATTTCATACGCGGTTCATTTGATATACGGAAAACAAATGTACGTTTTTTTCGCTTGCGGTCAAAATTTCAGGTAAAAATCGCGCGTCAGCGCCCGGTATTCCGGGGTATAGCACTCGTGTTCGCCCGTGCCGATGATCAGTTCGGTCCGCTCGAAGCCGGCGGCCGCGGCCGCCGCGGGACGCATCAGCTCCAGCAGGCTCCGCTTGGCCGGATGGCGCGGCGTGGTCCGCACGTCGGTGCGGCGCACGGGCTGCAGCCGTCCGGCACAGACTTCCAGAAACCGCCCGGCCTCCTGCACGGGAAGGATCAGCGCAAAACGGCCCGCAGGGGTCAGCAGCCGCAGCACGGCATCGCACAACTCCTCGAAGGTGAGGTGCACGGCATGGCGTGCGGCCGTGCGGCCCGCATCGGGGCAGGTGAGCGAATCGACGAAAAAGGGGGGATTCGAGACGATGAGATCGAACGGCGCGTCGTAGAAGGCCTGGACGGCACAGGTATGGAACGTCAGGCGGTCTCCCCACGGTGAGGCGGCGGCATTTTCGCGGGCCTGCTCCACGGAGTCGATATCAACTCCCGCAATGCAGGCTCCGGGAAGGCGCTGCGCCAGCATCAGGGCGATAAGGCCCGTGCCGGTGCCGATATCGAGGACCCGCCGGTCGGCGGCGGAGGTCGAGACCCATGCCCCGAGAAGCACGCCGTCGGTGCCGACCTTCATCGGACAGCGGTCCTGGCGGATGGTGAACTGTTTGAAACGGAACATGGGTCAAAATTTCAGGGCGCCGTCGATACCGGCGCCGAACAGGGAAAAATCGTAACGTGCAGGGTCTTCGGCATCGAACGTGCGGAGCGCAGCGGTAAGCTCCTCAACGGCCCGCCAGTCGTTCTGCCGGCGCATGAGAAGTCCCAGAGCCCGCGCCGTGCGGCCCACATGCAGGTCCAGGGGAAGGCGCAGCGCCGACATCGGGATCCGCTGCCAGAGGCCGAAATCGACACCCCGGTCGTCGCGGCGTACCATCCACCGCAGGTACATGCACAGGCGCTTGCAAGCCGCGCCCCGCTCGATGGAGGAGAGGTGTTTCTCACAGCGCGGCGCATGCTCCGCCTTGAAAAATTCGCGGCGGAAGTCGGCCAGGACGGTCGGCAGGTCGCCCGTGGCGGCATAGTGGTTTTCGAAAAAGCCCCCGAGGCCCCCGTAACAGGTATCAAGGCGGCGCAGCGCCCGGACAAAGTCGCGGGCATCGCTGCCCCGGAAGGTGCGGTGAACGAAAGTATCGAGTCCCGCCAGCTCGCGTTCCGAGGCGTGGCGCACGAAATCGGCCGGAGCGTCGTCCATATAGCGCATCAGGCGGTGGCCGTTGCGGACGATCTGCGGGCGGCTGCCCCAGGCGATCGTCGCGGCGAAGAAGCCCGCGATCTCCCGGTCGGCGGGATCCGTGAAGCGGTGCGGAACCGAAATGGGATCGTCGGGGATGAACTCCGGGCGGTTATAGGTGTCGTGGAGCCGTTCGAGCAGCTCGCGGAGCGTCTCCCGATCAAAGGATCCGTCCATCGGACATGGTGATTTTCCGGTCGGCCATGGCGGCAAGGCTCTCGTCGTGCGTAACGATGACGATGGTCTGCCCCAGCTCGTCGCGCAGGTCGAAGAAAAGGCGGTGGATCTCCTCGCGGTTGCGCGTATCGAGGTTGCCCGAAGGTTCGTCGGCCAAGAGAACCGCCGGAGCGTTGATGAGGGCCCGGGCAATGGCCACACGCTGCTGCTCGCCGCCGGAGAGCTGGCCGGGGCGGTGGTCCCGACGGGCCGCAAGGCCCACCAGCGAGAGCAGTTCATCGGCGCGCCGCTCGACCTCGGCACGCGGCCGCCGGCCGATATAGCCCGGGATGCAGACATTCTCGAAGGCCGAAAATTCGGGAAGCAGGTGGTGGAACTGGAAGACGAAGCCGATGCGTTCGTTGCGGAACTGCGACAGGGCCCTATCGCCGAGCGCAAAGGGATCGGCGCCGTCGATCTCCACGCGGCCCGAATCGGGGCGTGAAAGCGTGCCGATGATCTGCAGCAAGGTCGTCTTGCCTGCGCCGCTGGCTCCCACAACAGAAACCACCTCGTGCGGCGCTACCTCGAGCGAGACGCCCCGGAGCACCTCCAGTGATCCGAAGCTCTTGTGGATGTCTGAAACCCGTATCATGTGCATCTTGTCTTGTCAGTGTCTGTTCTGTTCATAAATCCGGAACAGCCGGACCGTATCGGCAGCCTCGCGCACATCGTGCACGCGCAGGATCCGGGCGCCCTGCCGCAGGCACTCCCAACCCAGGGCAACCGTGCCGGCAAGCGATTCCTCGGGAGTGATTCCCAGCGGTTTGTAGATCATCGACTTGCGCGAAAGTCCCGCCAGCACCGGGAAACCCAGGTCGCACAGGCGGTGCAGCCCGGAGAGCAGTTCGTAGTTCTGGTCCACGGTCTTGGCAAAGCCGAAACCGGGATCGAGGATGATTTGTTCGCGGCGGATACCCGCGGTCAGAAGCCGCTCCACGCGCGCGCGGAAATAGGAGACGACCTCCGTGGTGATGTCCCGGCGGTACTCCGTAAGCGACTGCATCGTCTGCGGGTCACCCTTCATGTGCATGGCGACATAGGGAATCCCCTGGCGGGCGACAACATCGAGCATCGGCGGATCGAGCTCCCCGGCCGAAATGTCGTTGATGATGACCGGACCGAACTCTTCGAGAACCCGCCGGGCAACCTCGCTGCGGAAGGTATCGACCGAGACAACCGCCGCGGGGGCCAGCCGCCGCACGGCCCCGACGCCGGCCTTCACGCGCGCCCACTCCTCCTCAACGGGGACCTCGGCAGCTCCGGGACGCGAAGAGTAGCCCCCGACATCGAGGATCGAGGCGCCCTCCCCCACGGCTTCGAGCACACGGCGCTCGATGGCCTCCGTTGTGCGGTTACGGCTTCCGGCATAGAACGAGTCGGGCGTAACGTTCACAATGGCCATCACCTGCGGTGAGGCGAGGTTCAGCTCAACGGTTGCGGGCTTCATAACGGAAACGGCGGTCTAGGGTTTCAACGGCAGGCGCGAGCTCCTCCTCGCGGATATTGACCAGCGAAAAATCGGCTCGGGCGCGAAGCGTATCGTCGTCCGTCTGGGCCGCGATACGGCGGCGGACCGCCTCGGCATCGCATCCGTCGCGGCGGCAGGTGCGCTCGACACGCAGTTCGAGCGGCGCCAGCACGGCAACCGTACGATCGACATCCGGAGCAAAGCCCGCCTCGAAAAGGATGGCGCTTTCGAGGATCACATACTCCGACTGCTGCCGCTCGGCCCAGGCGGCGAAGTCGGCACGCACGGCCGGATGCACCAGCGCATCCAGATCGGAAAGAGCCTGCGGATCGGAAAAGACAATGGCCGCCAGACGGGCCCGGTCGAGTGTACCGTCGTCGCGGTAGGCGTCGGTCCCGAAGCGCGCCTCGATACGAGCCCGCAGCTCCCCGGAGCCGTTCATCAGACGCTTTGCCTCGCTGTCCGAGTCGTAGACCGCAATGCCGCGGGCCGCGAACAGCCGGCAGACGGTGCTCTTGCCGCTGCCGATACCTCCCGTTATGCCGACCTTGAACATGCTTCTATTTCTTTGCGGGGGCGTCGATCTCGGGGATCGAATTGATCGAGATTACCTTGATATCGCTGAAACGCACGGAGATGGCATGCAGCAGCGACTGGGGGTTGATAACCAGCTTTCCCTCGTGCCCCTCCTCCTCGGAAGGCGTGGTCTGAAGCTCCGCAAGCGGGATGCGCAGCGTCTTGTTCATGTAGACACGATAGCCGAACAGATTGGTACCCAGCCCCTCGACCACACAAGAGATCTCGACGGGCTGTCCGTCGATACTCAAACGGATCGTCTGCTCGGTCGTATAGGTATAGCTCAACTTGGCCAGGTACCACAGGATGAACGAGGCGACGAGCAGTGCCAGAAAGACCGGCGAGACGTAGCGATGCAGCTTCCGCAGGAAAATATGGATATACCTTTTCATAACTTCCTGCAAATATAAGGCATGACGAGCGCAATGCCAAATTTATTTGCACCTTGCATCCTGCAGCGGACCAATTCGCGGGAGCCGGGAAAGAGCCGCAAACAAAAAGGGGCGCCCTTTGCAGGGCGCCCCTTCAATCGAAACCGGAGGATTACTTCTCCTCGTCGAGCTTGGCACGCTTCTTCATCAGATCGTAGGCCATGGGCGTCGCGATGAAGATCGTGGCGGCCGTACCGACGATGACACCGATGATCAGCGCGAAGATGAAGCCGCGGATCGTCTCGCCGCCGAAGATGACGATAGCCAGCAGCGTTACGAGCGTCGTACCCGACGTGTTGATCGTACGCGACAGCGTCGAGTTGATGGCGCCGTTCACGAGCTCCTTCAGATTGCGCTTCGGATAGAGCGTCATGTACTCGCGGATTCGGTCGAAGACCACCACCGTATCGTTGATCGCGTATCCGATGATCGTCAGAATAGCCGCGATGAAAGCCTGGTTCACCTCCAGGTTGAAGGGCAGGATGCCGTAGAACATCGAGAAAATACCGATGATGAGCAGGGCATTGAAGGCCAGGGCCAGCGTGGCTCCCGTAGCCCACTGCCAACGCTTGAAGCGGAAGGTGATGTAGAGTCCGATGGCGATCAGCGAGAAGAGCACCGCATAGATGGCGTTCCACGTCATGTCCTGAGCGATCGAAGGTCCGATCTTGTCGGCCGTCAGAATACCGTTCAGGTCGGTCTGCGTGTTGCGGAACTGATCGAAGGAGATCTCATAGGAGTAGAGCGGCTTCAAGGCGTCGTAGAGGATGCGCTCCACCTCGGCCGTAGCCTCGTCCGACGTATCGTCGTAACGGTACTGCGTTACGATACGCATCTGGTTCTCGTTGCCGTACTGCTTCACCTCGATACTGATCGACGAAGCATCGGCGTTGTCGATCTTTGCAAAAGCCTCGGTGAGGTTCTGGCGCACCTCCTCGGCCGATACGGCCTTGTCGAAGCGAACCACATAGGCGCGGCCGCCCGTGAACTCGGCACCCAGATTCAGACCGCGCACGGCAAACGATGCGAACGACAGAACCATCAGGGCAATGGAGATCACATAGGCAACCTTGCGCTTGCTGATGAAATCGATATGCGTGTTATTGAGGAAGTTCTCCGACCACTTGTACGAGAAGGAGATCGTACCCCACTTCGCAACGATCCACTCGATCAGCAGACGCGTGATGAAGATGGCGCAGAAGACCGACGTGAGGATACCGATGATCAGCGTCGTGGCAAAGCCCTGAACAGGACCCGTACCGAAGACGAAGAGGACGATACCCGTGATAATCGTCGTCAGCTGACCGTCGATGATGGCCGAGTATGCCTTCGAGAAACCATCCTTGATGGCCAGCGAAAGGCCCTTGCCGCCGCGAAGCTCCTCCTTGATACGTTCGTAGATAATGACGTTCGCATCGACGGCCATACCCATTGTCAGTACGATACCGGCAATACCCGGAAGGGTCAGCACGGCGCCGAACGAAACAAGCACGCCCATCAGCAGGAAGACGTTGATAAGAAGCGCCACGTCGGCCATCCATCCCGCCGTCTTGTAGAACAGACCCATATAGAGAAGTACCAGGATGAAGGCGATCACGAACGAGAGCATACCCGCATTGATCGACTCCTGACCCAGCGAAGGACCTACGACCGTATCCTGGATGATCTTGGCCGGAGCGGGAACCTTACCCGAGTTGAGCACGTTGGCAAGGTCCTGGGCCTCCTGGATCGTGAAGTCGCCCGTAATCGACGACTGGCCCTTGTCGATCTTGCCGTTCACGCGGGGAGCCGAATAGACATAACCGTCGAGTACGATGGCAATGCACTTGCCGACGTTCTCGCCCGTCAGACGCGCCCACTCCTGCGTACCCTCGGCATTCATCGTCATCGAAACCTCGGCCGTGGCACCGCGCTGCGCATACTGCTCGCGCGCATCGGTTACGACCGAACCGTCGAGCGGAGCCTTGCCGTCGGGCGTCGAAACCTTGATGGCATAGAGGTAGTAGCGGCCGTCGATATGGTCGTCGCCCTTGACCGCCCACTTGAAGGTGATGTCGGCCGGAAGAAGCTCGCGAACCGAAGGCTGCGACAGGTAGGCATTGACGGCAGCCATGTCGGCCTTATAGGCGGCACCGATGGCGGCACCTCCGGCATACGAAGGATCAAGCACGGCAAAGAGCGGGTTCTCCTCGCGGCTGAAATTGCCGCCCTGGGCAACTTCGGCGGCAGGGGCCTGCTCGGAAGCGCCCACCTCGGCGATAAGTCCGCTCTCTGTGGCCGTCGTGTCGGCAGCCGATGCTTCGGCGGCAACAGCCTCAACACCCTCCTCGGCGGAAACCTCCGCCGTCTGCTCGGTCATCTCCGACTTGAGCAGTTTGTCGGCCGATACGAGCATCGGAAGGATCTCGCGGGCATCGTAGGTCGTCCAGAACTCCAGCGATGCCGTACCCTGCAGCAGGTCGCGGACACGCTGCGGCTCCTTCACACCCGGAAGCTCGACCAGAATACGGTGCGAGTTCGGCAGACGCATGATGTTGGGCTGCGTTACGCCGAAGTGGTCGATACGGCTGCGGAGCACGTTGAACGATGCGGCGATGGCCGCCTCGGTCTCCTGCTTGAGCATCTTCTCCACATCGGCATCCGAACTCTCGAGCGTAATGTCCTTGCGGTCGGGGCTGACGAAAAGCGCTGCAAGCGGCTGACCGCCCGAAAGACGCTCGTAAGCCTTGACGAAATCACCGATGTAGTCGTTCGACGTACCCTGTTTCAGGGCCTCGTTGGCCTCCGCGATGGCGGCCTGGAACGAAGGATCCATCTGGCTGTCGCCGGCAAGAGCCTTGACCACATCCTCGACCTGAACCTCCAGCATGACGTTCATACCGCCCTTCAGGTCCAGACCCAGGTTCAGTTCCTTACCCTTGCACTCCTTGTAGGTGAACTTGCGCAGGCCCATATTGTAGACCGGCAGGTTCTGCACCGAATCGAGGTAGTGCTGCTCGGCACCCGACTGCTCGTCGAGCGGGAACTGTGCGGCGTACTCGGCCGCCTTCTTCTCTACGCTACGCGTCTTGAACGTAAACGAGAGCTGATAAACGCACGCGAGCACAAGCAGTACCGCGATGAGTTTAATAAAACCTTTACTTTGCATTTGCGTGAAAAAAATTTGTTATTATTTGTTGTAATTCATTCATTACGCACAATAGCACGCAAAGATAAAAAAAAAGAATTGAAAATATGTATCCCCGCCGAAAAATCTCTATTTTTGGGGCGTCATGATCCGCTACACCGAATACAAGTACCATCTGGCAGCCCTTTTTACGGTCTGCGTATGGGGCGCGACGTTCGTCTCGACCAAAGCGCTGATCGCCGCAGGTCTCACCCCCGAGGAGATCTTCTTCATACGCTTCGTGATGGCCTATCTGGGCATGATCCCCTTTGCGCCGCGCAAACTTCTGGCCGACAGCCTCCGCGACGAGGCGCTGCTGCTCGCCGCCGGAATAAGCGGCGGATCGCTCTATTTCCTGCTCGAAAACGTCGCCCTGGAGTATGCCCCGGCATCGAACGTCTCGCTGATCGTCTGCACGGCGCCCGTATGGACCGCACTCGCACTCGGCCTGGCCGACCGCAGCGAACGCATGACGCGCCGCCAGGCGGGCGGTGCCGCACTGGCCGCGGCAGGCATGGCGCTCGTCGTCCTCAACGGCCGATTCGTCCTGCACCTCGCACCGGCAGGAGACCTGCTGGCGCTGGCGGCCGCCCTGATGTGGATGGTCTACTCGCTGGTAATCAAACGCCTCGGAGACCGCTACGCTGCGGCATTCGTCGCCCGGAAGGTCTTTTTCTACGGCATCCTGACCATTCTGCCCGTATTCCTCCTGCGGCCGTTCGACGTCCCGGCCGCACAACTCGCACAACCCGTCGTTTGGGGCAACCTGCTCTTTCTGGGCATCGTGGCCTCGGGCGTCTGTTATGCCCTCTGGAACGTCGCCATGCTCCGGCTGGGCGCCGTACGGGCCACGAACTACATCTATATCAATCCGTTGGTTACAATGCTCACGGCGGCACTCTGTATCGGCGAGCGCATCACCCTCGCAGCCATGGCGGGTGCCGCAATGATTCTCTACGGCATGTGGTGCGCGGAGCGGACCGGCAAAAGAAGCTAATTCCGAAGCCCGGAGGCGGATTTTCCGATCCTTTTCGTATCTTTGGGAAACAAATTCCCAAATCCGCATGAAAAAACTCCTTCTCTGCTGCTGTGCCGCCCTGCTCGCCGCAAGCGCCGCAGCACAATCCGGGTATGTGCCGGCTCCCGAAAACATCGCCGCACGGCGGCAGTTCGCCGACGCCCGCTTCGGAATCTTCATCCACTGGGGTCTCTATGCCCTGCTCGGGCAGGGCGAATGGGTGATGACCAACCTCGACATCGACCGCGACGAATATGCGAAGCTCGCCGGAGCATTCTACCCGGCACGGTTCGACGCCCGGGAATGGGTTACGGCATTTCGCGAGGCGGGGGCCCGCTACGTCTGCTTCACAACGCGCCACCACGACGGATTCTCGATGTTCCGCACGGCCCAGTCGCCCTACAACGTCGTGGAGGCCACGCCCTTTGCGCGCGACGTGGTGCGTGAACTGGCCGAGGAGTGCCACCGGCAGGGGCTCGGCGTACACTTCTACTACTCGCTCATCGACTGGTGGCGGGAGGATGCCCCGCGCGGGAGGACCGGGCGCGGCACGGGCCGCGATCCCGAAAAGGAGGATGCCGACGCCTACTTCGCCTTCATGAAGGCGCAGCTCACCGAGCTGCTCACGCAATACGGGCCCGTGGGAGCCATCTGGTTCGACGGCGTATGGGATCAGGATGAGAATCCCTCGTTCGACTGGCGGCTCGGGGAGCTTTACGGCCTCATACACCGGCTCCAGCCGGCCTGTCTGGTGGTGAACAACCACCACCTCGCCCCTTTCGAGGGAGAGGATGCGCAGACCTTCGAGCGCGACCTGCCCGGGGAGAACACCGCCGGGCTGTCGGGACAGGAGGTGAGCCGCCTGCCGCTCGAAACCTGCCAGACGATGAACGGTTCGTGGGGCTACCGCATCACGGACCGGAACTACAAATCGACCGACGAGCTGATCCGCTATCTCGCGGGAGCGGCCGGACGCGGCGGCAACCTGCTGCTCAACATCGGCCCGCAGCCCGACGGCGCTCTGCCCGATGCGGCGCTCGAACGACTCGCAGGAATCGGCGACTGGATGCGCAGGAATGCCGCCACGATCTGCGGAACGGAGGCCGGGCCCGTAACGCCGCGGGCGTGGGGCGTTACGACCCGTTGCGGCGAGCGGGTCTACGTCCACATCCTCGACTGGCCCGACACGGAGCTCTTCGTTCCGATCCGCGGCATGCGCGTGCGCAAGGCCTCGAACTTCGCCGACGGACGGAAGATCGAATTCCGGCAGGACGGGGAGGGCGTAACGCTCCGGCTGGGTGCGGTACCCGAAACACCGGACCACATCGTCGTACTGACCGTCGGGGAGTAGCCTCACCCGAATGCACAAAAAAAGCGGAGGAGTGTTGCCACTCCCCCGCTTTTCGTTTCGGATACACGGAACCTCCGTGCATCCGGGGCCTGCGCCCGATTATTTTACCTCCTCGAATTCGACATCCTCGGGCTGCGAGCTGCCGCCGTTCGACTGGGCACCCGTGTTGGCCTGCTGCTGTCCGGCGCCGGCGTTCTGCTGGGCACCTTGAGCCTGCTGCTGTGCGTAGATGTCCTGCGAGGCGGCCTGCCATGCGGCGTTGAGCTCGGCAATGGCCGTGTCGATGGCTGCCACGTCGGCATTCTTGTGCGCCTCCTTCAGCTTGCCCAGAGCCGTCTCGATGGCTGCCTTCTTGTCGGCAGGCAGCTTGTCGCCGTACTCCTTGAGCTGCTTCTCGGTGGCGAAGATGTTCGAGTCGGCGGCGTTGATCTTGTCGATACGCTCCTTCTCGGCCTTGTCCTTCGCCTCGTTGGCCTTCGCCTCGTCACGCATGCGCTGGATCTCCTGCTCGGTCAGACCCGACGATGCCTCGATACGGATCTTCTGCTCCTTGCCCGTGCCCTTGTCCTTGGCCGAAACGTTCAGGATACCGTTGGCGTCGATATCAAACGTTACCTCGATCTGCGGCACGCCACGCGGTGCGGCCGGAATGCCGTCGAGGTGGAAGCGGCCGATCGACTTGTTGTCGCGGGCCAGCGGACGCTCACCCTGGCAGACGTTGATCTCTACGGAAGGCTGGTTGTCGGCAGCCGTCGAGAAGACCTCCGACTTGCGCGTCGGGATCGTCGTGTTGGCGTCGATGAGCTTCGTCATCACACCGCCCAGCGTCTCGATACCGAGCGACAGCGGCGTAACGTCGAGCAGCAGCACATCCTTCACTTCGCCCGTCAGCACACCACCCTGGATGGCGGCGCCGATGGCTACGACCTCATCGGGGTTCACCGACTTGTTGGGCGTCTTGCCGAAGAAGTCGGCGACGATCTTCTGGATGGCGGGGATACGCGTCGAACCGCCCACGAGGATCACCTCGTCGATCTGCGAAGCCTCCAGACCCGCATCACGCAGCGCCAGCTTGCACGGCTCGACGGTCTTGCGGATCAGATGGTCGCACAGCTGCTCGAACTTGGCACGCGTCAGCGTCATCACCAGGTGCTGCGGAATGCCGTTTACGGGCATGATGTACGGCAGGTTGATCTCCGTCGTCGTCGAGGACGAAAGCTCGATCTTCGCCTTCTCGGCAGCCTCCTTCAGACGCTGCAGGGCCATCGGGTCCTCACGCAGGTCAACACCGTGCTCGGCCTTGAAGGCCTCGGCCATGTAGTCGATCAGCACGTGGTCGAAGTCATCGCCTCCGAGGTGCGTATCACCGTTCGTGGACTTCACTTCGAAGACGCCGTCGCCCAGCTCCAGAATCGAGATATCGAACGTACCGCCGCCCAGGTCGTATACGGCGATCTTCATGTCGTTCTGCTTCTTGTCCAGACCGTAGGCCAGGGCTGCGGCCGTAGGCTCGTTGATGATTCGGCGAACCTTCAGGCCCGCAATCTCACCGGCCTCCTTCGTAGCCTGACGCTGCGAATCGGAAAAGTAGGCCGGAACCGTGATCACCGCCTCGGTAACCTCCTGGCCCAGATAATCCTCGGCCGTCTTCTTCATCTTCTGAAGAATGATTGCCGAGATCTCCTGCGGCGTGTAGAGACGTCCGTCGATATCGACACGCGGCGTGTTGTTGTCGCCACGGACGATCGTATAGGGCGCACGGGCGATATCGGCCGCAACCTTGTCGTAGGTCTCACCCATGAAACGCTTGATCGAGAAGACCGTACGCTTCGGGTTCGTAATAGCCTGACGCTTGGCGGGATCACCCACCTTGCGCTCCCCGTCGGCCGTGAACGCTACGACGGACGGCGTCGTGCGGTGTCCTTCGGAGTTGGGGATAACCACGGGCTCGTTGCCCTCCATCACTGCTACGCAGGAGTTCGTAGTTCCTAAGTCGATACCAATAATCTTTGCCATAACTCTTATGTTTTTTAATTGTTCTTAATTTTCCGGTTTGTCTCCGCCGCCTTCACTTCCACCCGGGGTGGGGTTCCGGTGCCGGATACGCCCTGAACTGAAACAAAGGTTGTACCAAACAGGAATACCTGCCAATTTGACAGCCCGATGACAAAAACGGAAGGCCGCATCCGGCCGAAACGGGCATTTTGGCAGGAAGCAGTCCGCCGAACGGCATGCGGGGCCGGCGGCGCGCCCTGCCCTATCAATATCCTGCCCTATTAAAATAAAGGCGTACGGCGGAAAAGGCCGTACGGACAAAAAATACCGGAACTCCTTTCGGAATTCCGGCACCGCATCCGGCCGAAGCCGGACCAAACGTATGTCTTATCGCTGCTGCTCGCTCAAAATGCGCATCGCCACATCGAGTATCGTCGTATCGTCGAGCGTAACCACGCCTCCGTCCGGTCCCGGTTCGAAATGAACCCCGACGCACTCCTTCGCCTCGTGGCTGCCTCCGAAATAGTTGCGGACGGTTTCTACATCGATTCCCAGTTCATCTGCAATACGTTGCGAACTGCCACTCGGCAGCCGGTCCTTGATACGACGCAACTCGTTAAATGTGATAATCATATCTGTTGAATTTTAGGTGTTACACTTCTGCACAACTAAATTAATACAATTTTACGGGAAAACAAAATTTCTACCCGAAAAAATGGCTCAAAGCCGGAAAATCCGGCCGCAGGACGAAAAATGCCGAAAGTCAGCCGAAACGGCGCGGTGCGGCGGAAGCGATCCGCGCCGGAGCATCCGCCCGGATCCGCGGCAGAATCCACCCCGGATTCACGGCAGATTCCGCCCCTGAGAAGGTGAACTGTCCGTTCAAAAAAAGGCGCCTGCAAGAGATCTCCTGCAGGCGCTGTATGACCGAAGAGTGCTTGAAATCCGCTACTCCTCCTCTTCGGGCTCGACGTAGAACTCGAAAATGAGCGGCGTAAAGGGCGGAATCTCCGTACTGATGGTTGTCGTGGTCTCCGAATCGGTCGTCGTGCCATAACCCAGGCCGTAGCCGTAACCGTAGTAAGGATTATAGTAACCGCCGTAGTAGCCGCCGTAGTAACCGCCGTAGTAGCCGTTATAGTAACCGCCGTTGCCGTAATAGGTGTTGTAATAGCTCAAATAGTTGAGATAGTCCCAATAAGACGACGAATAGCCGCTGCTGCCCGTGGTCGTACCGCCCGAACGGCCGGTCGAGCCGTAGCAGTTCGTAGAGGTGGCGATGATCGCGGCCCACTGTCCGTACTGCAGGTTGGGAACCGTATAGTACCACGCCGTAATGGCGCCTCCCTCTTTCGGAGTATATTCGAAGGCCTTGCCCTCGGAAGCAACCTCCCCGTAGATGATCTGCTTCACCTCGTCGATGTTCGTGTCGAAGATGAAGCCGTCGAGGAAGCGGCCGATGTACCAGATCTTCGCCTCTCCGTCGAGCTTCACCGTATCGGCCTTCAGCTCCTTGATGCCGGGATAGGGTTTCTCCTCGTCGGGATGGAAGCGCTTGACGAGCGCCTCGTTGATCTGCGTCTCGAGCGTTGCCATCGAGGCGGCATCGGCATAGGGAAGGTATCCCGAAGCGTAGGGTTTGGGGAAGGTCAGCCCCTTGACGGCCGGGTTGAAGCGGTAATTGACGTAGACCTGCGGGATGGAGTCGTTGGCGCTGACCCACTCCTCGGCCACGTTGTAGGGATGGTCCGCATCCTCGGGATCCTCGGGAAGCGGCTTGGCGTCCGCCGTCTCGTCGTCATTGTCGTAGAACTTCAGACCGCCGTTCGTATCGCTGCAGAAGGTATCGACCTGGTGGCCCTCCTTCTCAAGCGGGTTCTTGACCGTATCGCAGATCGTCATCGTAACGATGAAGGGGCGCTGCGCATCGAGCTTGAAGGTCTGGTTGTCGTCGTTCTGGCCCTCGTAGCCGCCGTCGCCCGAGATACCGCTCGAACCCACGACACGCGAAGGCATGTAGAGCACCACCTTCGAACCCTCGCGAAGCCGGATCTCCGTATCCAGGCCGCGCGCCGCGGCATAGTCGGGGTCCAGATGCAGGGTGTTGCGCATGGCCAGGTAGGTGCCCTCGATCTGTCCGGAACTCATGGCATAGCTCTCGCCGCAGTAGCGGTAGTAAGGCACATAGTGCGTGTATTTGGTGAAGGAGCCCACCTGATGCGCCTCGGCGGCACTGCGCGTGAGGATGATGTTGCCGCTCAGGTCGCGGCCCGAAAAGTCGAACGACACCCAGCAGACCGTATCGCTGATCGGCGCCGCGTTCATGTCGCCCGCCTCCAGCACATCGACATAATAGCCGCCGTCGGACTGGTAGTTCTTGACCAGCTCGGGACGGTGCTGGTGCATCCACGCCTCGAGAGCCTGGTTCTCGAACCGATCGAACGACTCGGTCTCCTCCTTCGCACAGGAGGAAAGCAGCAACACGGCCACCGCCGCCAGATACCATACACGGGTATACAGTTTCATATCTTGTCCAAATCTCAATTTATACTCATTCACAATGCCGTGGCCGCATCACTCGACGCTCTCCACGGTAAAGAACCACGCCACGGGACTCTCGCGGGGTATCGTGCTGAAGTTCGCATCCCCGTAGGCCATGTTGTAGGTCATGTAGGCCTCCACCTCGTCGCCCTCGCGACTACCCAGTAACGCATAACGCAGCCCCTTTAGTATGTCGCCGCGCATGTCGAGCGTCAGCGGCTCGAACGACCAGGCATCCTCGGCAAGCCCCAGCTCAAGATAGGCGCTGCGGAGCAGCGGATCGTTCGAATAGTAAGGGAACGTGCTGTCGGTGATCGTCGAAAAGGTGAAGACATAGGCCCGGAAGGTGATCGTTACCTTCGACGAAGCCTCGACTACCCTTTTCTGGTCCCGGCCAGGTGCATAATAGTTGTCGATATACCGATAGACCGTGTTGCCCGAGACCGTATAGAAGGCCTGCTGCGCCTCCTGGTCGGCATCCGACTCCGCAACAAGCGCCGGGGCGTGGGACGACGTGAGGAAGGAGACGATCTTCTCCCGCTGGTTGGGAAGCACCTCCTCGTCGGAACACGACAGGCCGCTCACCGCAACCAGGGCAACCAAAGCGTATGACCACAATCTTTTCATCGGCATGGAATCGTGCAAATTTACAAAAACAATCCGATATACGAACAACAAACGCAAAAAAACGCCCCTTCGTATGCCCAAGCCGGCGGCCGGCATACAAAATCGGGACGGATAGCGCTATCCGTCCCGATCTGTCAAGGCAGTGGAAGGCCAACTATTCCACCAGCGTAAACGCCTGGTTAATATCCTCTTCGGACATCAGATTCGAGAAGTTGTTCCCGTCGCAGATCCAGATGACGGAGGTCGTCAGATGATCCGCACCGGCACCCTTCACATAGTTGCCGGCAATCTTCATGTTGGCAAAACGGAAGCCCGTAATGGTAATGGCGGAATCCTTGCAATACGCGTTGGAAACGTTCTCGAAGGTACAGCCGACAATCTCTACCGTTGCCGTCTCATTGACCGCATAAATGCTGTTGTCCCGCAGTTCGAGATGGATGTAACGATATCCCGGCACCGTATTCTTGAACGTGCAATTCCGGAATACAACCGACTCGATATCCTTGTTCGTCAGCTGAACCGCATCCCACTCCGCATCGACGAACATACAGTTCTCGAACGTAAGGTTCTTGCAGCTGCCTCCGGTAACATAGACGGCAGAGCCCTGTTTGGAGGCATTGTGTCCATTGGCAAAGATCAGGTTCCGGACCGTAGCCGATCCGTTGAAATAGACGGGCGAGCCTTCGAACGTTACACCCTGGCCGTCCAGCACGACATCCCCGTTGAACGAAACCGGAGCCGTCAGAACCACGGTGTTCGAGCCGCTTTCAACAGCGGAGGCAATCGCATTCTGGATATCGTCGGCCGAATCGACCTTCACGCCGGGAACCACCTCATAGGTCGCGGGATTGTCGCTTACCTTCTCCGAGGAGTAGCCGGCAGCCACGAAGTTCGTACCCACGCCCTCGGCACGGTTGTTTGCCGGATCGAAATTCACGAACGTACCACCCGTGATAATAACCTTGGCCGTGCCATTCTTGTAATTCGCATCCAGGCAGTTGATCAGATAGTTGGTACCCCAGTCCGGGTATTCATCCGTCTTGACAAGATCGAAGGTTCCGCCCTTGATCTCGACAGTTCCCGTATGCACATAGACGGCGTCCAGATAGCCGAGGTAGGTGCCGCTCTCGATGACCACATGACCGCCGTTGCGGACATCCATGCCATAGACACCGTTGCCCCAGGACTGCACCGTACCGTTCTTGATGGTGAGGTTGCCGCCCAGCACCGAAACAACCGACCAGTTTACATTACCGTCCCAGGTGTCGTCCGAAGCGATGGTATGACCGCCCAGATCGAGGTCGAGGGTCTTCCCGGCAGGCACGATAACCGGCTCCTTCAGCACGAGATCCTCCTCCAGGGTGAAGGAGCCGCCCTCCATGGCCGCAAACGTAAGCGCATTCTCATAGTACTGCAGCACACGCGAAACGGAAACCTCCTGTCCTTCCTTATCGATAAGCGTAACCTTCAGAATCGCCTTGTCTCCATTGGCGGCATCGACGGGCGTTACACGAACCTTGGCATTGTTCTGATAAACGCCATCGACAAAGGCCGGCTTGGTCAGATCAACCTGCCACGGCGAAGCTGCACGGGTCTGGATATCCATGCCCGTACCGGCATTGTTCTTCACCTCGGCAACCATGGCCGTATAGTCCGACTCCTTGAGCCCCTGCGGCAACACGATGGCAACATCCGAACCTTTGGCATACACGGTGAAGGGCTCATAGCTGTCAAAGCCTACGGTCAAGGTGTTGGCGCGCGGAATAACCAGCTGCGTGCCATCCGCCAGCGTGAAAATCACATTGTCCGGATCGCTCGTGTAATCGACGCCGTTCTCGGCAAAGACCGCATCGCCCCGGTCGCCTTTCTCGCCGTCCTCTCCTTTCTCGCCGGTAGCCTTCACGCCCGTAGAGGCCCAGGTAACTCCGCCGTCGGTCGAAATCTCCCATTCATTGCTGTCAGCATTGATCCGAACCTGGGGAGCAATGGCATCCTCACCCTGGGCCTTCACACCCGTATCCGTCGTGCCGATCCACCAGTTGCCGTCCTTGATATAGGGAGTCTGACCATCGTCGCCCGTATCGCCCTGGGCCTTCACGCCCGTGTCGGTCGTACCGATCCACCAATTGCCGTTCTCGCCGATGTAGGGAGTCTGGCCGTCGTCGCCCGCATCACCCTTGGGGCCCGTTACGGGGATCTTGTTGCCGGCTCCGTCGGTCATGAATTCGGCCGCGGCATCGCCGATCTTCACCGTCCAGTAATAGACGCCGTCCGTATCCTTCGCGACGCCGATGACCGGAGTCTCGCCGTTGATGCCGTCCACACCGTGCCGGATGGTGATCGACTTCCCGGTCTGGAACGTAATCGTATAACCGACCTCAACGCCGTTTTCCATCACGGGAGTTACGTCGGTGATGAAGTTCTTCTCTTCAAGAGCCTTGACAAGGCTTTGGAGAGACTGGATGTCCGAATTGACAGACTTCTGCCAGGCCTCAAGTGCTGCTACCCGGTTTTCGAGATCTTCGATATCGGCACGAAGTTCCGAATCATCGTACTCGTCGCTGCAGGACGAAAACACCAATGTGCTTACACACATCAGTAACCATGCAATCCTGCGACTGAAAAACGTCGCAAACGTGTAAACCTTCTTCATGTTGTTTGGATTAAGAATAAATATATCTGTTTACCCAACAGGCAATTAGAGACACAGCGACAGAGATTTCAAGAAAGAGCATGCACAGTACTACACATCAACAGTCTGCCACACATCCCCAACAATACCTAATCAAGATACAAAGATAGCAAAAAATCCCAACAGGTAGCACGCAAAGATTAAAAAATTGTGAAAAACAGGCAAAAGGATCTTTTCAGAGAGCCCGTTATTCTCGGGACATGGCAAGGACGCATGGCGAGATAACGCCTTGCATCCGAACAGAAACGGAAGCACTCCGCACGGTCGAGCCTTCGCTCGCCGACGAATCCGAGAAATAAGGATGTCAGATCAAAGCCGCTTGAGCGACATGCGCACCAGCTCCTCGACCGGCGCCTCGGGCGATTCGCGCAACACCGCGCGCAGCACCTTCTCGGCCGCCGTGCGTGCAAAGCCCAGCATGACCAGCGCCGCAAGGGCCTCGTCGAAGTTGCCTCCGTCGGCGACGGGCGCCGCAGATCCCGCTCCGGCATCGAGGGCCGCAAGCTTGCCCGTAAGCTCCACGATGATCTTCTGCGCGGTCTTCAGTCCCAGACCCTTGACATTCTTCAGCAGCACGGCATTGCCCGTGGAGATGATGTTCTGCAACTCCCGCGGCGAATAGGTCGAAAGGATCATGCGCGCCGTATTGCCGCCGACTCCCGACACGCCGATCAGCAGGCGGAAAAGCTCCCGCTCGACACGCGTCGAGAAACCGTAGAGCAGCTGGGCGTCCTCCCGGACCACATAATGCACGTAGAGTTTGGCCCGCTCGGCATGCTCGATGGCCGAGAAGGTTTCGAGCGAAATATGGAGGTAATAGCCAACGCCTCCGACATCGAGAACCGCATAGGTGGGAGCCACCTCGGAGAGCGTGCCGCTGATATATTCGTACATGAATGTCAAATTTTGGTCGCAGAGAGGCAAAAATAAAGATTTTTTCCTACCTTTGTGTTCCGAAGAAGAAATAATTACCAAAAAAACAGCAAACCCAATATGAAAAAAATTTTCTTCCCGATGCTGGCCGCAGCTCTCGTCATGACCGCCTGCGACTCGAAAACAACGGAACAGACCGCAGGCGCCGCAACCCAGACCGAAGCTGCGACGACGATCGGCTCGGGCGATATCGCCTATGTGCAGGTCGAGGCGGTGCTGGCCCAGTGCGACCTCTTCCTCAACGAAGGAAAGGCGCTGCAGGAAAAGACCGAGAAGGCCCAGAAAAGCTGGGCCCAGCGTGAACAGAGCCTCCAGGCCGAGGCTGCCCAGCTGCAGGAAAAATACCAGAAGGGGCTGATCACCACCCGTGACGCCCAGGCCCAGCAGGAGAACATCCAGAAGCGCGTAGCCTCCTACCAGACCAACGCCCAGAAGGAGGCACAGTCGCTCGACGAGGAGAACTACGTCTTCACGAACCGTGCGCAGGACCTGCTGAACCGCGCCGTGAAGGAGATCAACGCCGACAAGCGCTACAAGCTCATCATCAACGCTTCGGCCCTCATAGACGCCGACACGACGCTCAACATCACGCCCGCCGTGCTGAAGAAGGTAAACGAGCTCTACGCCGCCGACAAAAAGGCCGAAAAGGCGAAAAACTAACCCGCCGATCGGCCGAGATAACAGACGGTTTCCTCCGATAAGCGGGGAAACCGTTTTTTTTCGTACATTTGCACGAAAATGAAAACGAACTAATTTTTCCGGACAAGATGGGATTCGTTCCGTTCACATTCATCGACTTCATAGACATCATCCTGGTGGCTGCGATCATGTACTGGATCTACCGCATGACCAAAGGCACCAATGCCCCCTACATCCTTTCGGGAATCATCGCCATATATCTGCTCTGGGTCATCGTCCGGGCCCTGAACATGGAGCTGCTCTCGACCATCCTCGGCCAGCTGATTTCGGTCGGCGCCATCGCCCTGATCATCGTCTTCCAGCCCGAGCTGCGACGATTCCTCCAGATGATCGGCATGCGGCAGAAGCAGTTCTACTTCATCACCCGCATCTTCTCCTCGGGCGAGGATCCCGTGCAGACGAACGTCGCGCCGATCGTGACGGCCTGCCGCGAAATGGCTGCGGCAAAGGTCGGGGCACTGATCGTCATCGGGCTGCGCAGCGACCTGCGCCTGATCACCGAGGGTGGCATCGCCATCGACGCGAAGATCTCCACCCCGCTGCTCGAAAACATCTTCTTCAAGAACGCCCCGCTGCACGACGGCGCCGTGGTGATCGAGGGCGACCGCATCGTGGCTGCAAAGTGCATCCTCCCCGTAACGCAGAGCGCCGTGCCCAAATCCTACGGAACCCGCCACCGCGCCGCCATCGGCATGAGCGAGATCTCCGATGCGATCATCATCGTCGTATCGGAGGAGACGGGAGGCATCTCCATCGCGCAGAACGGCGATATCCGCCACAACATCAACCCGCAGCATCTGCAGCAGACCCTGCAGCGCTACCTGGCCCTCAACAGCCGCAAACAGACCAAGGACGAGGTGGCCGAATAGCCGCAGGGCCGCGGGGCAGCACACCATAGGGCCGCAGAGCTGCACACCGGAACGAAATGAAAGCGTCCGCACCTTCAAAGGTGCGGACGCTTTTTCGCAAAACGGGCCGGCCGTCATTTCAGCGTAAAGGCCACCTCGCCGCGGATATCGTCCGACGCGGCACCGACAAAGGCCTTGAATTCGCCCGGCTCGGCAACCCACGCCCCCTTCGTATCGTCGTAGTACTGCAGCGCCTCGGGCGTAAGGGTAAAGGTTACCGTACGCGTCTGGCCGGGGTCGAGGGCTATCTTCTCGAAGCCCTTGAGCTCCTTGACGGGACGCGGGAGCGACGAGACGCAGTCGCCGACATAGAGCTGCACGACCTCCTGACCGGCCCGCTCGCCCGTATTGGTTACATCGACCGAAATGCGGATCGAGCCATCCGGACCGATTTCCGTGCGGTCGCCGCGGATGTTGTCGTAGGCAAAGGTCGTATAGCTCAAGCCGTGGCCGAAGGCAAAGAGCGGCGCAATCTGCTGCTTCTCGGCCCAGCGGTATCCGACGAAGATGCTCTCGTTGTACTTCACCGAATCGCCGCCCGGATACTCGCCCAGCGCGATGGCGCCGTTGTCCTCCAGACGCACGGGGAAGGTGAAGGGCAGCTTGCCCGAGGGATTCACCGCGCCGAAGAGCACATCGGCCAGGGCGTTGCCCGCCTCCGAACCCGAATACCACGCCTCCAGCACGGCGGGAACGCGGTCGATCCACGGCATCGCCACGGCGTTGCCCGAAACGAAGACCGCAACCAGGTGCGGATTGGCTTCGGCAAGCGCCTCGATCAGACGGTCCTGACCGTAGGGAAGCCCCAGCTGCAGGCGGTCGCTGCCCTCGGCATCCTGGTTGGCGCTCTTGTTCAGACCGCCGATGAAGATCACGGCATCGGCCTCGCGGGCCGCAGCCACGGCATCGGCGATGAGGCGCTCGGCCGTGCGCGTCTCGGTCAGATCTTGACCGCTCTCCACGCCGTTGAAACTGGTCGACACGTCGCCGACATAGCCGCGCTCGTAGACCACCTCGGCACGCTCGCCGACGGCGGCAAGGATACCCTCCAGCGGCGAGGTCTCGTGTTTCACCTTCAGCGAGGAGGAGCCGCCGCCGATGGTCATCATCTTCACGGCATTCTCCCCGATGACGGCAATGCGTTTCGTCCGCTGCAGATCCAGCGGCAGCACGCCGCCGTCGTTCTTCAGCAGCACCATGCCCTCGCCCGCTATGCGGCGGGCGGCGGCGGCATGCTCGGGCGAGTTGAGCGACCCGAAGGGCTTGCGCGTGTTCATCGCCGTGCGGAAGATCAGGCGCAGCACGCGGCGCACCTTGCCGTCGAGCACTTCGACCGAAGCCTCGCCCCGGCGGAGCAGATCGAGGTAGGGAGCCGCCAGGAAGTAGTTGTCGTAGGCGTTGCTGGCACCCCAGGTCAGGCCGTCGGTCCACGATCCGTACTCCAGGTCGAGACCGTTGTCGATCGCCTCGCGCGTATCGTGCGTACCGCCCCAGTCGGAGATCACCGCACCGTCGAAGCCCCAGTCGCGCTTGAGAATGTCGTTGAGCAGGTAGCGGTTGTGGCAGCAGTACTCTCCCTTATATTTATTATAGGAGCCCATGATGGCCCAGGCACCACCCTCCTGGACGGCCGCCTTGAAGGCCGGCAGGTAGATCTCGTACAGGGCCCGGTCATCCACGATAACATTGACACCGTGGCGGTGCACCTCCTGGTTGTTCAGCGCGAAGTGCTTGACACAGGCCGCAACGCCGTTCTGCTGCACCCCCTGCACATAGGGAACGACCATGCGCGACGAAAGGCAGGGATCCTCGCCCATGTATTCGAAGTTGCGGCCGTTGAGCGGCAGGCGGTAGATATTGACGCCCGGGCCGAGCAGCACGTCCTTCTCGCGGTAGCGGGCCTCTTCGCCGATAGACTTGCCGTAGAGGGCCGCCATCTCGGGATTCCACGTCGCCGCAAGGCACGTCAGGGCCGGGAAGGCCGTACAGGAGTCGTTCGTCCAGCCAGCCTGGTCCCACTCGTCCCACAGCACCTCGGGACGGATGCCGTGGGGGCCGTCCGTACACCACAGTTCGGGAATGCCGAGGCGCGGAACTCCGGCCGAGGAAAATTTCGACTGCGCATGCAGCACGGCGACCTTCTCTTCGAGCGTCATGCGCGAAAGTGCGTCCTCAACGCGCCGTTCGATCGGCTGCGTCTCGTCAAGATAGAGGGGCACGACCTCTGCCGAGGGGCGTCCTCCCCCGCATGCGGCGGCCGCAAGTGCGCCGCAGGCCACACCGATTTTCAAAAGTACGGATCTCTTCATATCATTCAGGTTTTGTCGGAAATGTTTCGGGTTCGGGTTCGGGTTCGGGTTCGGACCGGCAGCCTGCCGATCGAACCGCCGGAAGCAAAGATACGAAATAATCGCGGGAAACAACGGCAAAAAGAAACGCTCCCTTGAGATTCAAAGGAGCGTTCATGCGCTTTTCGCGTTTTCGGGAGTCGCGGTCCCCGCGCGGGTTTACTCGGCCGAAGACGCGGCAGGTTCCGCAGCGGGCTGCTCTGCGGGAAGCTCGGCCTGCGGCATGGCGGGAACGGCCTCCGTGTTGAGCATCTGCTCCTGAAGAGCCTTGGCATCCTTCGAGATCTCCGAGTTGCTCTCCGCAACAAGGCCCTTGTCCATGGCCAGCGTGGCAACAAGGCTCAGAACCACGATGGCGATGGCCATCGTCCAGGTGAACTTCTCCAGAAAATTCGTCGTCTCACGCACGCCCATCACCTGATTCGACGCACCGAAGTTGGCGGCCATGCCGCTCTTGGGATTCTGCACCAATACCGCGAGAATGATCAGTACGCTCGCAATAAGTATCAGGGCAATGCAAATCGTGTATAACATATCTCAGACTTTTAATTATTGTTTTTCGGTTTTTTCAATAAGTTCGGCAAAGTAAATACTTTTTTCGGGATTTAGCAAACTTAATTTGCGATAAATTGCCACAGCCTCATCGCGGAGTCCCTGCGCAAGGTAAACCGCAGCCAGCTCCTCGCTTACAAGCTCGTCCTCGTCGTCCAGATCGGGTGCCGTGCGCACCTCCGTGTCGGGAGCCGTCTCGTCGGCAACGATGCGCAGATCCTCCTCCTTCAGGAACCGGTCGATGACCTCTCCGGAGGTAAGGTGCGTCAAGGCATCGGCATCCACCGCCGCACGGCACAGGGAGCTCTCCCCGCGCCACGGAGCCATGAGCCCGGCCAACGGATCCTTCTCGCCCGAAAGCCGTTCGGCAGCGACATGCAGCGGAAGGAACCACGCATGGCGCTCCAGCGCCGCGGCAAGTTCCCCGGCGGAGGGTTGCGGAGCCTCGCCGGGTGAAAGCAGGAAATCACGCACGCGACCCATGGGCACTACCAGTTGGAGGCCGAAGCCTGGAAGATATCCGTGACGATCTTGTCGACAATGACCGGAATGAGCGTACCCTCGACCTCGGTGAGCAGCTGCGTCGAGTCGTAGTCCTCGTAGGCCGAGAAGGTGCGGTTGAACGACATGCTGTCGTCGAGGGCATTCGTGAAACGCACCTTGACGGTGATCGTCAGGCGGTTCAACAGCGCATATTCGTCGCTCGACACGGACGAGGTGGTCGAGGTGTAGTTCGTGATTTCACCCTCGAAGGCAAAGTCGCCCCCCTCGTCGACCTGCGTCAGGCGCGTGCGCCGCGAAAACATGTCGACCAGCGCATCGGTGAGCGTCGAGCTCAAAATCGGCGACACCATCGTCGCATTGTTCGGGAAATAGGCCACCGAGAAGGTCTTCGCATCGGGCGGAATCGAAGCTCCCGACAACGAATACTTGATGGCCACGCCGCAGCCGGCAAAGAGCACTGCGCAGCAGAGCGCTATGAGCAGTTTGAATTTCATACGTCAGTTTTCGGTTATTCCCAGTTCCTTGATCTTGCGGTAGAGCGTGCGCTCCGACATGAAGAGCTCGGCAGCGGCCTCGCGCCGGCGCCCGTTGTTGCGGCGCAGGGCGCGGATGATCTGCTCGCGCTGCATGTCCGCCTTGGTCTTCTCGCGCGGCGCCTCGTCGGTAACCTCCTCGCTCTCGGCATACTCCGCGGCAGGTCGGGGCGGTTCCACCGTACTCTGGGCCGTCGTGGGAAGCAGCGCCTTGATGTCGTGCGGAGGCTCCGGAGCGCGGCCCGACACCTGCTGCATCAGCTCGCCCATCATACGCTTGAGGTCGTTGATGTCGGCCCGCATGTCGAAAAGTACCTTGTAGAGCAGCTCGCGTTCGGTGGACATCTCCCCGTCGAAGCGCGGAGCTCCCGCAGCCACGGGCGTGCCGGCCTCCTGGCGCGGCAGGTAACGCGCAAGCACCTCGGAGGTGATGACCCGCGACGGCTCGATGGCCGAGATCTGCTCGGCGACGTTTTTCAGCTGGCGGATGTTGCCCCGCCAGTAGTAGTGCATGAGCATCTGCCGCGCCCCTTCGTCGAGCGTTACGGCCGGCATGCGGTACTGCACGGCCACATCGGCGGCGAACTTGCGGAAAAGCAGCGGAATGTCCTCGGGACGTTCGCGCAGCGACGGCACGGTGATGGGCACCGTGCTCAGGCGATAGAAGAGATCCTCGCGGAAACGTCCCTGGGCAATGGCCTCCTGGAGGTTCATGTTCGTGGCCGCCACGACCCGCACGTTGGTCTTCTGCACCTTCGACGAACCCACGCGGATAAACTCGCCCGTCTGCAGCACGCGCAGCAGGCGCGCCTGCGTGGGATGCGGCAGCTCGGCCACCTCGTCCAGGAAGATCGTACCGCCGTCGGCCTCCTCGAAATAGCCCTTGCGGGCCTCCGTGGCACCGGTGAAGGCCCCCTTTTCATGGCCGAAAAGTTCCGAGTCGATCGTACCCTCGGGGATCGCCGCACAGTTCACGGCGATGTATTTGTTGTGCTTGCGCGCGGAATAGGCGTGGATCACCTGCGGAAAAAACTCCTTGCCCACGCCGCTCTCGCCCGTTACGAGAACCGTCAGGTCGGTGGGCGCCACGCGCAGGGCCACCTCCAGCGCCCGGTCGAGAAGTTCCGAGGTGCCGATGATGCCGAAGCGTTGTTTTACGGTTGCGATTTCTGTCATTGCCAAAAAAGTTGGGGTCGGGGAAGATCCGCCCTGCGTCTACATCTGTTCCGGAGTCCCGGGTGCGGGGGTCGCGGAGCCCGCAGGCTCCGCAGCTGCCGGCTCCGCGACATCGATCCACTCCGCCTGTTCGAGCTGCCGCTCGCGCAGATCGCGGTAGTAGCCGTAGCCGATGGCGGCGAGCGCCAGCACGGCGGCAATCACGGCAATCCAGATAAAGCGGTCGACCCGCCGGCGGGGAGCACGACCCACGTAGGTATAGGCATCGGTATTCTTCGGCGGTCTGCCGTAGCGCAGCCCCCGCACCGACGGATCGGGATTCATCTTGGCCGAGGGCGAAACGTGCGGCTCGGTAAAGGCCGGGGTCGCGGCCGGCTTTGCGGCGCGGGGCTCCGCAGCATGCGGACGGTGCGCTTCGGGCCGGGCGGCAGATGCGGCGGATGCAGCCGCCGGATGCGCTTCGGAGAGCTCCGCCGCTGCAGGACAGGGCTGCGGAGGCTCCGCGACGGGGCTTTCCTCCTTCGCCGCGGCACCATCGAGTCGGGCGGGGTCCGGCTCGTAGCAGAAGGCGATCGTTCCGTTCGCTCCGGGACAGAACGTTCCGAAACCGGGCAGCGGACACGGCGCTCCGTGTTCGACGGCATGGCGCACTTCGAAGACGAAACGGTCGATCTCACCGGCGGCCTCCAGTTCATGGACCCCCTGGGCCTGCAGCAGGCCGCGCAGCACGCCGTCGTCACGCTTGAGCAGCTCGGAAAAGAGCACCGTATGCTCGGGTTCCTTGACGATAAAGGCCCCGAGCTGGGGAACGACCAGGCGCTTGTGCGTCTCGAGATATTGCGATATGATACGAATGAGCACGATTGAATTTCCGATTGGTTTATCAGGGTTCAAAATTACCTCTTTCCCGCCAAAAAAACAAGCGTCGGGGCCCTCCCCCGCGCAAAATATCCGAAAAAAGAGCCTCCGTACGGCCCGCATGGAGCCCCGCCGGATGAGCCGGATGAGCAGAAACGGGCTTTTCATGAAAAATATTCGCACGGGAAGTTGGTTATACCAAAAATATTCGCCTAATTTGCATCGCGAAATCCCGGAAAATCCGGACGAGCTACTTTGGCCGATTTCGGACCATGTAGCGAAGCCGGATTGACAACAACCCTACGAACGAAAAATGAAAGACAAGTACATTGACCTGATCGAGCAGTCGTTCGACTTCCCGCAGGACGAGTTTTCCGTCGACGACAACGAGCTGCTCTTCCACGACATCCCGCTCATGGAGCTGATCAAACAGTACGGCACGCCGCTCAAGATCACCTACCTGCCGAAGATCTCCCAGCAGATCAACCGTGCCAAGCGCATGTTCAACGTGGCAATGGCCAAGGTCGACTACAAGGGCTCGTACAACTACTGCTACTGCACCAAGTCGAGCCACTTCTCGTTCGTCCTCGAGGAGGCCATGAAGAACGACATCCACCTCGAAACCTCGTCGGCCTACGACATCCACATCATCAACGCCCTCTACGACGGCGGAATCATCGACAAGGACCGCTACATCATCTGCAACGGATTCAAGCGCCCGCAGTATGTCGAGAACATCGCCCAGCTCGTGAACGACGGATTCACGAACACGATCCCCGTGCTCGACAACAAGGAGGAGATCGACCTGTTCGAAGACGCCTTCACCAAGAAGTGCAAGGTCGGCATCCGTATCGCCTGCGAGGAGGAGCCCAAGTTCGATTTCTACACCTCGCGCCTCGGCATCCGATACAACGACATCGTGGATTTCTACAAAGCCAAGCTGAAAAACAGCAAGAAATTCCAGCTCAAGATGCTCCACTTCTTCATCAACACCGGCATCAAGGATACGGCCTACTACTGGAACGAGCTGTCGAAGTGCATGAACGTCTACTGCGAGCTGAAGACCATCTGCCCCGAGCTGGACAGCCTCAACATCGGCGGCGGATTCCCGATCAAGAACTCCCTGAACTTCGAATACGACTACGAGTACCTCACCGAGGAGATCGTCGCCCAGATCAAGAACATCTGCCAGCGGAACGGCATCGAGGAGCCCAACATCTTCACCGAATTCGGCTCGTTCACCGTCGGCGAAAGCGGCGCGGCCCTCTACTCGATCGTCAACCAGAAGCAGCAGAACGACCGCGAGAACTGGTACATGATCGACTCGTCGTTCATTACGACCCTGCCCGACACGTGGGGCATCAACCAGCGCTACATCATGCTGGCCATCAACAACTGGGACAAGGAGTACCAGCGCGTGTTCCTCGGAGGACTGACCTGCGACAGCGAGGATTTCTACAACTCCGAGTGCCACACGAACGCCATCTTCCTCCCCAAGCTCATAAAGGGAAATACGCAGTACATCGGATTCTTCCACACGGGAGCCTATCAGGAGTCGCTCGGCGGATTCGGCGGCATCCAGCACTGCCTGATCCCCGCACCGAAGCACGTCATCATCGACCGCGACAAGTCGGACAACGAATACTACACGCGTCTGTTCGCCAAAGAGCAGTCCTACCGTTCGATGCTGCGCATCCTCGGGTATTAGGCACACTCCGGGATCGGAAAGGAAAAGGCCTCCGCTTCGGGCGGAGGCCTTTTTCAGTGTCCGACAGGCCGGTATTACTTCACGTAATTCCAGACGATCAGCACGACAGCAA
The DNA here is from genome assembly GCA_019115605.1 of Candidatus Alistipes faecigallinarum. Taxonomy (GTDB): domain Bacteria; phylum Bacteroidota; class Bacteroidia; order Bacteroidales; family Rikenellaceae; genus Alistipes; species Alistipes faecigallinarum. The sequence goes on from DXDG01000005.1 coordinate 65,501, forward strand.
CAACAAAAAAGGCGACGGAAACCAAACCGTCCGCCTTGCGGGCGATCTGCTCGCCGCGGGCGTTCCGCAACTGCGATGCACGGCCCCGATGCACCTGCACCGACACATACACGGCACGGAGCACCGCTACCGCAACGCAGGCAACGGCCAGCGCCAGAAGGATATCCGCAGCCTTCTCCGAAACAAACCAGCTGATAATTAAAAGGGTAAGGCCATTAGCCCAACACCAGGTGATCCAACGGTCCCTGCCCAATGCCGCACCGTATCGGTACATGCGTTCCACATTTACATCGTTCATGGTCGGTCGTTTTTATCCGGAGAGACGTTGCGAAACGGGCGTTGCTCCGGCAGATTTGCAATACTCGAAATAAGGATTCCGTATAAATATATAGGGATTTTTCCTGACAATTCGGGATCAGACAGGCTGTAATCGAACGTTCTGAACATAAAAATGGATGGACTGAACACTTCGGAAGCGTTGTCAAGCGAACGACAACAAGGCCCGATCCCGGCTCCGGGTCCAAAGGAAGAGGTGGCGGCCGACAACCGGACATTCCCGGGCGGGCCGTGCAGTTCGGGGCAAAAGCATCGCGGCGGGGACAATTCCAGGGAAAGATGGCGCGGATTGCGGAAAAATTCGTACCTTCGGACCCCGAAGACCGAATGCCGATCCGATGAATAGCCGCAACCGCCATCGATACATACGCCTTTTCGCGGGGTTTGTCCTGTGGATGGCAGCCTGCTTCTGTCCCGGGACGGTTTCGGCTGCCGGCAACGGGACCTGCGAAGCCGACTCGCTGGCTCTGCACGGAGCGGATCAAACACCAGCGGGCACGGTAAAGGCCACGCAGGGAAACGCGGCCGGAAGCGCGGCAGAGGACACGCCGGGAAGTGCGGCAGGAAGTGCAACAAAGGTTGTCGGGGACAGTAGATTCTCCATCGCGGGATTCGACGCGGACGACACCGTCAAAGAAGACCCAACACAGAAACGGCCCCTCACGCACCGCATCGGCGCCGAGTTCCGGCCCGAGCACATCTTCACGATCAACCCCTTTCTGCAGGGCGAGAATCTGGCCCAACTGCCCGTCGACCTGTCGCTTGCGGCCCATCTGAAATATGCCTTCGGATTCCATCCCGGCAGCCGCGCCGACCGGGTTTACGGAGGGGTCTATCAGGGAATCGGCGCAGCCTATTACGACTTTGCCAACCCCCGGGAGCTGGGCAACCCCGTGGCGGTCTACCTTTTCCAGGGCGCCCGCATCGCCCGGCTCGCGAAGCGTCTGTCGCTCGATTACGAATGGAACTTCGGCCTTTCGTTCGGATGGAAGCCCTACGACCGGGAACAGAACAGCCACAACGTCATGATGGGTTCGAAAGTGAATGCGCTGCTCAACGTGAATTTCTTCCTGCGCTGGATGCTCACCCGCGAGCTGGACCTCACCATCGGCCCGACCCTCACCCACTTCTCGAACGGCAACACCCGCCTGCCCAATGCCGGGCTCAACTCGGCAGGACTGCAGGCCGGTCTGACCTACAACTTCGGACGCGAACGGGCCGAGATTCCCGAACGCAGCGCGGCACCGTCGTTCCGCCGTCATATGAGCTACGACGTGGTGCTCTTCGGCTCGTGGTGCAGCAAGGGCGTGGAGGTCGGCGGGGATTACTACGCCTCACCCGACACCTACCCCGTCGTGGGGCTCAACGTCTCGGCGCTCTACAACTTCGGGTACAAGTTCCGCGCGGGAGTATCGCTCGACGGCGTCTACGACGGCAGCGCCAACATCTATGTCCCCGACTACATCATCGGCACCGAAATGGAGTTCGTCCGCCCGTCGATCGACCGGCAGCTGGCTGTCGGCCTCTCGGCTCGCGCCGAGTTCGTCATGCCCTACTTCACCATCGGGCTCGGACTGGGCGCCAACATCTTCCACAAGGGCGGCGACCTGAAATCCTTCTACCAGATCCTTGCCCTGAAGGTCGGCATCACGCGCAGCTCGTTCCTCCATATCGGCTACTCGCTGCGCGATTTCCACATGCCCAACTTCCTGATGCTCGGCGTCGGTTACCGCTTCAACAACAAATACCCGCGCCATTACTGACCCCGGCACGGCGCCGGATTTGGCCATCCCGCGCCTTTGCACTATCTTTGCAGCGCAAACAGACACGAAAGGTCCCGCTTCCGTGAAAACGGACGGCGGCACGACAAAAAAAACAGAGACGATGGAGATCCGAAAAGCCGAATTCCGGTGCAGTTCCGAACGCATTTCGCAGGTCCCGAAGGACGACCTGCGCGACATCGCCTTCATCGGGCGCAGCAACGTCGGCAAATCGTCGCTCATCAACATGCTCACCGGCCGGCCGGGACTCGCCAAGGTCTCGGGAACGCCCGGAAAAACGCGTCTTATCAACCACTTCCGCATCGACAACGCCTGGTATCTCGTGGACCTGCCCGGATATGGATACGCCCGCACGTCGAAAAGCGTACGCGGCGCCTTCTCGAAGCTCATCACCGACTATGTGCTCCGCTGCGAGCGGCTCCACTACCTCTTCGTGCTGGTGGACATCCGCCTCGAACCCCAGAAGATCGACCTGCAGTTCATCGAGATGCTCGGCATGAACGGCATCCCCTTCGGGCTGATCTTCACCAAGGCCGACAAACTCTCGAAGGCCCAGCGCCAGAAGAGCCTCGAACGTTACGCCGCACAGCTCGCGGAGAGCTGGGAGGAGCTCCCGCCGATGCTCGTCTCCTCGTCCGAAAAAGGCACGGGGCGCGAGGAGATCCTCGATTTCATCGGCCAATGTCTGAAAGTTTAGCCGATTGTTGAAAAAACACGCTGCAAAAGCGCGCTTTCTCATCCTATTGCCGTATATTTGTACCATCAAAACCCCATCGTACCAATGGCTATCCATAAAATCAAGATCTTTTCGGGCCGCGGTTCGGAATACCTGGCCCAGAAAATCGCCGCAAGCTTCGGCACGACGCTCGGTCAATCCGAGGTGCTGCGTTTCAGCGACGGTGAGTTCCAGCCCTGCTACAACGAATCGATCCGCGGTTGCACCGTATTCATCATCCAGTCCACGTTCCCGCCCTCGGACAACCTCATGGAGCTGCTGATGATGATCGACGCCGCACGCCGCGCCTCGGCCTACAAGGTCGTGGCCGTCATGCCCTACTTCGGATGGGCCCGGCAGGACCGCAAGGACCGTCCCCGCGTGCCGATCGGCGCCAAGCTGGTAGCCAACCTGCTCATGGCCGCAGGCGTGGACCGCATCATGACGATGGACCTCCACGCCGACCAGATCCAGGGTTTCTTCGACATCCCCGTGGATGCCCTCTACGCAAGCGGCATCTTCGTGCCCTATATCGAAAGCCTCAAGATCGAGGATCTCTCGATCGCCGCACCCGACATGGGAGGCGCCAAGCGGGCCAACACCTACGCCAAGCACCTCGGAACGCCCATCATCATCTCGCACAAGGAGCGTGCGAAGGCCAATGTCGTGGGCAAGATGACCGCCATCGGCGAGGTCGAGGGCCGCAACGTGCTCATCGTCGATGACATGATCGACACGGCCGGTACGATCTGCATGGCCGCCGACATGCTCATGGCCCGCGGTGCCAAGAGCGTACGCGCCGCTATCACCCACCCCGTACTTTCGGGTCCGGCCTACGAGCGCATCAACGACAGCGCCCTCGAGGAGGTGATCGTTACCGACACCATCCCCCTCAACCCCAACAAGGATCTCCACAAGTTCACGGTGCTCTCCGTTGCCGACATCTTCGCCGACGTCATCGAGCGCGTGCACAACTACAAGGAGATCTCCTCGATCTTCTTCAAGTAGAAGCCGCGGAGAAACAGGAGGGGTGATGCGATCCCGGCCGCCCGAAACAGAAGCAGGGAGGGGTGCCTTCCGGCTGCTGAAAACAGGAGCCGAAAGGGGTGAGCCCCGGCCGCCGAGAGCGGGAGACGGGAAGAGCAGGAAGCAGGAAGCAGGAAGCAGGAAGCGGAAAGCAGAAAGCAGGAAACGGAAAGCAGAACGCAGAAAGCAGGAAACGGGAAGCAGAACGCAGAAAGCAGGAAACGGAAAGCAGAACGCAGAAAGCAGAAAGCAGGAAACGGGAAGCAGAACGCAGAACGCGGAACGCGAGAAACGACACCCCGGCATACAAACAGGACGGTCCGACCTCAATGGGTCGGACCGTCTTTTTGATGAATACGAACTCCGGGGCTACTTCAGCGGCGAGTCGGGCTCGCGGGCCATTACCAGGTAGAACATCCGGTCGAGGAAGGCCGGGGCGAACTTCTTGACAAAGTGGGTGGCGCGGCCCTCTATCTCCATCAGGCAGAGGCGCTTGCGGCGCAGAATGCCGCGGCCCACGATGCGGGCCACCTCCTCGGCGGTCATCATCTTCGACTCGTCGCGCGGCGTCTCGCCCTGCTGCGACCCGTCGGCCGTGAGGGCCGAGAAACGGACGTTCGAGGCCGTGAAGCCCGGGCAGGCGATCATCACATGCAGCCCCTTCTTGAGGTTCTCGATACGCAGCGTCTCGAGGAAGCCCGTCATGGCGTATTTCGAGGCCGAATAGCCCGTGCGGCCCGGAAGCCCGTGCAGACCGGCCACCGACGAGATGCCGACGATCGAACCCTTCGACTGCTGCAGGTAGGGAAGCGCATATTTGCAGCAGTTCACCGTACCCCAGAAATTGACATCCATCAGGCGGTGCAGCACCTCCAGATCGACATCGTCGAAGAGCGCCCGCATCGAGATGCCCGCATTGCAGATGAGGACATCCACACGGCCGAACTCCCGGACGGCCGTCTCGATCAACGCGCGGCACTCCTCGGGCTTCGTAACATCCACGCCGCAGTAGGCCGCGGCCCCGCCCTTCTGGCGGATCGCCCCGGCAATGAGCTGCAGCTTCTGCACGCTGCGCGCCCCGAGCACCACCCTAGCGCCCTGCGCGGCGTATTCGTATGCCATCGCTTCACCGATGCCCGACGAGGCGCCCGTGATGACGATGACCTTCTCCTTGAGTGTTTTCATATTTTTTTCGTTTTTATGGTTCGAACGGTTTTTGGACCCGATGAAAGATCAATCCAGAAAGTGCTCCGGAAGGGATACCATGCTCAACACGCCCCGTATGCGGTAATCCGTTTCGGGAACGGTCAGGATCAGGGTCATATCAATCGGCAGGTATCCCCGTGTCGGAGCTTGACCGGCGAGCTTCTCCCAATCCACATCCAGATAGGCCGCAATAACCGACAATATGACCGGAGAACCTCCGTCTTCCCCCTGCATCCCTATCTGAAGATCGCAGGGCGACGCGGAAATGCCGGTCAGGCGAAGACAGGGAATACCGTACGGGAATGAAGCGGCGTCGCCTTCCGGATCGGCAGCAACATGGAACGCGTAGGTGCCCTCTGCCAAGGGGGCGTCGAGTACATTCTCCTGATCGAAGAGATAGCAGTCGCGCGCCGGATTGTTCACCCAGAACAGGGTCGTTCCGGTCTTCAGCGACGGATGGTTGCTGTCGAAGATATTGCAGGCCAGGTAGCAATCCGTTACCTTCACCTCAACCGTCTGCCGATCCCCCGTAATCCGGTCCGTAACGGTCAGCGTGGTGGTTCCCTTTCGCTTGCCGTACAGGTTGATCATCCCTTTTAGCTCATCCGCAGAAAGTCCTCCCGTATAGGTTGCCTGCAGGATGGTTTCATCCGCCACCTCCAGGGCAAGGTCGCCGCTGCCGTTCGTAATGGCGACCGTGGTCGTACCGCGGGCCAGCCTCACCTCATAGTAGTTGCGGTCGAGGCTGAACGCAGCGATGAAATCTTTTCCATCGATCCTGTCGCCACAGCCCGCAAGAACAGCCACGCACAGGAGCAGAACGGCCGCAACCAACAGATCCAACGTTTTTTTCATGGTTCTCGGGGGATTTACAGGGATTCGGCCGGTTCAGGGATCTCGACCTCCAGCGTATCGCAGGCCATGTGGACGTGCGGCGGGAGGGTCGGCTCCGTAACGGCCTGCAGGCCGATGTCGTGCGACATGTGCGTGAGGTACGCCTCGCGCGGCGCCACACGGCGAATGAGCGCAAGGGCCTCCTCGACATTGAAATGCGAATAGTGCGGGGCGAAACGCAGCGCATTGACCACGAGCACCTCGACGCCCGACAGCTTGGCAACCTCCTCGTCCGGAATTGTCTTGAAATCGGTCAGGTAGGCCAGCGCACCGATGCGGTAGCCCGTTACGGTAAAGCGTTCGGAGTGGTGGCCCGAGATCGGAACGACCCGCACGCCGGCCACATCGAACGGCCTCTGAAGGTCGATTTCGTGGAGCACGATCTCCGGAACGCCGCGGTACTTGTCCTGCTCGAAGGCGTAGTCGAAATCCTTGCGGACGCAGGCTGCCGTGCGCGGCGAGGCGTAGATATCGACCTTGTGGACCGTGGGCGGATAATCGACAAAGTTGAAGGCGCGCACGTCGTCCAGCCCGCCGATATGGTCCTTGTGTTCGTGCGTGAGCAGGATGCCGTCGATATGCCGCACGCCGGTGCGGAGCATCTGGTAACGGAAGTCGGGACCGGCGTCGATCACCAGGCGCACGCCCCGTGTCTCGACCATCGCCGAGGTGCGCAGGCGCCGGTCACGCCGGTCCGCCGAGGTGCAGACCCGGCAGCGGCATCCGATGACGGGAACGCCCTGCGAGGTCCCGGTGCCCAGAAAGGTGAGTTTCATCCGCAAACAAGATTCAGACAGACAAAGATACAAAAAAATCCACGACATATCAGTTGCGGATTTTCTTATTTCCCGGCTGAGGAGGTTGTTCGGCACGCCCTGCCGTTACTGGGCCAGGACCCGTTTCTCGATCTCCTCGACCTGGTGGCGGAAGGCCTTGTCGGTCTCCAGAAGATTCGTGACGGCCTTGCACGAGTGGAGCACCGTGGCGTGGTTGCGGCCGCCGATGGCTGCACCGATCGTCGTGAGCGGCGCCTTCGTATGCTGCTTGGCCAGGTACATGGCGATCTGCCGCGCCTGGGCGATCTCCCGCGTGCGCTCCGTGGAGTTGAAGCGCGCGAAGTCGAGATTCAGGTAGTTGCACACCACCTGAATGATGTGGTCGATGGTGATCTCCTTCTGGTAAAGCTGCACATAGACCTTCAGAATCTCCTTGGCCAGCGACGTGGTGATCTTCCGTCCGAGGAACGAGGCGTTGGCCACGAGCGACGAAAGCGCCCCTTCGATCTCACGCACGTTGGCCGAGATGTTGTCCGCAAGGAAGGTTACGACATCCTCCGAGATCTGCGCCCCGAGCTTCTGTGCCTTCGCACGGATGATCTTCACCTTCGTCTCGTAGTCCGGGGTGTTGAGCGGCGCCGAAAGGCCCCACTTGAAGCGCGTCAGCAGCCGCTGTTCGATGTCCTTCAGCTCCACGGGCGGCTTGTCGGAGGTCAGCACGAGCTGCTTGCCCGCAAGCTGCAGGTGGTTGAAGATGTTGAAGAAGGCGTTCTGCGTACCCGTCTTGCCGGTCAGCTCCTGGATGTCGTCGATAATCAGCACGTCGATCATCTGGTAGAAGTGGATGAAGTCGGGAATCTCGCCGTTCTTGTAGGCCGTCTGGAACTGCGCCTGGAACTTGTTCATCGAGACGTAGAGCACCTGCAGCTCCGGATGGCGCTGCCGCACCTCATGGCCGATCGACTGTACGATATGGGTCTTGCCCAGTCCCGAATCGCCGTATATATATAAGGGATTGAAGGGATTGTTGCCCGGAGAGACGGCCACCGACATGCCCGCCGAACGCGCCAGCCGGTTGCACTCGCCCTCGATGAAGGTCGCAAAGGTCAGGTTCGGATTCAACTGCGGATCGATGACGATCGGCCTCAGACCCGGAATTACAAAAGGATTCTTTATATTTGCGGTGTTCGTCTGCGTCGTATAGCGCGAAATGGCCGTCATGTCGGCATCCGCGGAGACCGGAACCGTCTGCTGGGCGCGCGGCACGGCATAGTGCAGGCGCGTCTGCTGCCCATAGAGCTGCGAGATGATCGGACGCAGAAAGGGAATGTAGTTCTTCTCGATCTGCCGGACGTAACTCTCGTTCGGGACACGCAGGCGCAGCGTCGTGCCGTCGAACTCGAGCGGGACGATGGGCTGGAACCACTTCTCGAACTCTTCGGCCGAGGTCTGCGCCTTGATCCGGTCGAGACAGTGCTGCCACATATCGCTATATGCCTGCGGGTTGCTTTGCATGATGGGTGATTGTTCCTGGTTTTCGACAGACAAAGTTGTGAATAATTTTGCAAAAAGATTTCCCAAAAACAGTTGCATTTCTCTCTTTTTTGTATATAGAAAAACAACGGTTTCCGGAACCCCATTTTTAACTCGTTGATATTGAATATTCGATTTTTATTTCCTATATTTGCATATAAATATTTTAAAACTGACAGTTGTCAGACTATAAACAAAAACTATAAGATTATGGCAAACGAACTGGAACAGCTCGTGCTGAAAAAAGCCCAGGCCTGGCTCGACGGTCCCTATGACGCGGAAACCAAAAAGCAGGTCAAATACCTGATGGACAACGACATGAACGAACTCGTGGAGAGCTTCTACAAGGATCTCGAGTTCGGAACGGGCGGCCTGCGCGGCATCATGGGCGTGGGAACGAACCGCATGAACGTCTATACGGTGGGAGCCGCCACACAGGGACTCTCGAACTACCTGAAGAAGAACTTTGCGGGCGAGGAGATCCGCGTCGCCGTGGCCCACGACAGCCGCAACAATTCGCGCATGTTCGCCGAGCGCGTGGCCGACATCTTCGCCTCGAACGGCTTTACGGTATATCTGTTCGACGCACTCCGTCCGACGCCCGAACTGAGCTTCACCATCCGCGAACTCAAATGCCACTCGGGAGTCGTCGTAACCGCCTCGCACAACCCCAAGGAGTACAACGGCTACAAGGCCTACTGGACCGACGGCGCACAGGTTACCCCGCCCCACGACAAGAACATCATCGCCGAGGTGGAGAAGATCACCGACATCGGCATGATCCTCACGGGCCGCAACCCCGAAAAGATCACGATCCTCGACGAGCGTTTCGACGAGATCTACCTGAACCGGATACACGAACTCTCGCTCTCGCCCGAAAGCATCCGCAAGTTCCACGACATGAAGATCGTCTACTCGCCGATGCACGGCGCCGGCGTGCGGCTCGTTCCCGCCTCGCTCGCCAAGTTCGGCTTCACGAACGTCATCATGGTCAAGGAGCAGGCCGTCATCGACGGCAACTTCCCGACGGTCGAGTCGCCGAACCCCGAGGAGCGCAAGACCATGTCGATGGCCATCGACCTCGCGGCCAAAGAGGGTGCCGACCTGGTGCTCGCCACCGACCCCGACTCGGATCGCATCGGCGTAGCCCTGCGCAACAAGAAGGGCGAATACGTCCTCCTGAACGGAAACCAGACCCTCGTGCTGCTGTTGAGCTACCAGCTGACCCGCTGGGCCGAGCGCGGCGAGCTGGACGGCAACCAGTATGTCGTGAAGACGATCGTTACGTCGCAGATGGCCAACGCCGTGGCCGACTATTTCAAGGTGAAGTGCTACGACTGCCTCACGGGATTCAAGTACATCGCCAAGATCATCCGCGAGAACGAGGGCAAGGCGAAATACATCGGCGGCGGCGAAGAGTCGTTCGGATACCTCGCCGGAGACTACGTGCGCGACAAGGATGCCGTGTCGGCCTGCTCGCTGGCGGCCGAGGCCGCGGCCTGGGCCCGCGACACGATGGGGCTGACGCTCTACGAGTGGCTGCAGCAGCTCTATGTGAAGTACGGCTTCTACCGCGAAGGGCTCGTGTCGGTAGTCCGCAAGGGCAAGGAGGGCGCCGAGGAGATCCAGAAGATGATGGTCGATTTCCGGGCCAACCCGCCCCGCACGCTCTGCGGATCGCCCGTGGTAAAGGTGAACGACTTCCAGTCGCTCGAACAGACCGACCTTCGGACCGGCAAGAAGACCCCCATCGAGCAGGATTCGAGCAACGTGCTGCAGTGGTTCACCGAGGATGGCACGATCGTTTCGGTACGTCCGTCGGGCACGGAGCCCAAGATCAAGTTCTACTTCGGCGTGAAGGCCCCGCTGGCCTCGGTCGACCAGTACGAAGAGGTGCTCGCCAAACTCGACGCCAAGATCGAGGCAATCAAGAAGGACCTCAAGCTGGTATAGCACCGCAACACAGCAACAGAACGTCCCGGCCCATCGGACCGGGACGTTTTTTTGCACCGGAGGCAACGGCCCCCGGTGTGGGTCCGGGATATTCAGCCCCGGAGTTTCTCGTTGTGCAGGTGGCGCTCCCGGTCGCGGGAGGTCTTCTTGGCAAAGTTCGCCTCGATGGCCTCCGTGAGGTCCACGCCCGTCTGGTTGGCCAGGCAGACCAGCACCCACAGCACGTCGGCCATCTCATCGGCGAGGTTCGCACGCTCGCCGGCCTTGAGCGACTGGTCGCCGTAGGTGCGGGCCATGACGCGGGCCAGCTCCCCCACCTCCTCCGTGAGGCAGGCCATGTTCGTAAGTTCGGAGAAGTAGCGCACGCCATATTCGTGGATCCAGTCGTCCACACGCTGTTGCAGTTCCTTGATTTCCATCGTTATCTCACTCTTATAAGGTTCAGTCCGTCGCGCAGCGGGACGATGACGTTCTCCACGCGCGGGTCTTCGACCACCATCCGGTTGAACTCCAGCAGGGCCCGCGTATGCCGGTCGCCGTGTGCAAGCGGCTCGACAACCTTGCCCGACCAGAGGATGTTGTCGGCCAGCAGGATCGAGCCCGCATGTACGAGCGGACGGCCGTCGCGGTCGCCCATCAGCATGCGGTAGTAGTCGGGGTATTCGCGCTTGTCGCCGTCGATGAAGACCAGATCGAACTGTTCGCCCAGCGCCGGCGCCAGCTCGAGGGCCGAGCCGATGTGCAGGCGGATCTTCCCGCCGTGGGGCGAGCGGTCGAAATAGGTGCGGATCAGCTCCTCCAGCTCGTCGTCCACCTCGAACGTATGCAGCAGGGCATCCTCTTCGAGGCCCGCGGCCATCGAGAGGGCCGAATAGCCCGTAAAGGTGCCGATTTCAAGCACCCGCCGCGGGCGCAGCATCCGCACGAGCAGCGTCAGCAGCCGCCCCTGAAGATGTCCCGAGACCATGCGCGGGGCGACGGTCCGCAGGTGCGTCTCGCGGTCGAGTTCGTGCAGCAGCGGATCTTCGGGCTCCGTATGGTCGAGGATGTATCGGTCGAGGGGATTCATATCGTATCGTTCAGCGGTTCATGCAGCGGGTTATTCGCCGCCCCAGGTGAGCTGCGAGAGATCGGCGAAGGTCTCCCGGGCGGCGGCGAGGAGCTGCTCGGCCGTCAGCGCCCGGATCTTGGCGTAGACCTGCGCCATGGTGTCCATCTCGTCGTGGACGAGCAGGCTCTTGCCAGCGCCGAGCATGTAGCTCTCGTTGTTCTCGCTCGAAATGGCCAGCTGGGCGATGAACTGCCGCTTGGCCATCGAGAGGCGGCGTGCGGTGAGCGGCTCGGAGCTCAGGCGGTGGAGCTGCTCCTCGATGAGCTCGATGCAGCGGTCGGCATGGTGGTGGTCCGAGCTGAAGTAGATCGCCACGATACCCGCATCGCCGTAGGGCGTATAGCTCGCCTCAATGTTGTACGAGAGGCCGTGTTTCTCGCGGACAACGGTATTGAGCAGCGAGTTGGCGCTCGGGCCTCCGAGGATGTTCACCACAAGCGAGAGAGGCAGGCGCCGCTCGTCGCCGATGCCGTAGGCACGGCAGCCGAGGATGCAGTGCGTCTGGTGGGTATGCTTGCAGAGCCGCTTGCGGAAGGGCTCCGTCGCCGCGGGGACCGTACGGGCAAAGGCGCGCGTCGTGGCGGGTTCATCGCCGAAGAAGCGCCGGGCCACCGCCTCGGCCGTGCGGGCCGTAAAGTTGCCGATCGAGGCGAAGACCATGCGGTCGGTGGTATGCGTGCGGGCGGTGAAGCGGCGGATCGCATCGCCGTCGTAGCGGGCGAGGGCCGCCTTGCGCCCCAGAATGTTGTGTCCGAGTTCCGAACCGGCAAAGAGCATGTCCTCGAACGTGTCGTAGATCATGTCGGCCGGGGAATCCTTGTAGGTGTTGATCTCGTCGGCGATGACCTCGCGCTCGCGGGCGAGCTCCCGCTCGGGGAAGGTCGAATGGAAGGCCACGTCGGCGATGAGTTCCGCGGCCTTCGGGAAGTCGCTGCGGAGCGTCGTGGCGTGGATCGTCGTGTCCTCCTTCGTGGTGAAGGCGTTGAGCTCGCCACCGAGGTTCTCCAGACGGCAGTTCACCTGCCAGGCCCGGCGGCGCTGCGTCCCCTTGAAGAAGGCGTGCTCGGTAAAGTGCGCCAGTCCGTATTCGCCGGGATGCTCGTCGCGGCTGCCGGCATCGACGACCAGCGCGCAGTGCGCCACGGCGCCCTTCACCTGGCGGTGGATGCCCCGAATGCCGTTGGGAAGCCGATAGGTATGGAATTCCATGATCGTGTCAGAGTTTGGTGCGAAGACGCAGGAAATGGCCCGTATGGCTCTCGGCACACGCCTCCAGATCCCGCGGCGTGCCCTCGAAGACCACGCGGCCGCCGCCCGAACCCGCCTCGGGGCCCAGGTCCACGACCCAGTCGGCACATTTGATGATCTCCATGTTGTGTTCGACGACAACGACCGTATGTCCGCGCTCGATCAGGGCGTTGAAGGCCGCAAGGAGCTTCGAGATGTCGTGGAAATGAAGTCCCGTGGTCGGCTCGTCGAAGATGAACATCACGCTGCCCTGCGTCGTCTCCTTCGTGAGGAACGAGGCGAGCTTCACGCGCTGGCTCTCGCCGCCCGAAAGCGTCGAGGAGGACTGGCCCAGCTTGACATAGCCCAGGCCCACATCCTGCAGCGGCTGCAGCCGTTCGACGATCCGCCGGCAGGTGGCATTGCGGCTGTCGGCCCCGAAGAAGGCGATCGCATCGTCGACGGTCATCTCCAGCACATCGTAGATCGACTTGTCGCGGTACTTCACCTCGAGCACCTCGTCGCGGAAGCGCTTGCCGCCGCACGCCTCGCAGACCAGCTCGACGTCGGCCATGAACTGCATCGAGACCTTGATGACGCCCTCGCCCTGGCACTCCTCGCAGCGGCCTCCGGCAATGTTGAACGAGAAGGCCGAGGCGCCGAGGCCCGTATGCTGCGCATAGGGCTGGTCCGAAAAGAGCTTGCGGATCTCGTCGTAGGCCTTGATATAGGTTACGGGATTCGAGCGCGAGGATTTGCCGATGGGGTTCTGATCGACCATCTCGACCGAGCGGAGCAGCTCCACATCGCCCTCCAGGGCGTCGAAATCGCCCGGTTTGACTCCCGAATCGCAGAGCCGGCGCCGCAGGGCCGGATAGAGGATTCCACGGACCAGCGACGACTTGCCCGAGCCGCTGACGCCCGTGATGCAGGTCATCACGCCCAGCGGGATACGGACATCGACGTTGCGCAGGTTGTGTTCGCGGGCCCCGCGGATCACGATCGAGCGGTTCCAGGCCCGGGTCTGCGCCGGAGTTGCAATCGTCCGGCGGCCCGTAAGGTAATCGGCCGTAAGGCTCCCGCTGCATTTCAGCAGGTCTGAGAGCGGCCCGCTGAAGACCACGCGGCCGCCGTTGTAACCCGCCTCCGGGCCGATATCGACGATCCAGTCCGCGGCACGCATCACCTCCTCCTCGTGCTCGACGACGATCACCGTATTGCCCAGATCACGCAGCTGTTCGAGGACGTGGATCAGGCGGTTCGTATCGCGCGGATGGAGGCCGATCGAGGGCTCGTCGAGGATATAGAGCGAACCGGTGAGATTGCTGCCCAGCGAAGTCGAGAGGTTGATGCGCTGGCTCTCGCCGCCCGAGAGGGTCGAGGAGAGGCGATCAAGGGTCAGGTAGCCCAGTCCCACGTCGGAGAGGTACTGCAGGCGGTTGCGGATCTCCACGAGAATGCGCGAAGCGGTCTTCGCGTCGTGCCGGTCGAGTTCCAGCGCAGCGAAGAAGGCGATCAGCTCATCGACGGGCATCACCACCAGATCGGCGATCGTGCGTCCGCCGACCCGCACATAGAGCGCCTCACGGCGCAGGCGCGACCCGCCGCACTCGGGACAGACGGTCTTGCCCGTATAGCGGGCCTTCATCACACGGAACTGGATCTTGCGTCGCTCCGAGTCGATATACTTGAAGAAGGCGTCCAGGCCGTGGAAATATTCGTTACCGCGCCACAGCAGCCGTTTCTGCTCGGGGGTCAGTTCGTGGAACGGGGTATGGATCGGGAAACCGAACCTGTCGGCATTGCGGACAAGCTCCTCCTTCCAGCGGCGCATCGTCTCCCCGCGCCAGCAGGCGATGGCATCCTCGTAGATCGTCTTGCTCTTGTCGGGGATGACCAGATCCTCGTCGATGCCCACGACCTTGCCGTAGCCCTCGCAGCGGGGGCAGGCGCCAAGCGGATTGTTGAAGCTGAAAAGGTGCTCCGTAGGGGGTTCGAACTCGATGCCGTCGGCCTCGAAGCGCGCCGAGAAGTCGTGCCGCCCGTCATCGAGGAGCACCGAGCAGCGGTCGTCGCCATAGGAGAAGGCCCGCGACACCGAATCGCGCAGACGCGTCTGCGTATCGTCGTCCGAAGCGACGCGCAGACGGTCGATGACCACCAGCATGCCCTCCGGCCGGGCGTCGGATGCAAGCGTAGGCAGCAGATCCTCGATGAGCTGCACGCGGCCGTCGGCGTAGACGCGCATCAGGCCGTCCGAGAGCAGCAGCGTCAGCTTCTCGATAAGTCCCTGGCCCGGGGCGAGCGTGAGCGGCGCGGCGATCACGGCACGGGCGCCCTCGTGTTCGAGGACAAAGGCCGCGACGTCGTCGGTCGTATAGCAGCGCACCTCACGTCCCGAGACGGGCGAGAAGGTGTGGCCCACGCGGGCGAAGAGGAGCTTCAGGTAGTCGTAGATCTCGGTCGTCGTGCCGACCGTCGAACGGGGGTTGCGCGTATTGACCTTCTGCTCGATGGCGATCGCCGGGGCGATGCCCGTAATGAGGTCCACGTCGGGCTTGTTGATGCGCCCGAGGAACTGCCGCGCATAGGCCGAGAGGCTCTCGACATAGCGGCGCTGTCCCTCGGCAAAGATCGTGTCGAAGGCCAGCGTCGATTTACCCGAACCCGAGAGGCCCGTGATGACCACCAGGGCGTTGTGCGGGATGCGGACCTCGATGTTGCGGAGGTTGTGGACCCGCGCCCCCTTGATATGGATGCAATCCTTGAGTTCTTCCATGGTTACGTTCAGCTTTTTCGCCGGGGCGGCCGCATCAGAGTTCCTCGATGCTCCCGCCCGCCTTGCGGAGCCGTTCGACAAGCTCCGCGGCACGGCTCTCGCGGATCGCGAGATGCAGCGTGCAAAGATTGTCGAAGAGCTGCTCCTCGATGCGCGGCTGCTGCTCCTTGACAACGCGCATGATGTCGTTCATCGCCACATAGGGGAAATCGACCCGCAGGCGGCGGTCCACCGTACGCTCGATGATCTCGGCGGCGGCAATCGCCTCGGCAGTCGATTCGCGGTAGGCGGCGATCAATCCCGGAACCCCGAGTTTCGTACCGCCGAAGTAGCGGACCACCACCACGAGGCAGTCGGTCAGTCCGTGCGAGAGCAGCTGTCCGAGAATCGGCTTGCCGGCCGTGCCCGAAGGCTCGCCGTCGTCGTTTGCACGGAATGCCTCGCCGTGCGGTCCCAGACGCCAGGCATAGCAGTGGTGCGTGGCGTCGTAATAGCGTTTGCGCAGCGCGTCGAGGTGTCCGCGGATCTCCTCCTCCGAAGCCACGGGGTAGATGTAGGAGAGGAACTTGCTGCTCCGCTCCCGCGAGGCCGCCTCGGCCGGAGCGGCTACGGTCAGGAAAGTGTCGTCGGCCACCCTACCGTACCTTTTTGAACATGCGGTTCCAGCGGATATTGGCCGGAAAGCGCTTGTTCGCATCGAGCGACAGCCAGACAAACGACGCCTTACCCACGATATGGTCCTCGGGAACGAAGCCCCAGAAGCGCGAATCGGCCGAGTTGTGGCGGTTGTCGCCCATCATCCAGTAATAGTCCATCGCGAAGGTATAGCTCGTGGCCGGAGCGCCGTCGATGCGGATCCCGCCGTCATCGCCCACCTCCAGCGTATGACCCTCGTAGGCCTCGATGATACGGCGGTACAGGGGCAGGTTCTCCGCGGTGAGCTCCACCGTGGCACCCCGCTTCGGGATCCAGATCGGGCCGTAGTTGTCCTGGCTCCAGCGCGCCTCGCCCCACTGCGGGTAGACGTCGTCGTTGGGCGAATAGACATAGCGGCGGATCGAGATGACGTTCTTGAGCGCACGGACCTTTTCGGCGGCTTCGGCCGTCAGCGCCATGTAGTACGACGAGCCGTTGCCGCTGAACTCCGTAACGCCGAGATTGTCGATGGCGTACTGCGTGAAGGGCTCCGAGGTCTGCACCAGATAGGTGTACTGGATGCCGGGGATGGAATCCTGCGGTGTGCCGTTCACATAGACCCAGCCGTCGCGCACCGCCAGCGAATCGCCCGGCAGGGCCACGCAGCGCTTGATGTAGTTCTCGCGCTTATCGACCGGACGGCTGACGACCGTATACTTCTCGTTCAACTGGCGGCGTCCCTCCTCGCGGCCGAACGACGCTTCGTAGCTGCGCAGCACGTCGTAGTAGGTTACGGCCTGGTTTTCGAGCAGCACCGTATCCCCGGCCGGGAAGTTGAAGACCACCACGTCGTTGCGCCGGATCGGGCGCAGCCCCTTCAGACGGTGATAGGGCCACTGGATCGCCTCCGAATAGGCCTTTTTGGTCTGCGAGAAGGGCATCGTATGGTGCACGAAGGGCATCGCGATCGGCGTATTGGGCATCTTGGGGCCGTAGGTTACCTTGCTCACATAGAGGTAGTCGCCCACAAGCAGCGACTTCTCCATCGAGGAGGTGGGGATGACGTACATCTGGAAGATGTACAGATGCACGAGCGTCGCCACCACCGTGGCGAAGATGATGGCGTTGACCCACTCATAGATCACCTTGTAGGTCCTGCTGCGCTCGCACAGGCGCCGGTTGCGGCTCCAGACATACCGGTAGAACAAGCGCGAGATGTAGAGGTCGTAGATCACCGGAAGACCCAGCAGCAGCCAGAGGTTGCCCGTCCAGACGACGAACCAGAGCGTATAGAGCAGGGCGGCAAAGGTGAAGCCCACCCATTTGTTCGCGAAAAATGCCTTGATCTTTTCCATGTTGCCAACCTATTTCGATTCCTCAAGCAGATCGTCCATGCCGAAAACACCCTGCCGGCCGCAAAGGAATGCGGCCGCAACGACCGCTCCCGCGGCCAGCGTGCGGCGGTTCTTGATCGTATGCCGCAGCTCCAGCATGTCGTCCGCCGATTCGTAGGTTACGGTGTGGATGCCCGGAACGGCCCCTTCGCGGACGGAACGGATCTCCACCCGGTCGGCGGGCGTATCCTCGCTGCGCTCCACGCGGTTCGCGGCATGCGCGATACCCGGGGCGTAATTGACCCAGCCGCTCTTGGCATCGAGCTCCGCGATGATCCCCTCGGCCAGCGTGATGGCCGTGCCGCTCGGAGCATCCTTCTTCTCGGTATGGTGCACCTCCTCGATGCGCACGTCATAGCCGCCGACGCGGTTCATCAGCGCCGCAAGCTGCCGGTTGAGCCGGAACATCAGATTGACGCCCAGACAGTAGTTCGAGGCGTAGAAGAAGGCCCCGTGCCGCGAGCGGCACAACGCCTGCAACTCCCCGAGGCGGTCGGTCCAGCCCGTCGTGCCGCTCACGACGGCCACCCCGCATTCGAGGCAGGTGCGGATGTTGTCGTAGGCCGTAGCCGGCGTGGTGAACTCCAGCGCCACGTCGATACCCGCCAGGTGCGCGGCATCGAGATCCTGCCGGTTGTCCGCATCGACGATCAGCGCGACCTCGTCGCCCCGCTCGCGGAGAATGCGCTCTATTTCACGGCCCATCTTGCCGTATCCGATAATGGCTGCTTTCATGCTTTCGTCGTTCGTCTTTGAACCGCCGCCCGGGGGTCTGCACCGCCGTCCGGCGTGCGGACTGACGGCCGCCCGATGCGCGGAGGCCCATGTCGCGCAAAGATACGCATTTTATTTGGATTTCGCATGCGGAAGAGGATGCACATGCGATGCGGAACGACACAAAACGGGTCTTCGGAAATCCGGCCGAAGTGCGGATCACAAAAAACGCACCTCGCGCAGCCGCCCGCTGCGGCGGCCCGCCGTCTCGCGTTCGACGATGCCGGTCAGCACGTCGGCGGCGTCGTGCCAGCGGTTGGTGCGGAACTGGCGCCGGTAGGTCGTCAGATGGGCGTACATCTCGGGCCAAAGCTGCGACCAGCCCCGCGGGAAGCGAAGCAGATGCAGCACGGTCGCCGAATTCGAGAGGATGCGCGCCTCCTTGTTCCCGCTCTGGTGGAACCACTCGATGCGCACGCCGGGAGTGCGCGCCTGCACGGCCCGCGCGAAGCCGCGGCCGCCGTTGTTGCTCTCGATGGCCGCCTGGCGCGTATCGGAGCGGAGGAGCAGGTCGGCGACCATCGGCTCGGTAAGCTCCATAGGCTCGCGCGAATAGACCGCATCAGTGAGGTAGATCACCCCATCGGCATCGACCACATAGCTGATCGAGCAGAGATAGTCGTCGCCCGTATCGGCGGTATCGGTATAGTTGGCCCGGCGGACGATCTCGTGCGGCAGCGTATCGTACTCCGAGAAGTTAAGCCCGTAGAGGAGCCCTTCGCGCGAGGAGGGATGCCCCTGGTACATCGCCTCGAACTGCAGGGGGTCGAGCCGTCGCTTGGAGGCCAGCAGCGCGGCGCCGTGCTGCGCTTCCCAAAGGGCCTCGCCCTGGGCCCGGGGGTCGATCTCCGTGGGCGGCGAGGCCTTCAGCGCCTCGAAATTCAGATGCAGCCAGCGATCGGGCGGCGTGGTGTCGAGCTGCGACCACGTCCGCAGCGTCTCGGCCGGCTCGCGCTTGAGGATTTCGCCGATAAGGTCCTCCTCGTGCCAGCGCGTGAAGACGATCAGCTCGCGCGAGGTGTTGTGCATGCGCGTGCGGACCACCGAGGTGTACCACTCCCAGCAGTTCGAGCGCACGAGGGGCGAGTTGGCCTCCTGGGCATCCTTGTATAGGTCGTCCAGGATGAAACAGTCCACGCGGTTGCCCGTCAGCGACCCCTCGCGGCCGACCGAGAGCAGGCCGCCCCGCCGGTCGACGATCTCCACCTCGTCGGAGGTGCGGATATAGCCGGGCGGCTTGGCGCCGTGCTTGATCGTCGTCGCGGGGAAGAAGGCCGCATATTCGCGCGAATCGAGAATCCGCTGCACGCGGCGGTTGAACTTCGAGGCCAGCAGTCCCGAATAGGAGGCGATCGCCACCCGGCAGTCGGGGTCGAGCCCCAGGATGTAGGCCGGAAGCAGCGTCGTGGCGCCGACGCTCTTGCCGTGCTGCGGAGGCATGGTTACGATCAGCCGCCGGATGCGCCCCGCGGCAAAGGCATCGAGCACCCGGTAGTAGGCCCGGTGAAAGGGCTGCAGTTCGAGAAAGGGATAGACCCCGCAGGCGAAGTCGGCGAATGACGGCGGCGCCGTATCGGAGTCGAGCGGAGTGTCGGGACCGACCGGAAGGATCAGCCCCTCGGGAAATGGCGGCGGCGCCTTCACTCCGTCGGGAGGAAGTACCGCCGTCGTTTCGGCGTCCCCGGAATGCGGCTCCTCCGCGGAGTGCGCTCCGGGCACGACGGCCCCTGCGGACAAGGGATCCGCAGAGGCCGCTTTGCGTTTTTTGTTCATCTGTTGGTTGAATGTGCGTAAAACCCCTTGCGCGGCGCCGCGACGGGCGGGTTTTCTAAAAAGAGGTGCTGCGGCGGGCGGCGCCGCGCCCAAGACGGGATGTGCCGCAGCACGGGCGGCGTCAGAAATACGCCTTCAGCTCGGAAAACGAGAAGTCGTTGATGACCTCCCCCGCTTCCCCGACGGTGTGGAACTCCCACCACACGGGCACCAGATCCACGATCGGCCGGAACTCCCCCTCGGGGAGAGACTCCCGACGCCGATAGACGATCACCGAAGCCCGCAGGCAGCAGGCCATGCCGTCGAAGTCGAAACGGACCGATCCCGAAAAATAGCTGCCGCCGTCGATCGCGTCCGCCAGACGGACGGCCGTCTCCCGATAGAGTTCAGATGATACGGAATAGCTCATTGATACAGAATCGTTTTTTGAAAAAAAAGTTGGTCGAAAGAAATAAATTGCTTAACTTTGTAGGACAAAGATATATTCAAAAATTGAACTTTCCAATAAAATATTGAAATTTTTACTATAAAATTTTCCAATAGAAAAACATGAACGAACGGGTAAAATTGATACGCAAACAGCTCGGAATGACGCAAGAGCAACTCGCTCAACACCTTGGGATCGGCAAGGCGGCCCTCTCGATGATCGAGACCGGCAAGTCGGGGCTCTCCTCCCGGAACCGCAACATCCTGATTCAGGAACTGAACGTCAATCCCGAATGGCTCGAAACCGGACGCGGCAACATGTTCAACGCCGATCCCGACCTGACGGCCTACATGCACCGCACGGACAACTCGCTGCCCATGCAGAGCGTGCCCCTCTACTCGATCGAGGGGACGGCGGGGCTCGTGCCCCTGTTCACGGACCAGGCGCAGACCAAGCCCGTGAACTATATCCACATTCCCAACCTCCCGAAGTGCGACGGCGCACTCTATGTCCGCGGTGATTCGATGTACCCGCTGCTCAAAAGCGGCGACATCGTGCTCTACAAGCAGCTCAACAACATCGACGACATCTTCTGGGGCGACATGTACCTGCTCTCGATCGATATCGACGGCGAGGAGTACGTTACCGTTAAATATATACAGAAGTCCGACCGCGAAGGGTATGTCAAGCTCGTCAGCCAGAATCCCCACCACGCCGACAAGGAGATCGAGATCGGCCGCATCCGCGCCATTGCCCTGGTCAAGGCCAGCATCCGCATGAACTCCATGCGCTGACCTCCCCCAAAAACGCCAAACCGCCAAAAACGAAAACCATGCACAACAACCGTCTGCTACTCGGAGGGGCGGCCGCAGCCGCGGCCCTCGCGGGATGCGCCGAAGCGCCGGAACAGCCCCGGCGGCCGATGAACATCCTCTACATCATGACCGACGATCACACGCAGCAGATGATGAGCTGCTACGACACGCGCTACGCCTCGACGCCGAACCTCGACCGGATCGCCCGCGAAGGGGTGCGTTTCACGAACAGTTTCGTGGCCAACTCACTGAGCGGTCCCAGCCGCGCCTGCCTGCTCACCGGGAAGCACTCCCATAAAAACGGGTTCTACGACAACACGACCTGCGTCTTCGACGCCTCGCAGCAGACCTTTCCCAAACTGCTCCGGCAGGCCGGGTACGAGACGGCCGTCATCGGCAAGTGGCACCTCGAAAGCCTCCCCACGGGATTCGACCACTGGGAGATCGTCCCCGGGCAGGGCGACTACTACAACCCGCTGTTCATCCGCCAGGAGGGCGACACGGTCTGCGTGCGCGGCTACCTGACCAACCTGATCACCGACAAGAGCATCGAGTGGCTCCGCGAGGAACATGACCCCGAAAAGCCCTTCTGCCTGCTCGTGCACCACAAGGCCCAGCACCGCAACTGGATGGCCGATACCTGCAACCTGGCTCTCTACGAAGACCGGACCTTCCCGCTGCCCGAGACCTTCTTCGACGATTACGAAGGGCGTCCGGCTGCCGCCGCACAGGAGATGTCGATCGCCTCGGACCACGACATGGACCCCGTCTACGACCTCAAGATGCTCCGCGAGGGAAAACCCGGACGGCTGAAGGGAGCCTACGAACAGATCCTTTCGCGGCTGGATCCCGAACAGCGGGCCGCGTGGGACCGTTTCTACGACCCGATCATCGAGGAGTTCTACCGCGAAAATCCACAGGGCCGCGCCCGGGCCGAATGGAAGTTCAACCGCTACATGCGCGACTACCTGAAGACGCTCCGCTCGCTCGACGACAATGTCGGGCGTCTGCTCGACTACCTCGAAGCGTCGGGACTCGCCGGGAACACGCTCGTGGTCTACACCTCCGACCAGGGGTTCTACATGGGCGAGCACGGATGGTTCGACAAGCGCTTCATGTATGAGGAGTCGATGCGCACGCCGCTCGTCATGCGCCTGCCGGGCGGGGCGCGGGGCGACATCGACCAGCTGGTGCAGAACATCGACTACGCCCCGACCTTCCTCGAGCTGGCCGGCGTGGAGATCCCCGAGGATATGCAGGGCCGTTCGCTGCTGCCGCTGCTGCGGGGCGAAACGCCCGCCGACTGGCGCACGGCTCTCTACTACCACTTCTACGAATATCCCGCGGAGCACATGGTCAAGCGCCACTACGGCGTGCGCAACGAACGGTGGAAGCTGATCCACTTCTACGACGACATCGACCAGTGGGAGCTCTACGACCTGCAGACGGATCCCCACGAGCTGCACAACCGCATGGACGACCCCGCGTGCGCCGGCGTGCGGCAGGAGCTGTTCGACGAGCTGGTCGGGCTGCAGAAGCAGTACCAGGATACGCTGGCCCTGCGCCGCAACGCCTCGTTTCCGGCAGGGCAGCAGCCCCGGCAGAGCACCTTTCCAAACGAATTATAAGAAAAAGTGTCTCCGACAGCGAAAAAATGAAGCGCCGGAGTACAATCTGACAATAAATTCATATATTTGTAGGACAACACCAACAACTAACTAAAACTACACCATGGAACAGAACAAAGTGCAGGAACTGCAGGATGTCGTGATCCGCTTTTCGGGCGACTCGGGCGACGGCATGCAGCTCACGGGCACGCTCTTCTCCAACACCTCGGCGCTGCTGGGAAACGGCATCTCGACCTTCCCCGACTACCCCGCAGAAATCCGTGCCCCGCAGGGAACCGTTGCGGGCGTATCGGGATTCCAGGTACACTTCGGCGATCACCGCGAACTGACCCCCGGCGACTACTGCGACGTGCTGGTGGTCATGAACCCCGCAGCGCTGAAGGCCAACCGCAAATGGCTCAAGGAGGGCGCAACGGTCATCATCGACGGAGACTCGATCACCGAAGAGCATCTCAAAAAGGCCGGATTCAAGACCCTCGACCCGATCGAGGAGCTGGGGCTTGACGCCTACAACGTCGTCGTTCCCGACATCACCACCATGACGCGCGAGGCACTCAAGGAGCTGGGGCTCGACAACAAGACGGTGGTCAAGTGCAAGAACATGTTCGCACTGGGTATCTGTTTCTGGCTCTTTGACCGTCCGGAGGATTATGCCCGCCGCTACCTGGACAACAAGTTCGCCAAGAAGAACCCCGCCGTCGCCGAGGCGAACAAGCGCGCCATCGACGCCGGATACAACTATGCGGCCAACACGCACCAGTTTGCCAACCACTACCGGGTGGCCGCCGCATCGCTCGAAAAGGGAACCTACCGCACGATCTCGGGCAACGTCGCCACGGCATGGGGTCTCTGCGCCGCGGCCGAGAAGGCCGGGCTGCCGCTCTTCTGCGGTTCGTACCCCATCACCCCCGCCACGGTGATCCTCGAGGAGCTGGCCAAGCGCAAGGACCTCGGCGTGAAGACCGTGCAGGCCGAGGACGAGATCGCCGGCATCTGCACCGCCATCGGCGCAGCCTATGCCGGAAACTTCGCCGTAACGACCACCTCGGGACCGGGTCTCTCGCTCAAGAGCGAGGCGCTGGGCCTGGCCGTGATGACCGAGCTGCCGCTCGTCGTCGTGGACGTACAGCGCGGAGGTCCCTCGACGGGTCTGCCGACCAAGACCGAGCAGAGCGACCTGGCACAGGCCCTCTACGGACGCAACGGCGAGTGCCCGGTGGTCGTGATGGCCGCCTCGTCGCCGAGCGACTGCTTCCACTTCGCCTTTGAGGCCGGACGCATCGCCATGGAGCACATGACTCCCGTCATTCTGCTTACCGACGGATTCATCGCCAACGGCTCCGAACCGTGGCGCATTCCCTCGATGAAGGATTACCCGACGATCTGCCCGCCGATCGTCGAGACGGCTCCCGAAGACGGATTCATGCCCTACGTGCGCAACGAGAAGATGGTCCGCGGATGGGCATTCCCCGGAAAGACCGGACTCGAACACCGCGTCGGCGGCCTGGAGAAGGATGCCGTGAAGGGCAGCATCTCAACCGATCCGGACAATCACCAGAAGATGGTCCGGGCACGCGCGGCAAAGGTTGCGCTCGTGGCCGAAGATATTCCCGTACAGCAGGTATGGGGCGACGAGGAGGGCGACCTGCTCGTCGTAGGATGGGGCGGAACCCGCGGACACCTCCAGAACGCCGTGGACGAACTGCGCAGCGAGGGACACCGCGTATCGCTCTGCCACTTCAACTACATCCATCCCCTGCCGCACGGCGTGCGCGAGATCTTCGCCCGCTTCAAAAAGATCGTCGTCTGCGAGCTCAACGAAGGACAGTTCGCCGCCTACCTGCGCCACGAACTGCAGGAGTTCCGCTACGAGCAGTACAACAAGTGCGAAGGACAGCCGTTCACCGTCACCGAACTTCGCCGCAAATTCGAATCCTTATTGAAATAACACCATGGCACAATACAACTATACCCCCGCAGATTTCAAGAGCGACCAGGAGGTGCGCTGGTGTCCCGGATGCGGCGACCATGCCATCCTCAACGCCGTGCAGCGTGCACTGCCCGAAATCGCCGATGCCACCGACACGCCCCACAACCTCTTCACCTTCGTCTCGGGCATCGGGTGCTCGTCGCGCTTCATCTACTACATGAAGACCTTCGGCTTCCACTCCATACACGGACGCGCCAACGCCGTGGCTACGGGCGTCAAGGTCGCCAACCCGCGCCTCAACGTCTGGGTCGCCACCGGCGACGGCGACTCGCTGGCCATCGGCGGCAACCACTTCATTCATGCCATCCGCCGCAACGTGGACCTCAACGTCATCCTCTTCAACAACGAGATCTACGGACTGACGAAGGGTCAGTACTCCCCCACCTCGAAGCTCGGAAAGATCACCAAGACATCCCCCTACGGAACGGTCGAGAAGCCGTTCAACCCCGGCGAGCTGGTGATCGGCGCCAAGGGAACCTTCTTCGCGCGGTCGATCGACATGGAGGTGCAGCTCTCGAAGGAGTGCATCGTGGCCGCAGCCATGCACAAGGGCATGTCGGTGGTTGAGATGATGCAGAACTGCGTGATATTCAACGACAAGGCCCATGCCGCCTTTGCAGCCGACAAGGCGACGCGCGCCGAGCGCACCATCACGCTGCGCCACGGCGAGAAGATGCTTTTCGGCGCCAACAGGGAGAAGGGCCTCGTCTTCGAAAACATGCGGCTGAAGGTCGTAACCGTCGGAGAGGACGGCTATACGATGGACGATATCCTCACGCACAACGCCCATGAACGCGACACGACGCTGCATGTGATGCTCGCCGCCATGAAGTACCCCGACTATCCGGTGGCGCTGGGCGTCATCCGCGCCGTCGAGGACGACGCCGTCTACGACCGGGCCGTGGAACGCCAGGTCGAGGAGGTCAAGGCCGCCAGCAAGATCCACTCGGTGGATGACCTGCTCCGCTCGGGTGCCACCTGGGAGGTGAAATAACGAAACGACCCCGAATCTTCGGATACGGCCGGATACTCCCCCACGGAGCATCCGGCCGCTGTTCGAAGTACGGGAAAGAATGATCGACAATACCTGCACTTATGAAACACGACTACATCATCGGGCTGGGCGAGGTCCTCTGGGACATGCTCCCCGAGGGGCGGAAGATCGGCGGCGCCCCGGCCAACTTCGCCTGGCACATGGCCCAGTTCGGATACGACGCCATCGCCGTCAGCGCCATCGGCAACGATGCCTACGGAGAGGCCATCCTCCGCAATTTCAACGAACGGGGGCTACGGGCCGACCTTGCACGCGTCGCCTACCCCACCGGACGCGTGGAGGTGCACCTCGACCGGGAGGGCATCCCGCAATACGAGATCCTCACCGACGTGGCCTGGGACCATATCCCCTGCACGGAACGGCTCCGCGAACTGGCACGGAACGCCCGCTGCGTCTGCTTCGGATCGCTGGCCCAGCGCAGCGAGGTTTCGCGGCACACCATCACCGCCCTGCTCGACGAAACGCCCCGCGAAGCGTTGCGGATCTTCGACATCAACCTGCGGCAGGAGTTCTACGGCCGGGATGTCGTCATCGAATCGCTCAAACGATGCACCATCCTCAAAATAAACGACGAGGAGGCGATCATCGTAGCCCGGATGCTCGGCATGGATTCCCGGGACATCCTCCGCATCGCCGAACAGCTGCGTCGCGACTTCGGCCTGCAGGCCGTGATCCTGACCTGCGGCAGCCGCGGCAGCCACGTCTTCCACGAAGGGGGCGTCTCCGATCTGGCAACTCCCAGGGTCGAGGTTGCCGATACCGTAGGAGCCGGAGACTCCTTTACGGCGGGATTCTGCGCCGCCCTGCTCCATGGCTGCGACATCGCCGCGGCACATGCCCTCGCCGTGAAGGTCTCGGCCTATGTCTGCACCTGCGAGGGTGCGACTCCCCGGCTGCCCGAAGCGCTGACCCGTTTCGAATAACCGGCTGCGGATTCGGAACGAGCGGAACGGTTCGGCACTCTCTTTGCACGTGGATGGACATCCTATTCATCCAATTGCATTGACCATGAAAAAGATCTTGCTTACACTCGCATGTGCTGCCGCAGCCCTCGGGGTCTGCGCGGCACCGCAGGAGGTCGGATTCGACAAACTGCCGAAACCCGCCCGGGAGTTCATCGAAAAGAACTTTTCGATGGAGACGATCAAAAGCGTAGAACTGGACCGCAAATCGACCTGGGACCGGTATGTGGTGTGCTTTGACAACGGATCGACGATCGCATTCGACGGCGACAAGGGCACCTGGACCGAAATCAATCTCAAAAGCGGATCGGTCCCGGCTACGGCCGTACCACCCAAAATCCAGACCTATGTCGCCAAGGAGTATCCCGGGCAAACGATTACACAGCTGACCAAATCGGAAAAGGGCTATGTCGCCGGCCTCTCCGGCGGAGAAACCATCCCCTTTGACCAGAACGGAAAGCCCCTGAAGGGGAAGCACGGGCACTGATTCCGGAGATCACGAGGGCCTTCGGGCCCTCTTTTTTTGTCGGCGGGAGCTCTGCCCCGAAAGAAAACGGCATCGGAACCGATTTTTTTCGGCCAAAAATTGCGGGAATTAAATTTTCCTGCTATCTTTGTCCCCGCAACGGGGGATTAGCTCAGCTGGCTAGAGCGCTTGCATGGCATGCAAGAGGTCACGAGTTCGAATCTCGTATTCTCCACCAAGAAACAACGCAAAAGATTGCAAATCCCTGTAAATCACGAATTTACA